>JAPKYO010000054.1 GCA_026394265.1 Candidatus Bathyarchaeota archaeon
AAGTCCGGTTTGTCGCTGTACACTAACTTCTCGGGGGCTTGCTCTTCCGACACCCTGTCAATCCTCACCCTCAGTTGAGGGCTTTCCTGATATAAACCCCACTCCTCGATGCTTCGATGAGGTTTATATCCGGTGGCTCGATGGCTTCTGTGATGTCGGGCATATCTGAGCGGTTCCGGGACGGCGAGACCGCCAAGAAGGTCGTGAAGCTCATCGGGGAGCTGGCGGGGGACAGACACATCAGGATCGTGCACGTCTGCGGGACACACGAGGACGCCATAACGAAGTATGGACTCAGGAGCATGCTCCCCCGAAACGTCGAGGTCCTCATGGGGCCCGGCTGCCCCGTCTGCACCGTGCCGCCGAACAGGATCGACTTCGCCATACGGCTCGCCGAGTCGGGCGCGGTCCTCACGACCTTCGGCGACATGATCAGGGTCCCCGCGGGGCTCGGAAGCCTCGCCGACGCCAAGTCCCGGGGCGCCGACGTCAGGGTCGTCTACAGCATCCACGACGCCGCCGAGATGGCGCGTGAGACGGATAAGCAGGTAGTCCACTTTGGCGTGGGGTTCGAGACCACCGCCCCGACGACGGCGTCCGAGTTGCTCGCCGACCCGCCGGAGAACTTCAGTGTCTACAGCGCACACATACTGATACCGCCTGCCATGATCCACCTCCTCAAAGCGGGGGAGACACCCGTCGACGGCTTCATCGATCCCGGCCACGTCAGCGCCATAATCGGCGAAACGGGTTACGCGGAGGTCGCGAGGAGGTATAAGGTCCCGCAGGTGATCGCGGGCTTCGAGCCCCTCGACATCCTCTTCTCCGTCGCCATGATCTGCAGGCAGATCAAGGAGGGGAGAGGTGAACTAGAGAACGCCTACACGAGGATAGTTAAGCCGGAGGGGAACCCGACGGCGCTCAGGCTCATGGATGAGGTCTTCGAGGTACGCGACGCGCCCTGGAGGGGCATCGGCACCATCCCCGCCTCGGGCCTCGCCCTCCGGAAGGAGTTCGAGGACCACGACGCCTCGAAGAAATTCACATTCGAGTCGGAGGCGAGCTACGAAATGCCACACGGCTGCCGCTGCGGCGAGGTCCTACGCGCCGTCTGCTACCCATGGGACTGCCCACTCTTCAACAAGGGATGCACACCCGAGTCCCCCATCGGCCCATGCATGGTCAGCCACGAGGGGAGCTGCTTCATCTCGGCCAAGTACGGCGTTGAGCAGCCGTGAAGGCCGCCCACATCATCGTCTCGGGATACGTGCAGGGCGTCGGGTTCAGGTCCGATACCCAGAGACGCGCATCAAGGCTGGATTTGAGTGGGTGGGTCAGGAACATCCCCGACGGCTCCGTAGAGATACATGTTGAAGGGGACGAAGCTGCCCTCGGCGAGTTCCTGGAATGGTGCCGCGTCGGACCCTCTGACGCGGTCGTCGAGGACGTATCCGTCGACTGGGTCCCCGCCGAGGGTGGGCTCCGCGGCTTCATGAGGCGCTGACCGGGCGGTTCACCCGAAGGCATTATTGCGGGCGGCTCCGAAGCTAAGACCATGGCGTCGCGGGAGAAGCTCGGTAACATCCTCAGCGTCCTCGGCCTCGTCCTCGTCTTCGCCGCGTTGACCCTCGCCTTCGGCCCCTACGTCGCCCCCGGTGACCTGTTCCTCTGGCCGAAGGACACACCCCACTGGGTCGGTTGGCTCGCGCTGCTCCTCCTGGCGGGTTCGACCATCTTATCGGCCCTGCCGCGGAGCGGTAAGTGGCTGAGGGGGCTCCACTGCGAGTTAGGCGGCTTCTCGCTCATCGCGGCGCTCTACCACGTCAACGCCCGCCTCAACCCCTACACGGGTACGCCGATCGGCTTCTGGATAATCAGACCCGTCCACTACAGCGCCGTCTTCATGCTCGCCCTCTTGGCGGTCATCGTCGTCAGCGGCGTCGTTAGGCGGCTGCGCCCCGATAACATGTATGTTAAGCTGTATGGGCGGGCTCTCCACCTCCCCTTCACGGCCGCCTTCATCATCATGCTCTCCTTCCACGTCCTGCAGAAGACTGGCATCCTCTAGCGTCAAGGCTATAACGGTGGCGCGCCGGCTATCCCCCATGGAAAGGCCCTTCGGAGTCACACTCCTCGCCTCGTTCTTCTTCGTCCAGAGCATAATCAACCTCGTCGTAGTCTACAGCTACTACATGATGGGCGTGTCCATGTTCCCAGTCGTCTATTATACTGTGGACTGCGTCGCCGGCTTCGCCCTCGCCTACGGGCTCTGGAAGGGGTTCATGTGGGGTAAAATCGGCACGATGATCCTCTCAGGAGTCGAGATACTGATGGGCGTCCTCGGGACATTCGTCGCCCTCGACATAGAGCCCTCGTCACCCATTCAGGCCGTGACCAAGCTGATGGTGTACGCCATCGTCATCTACTTCCTGACGAGGCCGGAGATAAGCGATTACTTCAAAAAATAGGGGTGGCTACGGGGCTATCTCCTCGTAGACCTCTTTTAGGGCGTCAAGCATCTGGGTCAGGCTCAGGTTGGGGATGTATCCCATGTTTCCTATGCGGTACGTCGTCTCCTTGAGTGCGCCGTATCCCTGGGCTAGTTCGAATCCCTTCGCGCGCATCGCCTCGTAGACCTTTGCCCCGGGGACGTTCTTGGGCGCCTTGACGCAGTTGACCGTCGGGCTCTCCGAGCCCCTCTTCGGGTAGACGGGTGTGCCGAGCTTCTTTACGGCGCGGCGTATGCGCGTGTTCCTCTTCTTGTAGAGGTTGAAGTACCACTGCTTGCCGCCCTTCTCCTCGACCATGCGGAGCGCCGCGTTTAGCCCAGCGATCTGGGGGATTACGGAGGTGACGGGTGTGCCCTGCCCCTTCTCGTGGTCCTTCTGCCAGAGCAGGAGGTCGAAATAGTAGCCCCTGTTAGGAATCTTCTCCGCGACCTCTAGGCACCTCTTGCTCACCGAGCCTATGCCGAGGCCGGGGGGTACGCCGAAGCACTTCTGGCTGCTGCTGAAGCAGATGTCGATGCCCCAGTCGTCTACTTTCAGCTCCGTGCCGCCCATGCTGCTGACGGCGTCGACGAAGATGAGCTTCCCGTGCTTCTTCGCCACGGCGCATAAGTCCTTTAGGGGGTTGATGAGGCCGGCGCTTGTCTCGTTGTGGGTGATGGCGACCGCCTCGACCTCGGGGTGGCCGCGCAGGGCATCATCCAGCATCCCGGGAGTGACGGGCTCACCCATCGCGGGTTCGACGATCTGCACCTTCCTCCCGTTTGCCTTGGCGACGTCGGCGAATCTCTTACCGAAGTCCCCGTTCACGCAGACTACGAGGTTCTCCCTCACGCAGTTCCTGACCGCCGCCTCCATGAAGCCCGTACCCGTCGCGCTGAACAGGTAGATGGGGTTCTGGGTCTCGATGTACGCCTGGAGGCGCGCCACCGTGTCGTAGTGGAGCTTCTTGTACTCGGCGCTCCTGTGGCTGTACATCTGCTCCCCCATAGCCTTCAGGACGACGGGGTAGCAAGCCACGGGGCCCACCGTGAACAGCTTCATACCAGTATTCCTCGGTGAGGAAATGCGTAATTCAGGATAAAAGTGTAAGGTTTCACGGCGGCGGCGAACGGGATAAAAGCCGCCGAGGCGGTGAGTTTCCACATGGAGAACAGGGTCCTCAAGGATGAGGAGGCGGACCAGCTAATCATCCAGCTCCTCAAAGACGCGGGGCACCCCCTCACGACCCGTGAGGTGCAGGAGGAGACGCAGAAGAGGCTCGTCAGGTGCCCAGACTCGACAGTCGTCTTCCTGAACAAGCTCCGCATAAAGGGCGTCGTCCACGGCGAGATGAGCAAGGAGCGACGCGGCTGGATCTGGTGGGTCTAGGTCCAGCAAGCCGTCTTGTTACAGTACTCTAGCAGCTTGACCCAGCCCGCGTAGTCGATGACCTCGACTCCCTCGACTGGCTTCTTCACGTCATCCTTCAGGGCGAAGAGGCGCGCGAAGCCAAGGCTGTCTACAAGCTGGGGGTCCTCCGCGAGCCTGCAGCCGTCGCCGGTGAAGAGTATGAGTATCTTCTTGCCCTGCCCCGCGACGCGGCGGGCTATCCTGAAGGCCTCCCCGTATTCCTGCGTCCCAATCTGTAGGAGTATTATCATTCACAGCCCTCCTAGAAGATGGCTACCACCCTGCTCTCAGCGAGCCTCTCGGCGAGTTCGTCGAGCGTGATCATCTTCACGTTTAGGTTTGGGTCTAGCTCGGCGAGTTTGAGGCCGATCTCCTCCATGTCGACGTCGAGGACGTGTATGCCGGCGAGGTCGCTGGTCGTCTTCAGGTAGTCCCAGAGCTGGCGGAGTGGGAGGGCGTTGTGTATGAGGCCGGGGACGGCTTCATCCATGAAGACTATGAGGGGTATGTGGTCCATGCCGACGAAGGCGGCGCTCAGGCGGAGCCCCTCCCAGAACCTGCTCCCGGGCTCGACCTTGCTCCTGAATATGAATGTGGTCTCCTCGCTCAACCCAGGAACACCACCTTGTCGTTGCCCTCGAGCTGCTCGACTAGCTCGGCGAGGCTGCTCATACGGGCGTTGACCGCCATGTTCTCCTTCGTGATCTGGTACTCTACGGCGCTGGCTCTGCAGGCGAGTAGGTCTGCGTTGAGGTACTCGACGGGGCTCGGGTTCTTGAGGAGCCTTATGGCCTCCTCGTTGAAGAAGACGGTGACGCTGTGTCCTGCCCTCGTGGCGGCGTTGCTGAGCCCCTCCACGTCCCTGATCTTCCCGGGGGTGGAGACGACGAGCAGGAGACGCATGGGGCTCAGAGCGGCTGCGAGCCCCTTAACGGTTTCCCTGTTCAACGGAGTAGAACAGCGGGGGGTTTTCGTTCTAATGCCTAGCATTAAGCCGGCTCGGGTGGAGCCTTTTCACAGATGAAACATGGCAGAACCGGGTAGGTTGCGTCTGACGGCGTATGTGTTCCTCGGGATTCTCTGTGGGAGCCTCATCCTAAACGCGGCTTCGAGTTTCAACTTCGCGCCGCTCGTGCTCCAGTATGAGCCCCCGGGCTTCAACAGGTTCAGGTCGGAGGCGGAGCTGAAGTGGTTCCTCGAGGAGAAGACGAAGACGGACACCTCTTATGGTATCGAGTTCTTCGTCTTTGGCGCGGCCTCCACGGCGGCCCAGGCGGGAACGAAGGCCGACGCCGCTACGGCCGCAATTACGGCTGGTGCTACGGCTGATAGTGCCATCCCCGATTACTCGGCGACGAACATACAGGTCGCCGGAGTTGATGAGGCGGACATCGTGAAGACGGACGGCGACTACATCTACCTGACGCGGCTCAACACGGTCTACATCATAAAGGCGTACCCGGCGGACACGGCCTCGCTCGTGGCGAAGATACGCTTCAGCAGCGAGGTGGGCGACCTCTTCATCTCTGGGGACAAGCTCGTCGTCTTCGTCAACGGCTACGGCCCGATGTTCTCGGGGATGGCGAAGAGCAGCCCATACAGGCCAACCGGCGGATTGACCGAGGTCTACTTATACGACGTCTCGGACAGGCTCAACCCCGTCCTAGAGAGGACCTACGAGACTGAGGGAAGCTACATCGCGACGAGGATGATCGGTAACTTCGTCTACGTCGTCTCCCAGAAGGGGGCGTGGCTGTACGAGGGCGTCCTCGAC
>JAPKYO010000018.1 GCA_026394265.1 Candidatus Bathyarchaeota archaeon
TCGTTTGGTACTGGGTGGGACGCGCCCACCAGCTTGACCCGCTTAACGTGATACTTGCCCTCGGTGCCCTGCAGGATGTTGACGACGCCGCCCGTCAGCCTGTCCCCGAGCAGGTGCTCGACGGCCTCAGCCATGGGGCCACCCGCCTTGCCACCGCCCACGAGGTAAACGCGCCTGAACTGAGTAAGGTCGTACGTCTTACCCTCAACGTGGAGCTTGCCCCCCTCGGCCTTCACCTTGTTATAGATGGCTTCCTTCGGGTCGACCGCGTCGAGGGCCGAGCCCAGTATCGCGAGGGCGTCGCCCCTCAGCTTGGAGTAGACCCCAGCCCCGTTGGCTAGGATGCGGTCTTCGTTGAGGAAATTCAACTCAGGGCCACCTAGGGTAGAGAAGTGGTGTTCTGGTCTAAAAAAGGGTTGGAGGGCTTACTCCCTCACGACGAACTCGGCCGCAGTCGGCGGGTCGGGCGACATGCCCTTCCTCGTGCGTATCTTCTTAACGGCGTCGAGGAGGATGCTGTCAGGTACAGAAGCCCAGTGGTCGAAGGTGCTCTGCCAGAAGGCGCTGCCACTCGTGGCGGCGCGCATCTCGGCGCTGAAACCGATGGTTTCGCTGACCGGGACGAAGCCCGTGACGACGGCTACGGCGCCCTGCTGGTCCATGTCTTGGACCTTGCCCCTCTTCCTGCTGAGGAGTCCCGTGACGTTACCCAGCCACTGGGCGGGGACGCGGACCTGTATCTTGTAGATGGGCTCGAGGAGCGTCGGGCGCGCCGAGAGCATACCGGCGTACATTGCGCCCCTTACCGCGGGCATCATCTGCGCCGGGCCCCTGTGGACCGGGTCCTCGTGAAGCGTGACGTCGACCATGTCGACCATGAGGCCGCGGACGATCTCGCCCGCGAGTGGACCCTGTTGGAGGGCCCAGGCGAAGCCGCCGGAGATGTGCTCCTTTACCTCGCGTATGCCCTGTATGCCGACGGTGCTATCGACCATCATGTTGGCGTTCTCGTTGATGGAGAAGACCTGACGGGCCTGCTTCTGGGTCCAGCCAGCCTTCTCTACGAGGACTTCCTCCATCTTCCTCTGGCTCGTGATGACGCTGATCTCGCCGTTTCGGATGAGCTCGATGATCACGGGGTCGAGGGGGGCGAACTTGAAGTAGACCTTGTTGTGCTTGTTGGGGCTCTTACCCATGTACGGGCCCACGCTGTCGCGGATGGCCTCGCGGTAGACGACCGTGGGCTCGCTCTCTGTGACATCGAGGTTGTACTCACGCTTGAGATCCTTTAGGGCGATCTCGAGGTGGAGCTCACCCATGCCCGCGAGTAGGTATTCGCCGGTCTCCTGGTTGATGGTGGTGACTAGGTTTGGGTCTTGGATGCTCATCTTCTGCATTGCGTCGATGAGTCGGGGCAGGTCTGTGGGCTTCTTGGGCTCGACGGCGATCGTGAGGACGGGGTCGGAGGCGTACTTTATCGACTCGAAGCCGATGGCGCCCTCCTTTATCGATGGCTCGACGAGCGTCTCACCCGCCCTGCCCTCGCCTATGCCCAAGAGGGCGCAGATGTTTCCGGCAGGGATCTCGTCGACGATCTCCCTGAACTGGCCCATGTAGATGCTGACCTGCTGTGCCTTGAGGTCCTTCTTGGCGCTGACCAGATGGAAGTCCTGTCCCTTGTGGAGGGTGCCGCTGAAGACGCGGCCCGTGCTAACGACGCCGGCCTGTGGGTCGATGATGATGTTTGTGATGCAGACTACTGTGGGACCTTTAGGGTCGATGGCGTACATCGCCTTGCCCATCGGGCTCTCGGGGTCGCCCTTCCATATGGTCCTGAGCCTCCTGGGCTGGGATACTATGGGATTGGGCAGGTGCTGGGTGACCATGCTGAGCATGGCCTCCGCCAGCGGAAGCTTTTCCTGTATCTCCGCGAGCTTCCCGTCCTTGTACATCTGGACGAGCTGCTTGAAGGTCATGCCCTTCTTCTGCAGCATGGGAAGGGTGAAGCCCCAGCGGTCGAGCGCGGAGCCGAAGCAGACCTGACCCGCACCCGCGTTGACGGTCCACTCATTCTTCAACTCATCGGATGCGAAGGTCTGGACGATGGTGTTGAACTGGCCGATGATGCGCAGTATCTTCGCCTGCGCCATGTCGGCGTCCATCTTAAGCTCCTTGATGAGCCTGTCGAACTTGTTGATGTATAGGACTGGTCGGACAGCCTCGTCGAGGGCGAGCCTGAGGCGTACCTCGGTCATGATCTGGAACTCCTCGACCGCGTCTACTAGCAGGATGCAGCCGTCGAGCGCCCTCATGGCGCGTGTAACCTTTCCGCTGAAGTCGACGTGGCCGGGGGTGTCGATGAGGTTGATGACGTATGGCTGGCCCTTCTCATCCTCATACAATAGACTGATGTTTGCAGTCTTGATGGTGATGCCTCTTGCCTGCTCCTCTTCGAGGTAGTCAAGGGCACGAGCCTCACCTGCGCGGTCGGGCGACATGAGCCCAGCCGCCGCGAGGAGACTGTCGCTCATCGTCGTCTTACCGTGGTCGATGTGCGCGATAATGCCAATATTCCTGATGTGCTCCTTGTCGAGCATGAGACTCAGGATGTCGCCAGTCTGCTTGTAACGTACCATGGATAGTTCAAATCCCTTTTAGCGAATTGTCTATAGACTGAAAAAAGACTCCTATAAACCTATTTGTTAGAAGACGCCAATAATGATTATAATGTAAGGGTATCCTCGGCGAGAAAAATGGGGCGCCGTACATCAAAAAACTAGTTATATACTCAGATCCTTCCAATCTGAGGGACTCTAACCGGCGTTTTGGTAATAACGTGGGCATTACTTCGGTGTTTTAGTGAGAATTCTCGCCTTATTTGATGCAAATGGCCAGCACGCCAAGTATATACTATAAATTGTTGC
>JAPKYO010000046.1 GCA_026394265.1 Candidatus Bathyarchaeota archaeon
CAGCACGCCAAGTATATACTGTAAATTGTTGCTTGAGAAAAGTATTATATCGTTGATCGATAGAATTTTCAACTCGATTCTATTATAACAAAAAATGTGGTGGGAGGTTTTATTCCTCTTCCACGGACGTATCCTCGACGCGGCAGATGCTGTTCTTGCCTCTGAGGATGTTGTCGATCGATATCTCTCCGATGGCGGAGCTATGCTCCGCTATTATCTTGAACTCCCACGCGATCATGTTGAAGCGAGATGTGAGTTCTGAGTTTGTGGTGTGGAACTCTGTGAGAAGTTTCTCCTCCTCTAGTTCAACAGCTTCGTAGAGGTCGACGGCGTCGCTTGCGACCTTTATGTCCTTGTCGACGATGCTCTTCATGGCCTTGTCGAACATCGTGAAGCTGACTAGGGCGAGTTGGCCTAGGCGCTCGATCAGTTCTTCGTCGGATGCCTTCTTGTGGTTCTCAAGTTTGAGGATGTTGTGGCAAACCGCGTTTAGACGGTCACCGATCATCTCCAGGTACCAAGCGATGAGGTTGTACTCCGCGATCTCCATCGGGTCGACGATGCCGATGCTCTCGGAGACGATTCGGCTCTGCTGGGCTGAGGCGAGTAGGCGGGATAGGAGCCAGTAGATGGTGTCTGCCTCGTACTCGCGTGTGATGGCGTCCTTTGCGAGTTCCTGGTCCTTATCGATGAGGCTGTCGATGGCCTCCTTGAACATGATGCTCGTGAGGACGTAGAGGCGCTTTACAACGGTTTCCAGCGGGAAGTTCTTTGGGTCAATGCTGCACTGTAGGAGTAGGTGCTTGTCGCTCTCCTCGATTATGCCTATGCCGAGGAGGCGCTGCGTCACCTCGCGTATGCTCTCAATCTGCTCCCTCATGAGTCGACGATTGGACTCCACCCGAATCATGTTTCTGCCTAGGACGTAGTTCCCCACGATCACTCTGGCGAGGATCGTCGTGTTATCGCACTCGTCGACGTTGACGACGTAGATGCTTGTGTCCTCGGCCTTGCTGGGCTCGGGTGCGATTCGGAGCGCGCCGTCGTTCTCCTCGCTTAGGAAGACGATGTCGCCCTTCTTGACGTTCATCTTCTTCGCCCAGTTCATGGGTATGCTTACGGAGAGCGTTGAGTAGCCGACCTTCTGTATCCTTCTGGGCTCCATGTAGAACTTCCTTACAGTAATTACTGATATCCGCTGATATCGACTCTAGTCAAACCAGTAATTATTTAAACATTGTGAAAATGACTATAAGCATTAGGCTAAGCGAATAAAATACCGCTTATTACCTTTGGGAATGGCGGCATAAAGAAACGGGCGTATAACGCGAGGGCTAGCGCAACGATTATGATGATTAATGCGAAGTAGTCGGATCTCGCCATTTTTAACTCGTACAGGTTTGTCCTGTTCTTTGTTGCCCCGAAGGCGCGGGACTCCATTGCCTCGGCCAATTCGAGGCTTCGGCGTATCGAGTTTATGATGAGCGGCAGGAGGATTGGGATGTATTTCCTGATCCTCGATAGGAATCCCCCCTTGTCAAGCTCGAGCCCCCTCGACCGCTGGGCATCCATTATCGTCTGTGCCTCGTCCGCAAGGACGGGCACGAATCTTATCGCTGTGATGAAGGCGAAGTTGAACTCATATGGCACCTTCGCCTTCTCGAGGGCGAGGCTCAGCTTATCGGGAGATGTCGTGAGGAAGAAGAGGCTGAAACTCGTTATCAACGAGAGGAACCTTAGGGTAAGACTGAGGCTGTACTCAACTATATCCCCTGATAGGGTCATGCCTCTGAAGAAGTAGAAGCTGAGGAGATTCGTGGCGAAGATGATCACGGCGAGGAAGGCGCCGCCCTTCAGTGACTTCAGCCACTCCCTCCAGATCCGGCCGTAGATGACGATGGGTATCTGGAGCGTGAAAACAACCATGAGTGGTATGAGGTCTAGGAAGAGGATCGACAGGGTGAAGATTACCATGGTCATTAGGAACTTGACCCTCGGGTCCATCCTGTGCATAGGAGAGTCGCCTTTCGTGAACCTGAGGCCCTCGAGCAGACTCAAGCCGTCCCCTCCTTCAACTTCCGGGTTATGAGGTCGAGAGCCTCGTCGACTCCGAGTACGTCTCCGGGGAAGCCGTAGTTGGATAGCTTCAAGAATAGCTTGGTGACCTCCGGCGGTGAGACCGAACAGGTTTCGAGATCCTTCGCGTCTGTCATGATCTTCTTCGCCGAGCCGTCGGCGACGATCTCCCCCTGCGCCATCAAAACTATTCTGGGTTGACTCTCGGCGACGAACTCAACGTCGTGTGTAACGATCACCACGGTCTTGCCCTGTGTTCTGAGCTGCAGCAGGAAGTGCTTGAGGCGCTCCTTCTGGCCGTAGTCCTGCCCGACGGTTGGTTCGTCTAAGATGAGGACGTCTGGGTTCCAAGCGAGGACGGACGCGAGGGCGACACGTTTCCTCTCGCCCCCACTTAGGATGAATGGGCTCGATTTCTTGTATCGCTCTATGTCGAGGAGGTTGAGCGCCCAGTTCACCCTCTCTCTGGTTACCTCTTCGCTGTACCCGAAGTTTCTGAGGGCGAAGCTTATCTCCTCCTCGACATCCTCGGCGAAGAGCTGGTCATCGGGATTCTGGAAGACCAGCCCCACCTTTCGGGCCATCATCGCCACGCTCTGTTTGGCTATGTCTTCGCCGTCGACGACGACTTTTCCCTCCTTTGGCCTGAGGAGGCCGTTGAAGTGTTTTACCATCGTCGTTTTCCCGGCGCCGTTCTCACCCATTATGGCGACGTATTCTCCCCTGTTGATGTCTAGGTTTACCCCCCTGAGGGCGTTGACTCCCGTATAGTAAGTGTATCTCCGACGACATCACTCAGATCAAGGGGTATGTTTCTCGTCTTGGCTTGTTTTTGTTCAATGAAGTGGGGGGCGAGTGTGTTGAATGCCTCGTCGGAGTCGAGGGGTATTTTGAACTTGTACCCGTTTTGTCGTAGCTTTCGCCCCAGCTCGACCATACGGGGGATTCCAACGCCGATTAGGCGCGTCTCATCCGCTGTGAATATTTCCCTTGGCGAACCGTCGTTGACTACCTGCCCCTTGTTGAAGACGATGATACGGTTGCAGTACTTGACGGCGAGGTCCATCCTGTGCTCGATGAGGATAATGGTGATACCCTGCTCCTCGTTTAGGGTGTGCAGAATCTTGAATATCCTCTCAGCGCCCATCGGGTCCAAGTAGGCGGTTGGCTCATCCATGACTATGATGCCGGGGTGCATGGCGAGGACGGAGGCGATTGTCAGGCGCTGCTTCTGACCCCCGGAGAGCTCATGTGTGCCCCTCTCCCTGAGCGGCATGATGCCAACCCGCTCCATCGCCCACTCGATCTCCTCAACCATCTTATCCTTGGGCAGCCCGAGGTTCTCGAGGCCGAATGCGACGTCCTTCTCGACGGTGAGTGAGAAGATCTGGTTGTCAGGGTTCTGGAATATCAGGCCGACGCGTTTCGCCAGCTCATACGTCGGGTGGACGTTCGTGTGGAGCCCGTCAACCGTTATATCCCCCTTCATTTCGCCATTGTAGAAGTGGGGTATGAGGCCGTTGAGACACCGGCAAAACGTGGTCTTCCCGCAGCCGCTCGGGCCGGTGAGCAGTATGAATTCGCCGGATTTTACGCTGAGGTTTATGTCTCTTAGCGCTGGTTCGGGTACATTGGGGTAGGTGTACCAGAGACCCTGAACATCTATCTTCCCCATGGGAGCCCTCCGAACCTTCTCTGATATTCCGGCCCCTAAAATATAATAGTTACACCTATAATATCTGGGGGCGTTTCCCCATCTTTTCCGCCAGATATTCAACCGCCTTGATCAAGAACTCCCCCGAGTCTCCGACGCCGTTCACGCCCGCAGCCGTCGGGTGCCCTCCCCCAGCTCCACCATACAGCTCGGCGAGCGGCTTCGTCACATCGTCACCGATGTGTATGCCAGTCTTCGCGTGGAACTCTTCGGTGGACCTAAAACTGGCCTTGAGACTCTCTTTATCGTTTCCGGCGATGATAGCTACATCGGCTCCTAGATTCATTATGCCTCTCGCGGCGCTGGCTTGGAAGGAGCCGAGGTTCGCGGTCGCGATCAGCCACGTATCTACGCGGTATATCGTCGCCCTCTGAGCCGACTTGAGGCGGGCGATCCGCTCAGACGAATCCATAGAGGCTTGAAGCAGATCCCGTGCCCCGTTCAACGTCGCGCCAAGATCCATGAGCCTCGCAACCACCCTAAACATACCTGGGGTCCCCAGGCCGAAGTGTTTCGAGTCGAAGACCATCCCAAGCAGTAGGACCTCGGCCACCTCCTTCGGCGGCTCAAACCCGAGGCCTACCCAGATGTTGAATACTATCTCGCATGTCGCAACGGCGCTTTCATCGGAGATGTATAAGGTTGCTAGTCGCTCAATCTCCGGGTCTCTGCCGTGATGATCGATAAATATGCGGGTCTCCGCGTCTTTAACAAGATGCGTCAGGGACTCCAGTTGGATGAGGCTGCCCGCGTCGACAACGACGACGGTATCTCCCCCAATGATCTTGGGGCGATTTGAGGCGCCGATCGAGAAGCGTTGAATTATCCCCTCTGATAGTTGACTGGCGCTATCCGGGTATAGTATCTCGGTCACCGCCTTCGGGTCGAGGACTGTGATTAGGCGCTGTATAGCATACGCGGCGCCGATGGCATCAGGATCCGCGTTATGGTGACATATTATCGACACTTTTCCCCGGAGATGATCCCGAAGCGCTGAGATGTCCACGTTCACGTATCCTCGCGGTGTGATGATATTCTCCGGGTATTAAAAGAGTATAAACAACCCGAGACAGCACCCACGGGCTACTCAAAATTGTTTTATACTCAACTAATTACAGTAGTTATCAGAAACCTATATAGTGTAATTACAGGGTTGCCTTCTATTGATTGAAAATAGCCGATGGATCGATTTTCAGCCCCATAAAAAGGACATACGTAAGGTTCTGGGGGATCTAGAGGCAACGGTGATGGAGGCAACGTGGCAACTCGAAAAAGGCGATGTCAAAGCCATCCATCAAAGGGTAAACCAGGAAAAGAAGGTAGCCGTCACCACCGTAGCGACGATCCTCGACAGGTTGCATAAGAAAGGGCTCGTAAAGCGAAACCTTCTCACAACATACTCCCTGAGATACGAGTATTACCCTGCTTTAACGAAGGCGGAGTTCGAAAACGTCGTGGTGAGGGACGTCTTCAAGGGGCTTCTTGAGACATTCGAGGAGACCACAATCTATTATCTGGTGAACGAGCTGGGTCTCGAAAACAGGGGAAAAATCGATGAAATACGAAAGAATCTAAAAAATGTCGAATCTTAAAAAGATTATAGAATATTAAAAAGGATTCACTAGTTTTACGGACCAGCGGGGGTGAAACCCAGTATGCCTGTGTTCCAAGCCATGGTCTGGGTGTCAGGGTTGTAAGCACCAGCAAGGTAAGAGTAACTTGCCTTGCTCGCACCAGGGGCGTAGAACCAGACATCAAATGTCGGGGGCGCTCTGTCACCGAATTCGTTCATCTGGCACCAACCACCGGCACCGTAGAGGTTGTTGGCGAGGGGGATCTGTAGCCCAATGACATCCTTCGCATCCTTGCTCTGAGCCTGTAAGATTGAGTCCATGAGAACGAATCCGACGTCATAGGAGTAAGCGGAGTAGGCGGTATACTGCTGCTGTGTGATTGCCATGAAGCGCGCCTTTAGATTGTTGAACTTTGAGGAGGTTGGGGATTGTGCCATGAGGCTGTAGATCTTCATGTGGTTTGCCTGCTCGGGGGCATCGTCCATGATCCTCTGGGAGACGGCCGTTCCGTCACCACCAAAGTAGACACAGTCATAGACTGAGGAGAAGTCCTTAGCCTGTGAGAGGATGACTGGGGCCTCGTCGAAAGAGAGTAATAGAACACCGACCTTGTCGGTGGTTCCATACTTCGCTACGGCGGACTGAGCCAAGCTGTTTGCCTGCTGGAGGTAGTTGGAGAAGTCGGTCGACTCTGCCGCGTAGCGAATTACGTCGCCCGCGACTTCGCCGCCCTTTGCCTTCCAAGCGGGGGTGAAGAGGTTGACGATACCGTCACCCCATGAGTCACCACGCTGGAAGATGATGACACTCTTGATACCGTAGCTCCACATGACGTCGACCAACGCGGGTGCGAGGGCGCTGTCAGCGGGGCACATGCGGAAGAGGTTGTCATTCGCGATGGCGAGAGTTGGAGAGGTTGAGGTGGTGCTCCACATGAGCATGTTATTCGTGTTCACATAGCTTAGGCAGGACTGTGCGTGAGCCGACCAACCTCCGCCCTCGAAGATTGATACGCTCATGGACTTGTAGCCCTGGACCTTTTCGAGGTGAGTGTTTGCCTGACCGGCTGCATCGTCACAGAGCCATTCGAACGTGACGTCTCCCCATCCGAGGAACTTGGCCTGCGCGTTCATGTCAGGGGCAATAATGTTCTCGTGGTGGGGTTTACCAGTCTCGAGAGTCGTCGTCGATGCTGCAATGTAACCGATTTTAACAGTTTCGCCCTTCAGGGGGAGCTCAGTCACTGTCTGTACGGTTGTTGTAGTGGTCGTCTCAGTCTTGGCTGGTGCGGCGAAGTATCCGATGCCTCCGCCGACTATCAAGCCTGCGACCAGTAGCACAATTGCTAACGTCATACCATTCTTTTGTGCCATTTTATTCACCAGTTAATCGCGACCTTATACCATTCCATGAGCATATAAAACTAACTACATATTGTAGTTAGAATAAGTTTATGCATAATAGTCCCACAACTACTCCAAACACAGGTTAGGGCCTCTTCGGCCCTCCCGGTGTTTCTTGGCAGATTCGGGAACGCACTGTGATTAAGCGCGTCGCGCGCATATTCATGACGTGAATATATAAACATAACTACACACAGTAGTTGAATAGTATTTACAATCCTAACCGGGTACGATTTAAACACGAAGGAACATACAACACCCTATGTCCAGTCACTCCGTCGAGATAAAGGAAATCAAACCAATCGAGAAAGGTAATTACCGAGCCATACTCGGGTTCGCAGGCGCAGGATTCATCGGGAACACTGCCGCGATGTTCGTCACCAGATCAAAGGGTTACCAACAGGTGGCCTGGATAAAATCGAACTACATTCCACCGATGACGCTCATAACCAACGGCGCGCCGATACAATCGTTCAGGATCCACCTCGACGAGGCGGAGAAGATATTGTTCATCATCACCGAGAGCCTCATCCCAGCCGAGGGCTGTTGGCCGATAGCTGAGGCATTGTTGAGGTGGTTAAAGGCAAAGGGGGTGCAGGAGATATATTCCCTCGACGGTTTGCCCTTTGGCGCTGTGTCCCCCGAGATAAAGGCCTTAACCTACTCCGTCAAAGTCGATCTCTCGAAACATGGGTATCCGGCTCTTAGGGAGGGGGCGCTATCCGGCATAAACTCGTGCGTGCTTGAGGAGTGTGTCGAGAAGAAGTATCCATATGCCTGCATCTTCATACCCACGAACAAGTTGACGAGCATCGACTACGCTGGTGCTGCTGACGCCATCGATGTTCTAAATAAGATATTCAAGCTCGGTGTGGATTCGTCGCCTCTCAGGGGCTCAAATGAGGTCCATGGGAAGGCTTCGGATCAGAAACAGTCTCCGTTCGGTAAGATGTTTAAGAAGGGTTAACCCTGCTGCGGGAGGCCAAGCTCCTTCTGCAGCGTCTCCTGCAGGCCCTGGAGCTTCTCCTTCGTCTTCTCTTCCTGCTTCTCTAGGACCTTCTCCCTCATCTCGAGGAAGTCTTTCCGGTCCGTGAGTTCCTTGACTACGACTGCCTTCTCCTTCTCGACGAGGACGGCGCCTACTGATTTGTATACCTTTGCGCCTTCAGGTGTCTCCCCGAGGGTTGTGAGTGCCCGCTCGGTCTCGGCCTTCTCCGCCTCGAGCCTCTGCTTCTGGGCGAGAAGTTGCTGCATGGTGTTCTGGAGCTGTTGGAGGCGAGCTATCCTCTCCTGGACGTTCGGGGGGAGCTGACTGAGGTCAGACATCTGGTTTCGTCTGTGTAGGTTGTGTCCTCGCCCTTATATTTATTGGAAAACCTCGGCTAAGAGACGGTGATCGAGACTTCCTCGTTCTCCCCTAAGTCGAGTTCGCCGCGTTTCTTGGAGGTTGCGACGAGTATCGTCCCCTGTTTGGGCGTGAGGATGAAGAATAAGTCGACGGGAGTGGCGTCGATTCTTGCGTCAAATTCGACGCAGTCTGCGACGCAGGATCGAGACCCGGTTTTCGTTACATTCCCGATCCGTTTTCCTAGCAGTTTCACGGGTGCACCCATCCTCGGGGCTTTCACGTGGGCGCCGAACCATCCGTAGAGAGGTATACCGCCGTCGATTATGCCCGGGCTGCCACCGATGTCAGCTACGACCCACGGGTTTTTTTGTCGCAATTTTATTTGGGCGTACCCTTTTCGGGTGGATGTCGCTGTGCCCATTAGTTCTTCTGTGACCCCCAGTTTTTCGAGGTCTAGGAGGCTACCCATGGGGTAAGCACCTCTGACTCGGAGTGGGTCGTCTGGTGGACGTACCTCGACGTGGGCGTGGAGCGGTGTCTGGTACCCGAAGTAACCGGATCTGATCATCGTGCCTATTGTCTGCCCGACGTGAATAGTCTCCCCCACCTCGGCGTGGGTGTCGACGTGGAGGAGCTTTACGACTCTTTCTGGGGCTTGGGTGCTTCTGATGATGGTTACTGTGTCGTGTTCTGGTGCCTCGAAGTCGTGGCCCCGCGGCGCCTTGACGCGTCTTATTTGCAGGATCTCTCCGGAGATGGGTGAGGGAGCGACTATGCTGTGCGTTGTGTCGGGGTATATGTCGATACCAGTCATGAGGTGGTGCGCCGGGTATGGGCTGTTGTAGAATGAGTATCTGCCGTCCTCGGGGCAATGCAGGGTCACCCCTCCGGAAGTGGCGACTGGAATCATTGCTCCCAAGGTCTATTCGTATCTATGGGAAAGAGGTTAGAACTCTTATAGTTATACGCTGATAATTCGAACCGGTAGGAGCGGGTTACCTTGAAGGTGTACGTTGTCTGCGACATCGAAGGCGTCGCGCCCCTCGAACCCGACGTCTAGGAGCAGTTCCTCAACTCGCACGTGCCTCCCTCGCTACGAGTTTCTCCAGGAGCTGGCGCGTTTCCTGGTTTAGGGCGCGTAGGGACTCGATCTGGCGTCTGTTGTCGACGGATGCGGTGAGTGTGAGGAGGTCGAGGGCGGAGAGAACGTCACCGTAGGTCATGGCGCCCTGCTCGCTCGACCACGCGTCCCAGAGGCCGTCGAAGGCGGTCTTCGTCTCCTCGTCCTTTAGGGCGATCCTGTAGCGGTCCCTGAGTTGCCTCATCTGCTCTTGCAGTCTCATGCGCGTCGATAGTTTTGTTACCCTGCCCAATCCGAGTTCGCCTTCCTCTAGGTCTAGTCTCTTCCCGATCCTCGTTTTTTCGTGGTGGTTGAGTAGGTACGCGGTGGCTCCGCCGCCCTTCATGGCGCGTAGGTATACGGAGACCTTGGCGAGGCGGGTGACGTATGCTCCACCCTCCGGCGCGGGGACGGGTCTACCGTAGGGGGATGGTGATGCGGACGCGACGACCGGTGCCCCCGCCTCGGCGCAGAGCCGGATCAGGCGGGAGACCATGCCACCGAGGTTCTCAAGCGTCGCCCTACTCACGAGCGGGGGGCCAGCGAATAATTTGGCTACCTGCTGGACGGCGACCACCCTGACGCCGGGGTTCTCCGCGAGTATCCCCTCTATGTGATCTACGGCCTCGATCTGCTGCCTCTCCGTGAAGGCGCAGACGAGGTGGATTCTGCCGAAGGCGTCGCGTGGCTCGAGCCCCGCCCGCTCGACGAGGTTGAGCAGCAACTCCATGTCGAGGGTTGTGCGTGAACGGCGGTAGTTGCCGCAGAGCAGGTGGATGGCCCTCGCCTCGGGCTCCTTGACCGCCTCGACTAGGAGGTGGTGGAGGAGCTTGTCGGGCAGGCCGCTCTTCTCGGAGCCGTAGAACAGGTGGAGAAGCCCCGGCTCCAGCCCACCTACCATCTCGTCCAGCCGGGGGAAGCCCATCTGGAGCGGTATCGTGAATGCCCTGATGTCCAGCATCTCGGACGCTGGCTGGAAGGAGGTCGATGGGGCCACGTGAGGGAGATGAGCGGACATGTCTATCCGACCAAGCTCGGGGTCTGGAGCGCTTTAAGGTGGACGCAGCCCGTGTCGGGTGAGTGATAGGCGAAAAGATGAAAGTGGCAGCACATATTGACACTTCGGGGAACCCCTTTTATGCCGTGGTTTCCCTAATCGTTTGAGCTCCATGGGCAGAATTCTTGCTGTCGTCTCCCACCCCGATGACGAAACTTTCGGCTGCGGTGGAACGCTTGCGCTTCACGAGGGGTCGAGGGTTCTGTGCCTTACGTGCAACCCGAGGAACCGCAAGGGGGAACTTGAGAACGCGTGTAAGGCTCTGGAGTTAGCTGAGCCGATCGTCTTCATGGAAGACAATGTCGTCCCTTCGAGAGAGATGGTTAAGCGGGTCGCCGACGTGATCGTGGCGGAGAAGCCGAGGATAGTCGTAACCCACCTGCCCTTCGACTACCACGCCGACCACAGGGCAACGTATGAGGTGGTGAAGGAAGCCATAGAGTGGGCCGCACATACGACCACGTACGAAAAACCCTGCCTAGTCGAGCGTCTTCTCCTCATGGAGATAAATACACTGATCCCCATCCCCCACGTCTTGGTAGATATCTCCGAGACGATCGAGAAGAAGAAAGCCGCGGTTGAAGCCTACAAAACTCAGCTGGCGAAGTTCCCGTGGGACTACTACCAGAGGTTCAGCGACAAGAAGGCGGAACTGAGGGGGACACAAGCGAACTGCGCCTACGCCGAGGCCTTCATCGAGGAATCGTTAGCGAAGAACGGGCCATTCTACGAGGCGAAGGCGACAAAGAATCTGCTAAGGTGAATGAATTGAGCGGAAATCCCCCAGTGCATACACTATACCAGAAGTACACGGAGAAGGACCCTAACGGCGAGTATGCCACCCGCCTCTGGGGTAGGATCCCCCAGAACATGGCCGAGTGCCACGGGTACTTCGGCGAGATAAGGGCGAAATACGGCTCGCCGCCCCCGGAGCTTGAGGAGCTGAAGAAGACCATCAAGAGCCAGATGAGGAGCCTCGGAATCCTCACCAACAAGGTCTCGCAGAGGATCGACTCGCTGGAAAGGGGGGCGGTGGAGACTGGCCAGCAGCCGAACTGCCTCGGTGGACCCAGCTTCATCTTCAACAAGATAACCTACATCTCCACCCTCGCCGGTCTGGGAGGGGGATACGTCCCGCTCTACTACGTCGGGGACTACGACAGCGTCCAGGCTGAGCTACTGAACATCCGCGTCCCGAGCCCATCGGCTAGGGGGATGCTGATCACCTATCCCTCCCCGCCCGAGTACGAGGGCGCACCCATACGCCGGCTACCGAACCCGGACGAGGAGTGGCTGAGGAAGACACTCGAAAAAGTGGAGAGCAACTACCGCGGCCTCCTCAAGGGCGTGGAGCCCACGGAGCAGGAGAAAATTCTCCAGAACCTCGCACACGTCTTCACGATCATAAAGGGAGCCTATTACTCGACGGGGAACGTCGCCGACTTCTCAACCAAGATACTGGGCACCGTCGTGAACCTCGAGGCAGATATGGGTGTACCCATGCTGTCGGCTACAGACCCCTCGATCAGGGGCTTCTTCAGGCACGGATACGAGGTTTTGCTCTCCGAGCCCAACCGTAGCAGCTTCGTGCGTGCATCTAACGACGCTGTCGACCTCATCGAGGGGCTCGGATACAGGGCTCAGATCGGCAAGAGAGCAATGGACTACGTCCCGTTCTTCCTCGAATGCCAGACCCCGAGCTGCCACGGCAGCAGGGTCGAGCTGAAGTACAGGGCGGGTTCGGGCTCCACCGCGAGCGTGGAGGGCAAGTGCCCGAGGTGTGAGCAGACGTACAGCTACTCATTCTCTGCGGAGAGACCGGACATCGAGGAGATAGCGAACATCATAACGCCGAGGGTCGACTCGCGCCAGGTGGTCGTCGACTCAGTCATCCCCGTAGTGGCGCACGTGGGTGGACCGGGGGAGACGAGCTACTACGCCGAGGTCATCCCCGGCGTCTCCCAGCTCGGCATACCCTTCCCAACCTACACCCGCTATGCTAGGGTCTTCTACAACACGCCATGGAACGAGTTGGCGGGCAGGGGAATCGAGGCTAAGGGATACACGACCCTGTCGCGGAGGGAACTGTTCGAAGCCCTAGCCGGATGGGTGGAGGCCAAGAAGACGAACAACGTCGAAGGCATCGCACAGGCACACGCAAACATCAGGAAAGCCATCGACGAAACCTACACCGCTTTGAGTAAGGCGAAGACGGACGCCGAGTCGGAGATAGATGCAATAAAGCGTAGGCTCGGGGAACCATCGACGCGGGCAGCCTTCATGCAGGAGATGAAAGCGAAGCAGGCGGTGGCACAGGAGCTCGACGGTTACCTCTCATACGCCTTCGGCCACTTCGCCCCAGAGAAGTATGGGCAGGAGGTAAGTTGGGCGTGGATCGACCTCGCTCTTGCCTCGGGTGTTGGGGAGAACGTCGGGATATACAAGAGGCTGTACGGTGGCTGGACGCCGAACTCGACGGTTTTCTATGTCAACCTCTAGGCTTGACCGCCTCGAATATCTTGAGGTACTGGTTGACAACCTTCTCCGCCGTGTACCTTTTCAGAACCGTCTTGCGTGCCCTCTCGCCGAGCCGACCCCTCAACCTCTGATCTTTGTAGAGGCGGAGGATCGCCTGTGCTAACTCTTCCGGGTTTTTCGGTGGCACAAGCAACCCGTTTTTACCGTCGTCAATTATTTCGAGCACGCCCCCGACCTTCGTGGAGACCATGGGGAGGCCGGTGCTCATACCCTCGAGCAGGGTGAGTGGAGCGCTCTCGGTCTCGGAGCATAGGACGCCGATGTCGGCGCAACGCATAAGGTTGGGTATGTCGCTCCTGAACCCTGTCAGGGTCACGTTTCTGTGGAGATCGAGGCGATCTATCAGCTTCTCGACGCCGTGCCTGTCGGGGCCGTCACCCACGAGAGTCAGCTTCGCTTTGGGCTCCTCCTTCGTCACGATCGCCATGGCGTAGACGAGGTCTGCCACCCTCTTGACGGGGCGGAAATTGCTCACGTGTATGATGCCGCCGCATTCGTTGCAGTCAGCCTCGACCGCCTCGCATTGCGCGGGGGCGAAGACCTGAGTGTCGACGAAGTTGGGAATGACCTTCACCTCGCGTTCGATGCCAAGCCTCTCGTAGGCTTCCCTCTGCATGAACTCGGATACGGCGGTGACTGCGTCCGCCTTCTCAACGCTGTGGTTGTTCACTATGTGGTAGCTGGGGTCGCTTCCGAGTATTGTGACGTCGCTTCCGTGGAGGGTAACGACGTAGGGAACGCCGGTTATCTCCCTGGCGAGGAAGGCCGCCGTCGCGTGTGGGATGGAGTAGTGGACGTTGAGGACATCCAGCTTCTCCTGCTGAGACACCCGGGCCATCTCGGAGCCGAGGGCGACCGTGTAGGGTGGGTACTTGAAGAGGGGGTACTCGAGGACGTTGACGAGGTGTATGTGGACGTTCTCCTGGTCTATCCCCTGGACGGCGAATGGGCGCTCGTAGGTGATGAAGTGGACCTCGTGGTCTCTCTTGGCGAACTCTACGCCTAGGCGCGTGGCGAGTATGCCGCTGCCTCCGACTCCCGGGTAACAGGTTATGCCGATCCTCATGCAAGGTGCCCCCTAACAACTAGGGTCTCTAGAAAGGTGGAATAAAAAGGGTGGGCGGCTACTTTGCGCCCTTTATCCTCTTCTCGACGCCGAGGATGGCTGCGATCTGCCCCTCGTGGTGGATGATCTCGGTCGTCATGAGCATGAGGTAGTACTCGCGGGGCTTCTTCCCGGCCCATCCGTCTACTACCTCGTCGAGCTTCTCGTTCGTCAGCTTGTTCAAGCCGGCGTTGAGCTTCCTGTGCCCCTTCTCGATGTCGGCGAGGATCCTCTCCATCTTGTACTTCGGGTTGCCGATGTAGTCCTTAGGCCAGTCCTTCGGCGGAGCCTCGCCTAGGAACTTTGGCATGTAAACGTTCAGCTCCTCGCTCATGTGGGTGAGAACCCACCTGATCGTGTTGGCCTGTGAGCAGCTCTTCCAGTCGAGCTGTTCGGGCTTCATGTTCTTCGTGGCGCCCGCGAGCCTGTCAAAACCGATCTGTGCGAAATCCTTTATCATCTTCGTTTTTACTGTCATCCGTTCACCAGAATCCGAGTTTTAGATCTGATTCAATGCATATATAATACTACCCCTAAAACGGGGTGTTTTTGGGGGTTTAGCACTTGAATTTGGGGTCTTTCGCCTTGAGGCGCTTGACGGTACCCCTGATGTAGGCTATCTGGCCCTTGTGATGGACGACTTCGCCGATGTAGGCGAAGATGCCGATCTTCCGCTTCTTCGTGCCGCCCCAGAGGGTGGTCTCCTCCTCGAGCTGGGCATCCGTGAGCTTGCCGATGCCGTCGAGGGTCATCTTCTTCCCCACGGCGAGGTCAGCCATGTACTTGTCGAGGCTGTAATGCTTCTCCTTGTAGTCGTCCGGCCAACCCATGGGCTTGTAGTTGGGGTCACCCTTGATGATGCGGGGCAGGGCCGTGTTGCTTATCCTGCACAGGTGGTTCACAATCCACTCTATGCTGTTCGACTCCTCGGTCAGCTTGTAGTTGGCCTCGTCGTCTTCGAGCCCTTTGAGGAGTTCCTCTAGGGAGTTGAAATGGTACTCTGCATACTCTTTCAGGATCTGTGCTTTCGCTGACAAGTAATTCACCGTAGGGTTGTGTTGAGTGGGTGGTTATATTCATTGCCACGGTGGAGGGTCTCAGCGTTTCAGGTAGGCGTTGAGGCCGGACTGGGAGGGGCTTGAGCCGCTAAGGTCCTCGTTAATCTTCCGGCCGGTGAGGGCGTGGAGGTTAACAGAGTATATTATTCCAGTGTTTTCGAGATAGAGGATTGGCCCCTTCGCCCCGAGTATCTTCCCGGTTATTGCAACGTTGTCCCGCATCTTGACCTCTATCGGGCGTATCCGCGTCTGTGGCAGCCCGTAGATTGATGAGATGACGGCGGTAGCCTCGTCGACATGTTTCGCCTCGGGAAAGAGCCTGTGCAGCGCTTCGACGTGTTCCTCCAGTTTTCTGAGCCCCCATTCAAGCTCCCTCGGGTCGGTAAAAGCCATCTTCTCTTCGGCTTTCACGCTTTTGAGGGCGCCGAGTTGGTCCTGTATCCTCTTCTCGTAGATTCTCGCCTCGCATCCGTTGCCTGTGATGACCCGGCGGGCGGCGTCGGCGCCTTGCTCTACCCACCTCTTCTCGACCCTGCGCCCCTGTGAGACGCCGGCTTTTACCCTGTCGCCGAAGACGGCGAGGTAGACGAATGCCTCACTCTGCTCGCATGCCTCCCTGACGCTGGGGTGTGCGCTGCATGTTTCGCCTATGCAGCGTGCGCATGGCCCTGAGGCGTCGCCGGCGGAGCACGACCTGCACTGGTTCCCCGAGTCCGCGAGTGAGTTGGTCGGGCACGGGACACGCTCCTTCCACGAATCCATCGTGGAGTAGTCGCGGGTGACACGTGAGTGACCGACACAAAATCTACCCTTGCCAAGCCTGAATGAGATGATCTTCCCCCGATCTAGGGTGACCTCACCGGGATCGCCATCGAGGAGCAGTTTAACCCGCCAGACACCATCTGCATGCTCCCACCGGGTAGCATAGACGAGCCTGGCAGACATCGCATGAGACTGTATGCGTCCAAATCATGAACCCTTCGATCGCGAAGGTTTGAAGTTCCCACGCGCCGATGTCTCAGTATGAACGTCGTAGAGTCTAGGGACGGCAAGCTGATCACTATAGGGCTGGGGCCCGACGAGAAGCTTCTCGAATCAGTGAAAGAGGTTATCAGGGCACACGGCATCAGGGACGGCGCGGTTGTCTCAGGCATCGGGACGCTGAAGAGGTGCCACATGCACTACATCAACACGACCGGGTTCCCCGCCGAGAACAGGTTCTACGTCGTCGAGGAGCCGCTCGAGATCGTGGCGATAAGCGGGCTGATAGCCGACTACGAGCCCCACCTGCACATGGCGGCGGGGTGCAGGGACCAGCGCGCCTACGTGGGGCACGTCGAGGACGGGTGCGTCGTGCTGTACCTCGCCGAGCTCATGATCATGAGGACGGAGGGCATGGGCCTGAGGCGCGAGACCGACCCGAGGAACGGAGTCTCGCTCCTGAAGGCCCACCCGGGCGACGAATAAACAGCCCATCCTCCGCCGCACCGCCGCCGCCAACGGCGCCAGAAAACAGCCCAAAACGGGAAAACAAGCCCAAACAGCAGGAAACGTGGCGGCGGCGGAGGAAACGGCAAACCACATGCACGCGCCCATCAACCGGAGCCCACAGGGTCCGCCCATGGCGACACAGAGCCCACTGGGCTGAGAAGATTGGTGCAGGGGGTGGGGCTCGAACCCACGGAGGACTAACCATCAGGTCCTGAACCTGACCCCTTTGGCCACTCGGGAACCCCTGCACAATAATTGGGTGGCTAGTGCTTCAGCGTCGCTATGTGCTGTTTATACTTTTCGGCGTCCATCAGCTTCGCCGCGTCGGCTGCCCAGTTGCTGGGCTTCACCTTCGCAATCCATCCCTCACCATATGGGTCGGCGTTGATCTTTTCGGGGCTGTTCGTCAGCGCCTCGTTGACCTCGACGACCGTGCCGGTTACCGGGCTGTAGAAGTCGGAGACGGCCTTGACCGACTCGACGGCGCCCGCGACTTGACTCTGCTTGAGCTCGGCGCCATTCTTGGGTGCCTCGACGTAGACGATCTCGTGGAG
This sequence comes from Candidatus Bathyarchaeota archaeon, assembly GCA_026394265.1. Next base: position 17,039 of record JAPKYO010000046.1, read on the forward strand.
TTGCGCCTGCGCGTAGTCGCTGATGCCGATTATCACGACTTCGCCGTCGGGCTTCGCCCACTCGTGTTCACTGGTGTAGTATAATCCGGTTTCAATCTTGACTTCGTCTGTCATGCCTTTACCCTCTTCCAACCGTACTTGGGCTCATCATAAAATGGGTGGTGCTTAACTATTTTTCCCTTGACGAGGTTCGCCCTGATCTTGACCTGGACCTCCTTGCCGGGTTCCTTGTACTCGGGTGGGAGGTAGGCGAGTGCGATGCTCTCATCTAGGGTGGGGGCTACTCCGCCGCTCGTGATGACGCCAATCTTTTTCTCGCCGTCGTAGACCTCATAGCCGTGGCGGGGGATGCCGCGCTCGGTCAGCGCGATGCCGACGAGGGTCCTCGTGACGCCCTTCTCGATTATGCCCTCTAGCGCCCTCTTGCCGTTGAAGTATGAGGGCTTTTTCATCTTGACGACCCACTTGAGGCCGGCCTCGATAGGGTTTGTGGTCTCGTCGATGTCGTTGCCGTAGAGCCAGAGGCCCGCCTCGAGGCGTAGGCTGTCGCGTGCGCCTAGGCCGCATGGCTTGGCGCCTGCGGCGACCATGTCGTTCCACATCTTGAGTGACTTTGTGGGGGTGACGAGGGGATCGTCGAGTACGAATATCTCGAAGCCGTCCTCGCCCGTGTATCCGGTTCGGGCTGCGAGGCAGTCGAATCCGCTGATCTTCAGGGGGGCGACGTTGAATCTCTCAATGGCGCTTGGGTCTGTCGCACTTATCTTGGCGAGGACCTCGGCAGCCTTGGGGCCCTGGATGGCTATCATGCCGACCTTGTCGCTCATGTCGGTGAGCTTGACCTTGAAGCCCTTTGTGTTCTTCTGCAGCCAGGCGAAGTCCTTGTCGCGGTTGCCCGCGTTGTAGACGACCAGGAACTTCTCCGCGCCCTGACGGTAGACGATGAGGTCGTCGACTATGCCGCCGTCTGGCTTGCACATATTGCCGTAGACACCCTTGCCGTCTGTGAGAGCGGCGATGTCGTTCGTGTCGACGTAGTCGAGGAACTTCACTACGTCTGGTCCCTCGGCGTAGACTCTGCCCATGTGACTCGTGTCGAATATGCCACACGCGTCGCGAACGGCCTTGTGCTCGGGGATGATGCCCTCGTACCAGACGGGCATCGCGAATCCACCGAAGTCTACAACGTTGCCGTGCTCAGCGTGGTATTGGTAAATGTGTGTCTTCCTGAGCTCCAAAGCGGATTACCGGTTAGATATGCAACGGGGGGATGGTTAAAACCCTATCTGGGTTGAGGCGGCTACTTGGCGCTGCAGGGGAGGACCTCGACGCCATCCATCGTGAACTTGAGGTCCTTCTTGCACTTCGGGCACTTGCCCTCGAACTTCTTTATGATGTCCTGGGGGGACTTCAGTAGCTCTCCCTCGTAGAGGACCTCTTTACAAGACTTGCACACGATCTTTTGAGGCAAACTCGCCACCGTCTAGACAACCTCCAAGCCGAGTGCATATAAACCTCATCATCGGTGGCGTCGTCTCCACCACCCGATACGGGGGATAAAAGGATATATTGCCAACTCGCGCATCATTCGGGGAAGGAGTCGAAGATGGCTTCCGCAGCCGGTAAACCAAAGGACGTCCCAAAGATTCGGAGAAACAAGCAACTCGAAGCCCTGTCTGGGTACGCGGGCATATTCATGGTCATACTCATAATCTTCATACTCGGTGGGGGGGTCTACGACATCATCAAGCACCCCGCCTCCACCATGGTGACGTCGAGTGGAGCCTACACTTCGATAAGCCCCTACTCGGGCGAGCAGACGATCAACGAGAGCATAGTAAGCATGTTCCTCTACGCGTCCGGCTTCGCAGGGCTCTATCTCGTCTACAGGAGCACACAGGTGCTCTACGATAAATCCAAAGCGAACCTCAACCTGATGCTCGGCTTGGGTCTCGCCGTGGTCGGATTCGCCGGCTCATACATCCTGATGATTCTCAAGAGATCAGCGTAGAGCCGGCGTTTTCCCGGTTTCAAAGTTTTCCGCTACACTTGTCTTCGAGTATAAGGCTTTATACCTAATTCGCATGCAAAATAGGTGATAGTGTATGTCAGGTTTCTTCGACAAGGTGAAGAGCGGCGCGGGTAAGGTCGCGTTTGAGGCCGACAAGGTCGGCGATGTAAAGAAGGCCCAGTTCGATATCATGAATCTGAAGAAGCAGATCGAGGGTTCCTATACGAAGCTGGGTGAGATGTCTTATCGTCGCTATGTGGCGACGGGGCAGGAGGCTCCGGAGTTCGCGGAGGTCTGTCAGGCCATCGTTCAGGTTGAGCAGAAGATAGCCGCGAAGGAGGAGGAGATTAAACAAATTAACGCGAGGGTCTATCAGTCAGCCACGCCTCAGCAGACGTACTCAGCTCCACCGACGACGTATGCCCCACCGCCATCTTACTCCGCCCCGCAGCAGCAGTATAATGCGCCGCCGCCCCCGCCACCACAGCAGGGTGGTAAGTTCTGCCCCAGCTGCGGGACGCCGGTGAACGACACAACGAAGTTCTGCAGTAACTGCGGCGCGAAGGTAGCGTAGCCGTTTCTGACTGGGGCGTGAGCCCCAATTAAGGTAAGTTTTCTCGACGTTTTCCTGAAAAGGTCTTATGAGTCATAGAGCGTGTAGTGTATCCGTGATTTAGTTGAAGCGCATCGGATTCATCGGGTTGGGCCTCATGGGCAGCGGCATGACCATGAACATCCTCAAGGCGGGGTTCCCGCTGACGGTCTGGAACAGGACGGCGTCGAAGACCGAGGCACTCGCCAAGGCGGGGGCCAAGGTGGCGAAGACGCCGAAGGAGGTCGCTGAGAAGAGCGACATAGTCATCAGCATAGTCACCGACTCGAAGGACGTCGAGGAGGTGCTCCTCGGGGCGAACGGCGTCATCCACGGCGTGAAGCCGGGGACGATAGTCATCGACATGAGCACGATAAGCCCCATCAGGACCCGGGAGATGGCTGCCAAGTTCAAGGAGAAGGGCATCAAGATGCTCGACGCCCCCGTGAGCGGCGGGGACATAGGCGCCCGGAACGGCACGCTGAGCATCATGGTCGGCGGCGACAAGGACGCCTTCGACGAGGCGACGCCCGTCTTCCAAGCGATGGGTAAGACCATCACCCACATCGGCGGTAACGGCGACGGCCAGATCTGCAAGGCGGTGAACCAGATACTCGTCGGCATGAACATGCTGGCGGTCGCGGAGGCGCTCGTGTTCGCGAAGAAGGCGGGGGTGGACCCGAAGAAGGTGCACGCGGCGGTCTCGCCCGGCGCGGCGGGTAGCTGGCAGCTCACGAACAACGGTGCGAAGCTCCTCGTGGGTGACCACGAGCCCGGCTTCAAGGTCAAGGACTACCTGAAGGACCTGCGTATCATCATGGAGACGAGTGATAGCATCAAGATGCCATTGATGGGTACGGCGGTGGTTCAGCAGATGTTCAAGAACCTCGACGCCGAGGGCATGAGGGACAAGGGGACGCAGGCGGTAGTCGTCGCCGTGGAGAAGCTGGCGAAGGAGAAACTCGCCTAGAACGATGAGTTTAAAGCGCCCCACACCATCCACTCAGCTTACGGTGGAAGAGTTGGCAAGGGATAGTTTTCCCGTACTCTGAACAGAGTAAGTTCTCCCAACTCGTAGAAGTCGAAGGCCACCTCATCGACTCCATGATACTCACCAAGATACTCGACGAGATCATGGATCGTAAGGGTGATTTTGAGTTCATAGACTTCAAGATTGGGAGGAGGAAGAATGATTACAGCTCTGCCTCGATAATGATCTTCGGGGAGAGCAGGGGGCACCTCGACGGGATAGTGGACGAGGTTCTGCGGCTCGGGGCGGAGATGCCCACGGCACTTGAGGTCGAGTACGAGGCCTCGCCGCGCGACATGGTCCTCCCGGACGACTTCTACTCGACGACGAATCACCCGACCAGCGTGTATCTGGGCGGAGAGTGGGTTCAGGTCGAGGGGCTGATGATGGATAAGCAGATCGTCGTCGACCCCGTCGCGAAGAGGGCGTGGGCCAAGCCCATCGGCCTCGTGAGGCGCGGCGACCTCGTCGTCAGGGGCGAGAGGGGGGTCAGGATCAAGCCCCCGGAGAGGCCCAGGGAGGGCGTCGGCGTCTTCGAGTTCATGAACGGCGAGGTCTCCCCCGAGAGGCCCGCGACCTCGATCATCAGGAGGATCGCCAAGGAGTTGAAGGAGACGAAGGCACGCGGCGGCAAGGTCGTTGTTGTAGCTGGCCCCGCGGTGATACACACGGGGGCTGCGCCCCACTTGGCGCGGATGGTGGAGCTTGGCTACGTCGACGCCCTGCTCTCGGGGAACGCGTTAGCAGTCCACGATGTCGAGTACGCCCTCTACGGCACCTCCCTCGGCGTCGAGCTTGAGGAGGGCGGGAGGAAGAAGGAGCCGCGGAACCACATCTCCGCGATAAACGAGGTCATCAGGGCGGGGTCGATAAAGGCGCTGGTGGACGCGGGGAGGGTGAAGGCGGGCATCTTCTACCAGCTTACGGTGAAGGACATCCCCTACGCGTTGGCGGGCTCCATCAGGGACGATGGGCCGATACCCGAGGTGATCAAGGACTCGGGGGAGGCGCAGAGTAGGTACAAGGAACTCGTGAAGGACGCCGACTTCGTCCTCATGCTCGCCACGACCCTCCACTCCATCGCGGTGGGGAACATGCTCCCCTCGACGGTGAAGGTGGCCTGCGTCGACATCAACCCGGCGGTTGTGACGAAGCTGAGTGACAGGGGTACGAGCCAGGCGGTCGGCGTCGTCTCCGACGTCGGCGCATTCGTACCTCTCCTCATCGGGGAGCTGGAGAAGCTGGGCGGGTGCTGATAGAACGCCTTATCACGTGCTACTACTCATAACGAATTTTTTTTCGGATTAGTCGGTGACGCTCCACTCTATGTCTAGTCGAACCCGTGTCTTTTCTCCCCCGTACGCCTTCAAGGCTATGGTGGTGTATCCGAGGCGGCTAGCCTCATAGGGGATTTCTAGTGTCTTTTTTCCAGCCTCGTAGAAGGTATAGTCGCTGGGGGAAGCGTTACTGAACGATAGCACACTTGGGTAATCTCCATGCGAGTAGATGCCAAGGACGATGGGGTTCGTAGCGTTGACTGTAATTCGAATAGCCTGACCTTCCTGAAGGCGAATGTGGAAGAAGTATTCGGGGTTACCGTAGATTGTTTCGCCATAATAGTTGAAGTAGTCGTAGCCGAGACTGAGCTCTGTCGGGAAACTGGTAGAGTTTCTATCCCCGAAGCCCCATGATTGAAAACCACTAACTATACTGAGATCCTCCAAAGCGAGGATGGGAAGCTTGGCTCTGTCCCGTATCGTGACGGAGTTTATGTGGAAACATCTTATGGTTGAGTTATCCAACGTCAGGTTGAACGGGATGCCCTCCAGTTGTACATCTAGGCCTTGAAGATACGCCTCGTTGAGATCGGTGAGGGTGAAGCCGCCGAGCAGGGTAAACCCACTCGTGGGTGCTGGGAGTAGAGTGTCCTTCCCGATGTGTAGGAGATATGTTGTCGGCGTCTTTGTAATCGTGCTTGTGAAAGTCATCACTCTCCCGATTAGGGGGACGTATTCGTCGCCTAACCTCCCAGTGATCGATTCCGTGGCTGAGATCGAGGGCGGAGTGAATGTGGTTGTGCTCGGTCGCAAGCTATTATAATTGATCCAGATGGCGGGTTTGTTTGTTGGGTGAAACTCGGGGTTGTGCCTGCAATTGAACGAGACCAGCGCGGTCTTCGGCTCGTCAATCCCAAAAGTGAAGATGTAACCACCGTCCGAGGGCACGGCGTAGTTCTGTTTTAGGGAGTATCTATCAGTGGTTTTGAGGACGATGTCCCCATCCTTGAGCAGTTGGAAGTTGATGGGTTCGGTCGAGTTAAAGGCGAAGCTCATGACGTCACCGGCTGTGAGATCCGCCTCAAACCGCCACGAGTGGTCGGTCCAATACGATTCATGCCACGTGCGGCCGACCGTGAATGGTTTGGTTGTGGAAATCGGATAGAAGCCTACGCTCATCACGCCTCCCATGGGGCCATCCCCCGATTCGCTCTCCAAGAAGAGCACATCGACGGGATCATAAGGAACTCTCCAAACGTTAAGAGTCACATTGGATGTTGTTGGGTAATCTGATTCGAATACGAACCAGTATTCACCGCTTCTCATGGCAACGAAGGCGCCGTCTTGGGAAGTAGTATTCGAAACAGTATACCACTCCACTAGATATTGGTTTGTAGATGTAGTCTGGTTGTTGGGGGCGAGGATCTTGAAGTTGATGGATTGAGTTGAGTTAAACTTGAACCCAACCATATCTCCATCGTTTAGACGGATTGAATAGATTTGCTGGTGTCCCAACCAGTTATCGGACGCTAACTGTATCCTATCCACGACGAAACTCTGAGGGAGACTTATCCTGCCGAAGTACTCTAACCCGGACGCGTGCGGGCCGGTTGAGTTTGCTGAATGATACACGACGAGGGGAGCCTTGGAACGATCAATCATCTTGATCTCGGTCACATCGAGCATGTCGTACTCTTTGTCCTCCCGACTTAGCCTGAACGGCGTCCCGCGGACCTCTACGTCGAGACCATTAGCATACGCATCGTTAATCTCATCCAGGGTCAAACCATGAACGTAGCCGTTACCCCCCGCACTGGCTCCGAGCATCTCCCTGTGAAACCCGGGGCTGTAGAGATAGTAGGTCTTTGAGGTGTTCACCTCCACATTTTCCATGACTAGAACATCGGTATTTCGAAAGGGTTTTTCAACCGGTGACCAGGGTCCAAACTGGGTTACGGGGAAAGATTTTGACTTTAGCGTCCCCGTTAAGGTTAGTTCCGAGTTACCCGATTTTATCGAGAGGTTTTGTTGAGAGGTGTAAGCATAGAGAGCGACCGAAATCGTGATAATTAGAATGATTGATGCGGCGGCGGTGATGCGGTTGGCCTTCATGGGGTAGCTCCCGCTAAGAAGTGTTACATGTGGGTATAAGACTAAACTTTAGAACACCCCGTTTGAGGAGGAGAAGTGGTCCCGCCTCCGGGATTTGAACCTGGAACCACTCGGTGTCTGCTCAAGGCCTGATTGCCTTCGCCCCGCGGGGCGGAAGCTACAGCCGAATGCTCTACCATTGAGCTAAGGCGGGCTCCGCCAAAAGGAGTGCAGATGCCCACCCGGGCATATATTGAGAAAAAAGGGGGAATACTGCTACTGAGGCTTCGCTTCATCCATGAGTTCCTTAAGGTCAGCCTCCGAGACCCTCAGCGCCTCAAGCATCTCCTCCTTGGGGAACACGTTGCCAAGTTCCTCCAGGTTCTTCAGCGTGTTTTCCAAGAGCCTCTCAGGGAGTTTCAGCGGTTGTATCGCGCCGGTCTTGTACCTTGGGCCAAGTCTCTGGAAGTTGTGAAGCGCCTCGATCAGATACAGAATGCAAAGGTGCATGTGTTTGGGGAGCAGGTTGACGCAGACCTCTTGGTCGCATCCGACCTGAGTCATTGCGAGGTCAGTGACGACGTTGAAGCACGGCGCGTAGCCTATTATAAAATAGCATCCCGGCGGGACCTCGACCTGACCGTGGACTCTTCCACCCATGGGTCCTGCTTGCGTGAGGTTAAACATCCCATGGTGTACCGGGCCGAAGTGGAGGGGTATGTGGTCGGCCGTGAGTATCCTGACCCTGAAGCCGTGTCCGCTTGCCATGTAGGGGTGGAGTGGGTGTCTCGGGTCTCTTACCCAGATGCTCAACTTGGATAAACCCAATTTCTGTCACCGAGCCGTTTCCGGCGCTAGTTACTACGGGATTAAGGTATAATCAACCAGCGTGACCACTCAACCCGCCCTGCGGTTACACATGCATCGTGTGTTCCCTGAAGGCCCGCCTGATGTTCCCTCTGAACGGGCGATTGATCACGCCGACCTCGGTGATGAAGCCCGTGATGTACTTGGCGGGGGTCACGTCGAAGCTCGGGTTCTTTGCGACGGTGCCCTCGGCGGAGATGCGAACCTTCATGTAGTTGCCCTTCTCGTCCGCGCCCCAGACCCAGTTTACCTCGTCTGGGCTTCTCTCCTCGATCTCGATGCCGTCCCCCGTGGGGCACTTGAGGTCGAAGGTCATCCTCGGCGCCGCCACGTAGAAGGGTATCCCGTTCTCGCGGGCGAGTACCGCCTTTTCGTAGGTGCCTATCTTGTTGGCTGTGTCTCCGTTGGCGGCGATCCTGTCCGCGCCCACAACTACGAAGTCAACCTCGCCCCGGTGCATGTAGTGGCCGGCGGCGTTGTCAGCTATCAGCGCGTAGGGTATGCCCTCCTGCTGAAGCTCCCACGCTGTGAGCTTCGCGCCCTGGCTGCGGGGGCGGGTCTCGTCGGCGTAGACGAAGATATGTTTCCCGGCCCTGTGGGCGACGCGTATCGGTGCGAGAGCGGAGCCGTTGTCTATGAAGGCGAGTGCCCCCGCGTTGCAGTGGGTAAGTATCCGGAAGCCATCCTTGATGAGGGCGTTGCCGTACTCCCCCATATTCTTCGAAGCCTCAAGGTCTTCGAGGGCTATCCTATCAGCTTCGGCGCAGGCGGCGGCGACCCGCTCGGCTACGCTTCCCTTCGATGCTGCTTTGATGCATCGGTCTATGGCGTGGAAGAGGTTGACGGCGGTTGGGCGCGTCTTCCTGAGGGTGTCCGCGGCCTCGGTGACGTACGCCTTGAAGTCTTTGAGGTTCTTCCCCTGCGCTTCGAGGGCGGCCTGCGCGACGCCGTATCCCCCGGCGACGCCTATGGCCCCCGCGCCCCTGGTCGCCATGTCACGGATCGCCTCCGCCGTCTCCGAGTGGTTATGCAGCGTCAGTATCTCGAACCTGTGTGGGAGTAGGCGCTGGTCTATCATCTTGACCTCGGTGCCCTCCCGCCAGAGCGTCCAGAGTTCCTGAGTCTTGCCGTTGAAGGTTACCTTCATTTGATCACTTCTCCGCTCTTCTTCGCCCAGAGGTAGAGGTCCATCATGCCGAGGGGCATACTGAGCCTAGCCGCGACCCGAGTAAGGATAGCCTCGTATTCGAGGTACTTCTTCCTCGTCAGCGTCTTGGGGCGCTCCGCTATGATGCCCTGCTCAAGCATGTGTGTTAGGATGTGCTTGTCTATTATGGCGAGGTCGAGGTATCCGACGTTTCTGAGGAAGTGGCTCGCCTCCTTCATGCCGAGGCCGGTGATGTTGTCGACGAGCCAGTCCCGGGCGGCGCGGCTGCTCGGCTGGGATGTGATGGTCCTCTTTAGGTCGCCCTTGTGTTCGCGTGCCTTGTGTATGAACTCGGCACGTTTGTTTGGGAACCTGTGCCTGTGCTCGAGGCACATCCTGAGTTGCTCTAGGCTGCCCTCGCCGATGGCGTCCCCCTCGTTCAGGGCGGCTATGCAGGCGAGTGCCCCCCGTGCGCTGTAGTTGGCGGTGAGTAGGCAGAATACGAGCTCCTCAAACCATCTCTCGTCTCCCTCGCCCTGGGCTGTCTGGAATTCCCTGATCCTCGTCTCCACCTTGTGGCGCGTTTCGGGCTTCTCAGTCTCCGCCCGCACAACGGCGGCAAGCCGCTCAAGTCCGTCGGTGGGTTGCACGATCATTAACCACGGCGGGGCTTCTCTTAAAACCATAGAGGGCACTTTTTGCCACCCCCGTGTAAACCACGGCTACGGATACAGTTATACTAGCAGCCACCCGGCTATTCTTCTGCAGGTGCCGCCGGCTTGTCAGTGGACGTAAACCTCCTCGAATACGAGAACACCCCCGTCAAGCTAGTGGCACTGAGGAAGACCCCGAAGATAGAGACCCCCGGCATAACCATCGAGGAGGTTGATGAGAGGAAGGAGTTCTCCGCCCCATTCTGGGTAGCCGGCGTACTCGTCGAGGCCGGCCTCGCCAAATACGGCGAGGAGGGGCTCACAACAGAGGAGTGGACATCGACACACTTCAAGGAGCGATTCAACCCCGGCGGGGCACCCAGCGCGTTGCCGAAGGACTTCTACTCCAAGGCGTACGTCAGCCTCACGCTCGCCGCAAAGGCGGTGGGGGGCGACGCCACGAAGGCGGAGCAGATCAACAGGCTGCACGCCCGATTCAGGGAGATCATCGACAGCCGAGTCGGCAAGGTGACGCGGATAGCCACGACCGAGACCGCCCTACAGCCAGGCATCCTCCAACCCGAGGAGCAGGCACTCTACCAGGAGCTTGAGCACATCGTAACCGGGTGGCGCCGAGACATCAGGAGGCTGAGCACCCGGTAATGGCCAAGCAAGTAGGCCACGAGGAGGTCTTCACACGCTTCGTCGAGGACTTCCGCACAGACGAGGGCGTCCTCAAGTACGAGCAGGCCATACAGGAGATGCCCATAAAGGGCGTCAGGTCCCTCACCGTAGACTTCAACGACCTCTACAACTACGACATGGAGCTCGCCGCCGAGGTAATGAAGGACCCCGACAGGATACTCGATCTCTTCAGCCGCGTCGTCTTCGACAAGCTCAGGCAGAGGGACCTCGTCTACGCCGAGGCGCAGAAGAAGATACACGTCCGAGTCAGGGCGCTCCCATCCCTCACGCCGCTGAGAAAGATTGGCTCGGAGCACATAGGCCGCCTCGTCATGATCAAGGGCATAATCGTGCGCGCAACCGCCACGACGCCGCAGGTCATGAAGGCAGTCTTCCGATGCAGCAACTGCAACGAACTCAACTACGTCGATCAGGACGGCGAGACCCTCAAGACGCCGATAAAGTGCGAGCACTGCGACAGCAAGAGCCGATTCGACCTCGTGCCGAAGCTCTCGGTCTTCATGGACTCGCAGAGGGTCACGACGCAGGAGAGGCCGGAGGACCTGCCACCGGGGCAGCTGCCCAGAAGCCTACACGTCGACCTCAAGGACGACATAGTCGACCAGGCCCGCCCCGGTGACAGGATCACCATCGTGGGCAGCGTCGACCTCCTCCAGCGATTCGGCCGCGGGGGGCAGCTTCGCATCTTCGACATGGTGATGGAGGCGAGCCACATAGAGGTGAGCGGCCGCGAGGCTGAGATGACAGACATCAGCCCCGAGGATGAGGAGAAGATAAAGGAGATAGCGCAGGACCCCTGGGTCCACCGCCGGCTACTCCAGAGCATCGCTCCAAGCATCTACGGCCACGAAAACATCAAGGAGTCCATACTCTACCTACTCTTCGGCGGCATCACCAAGGAACTCCCCGACGTCCGCATCAGGGGGGACATAAACGTCCTGCTCGTCGGTGACCCTGGTACGGGTAAGAGCCAGCTACTCCAGTTCGCGGCGAAGATAGCGCCGAGGGGCCTGATGACGACGGGCAGGGGGAGCACAGCCGCTGGCCTCACAGCCGCCGTGGTCAAGGAGGGGGGGACGGGCAACTTCATCCTAGAAGCGGGAGCCCTCGTGCTGGCCGACCAGGGGGTCTGTTGCATCGACGAGATCGATAAGATGAGGGAGGAGGACAGAGGCGCAATACACCCGGCGATGGAGCAGCAGATAGTGCCCATCGCAAAGGGCGGCATCGTAGCGACCCTCAACGCCCGTACAAGCATACTCGCCGCGGCGAACCCGACGCTGGGCAGATACAACCCCTACCAGACCATCGGGCAGAACATCAACCTCCCAGTAACCATCCTCAGCAGGTTCGACGTAATCTTCGTCCTCAAGGACGTCCCCGACGCCGAGAGGGACGCCACCATGGCTGAGCACATACTCGGCCTCCACAGGTCAGGAGGCTCAACCATCACATCTACCATCGACCCGGAGCTCTTCAGGAAATACATCAGCTACGCCAAGACGCGCGTCCGCCCCATCCTCAGCGAGGAGGTCGTCACCCGCTTCAGGGACTTCTACGTCAAGATGAGGACGGCGAGCGTCGAGGGCGGGGAAGCCTCCGCCGTCAGCATCACGGCGCGCCAACTGGAGAGCCTCGTCAGGCTCGCCGAGGCACGCGCCAAGACCCACCTAAGAAACGAGGTCACCAAGGAGGACGCCGAGGCGGTCATCACGCTCATGCAGGCCAGCCTGGAGCAGGTAGGCATCGACGTCGCCACGGGGCAGATAGACATAGACATCCTCTACGGGGGCAAGCCAAGGAGCCTCCAGACGCAGCTACAGAAGGTGCTGGGTAAGATAGCTGAGCTTGAGAGGACGGGGCCGGTGAAGGATGATGACCTCTACGAGGCGCTCGCTGAGGAGGGCGTGAACAGGGGCGAGGCGGCGAAGCTGATAAGCACACTGATGAGGGACGGTACCATCTTCTCGCCGCGCCCAGGCACATACAGGCGCGCCTCGTAGCGGGGCCGCCCCATTTTATATCCCCGCCTCGCCGATTTCCTAGCCATGGACATCGCGAAGAACATCGATGCGATCCGCGAGGAGTTCCCCCTCCTAAAGTACAATACCTACCTGAACAGCGCCGCCCACGGCCCCGCGCTGGCGCGCGTACAGGAGAAGGTGGGGGACTGGTTCGAGTTCTACACATACGACAGCGCCAACATCCGCGCCCCTGACGCGAAGGGGGAGGCCGCCAAGGCCCTCGGCGTGAACACTGATGAGATAACGTGGGTCAACCGCGTGAGCCAGTCGGCGAACATAATCTCCGGCATGCTCAGCCTAGAGAGGGGAGACAACATAGTGATAACGGACCTAGGCTACCCGACGGGCTCCTACCCGTTCCTCCCATGGAGGGAGAGGGGAGTCGAGATAAGGAGCGTCAGGAACAGGGACGGGGTCATCACCACGGGGGACTTCGAGGCCGCCATCGACGACAGGACGAGGGTGGTCTCCATGAGCCACGTGGAGTGGACATGCGGCCTACTCCACGACGTCAAGGCCGTCACCAAGATAGCACACGAACACGGCGCCCTGGTCGTAGACGACGGCTACCAGAGCCAGGGAGGCATGCTCGTCCAGCCAAAGAAGGACGATGTTGACTTCTACACCTTCGGCAGCCAGAAGTGGATGTGCAGCCCCGTCATGGCGGGCGTCCTCTACGTCAAGCGGGAGCTAGCCGACAGGTTCGAGCCGACCTACAGGTGCTACAACCAGGTTGAGGAGGCTTTCCGCTCGGGGGCGCCGTGGGAGAAGCCCACGCACGACAACATCGTCTCATGGGACCACCCCCTCTATGAGGGGGCCGAGAAGTTCAACCAGGGCCTGCTCTCATCCGAGGCGGTCTGGGGCTTCTACGCTGCGCTGGAGTTCTTCAACGACGTGGGCCTGAAGGAAATTGAGGAGAGGAACAGGGGGCTGGCGTGCCTCCTCATGGAGGGGCTCAGGGAGTTCAAGGTAAAGGTCAACACCCCGGAGGAGCCGGAGAAGCATGTCGGGCTCGTCACATTCACGACCGGCAGGCACGGGGAGAACCAGAGGCTCCACACCGCCCTCGCCAAGGCGGGGTTCACCGTCGCACTCAGGTACGCGGCGGGCGTCGGCGGCATTCGCGTCTCCACCCACTTCTTCAACACCGAGGGGGAGATCGAGGCCCTCCTCGGCGAAATGAGGAAGACCCTCTCCTAACCCTGCTGGGAAACCCTTAAACGGGTATCGTCTCAGCCTATTGTTAACGCGGGCGAATTGGAGGAACTGATACGGTCATCAAGGTAGCCATTGCCGGCGTCGGCAACTGCGCCTCTGCACTCGTGCAGGGCGTCGAGTTCTACAAGAACGTCGAGAAGGACGAGGACATCCCCGGCGTAATGCACGCACGCTTCGGGGACTACCACATACGGGACGTCAAATTCGTCGCCGCATTCGAGGTAAACAAGCAGAAGATCGGCAAGGACATCGCGGACGCCATCTGGGCCGACCCCAACTGCTGCGCCAAATTCAGCGACGTCCCCAAGACCGGCGCCAAGGTCTACGCCGGCCCGATAAACGACGGCGTCGCCCCACACATGTACGAGGCCTTCCACGCCGACAAGAGCATCGAGACCGTCGACGTGGCACAGATACTCAGAGAGAGCGACGCCGACATGCTCGTCAACTACCTCCCCGTCGGCAGTGCCAAGGGCACGCAGGTCTACGCGCAGGCGGCGCTGGACGCGGGCTGCGCCTTCGTCAACTGCATCCCCGAGTTCATCTGCAGCGTCCCGGCGTGGGCTAAGAAGTTCGAGAAGGCGGGCCTCCCCGTCGCGGGGGACGACATAAAGAGCCAGGTAGGGGCCACAATCGTCCACCGCGTCCTAGCCAAGCTCTTCTACGACCGCGGCGTCAAGATCGACTCCACATACCAGCTCAACATCGGCGGCAACACCGACTTCCTAAACATGACCGTCGAGAACAGGCTCAAGACGAAGCGCATAAGCAAGACGCAGGCGGTCCAGAGCCTCATCCCATACGACGTCCCCACGAGGATCGGGCCAAGCGACTACGTCCCCTTCCTGGAGGACCACAAGGTCTGCTACATCAGGATCAACGGCAAGGCCTTCGGGAATCTCCCCCTCGTGATGGACGCGAAGCTGCTCGTCAACGACAGCCCCAACAGCGGAGGCGTCGTCATCGACGTCGTCAGGGCGGTGAAGATCGCCCTCGACCGCGGCATCGGCGGACCCCTCCTCGGGATAAGCAGCTACAGCTTCAAGCACCCGCCGCAGCAAGTCCCCGACGACCAGGCACACCAGTGGGTCGAAGACTTCATCGCGGGAAAAAAGGAACGTTGAAAAATTATTTTTTAGAAACATATTTTTCAATAAGATAATTTATTGTTTGTTTATAATTGTTCATATCTTTATCAAAATCACTCTTACAATTTATTAGCCAACTTTCAATATGTGATAAATATTGATACCACTGAATTGCCTGAGAATTAATTGAATAGATAACGCTTAACATATTCTCTAGTTCATTATATAATTTAATATTTTCATCTATATATCTTGTAGTTATTAATAGTTCAAGAGAATTTGTTCTAATCAATTTAAGAGTAAATTTAATATTGGTTTTAGATAAAGATGTATTAGATTCAACTTTTTTTTCTGTGGCCCTTAATTCTAAATTATTCTGTGAATAACTCATCATTTCGTTATATACAGTTTGATTATAGGTATATTCATTAACTAAACCCTCAATCTTTCTTTTAATTTCTTCTTTATTAATTATTTCATAAATACTACCCCTTCCGGAAAGCATATCTAAAACATAACTATCCATCTGCCCTGTATTTTCGCAACAATCAATTATAGCTTTTTTAAATAGCTTTTTAAATTTTTCATTTTTAATATAATCTTTTGGATAATAATTTATTGTACCTATTGTAGAAACATCAAAAACACGCTTTTTATAATCTATATCTTTTATAGTTATTGTTCCATTTTTTAAACTATGTCTTATTCCTAGTTCCCAATATACATTAGGATTTGAATCGGTTAGATCAGCTACAACGATATCAGAGTTTGACAAGTCAAGTATTATTTTTTTAAGAATATCTCCCCTTATTGCGTCAGACTTAAAAACCTCGATATCTCCCGTTTCCTGAATTATAGGTTTTAAAAAATTCTCAAAATGTGATTCCCAATAAACCTCAGTATGTTTTGGCGTTGTTTCAGAAAAAGGCATTATAATAAAACATTTTTTCTTAGGCATGCTTTAAAAATATATACCATTAATTTAACGTTTTTCATTTTCTTTGTTAAGTAATAAATTAATCTGGGAACCAGAGGGCGAGTTCCATCTTCGCTTCCTCCGGGTTTCCCGATGCGTGTATGAGGTTCTCGCAGGCTCGTCCCTCGGCGGTGCTCTTGGCGATGGAGTCCGTGCCGAAGTCGCCCCTAATGGTGCCCTTCTCAGCGGTGGCGGGATCGGTATAGCCCGTCACCTTCCTGACAAGCGGGATCGCGTCCTCGCCTCCAAATCTTATGGCTAGGACGGGGTTTCTCGTGAAGTACTTCCTGAGCCTCTCCAGCACCTTCATGCCGTGTGCCTTGGCGTCAGCAATTCCGGGGGCGGCGAGCTGCGCCTTCTTCCCGAGCCCCTCCGCCATCGAGTCGGGGTAATGCTTCCTGAGGATGGCCTCGTTCACCTTTCGGTAGTAGTGTATGTCGAGGATCTTCAGCCCCGCCCTCTCGTAGCGGTCGATGATCGCCCCCGCGAGGTTCCTCTCGAGGGCATCAGGCTTCAGGATAACAAGCGTCTCCTGATACATGTCCAACCGCGATATGGAAAACGCTGGAGCCTATAACGGCTTCGCCGCAAGAGGAGGGGGGAGGGGGGGTCCACCGAATAAACTAGAAAACAGCCCCATCACCCAAAAGGAGCCAGAAAACGACGCCGTTACCGATCGAAACTATACAAAAATGCACATAAAGTGACGCAAAAATGCGCGAAAATGCATCATAAACGCGCCTAATAGTGTCGCGAAAAGAGTCTAAAAATGGTGAAAAATGCGGTCTTAGCGCTGCTGGCCCCAGGCCATAGTCCACTTGAACTTCCTAGGGTCCCTCTTCAGCTTAAGGCTGCACTTCCTGCACTTGCTCCCGCAGAACCTGAGGACACGCCCGTCCCTGCGGACGAAGCCTATCCCGGTACCGGGGGCAATATCGCTCCCGCAGAACGAGCACTTGTAGACAGTCGGCATACACTATACCTACCTGATCTTCCTAGCCTCGCGCTCAGTCTCACGGAGCAGCAGCAGGTCGTCAATCCTCACCGGGCCCTTCACGTTCCTGGTGATGATGCGACCCTTATCCTTGCCATCCTCGATCCTGACGCGGACCTGCATGACCTCACCGGTCAAACCAGTCCTGCCAAGTATCTGGACGACCGTCGCCTGCGTCAGGCTCTCCTGTTCGTCGGACACCTAGGTTCACCCTACTTTACTATGCCCTTGAGCTTCTCGACGATCTCGGCGACGAGCTTCTCAGCGTCACCAGACTCCTCGATGGCGGCGGCTGCGCTGCCCACGGTCAGTCCGAGAGCCTCGCCGATGCGCTGCTTCTCGGGCACGTAGACGTACGCGGCCTTGCGCTCATCGCAGAGGAGTGGAAGGTGCGCGACCACCTCAGGGGGCGAAACATCCTCGGCGATGAGGACAAGCTTCGCCTTACCCCTCTCGATCGTCTTCGTCGTCTCGTTGGTACCCTTCCTGATCTTACCCGTCTCGCGGGCGACCTTCAGGGCCTCGTAGGCGGCTTCGACTACTTCCTTTGGGACCTCGAACTTTACGTAGAATGGTTTCTTCGAAGGATCGGACACTGTCATTTCCTCCAGTTGTGCATACTAGACGCCGACCCTTTGTTTTTAAACGTTATGCAAGGGGGGCTAGTCGTGGGCGTAGTAGAAGCGCAGCGGCTCCTTGGCGTCGACTCTGACGAAGCCGAAGCGCTCGAACTGGAGCGTATCATCCACATTGAGCTTCGTGACTAGGCTCTCCGCCCTGCCAGTCGCCACGGAGGCGTCCGCCATGACCACCTCAGCGGGGACAGAGTTGCCCTCCGTGAGCCAGTGGATGAACGGCGCACCCTTCTCGCGGGCTACCTGATGCTCCTTCGAGTGGAACCTCGCCTCAGCGGTCTTCCCCGTCTTCGTCACCTCGACGTTGACGAGCCCCATGAGGCGGATCAGCTTACCCTTCGCCTCCGACAGGTCCTTTGAGGGCAAGAGGAATCTGCACACGCCCCCCTCAGGCTCGATGGTGTACTCCCTGAAGCCCCTCTCCGGGTGGTCAGGGTGCAGGGGTAGCTTCGCGTGCAGCGGCTCCTCGACGCCCTTGACCTTAAGCTCCACTGGATCCCTGACGAAGAAGTACCTGTTCGAGTGGGGGTCGATTATCTTCTTGTTCGCCGCGGCGAAGTTCCCCCAGCTTATCATGACGTTGATGGGCTTGGGGCCGACCTGTATCATTATCTCCCTGATTGTTTCGGGTTGTAGCCCCCTGCGCTTCAGGGCGCGGAGAGTCCCGAGTCGGGGATCATCCCAGCCGGTGTAGACCCCGCCGTCCACACCCGCGCGAATCTTCGACTTGCTGAGAATACCAGCTTCTAGCCCGAGGCGCCCCACGTTGATCACCTCGGGGAACTGCCAGCCGAAGTGGTCGTAGAGGTACTTCTGGCGGGCGCTGTTCACCTCGTGCTCCTTCCCCCTGATGACGTGGCTGATACCCATGAAGTGGTCGTCGACGGCGCAGCTGAAGTTGTAGAGGGGCCAGACGCGGTACTTTTTCTTCCGGAGCGGGTGGGATCGTGTGCTTATCCTGAGTGCGGGCCAGTCGCGTATCGCCGGGTTGGGGTGGGTTAGGTCGGTCTTCACCCTGACAACCGCCTCCCCACGCTTGTATTCGCCGTCAAGCATCATGTGCCAGCGCCTGAGGTGCTCCTCTGGGGGTAGCTCCCTGCATGGACAGGGCTCCTTCGCCATGTAGAGCCTCTTGTACTCCTCAGACTCGCACGTGCAAACATACCCCGCCCCCATCCCAAGCAGCTTCTCCGCCCACTCATAGTAGATGGCGAGCCTCTCAGACTGGACGTACATCTCATCCACCTTGACGCCGAGCCACTTCAGGTCCTCCTGAATCCAGTCATACATCTGCGGTATCGGCGGCTTGACGTCGGCGCTCGTGTCCTCGAATCGGAGTATGAAGTGCCCCTTGTACATCTTCGCGTACTCGTCGCTGAAGATGATCGACTCCGCGCTCCCGAGATGCAGCGGCCCGTCGGGGTTCGGGGCGAAACGCACCTTGACCATCGGCCACTTGTCCACGTTCCGGAGCGGCGGCATCGTCTTCCTCTCCTCGACCTTCTTCGCCTCGAATAGCTCCGGCCACTGCTTCACGGTCTCCATGATCTTGTCGAGGGGCCATGAGTTTACGTCGGCGACGACGCCCATGACGAGGCGCTGGACATCCTTGGCGCTCGCCTTCGCCTCCGGGTACTCGGCGAATATCCTGCCCATCACCGAGCCGGGGTTCGCCTTCCCGCCGTACTGGGACGCGTTGAAGACGGCGTACTTCGCCGCAGACTCCCTAACCTTATCGAGATCAAGCCCCAAAGGAGACCACTACGCCCCAATAGGAAGGTGGAAAACTATTATCCTTTTCCTAAAAAGGGGGAAAATCAGTACTTCCGGTTCGTGAAGTAGTCTACTAGGGCGAAGAGATCCTTCTTCGCAACCGAGTCGGGGAGCGCGTCGAAGCGCTTCTTCGCCGACGCGATGTACTTGTCCCCCTTATTCAGCGCGTAGTCGACGGAGCCGATGTCTTGGAGCAGATCATTGACCTCGTCTATCTCCTGCTTCGACGCTGAGTGGTTCCCGAGGACCGCTAGTATCTTCTCCTTCTGCTTTGGCTTCGCCTTGCGCAGGGCGTGTATCATTATGAGGGTCTTCTTCCCCTCCCTGATGTCGCTTCCGACGGGCTTTCCCAGCGTCTTCTCATCCGCCGTGGCGCCGAGGTAGTCATCCATGATCTGGAACGCGATGCCCGCGTCCCAAGCGAACTTGCCGAGTGCCTTGACCTGGCGGGTATTCCCGCCGCCGACTATCCCGCCGACCTCTGCGCATGCACGAAAGAGCGCACCCGTCTTCCCACCCACCATGGCGATGTAATCCTCCTCGGAGACGTCCCTCGTGTTGGGGAACGAGACGTCGAGGACCTGCCCCTCGCATATCTCGATGGTCGCCTCCGTCGCCTTCGCGATGCAAGCGTTGACGCGTTTGGCACTCATGCCCTTGGGCGCGTAGACGGTCATCGCCTCGAAGACCTTGGCGAAGAGAAGGTCCCCCGCACATATCGCCATGGGTACGCCCCACTTCGTGTGCACCGTAGGCGCGCCGCGCCTGACGGGGTCGTTGTCCATGACGTCGTCGTGGACGAGGGTGAAGTTGTGGAGTATCTCGAAGGCGGCGGCGAACGGGATCGCATCCCGGGGGTCACCCCCGACCGCCTCACACGCCTTTAAAGTTAGGAAGGGCCGGAGACGCTTACCACCAGCCAAGACGAGGTGCCTCGACGCCTCGTAGAGGACCTCGGGCCTCCGGGGCGTCAGTATCTCGTCGATGAACGCGTCCACGGGTTTGGCGCTGTCAACAAGTTTCTTCTTTATGGCGTCGCCGCTCGACATGGCAACCAACTGGTAGCAACTCGCGTCGGAGATAAAAGCTGTCCTACCTTCCCCGGGTGGCGTACTGGGCTGGGTCAAAGCCCCGGGCCCTTAGCCACTCGGCGGACCACCCAGTGACCACCGTCGGGACACTGTGCATCTCGGCGAGGTTCCTAGCGCCGGTGAGGAACATGCAGATCTTGGTCTCGGCGATGATGGCCTCTATGTGCTTCTCCAAGGCTTCCTCGCCCTCCATCGCCTTCTGGAGAAAGGGCTTCGCGATGCCTACGGCGTCCGCGCCCAACGCGAGTGCTTTCGCGGCGTCGAGGCCATTTCTGAGCCCACCCGATGCTATCACCTTGCCCTTTGAGGCCGCCCTGACCTCGACGAGGCTGCAGGCGGTGGGTATCCCCCAGTTCCAGAGCGCCTTGCCCAGGTACTCCATCCTCTCCTCACCGACCTCGCGTGCGATGTGGTGTTCGACGGCGGCCCAGCTTGTTCCGCCGAGTCCGCTTATCTCGAAGCCGGCTACACCCACGCCCTCTAACCTGCGCGCGTCCTCGTAGGATATCCCCGCCCCCGTCTCCTTCATCACGACGGGGACGCCGACACCGGCGGTCAGCGCCTTGATCTTCTTCACTATCCCCCTGAAGTTTGTGTCGCCGCCGACTTGGACGGCTTCCTGCAGGGGGTTCATGTGGACGGCGAGTGCGTCCGCCTCGACCATCTCCACGGCTTTTTTCGCCTCTTTTACCCCCCAGCCGAGGCTGAGCTGCGGACACCCGATGTTTCCGATGACTAGCGCCTTCGGGGCGGCGTCCCTGACTACCCGGAATGTCCTCTCGACCTCGGGCTGCTGTATGGCGATCCTCTGGCTGCCGACGCCGATGCCTACTCCGAGCCTCCCGGCGACGGTGGCGAGGATCCTGTTGATCTTCTCGGCCTCCTCGGTGCCGCCGGTTATGGCGGAGATGATGAGTGGGGCTGAGAGGCGTTTACCGAAGAGTTCGGTGCTCGCGTCGACGTCCTTGAGGTCGATCTCGGGGACCGCCCGGTGTACTAGGGATACGTCGCCGAAGCCCGTTGGTATGTCGGCGTCGACGTTCTCCTCAAGGCTGACCCTGATGTGTCTCTGCTTCCTCTTTGTGATGCTCATGCATTCATCTCCTTAGCCAAGTGCAGGGGACCTTCTCCCCGCGCAGGGCGGCGTTTATTATCCCCGGCTTGAGGGCGTTGACGAGCTGTACCTCGACGCCGGCGTCGATGGCTGCGCCCGCCTCGTTGATCTTCCCCAGCATCCCGCCGGTGACGTCCGTCGACAGCGCCTCCCCGATGCGTATCATGCCATGCATCTGGCTCATGGACAGCTCCTCTATGAGGCGGGCCTCTTTGACGAGTTTTGGGTTCGCTGTGAATACGCCGTCGACGTCGACGCCGAACACTATCCTGGTTGCGCCGAGGTCCGTGGCGAGGCGCGCCGCGAGCTGGTCCCCGGAGAGAATGGTGAATCTCCTAGCTGAGTCAAGCACCGCGTCCCCGTAGAGGATCGGCACCATGTTCGACTCCACCGCTTGGGACACGACTGAGAAGTCAACGGTGACTATTCTGCGGTCTTCGGTTACTATGAATGATGATGGGGCGATGGATACGGCGGGGATGCCAGCGTCGAGGAAAGCCTCGACCACTATCCGGTTCAGCTCCACCATCGCCTGGTGGGTGAGTGAGAAGCCTGCTAGCTGTCTCGGGGACGAGTACCCGGCGGAGATGTCGTATTCCTTCGCTAGGGGGTGACCGTAGGAGCCTCCGCCGTGTACGACTACGAGCTTCCTCGGGCCGGCGGTAGCCACCTCGGAGGCGAGCCTCTTTATCGCCTCGATGTTCGGCGTCTTCGGCCTGTCCTTATGGGTGACGACCGAGCCGCCGAGCTTAAGAATCTCCATCTTTGATCTTCCTCGTCTTCACGCCCTCGTCGGTGAGGTTGACCCTCATCGAGTGTCCACGGGCGGCTCTGATGCCCTTCTCGATGTTGCTCAGTTTCTCCGCCTCGGCGAGGGCGATCATGCAGCCGCCGCCGCCCGCGCCGGTGAGCTTCGCCCCGAGGGCGCCCTCGCGCCGGGAGGCGTAAACAAGATCATCGAGTTCGATCGTTGATACACCGAGCGCGGCTAGTAACCCGTGGTTTAGGTTCATCAGATCCCCGAGTTTCTGCGTGTCCCTGCGGAGCAGAGCATCCAAGCCGACCTGGGATAGACCCGCCATGGTGTAGATTATCGGGTCGACGACCTCGGGGTTCCTGTCCTTCAGCGCCTTGACGCCCTCGACCATGTTTCGGGTGGAGCGCTTCTTTCGAGTGTTCCCGATGATGAATGGGAGGGGCTCGTCGAGCTGCAGCCTCTTGAGGCCGACGCCTCGCTCGAACCTCATTATGCCCCCGTAGGTGGCGACGCTGTTGTCGGCTCCGCTGGGGTTGCCGTGTATGACCTTCTCGCCCTCGAAGCTGAGTTCCGATATCTTCTCCTTTGTGAGGTCGCCGTCGAAGAGTTCGCCGACGGCGGCGGTTGTTGCGACGCATACGGCTGCTGATGATCCGAGGCCGACGGCGATTGGTATCATGCTGCGGACCTTGATGTTTAGGCCGGAGTCGACGCCGAGGTGGGACATTACCTTCCTCGCCGCTACGTCGAGGGCCGCCATGTTTCTGCCGCGCCACGCCTTCCCGGTGGCGGCGGTGTAGTTGCCGTCCTCGAAGTATCCGGAGAACCCGAGGTCCTCTGAGTCTATGTAGATCTTCTTATCGTCGCGCTTGGAGGCGATGACCGTGGCTCTGCGATCTACGGCTAGGAGTATGGCGGGTCCCTTGTAGACCACGCTGTGTTCCCCGAACAGGATTATCTTCCCCGGGGCGGTCGCCTCTGCGTTCATCTATTGCACCGTTCGGGTGATCTTCGCAGAGGCGTATCCGACGACCGCCCCCCGGTCACCCGTTATATCCCCGCTCGTGTGGTATGATAAGATTTCTGCCCTGTCTGCGCCGAGCCTCTTGGAGGCGACGATGGCGGCGGAGACGGGGCCGTAGCCACACATGGTCATATGGTTCACCCTGACGACTTCCTGCACCTTCTCCTCGTTCATGGCCTCGATGGCGTCTAGGACGAGGCGATCCTTCCTGGCGGCGGATTGCTGGGGCTCCTGGTGGGTCATGTCAGTCGAGGCGATGATAACCACGTTCCTCCCCCTAGCCGCCTCGGCCACCGCTTCGCCGACGTTTCTGCTCGTTTCTAGGTCCTGAAAGCCCATGCAGATAGGGACGATGCTTACGGATGAACCGTAGATGTATTGGAGAAAGGGTAGCTGGACCTCAATGGAGTGCTCGTATTGGTGGGCGGACTCGTCCAAGTCGATCATACCCGAAGCCTTGAAGATGGCCTTCGACAGGTCCGGGTCGATCTTCACCCTCCCGAGTGGGGTCTCCCAGTATCCATCGCCCATTAGTGAGACGGCGCTTCCGAGCCCCGTGTGGTTTGGGCACAGTATCACGGCGGTCTCCGGCGCCTTCTCCTCGGAGAGGGCGAGGTAGCTGTGCGCGGCGACTGGTCCGCTGTACATGTAGCCCGCGTGTGGGCAAACAAGTGCAGTGATGGTTCGGGTTTTCTCGCCCTTGGCGGGTAGTCTCCCCGGTCCGAGGGCGTGTTTAAAACAGTCTTCAATATCTTGTCTGAGGCGCCGTGGATCGCGGGGGTAAAAGCTCCCCGCGACGTAGGGGCGCCTCACCGACAACTCGGGTCCTCCTAACTGGTCTCGAAGTCGTCGATGCTGTACTTCATCTCGCCGCTGGCGGGTAACTCTTTGTGTTCCTTGAGTATCTCGCGGGCGATGAGCCAGAAGGCGATTGCGAGGGCGCGGCGACCCTTGTTGTTCATGGGTATGACGAGGTCGACGTTGCTCTTGCTGTTGTCCGTGCTGGCTAGTGCGATCACCGGGACTCCGTTCTGGCTGGCCTCGATGACGATCTGGTCGTCGGCGAGGCTGTCGGTCACGATGACGGCGGTCGGCTCGAAGAATCCCGCGTAGACGGGGTTCGTGAAGGTGCCCGAGGTGAATCTGCCCGTGATGGCCTTGCAGCCGACGGTCTCGCAGAACATCTCGACGGGGCTCCTGCCGTAGCGCTTGCTCGAGGCGACGACTACCTTGCTGAGGTTCATCCGGCTGAGGAACTTAGCGGCTACCTTTATGCGCTCGTTCATCTGCTCCATGTCGAGGACGTAGAGGCCGTCTGGGCGGACCTTGTAGATGAATGGCTCCATGTCCTTTGTTTTCACGCGTGTCCCGATGTGGACGCCCGCTGATAGTAGGACCTCCTGCGGTAGCAGTAGGTTCTCGTTGATCGGCTGCTGTGATTCATTCTCCGGCTCCAACTAGTTTCCTCCCTTGACGTCTAGGCTCTTCTGTCCTTCGTGGAACTTGATCACGTCGTCTATGATCTCGACGTGGGAGAGTATCATTCGGCGGCAGCAGTAGCGGGTCACTCCGAGGTCGTCGAGGACTTTTCCGGGTTCTTCTCCGGCGTCGACGCGCTTCTTGAATGGCTCCCACTTGTCGCCTATGACCTTCCCGCATGAGAAGCATCTCACGGGTATTATCATTTTTTCAGTCTCCTTCCCACGTCTCTGTGGCGATTCCACCTTGTCAAGTATCAGGGGGAATAAAAATACTTCTCTATTTTACTTATCAACTTCTTTTTTCGGCTTCTCGATGCCCGCCTTCTTGCGGAGTGCCTTGATGGTGCCGCTGGTTCTCTGCACTCTTACGGCTGCTGGGGTGCCGGATACGCTCATGATCGAGGCTAGGGATGCCCGGAGGAACCTCTCGGTGTCGTGTGTGCACCTGACGATGCCATTCCGAGTTTCCTCGTTGTACTCTATGAGGTTCGGGTCGATGAGTGAGAGCCCCTTCGAGCCGTAGAGGGTGAGGATGGAGTCCCTGAGGGTCTCCCAGATCGCCTTCTCCTCGGGGGTGGACTCGGTTGAGACGTTGAAGAGTAGGTATCTGCGCCTGATTCCCCTCACTGGCATCATGGTTCCTCCCTAAGTTTGGCGTGGTTTCTCTCTAGGATGGCTTCGGGGATGCTGGATGCCATGTCGGCGGCGTAATCCTCGTCGATGTCGAGGAGGGTCGCGAGGGCGGTGAGGGCCTTGGGCTCACGCATGGCGAGAGGTGTGGACGCGCCGCTCGAAAGCACAACGGGTATGTCGTGTCTCGAAGCCACGGCGAGGTCCCGCTTGATCATGGTTATCACCTTGGATAGGCGCGTCGGGCTGGTGGCCAGGAACTCTGAGGCGTTTATCTCGTATGCACGCCCCGTGCCGTCGATGAGCCCCGCCTCGTGGTGGTCTAGCCAGTTCTGCTTCCTCTGGGCGGGGTCGTCGGGGAAGAGTAGTATGTCTACCCGGTCGTCTTTGGCGACCATCCTCGCCACCTCCTTGGAGAGGCACCTGACCGCGACGACGTCGTACCTCCGCCTGTTTCGTTTGAGGGCGTCTTGGAGTTCCCTCCCCCGCTTCGCGTCGATGTCGATGCGGGTCGCCGCGACGATTCCCCCGGAGTCCGTAATTGGTTTAGTTGTGGCGATGTGTTTGTACCCGAGCTGGGATGCGAGCTGCGCCATCTCCCGCGCCTGCTCCGGCGTCGAGGGCCTCAGGTGAAGGTCGACGTAGTGCCTCATTCCTCGTCCTCCTCTAGGTTGATGATGTATTCGCGCACCACTGCTACAGGGTCTGCCTTGTGGGGGAGCTGGAACTTGAACTTGACCCGGATCGGGTCGTTCTCGGCTAGGACCGCGCGACCGTGAAACGCCTTTTGCTTATCGAGGCGGATGTAGAGGCTTCCTTGAGGGTCGACGCGGTTGGGTAGTTCCTGCAGGAGTGTCTCCTTGTCGAGGCTGGAGAGCTTGTTGATGATGTTGGCGAGAAAGTCGGTCGCCTCCTTCTTCTTCACCGTCTTCGAGGTTAGGAGGGTTATCGGGTCCTCGTAGTGGCCCGTGAGGCGCTGTGACTCGAATAGTGGCTCATATTTGGCGAGCCTCTTCACCGCCTGCTTGACCTTCTCCTCGTCCTCGGTGGCGTGTGCGAAGACGCTGACCTCGGCGGCCTTTATGAGTCTCTCCTCGGGCATCTTGGCACCCTTTCGGTGTATTCGACGGGCGCTGGCTTATTATGGGTTCGCCCGGGGCGTGGTAACGCTTAATTGTGTTGAGGCGCCCATCCCTGCGGGTGCGGCCGTGGCTTAGTGGATAGAGCGTGGGCCTTCGGAGCCCATGGTCGAGAGTCCGAATCTCTCCGGCCGCGCCACCCCTCAATCAGCTTATCCGGGCACAAACACACACCATACCCGGTGCAGAGAATTGGAGAAGACCATCCTATACTGTGACTCGACCGGTGGGGAGAACACCGAATTAGTCCTCGCCGCGGCGAAGAAGCGGGCGAAGGAATTGAAGATAAGGGACGTCGTCGTGGCGACGACCCACGGCGGGACCGCCATCAGGGCGAAGGAGGTTTTCGCCGACCCGAAGCTCAACCTCGTGGCAGTGGGGATCGCGGAGGGCTACAAGGAGAACGGCTGGTGCTTCACCGAGGAGGAGAAGAGGAAGCTGGAGAAGGCGGGTATAAAGCCCTTGGTGGCCACCCACGCGTTGGGGGACGGCGTCGCCAGCAGCTTCACAGAGAAGAGCGGCAGCAAGAGCATAGAGGAGATTGTACGAGACACTCTCTACCGCTTCGGGCAGGGGATGAAGGTCTGCGTCGAGGTGACCCTCATGGCGGCCGACGCGGGACTGATCCCGATGGATCGGGAGGTCATGGCGATCGCGGGGACATCCACCGGAACGGACACCTGCATCGTCGTCAAGCCGGCGTACCCGAGGAAGTTCTTCGAGCTGGAGATCAGGGAGATAGTGGCGAAGCCGCGGAACCTCTCATAGGTCGCTTAAATGCCCGTTTTGGGACATAATCAACGGTAAACTGACTGATTTTCTGGGTCATTTTAGTAATTGAGCGTGTTTTCAGGCTTCATTTCCGTACCCCCCTCTCTTTTTCGGCGTGCAGCCATGTAGGGAATATGTGCCTCTTTTGCTGAGATCCGATCACTAATGGAGCGATTTCGTAGGGCATTTCGCCGATCAGGGCCGTTTTTCTGGTTATTCGACTGATCCCATTTTTTCTCATGGATCGGGCGGCTTATTTGATGCTAGTTGTGATAACGGATTTTTTGGATGAAGAGTTTGGGTGAGAAAAAAGGGGTTATGGTTTGTAGAAGTAGGGGAAGCCTGCGTAGACCTTGATGCCGAGGACGAGGTTCTCGATTGTGATGTACTCGTTCGGCTGGTGGGCGACGCCGCTTATGCTGGTGCCGTAGCCGAGGCTGGGTATCCCAGCGATCTTGCTCGTGCTTATGCCGTCGGTTCCGCCGGTGAGTATCTTCATCCCCGGCTTCTTCCCCGTCGCCTTCTTTATCGCCTTGACGAACTGATTGGCGAAGACGGTGTCGGGGCTCTCGTAGAAGCCGGCCTGGTCGCCGAGTTTGCCCGTCGCCTTGGCGTGTGTCTCCCGCCCGGCTGCCACCTCGACGCCGGGGACGTTCGCCGCCTTGACTATTCTGTCGATCTCCTTCCTGACGGCTGAGACGCTCGCGCCGGGGGTGAGGCGTATGTCGAACTCCGCCTCCGCGTAGTCGGGGACGACGTTGATCTTGACGCCGCCGTTGATTATGTTGCAGGTGACGCTCGGGTAGTTGAAGAGGCGCCTGACCGCCTTCTGCAGCTCGGGCGTCTTGGCCTCATCCATGTAGAACTTTACGCTGTCCCTGATGGGCTTGTTGAGGTCCTCGGGGAGTTCTAGCTTGAAGTTCCCGATCTTGTAGACCTCTGGGATGACCTTGATGAGTTTGGTGATGGCGTTGTCGCCTAGGAATGGGGTGCTGCCGTGGGCGGTCTTGCCCTTGGCTATGAGGCGCGTCTGCGCGCCGCCCTTGCAGCCGAGGTCGATGCTCGGGTTCGCGGCGCCACCGCCGTTGCCGTCGCCTATTACGCAGACCTCGCCCTTGAAGCGGCCCGACTCGGCGAGCCATTTGGCGCCCGCTCCGCCTCCTATCTCCTCGTCGCTGGTGAACCAGAACTCGACGGGGTTGGGGAGCTTCATCTTGCTGAGTATGCGTGCGCTGACCATGGCTGCGGCGCAGCTGCCCTTCATGTCGCTGCTGCCCCTGCCGTGGACGATGCCGCCCTTAATGACGCCCTCGTAGGCGGGGTACTTCCACGCCTCGGGCTTGCCCTCGGGGACGACGTCGATGTGTCCCACCCAGATGATCTTGTGGTTTGACTTTCCGGGTATCTTCGCCACGATGTTGGGCTTCTTAGGATCCTGCGCGTGAGTCTCGTGCTCTATGCCATACTTGTCGAGGTACTCGGCGATGTAGGGCACTATCTCGTCTGTGCGCCCCTCGGGGTGGGCGCTGTTGAACTTCACGAGCCCTGATGTGAGCTCGGCTACTTCCTTTGACGCCTTATCGGCTTCCGCGAAAACCTTTGCGATGCTCATACGAGAGAAAGAAGGGGGAAGATGGTTTTACCACTTTCCCTGTCTCTACTTGAGGCCTGTCTTGGAGATCTGCTTCATCAGCATGAAGACTATGAGGGCGATGACGATGAAGTCCACGAGGGTGCCCAGGAAGTCGCCTAGTAGGAACTTTATGGGGCCGACCTGAGTCACGGTGGTTCTCCAGTCGCCGTTCGGGACGACCACGCCGATGATGGGCATGAGCAGGTCGCTTACCAGCGCCGTTACGAGCCTCCCCGCGGCACCGCCTATGATGAAGGCAATGGCGAGCCCGATGACGCCGTACTTGTTCAGGAAATCCATGAACTCCTGACCAAACGTCTTCTTCACCGGCGCCGCCGGTGCCGCTGCTGGCTTCGGAGTAAGCAGCTCCCTGATCGCCTTCAGCTCCTCTACCATCTTCTCTTGATGTTCTTTAGTTGACATGACAAGCTCGTGTAGATATTGGGCGTAGTGTAGAAAAGTCTGTTGTCTAGGGGATGCTACGCTCCTCTAGGCGTTTGAGGAGGGCGTCCATCTTCTCTGGGAGAAGCTTCCTGATGGGTAGCTGGTATGGGCAGCGGGTCTCGCAGGCGCCGCAGTCGAGGCAAGCCGCCACCTTCGGGGCAACTTCTCGGGTCTGCTTCACGACGCCCTCCGTCCACCCCATGCGGCGCAGGGTGCTCATCTCGGTGCGGAGCACGAAGCTGATCGGTATCCCCACTGGGCATGGCTGGCAGTAGTCGCAGGCGGCGCAGAACTCGTCCCCCAGGGCGGCGCGGTCCATCTCGATCGAGTCGAGCTCGTCCTTCGAGAGGGTGAGGCTCCCGCCGCAGACGGCGACGTTCTCATCGACTTCGGCGACGCTCTGCATGCCGGGTATGGTGCAATCGGCGTTCTTGTCGGCGAGGACGAACTTGAGGGCAGTGGCCGCGTTGGTAAATGCGCCTCCGCCGAATGGCTTCATGATGATCGTGCCGACATCCTTCTTCTTGCATGTGGGTAGTAGCTCCTTCGATGGCTCGAGGGCGATGTAGTTGTAGCCAACCATGATCGTCTCGAATGGGCTGCCCTCGCCGACGATGCGTGTAAGGAATGTGGGGCTGTGGCTCGTCACACCGATGTGTCGGGCGATCCCCTCCTCCTTGATTTTGAGAAGCTCCTCCAGCGCCCCGCCGGGAGCCTGCAGCGTCTTCCACCCGTCGTCCGTCACGTTGTGCAACTGATAGAGGTCGAGGTAGTCGGTGCGCAGGTTCTTGAGACTCGTCGCGAGGTTCTCGCGCAGATCCTTCGCGGTCTTGGCGTGGCTCTTCGTGGCTATGTAGACCTTGTCCCTCACGCCCTCTAGTGCCTTCCCCATGCGCTCCTCGCTCGTCGTGTAGCCGCGGGCGGTGTCGTAGTAGTTGATGCCGAGTTCGTAGCACCTCTTCACGACCTTGATCGCCTCCGCCTCGGAGACGCGCTGTATGGGGATGCCACCGAAGCCCATCTCCGTGACCTGCAGTCCGGTCTTGCCGAGCCTCCTCTTCTTGAGAACCATGAAGGATGGTGAGGGATGAGGATTAATAAATGGTTCAGTGACTTTCAGGGAGTCAAAGTGACCCCCTACTTTTCTTCCCAGAGCTTGAAGCTGAGGGGAGAAACCTCATCGGCTGTCTGCTTCAGGTAGTGGTGCTCGGGTATCCGCGCCCAGATGCCCTCACCCGCCTTCTGGGCGTCCCTGAGCAGCTTCTCCTCGTCTATGGTGGTGAGTTTGCCGTCCTCGACCACTATCTTGCCGTCTACTATGACCCACTTGACGTCGGCGCGTTGGCTGCTGTTTATGAGGTTCTTCACGGGGTCGCGGTAGGGGACGCCGTTGAATGTCTCCATGTCGACGACGGCGATGTCGGCGAGTGCACCGGGGGCGAGGCGGCCGAGGTCGCTCCTCCCCAGCCCCTTGGCTCCTCCGAGGGTGGCGCTGTTGAATATGTCCCTGCTCGCCCCGCTGTGGCAGTCCCAGTCCGCCAGCTTCGACGTGTAGCTCGCCATCCTCATCTCGTTGAG
>JAPKYO010000027.1 GCA_026394265.1 Candidatus Bathyarchaeota archaeon
GAGTTCTTCGAGGACTACGGCGACCACTTCAAGTGGGTGCACCCCAAGGGCGCGACGGTGGGCTTCCCCGAGCTAATCGGCATGAACGTCGAGAAGTTCACCGAGGAATACGCCAAGCAGGAGCACGTCATGGTCTGGCCCGGCATGATCTTCAACTACCCCGGCAACAACTTCCGCATAAGCTACGGGCGCACATGGGCCCCCGAGGGACTACGCCGCCTCAAGCACTTCGCCGACAAGAACCTCAAGTGACTCAGGCTTGTGGCTTGTACGCCACGGCCTCTATTTCTACTAGAATCTCGTCCATCACCAGCCTCGTCACGATCGTCGACCTCGCCGGCGTCGGTCCCTCGAAGAAGGTCACGTAGACCTCGTTCATCTTCTCGTAGAAGTCGATGTCGGCGATGTAGACCGTCGCCTTGACGATGTCATCCATCGTGGCGCCAGCCGCAGCCAGCGTCTTCCGCAGGTCGACTAGCGTCGCCCGCGTCTGGTCCTCGATCGTCGTCAGCTCCCGCCCAGACTCGTCCTCCAACCCGATGTGCCCGCAGGTGTAGACGAAGTCCCCCGCCCGCACCGCCGGATTGTAGTGCGCGTCTGGTGGATAGTCGAGCCTGATGGTCTCTTTGCGCTTCATGCCGCCGCAGGCTATCCACGCGGCGGAGATAAACCCTGCGGGGGGAAGCCTTTTCACAGCCGAAACACCATGAGGGCTGAAGGAAGATGTTGGAGAGGGAGGCGGCCAAGTACCCGTTCCTCACGGAGGCGGCGAAGCTAGTCGACGCCCTGAACCTCCAGCTGGACGACCTCGCCACCCCAACATACGAGAAGGTTTTGGACCGAGCCGCGGAGCGCGTCGTCCAAGCCATCGAGGACGGCGCCGTAGACGACAGCCTCGACGACTACATGACCGAGCTGCTCAGTTTCCCCGTCGCCGTCATGTTCGTCTCAGTCAAGGGGGAGCAGTTCCTAAACAGGCGCTACGCCCTCGCCGAGGCGGTGCGCGTCTACTTCCTCCTGCAGGACGAGGACCGCGACAAGCTCGCGCAGATAGCACGCGACGACTTCGGCTGGGACCTCAAGGACTCCGGCGAGAAGTACGACGGCGTCCTCCACGACTTCCGCCTCCACTTCCACGACTACCTGCGAAGCTCCAACAGCTTCCACGAGGACAAGTGGAAGCTCGTCAACCGCATAGTCAAGAACGGCTACGTCCTGCTCACGCAGCGCGAGGTCGCCCGCCTCATACAGGGCGAGGTCGAGAACCTCATCAAGGAGCGCCTCAAACCCGTCAAGATCAACCTCCCCGAGCCCCTACAGAGACGCCTCGACCGAGTCTCCAAGGTCTTCGAGGAGAACAGAACGAGGCTAGGCGGCGAGGACCTACCCTCAGAGGTCATCAACACAGCCTTCCCGCCGTGCATCCGCTACTGCATGGAGGGGCTACTAGCCGGGAGGCGCGCCAGCCACATGGAGCGCTTCGCCCTCACAAGCTTCCTAGTCACCGTCGGGATGCCCCTCGACAGCCTAATAGACCTCTACACAAGCGTCACCGACTTCGACCCAGCCATGACGAAGTACCAGGTCGAACACATCGCAGGCGTCAAGGGAAACCGGACAAAGTACACGCCACCCCTCTGCGACACACTCCGAACCCACGGAATCTGCCGAAACAAGGACGACATCTGCGAACGAATAAAACACCCCCTGAGCTACTACCGCATAAAGGCGCGCCGCCTAGCCTACCAGAAACCCCCCCAGCCTCAACCCTCAAATACCCCCACGCCGAGCCAATAAAGGACCATAATTGGCAGACAGCGTCAAGGAGACAATCCGAAACACCGGCCTCCACTTCTGCACACAGTACAACAACCTAGTCAGATTCAACCCAAAGTTCTGCGGCAAGTGCCCACACAGCAGCCTGAACAAGTAGCTCCGAAGCAAACCAGTTTTAAAACACGGCGGACACATACACCTGAGCGCCTATGGAGTCCGACTGGGGAAGCCCAAGATTCGTCGCGGAGCAATTCCATAGGTGGTACCAGGGAAACGCGAGGACCATCCCCGCCCCAACCGAGATCAAGCAGCGCGAGTTCGCCTTCCTCCAATTCGGGGGAAAGACCATGTTCCGCCACATAGGCTTCCCCGACGAGGCGACCTTCCAGAGATACCTCAAGGAGAACGGCCCCGCCCACAGCTACCACAGCAGCAGCTACTACCAGCGCCCCGAAGCAGACATGGCGGGAAAAGGCTGGAGCGGAGCCGACCTAGTCTTCGACATCGACGCCGACCACTTCGACCTCCCCTGCCAACACGAACACGACAAGTGGAAATGCAGAAACTGCGGCGAAGAAGGCACCGGCAAACACCCAGAAATCTGCAAGTGCGGGAAAGCCGCCTTCGAGGAGGAGACGTGGCTCTGCGAACACTGCCTACAGGCGGCGAAACACGAGACCCAGAAGCTCCTCGACATGCTCATACAGGACCTCGGCTTCAGCCCCGCGGGTGACCTCGTCGTAAACTTCTCCGGCAACCGCGGCTACCACGTCCACGTCAGAAGCCCGAGGATCAGGAACCTCGACCAGTATGGTAGGCGTGAGGTCGTGGACTATATCCTGGGAACCGGCCTCAAGCCGGAGTACCTCGGCTTCAACCCACGCGCCAAGGGGGGCAGATCCACCCTTGCCGACGAAGGCTGGAGGGGAAGAGCCGGAAGAGCCCTATACGACTACATCGCCTCCACGCCCCCCGAGGAGATCAAGGCGCTAAAACTAGGGCGAAAGATCACGAGCCTCCTCGTCAACGAGAAGGACAAGGCCCTCACAATCCTAGAGGAGAGCCACCCAAGCGTCCTCCTCAAAGCCGTCGACCTAAGCGACGATGACAAACTCATGGCGGACCTATCCAAACTCATGGAGATAGCCGTCAAGGAGCAAGCCGCCGACATAGACACCGTCGTCACCACAGACATCCACCGACTCATACGCCTCCCCAACACACTACACGGCAAAACCGGCTGGCAGGTCCAGACGATCAACCTCGACTCCCTCCCCGACTACGACCCCATGACGAGCGCAATAGCCTTCAGAACCGGCGAGGCGAAAGTATATGTCCGACACGCCCCGAAGATAAGGATCGCCGACGCCGAATACGGCCCATACACGCAGGAGACCGCGACCGTCCCCATGGCGGTCGCGCTCTTCCTACTATGCAAGAAGGGGGCGAGGATAGAACAATGACCGACGAATACAGGACCCTATACGACTCCTGGAGGAGGGAGAAGCAGAGGCCAGACATACAACCCCTCCCCGAGGGCTTCTACGGCGCCATGGCGGGCTACGCAACCCAGCTCCGCGAGCAGAGCCGAACAGTCGACAAAACCACCATCAAGGGGAAGCTCATCGAGAAGGAGCACGACCACGTCGACAAGATGCTCGAAGACCTCAACAGGCTACGCTTGAGTAAGCTCGTAACCGCGGAGCTTAACGGCGCCCCCGTCGAGCCACTCAACCTAACCGCCGAGGAGAAGCGGCTGCAGGTCGAGCTCCGCCGCCTACTCGCCGGACACACCCAGGGGATGAAGCAGATCCTACAGGGTAGGGAGCCCAAGATCGAGGCGCCGCCCATGGCTGCGCCGCCGCAGGTGACGCCCCACCCCCAACCACCCACCCACCACACCGAAACCGGTGAACAAACCCTCAAAGTCGTCCGCTTCACCCAGCCCCTCCCCGCCATAATGGGCGTCGACATGAAAACATACGGCCCATTCAAGGCCGAAGACGTCGCATCCCTCCCCGCCCAGAACGCGGATAACCTAATAAGGAAGGGCATAGCCAAGCTAGTGGAGACAGAGCCATGAAAGTTCCCAAGACACTCAGGACCTTCTGCCCAAAGTGCAAAACGCACACTGAGTTCGCTGTCACCATATACAAGGCAGGCAAGCGCCGCGGCTCCCGAAAGGGTGAACGCGACCAAGCCGTACGCAAGCAGGGCTACGGAGGCCAGAAATTCCCAATGCAGCACAACCAGGCAAAGGTCACAAAGAAGACCACACTAATGCTCCAGTGCAAGGAGTGCAAACACAGCCTGATGCGCGAGGGACTACGGCTCAAGAAGGCGGAGTTGGAGTAAAATGGCAGAATGGGACAACCTAATCCCCAGACCCTCATCGAGATTCCTAAGAGTAAAGTGCCTCAGCTGCGAGTCTGAGCAAATCGTATTCAGCCACGCGACCCACGAGGTCAAGTGCCGCACATGCGGAGAGGTCATCGCGAGGCCAACCGGTGGCAAAGCCGAGATCAACGGCTCCATCATGGCAGTTCTAGGGTGACCGACCCCATGTCTCTAGGGCACGCCGAGTGGCCGGAAACAGGCGAGATGGTCGTAGCGACCGTCAGCCGCATCGAGTCATACGGCGCATACGTCGCCCTAGACGAATTCGACAACAAGGAAGCACTTCTCCACATCTCAGAGATCAGCTCCCGCTGGGTACGAAACATCCGCAACCACGTAAGGGAGAACCAGAAAGTCGTCCTCCAAGTCCTCAGGGTAGACCCCTCCAAGGGACAGGTAGACCTCAGCCTACGCAGGGTCAACAAGGACGACCGCAGGAAAAAGATCGAGCAGTGGAAGAAGACCCGCAAAGCCGAGACACTCCTCAAGCAAGCCGCCACAGAGCTGAAGATGACCCCCGGCGACCTCTTCGACGAGATAAGCCCCAAGCTAAACGAGGCTAACGTCAACCTATACGACACGCTTGAGCAGGCCGCGAAGAAGGGCGTAAAGATCCTAACCGATCTGGGCATGAATGAGAAGACCTCGGAAGCCCTCGCCAAAATCGCGGCGGAGAAGATCATCGTAAAGGGCGTCACAATCCAGGGCGTCTTCGAGGTTACAGCGATGGGAAGCAGAGGCGTCGAAGAGATCAAAGACTTCTTCCACACCATCAAGGACCTCGGAGAAGAGACCGAGTCCACGGTAAACCTCTACACACTCGGTTCCCCAAAGTACCGCGTAGAGGTCACAGCCGAGGACTACAAGAAGGCGGAACTCGCACTAGACCGCGTCGTCAAGCAAGCCGAGAAGGATTGGTCCACCCACGAGGGCACCATCTCCTTCAAAAGGGAGTAGATAACCCCCCATGGTCTGGCTCCTCAGAAAATGTGACAAATGCGGGTCATACACGCTTAAAGAAGACGCCTGCCCACGCTGCGGCGGCCCAGTAAAGTCCCCGCACCCAGCAAAGTTCTCGATGGATGACAAGTACCGGAAATACCGCCTCATAATGAGGCGCATGTCTTCTCAGAGCGAAGAGCCCACCTCGGCTTAGCTTCACTCACCCATCAGTCCTAAGTGAAAAGATTTTATATTATCCTTCCGTGATGAATTCTTAGGCGACTGTATTGGCAAAGACATATGTTCGCATCTATGGTCCACCGCTCATGAAGGCTCTACAAGCACTCGAAGGTGTAGCCGTTGAGGTGTCCAAGGAGAAGGAGATAAAGTTCAGCCACAAGTGCATACCATACCCGACGAGGCTACAGGCAGACAACCGCGACTGGCAAAACTACCTCAACAACCTGAAGAGCACATACGTCGACTGCTACGAGCCCGCAAAGATCATCAGCGACGCCAAGCAGCTCCTCGGAGACCACGACTTCATGTTCGAGTGGGTCGACAAGAAGCCCACCATGAAGCAGCTCGAGGCACTCATCGAGAAGATCGACAAGGCTCTCACCGGGATGGGTGTTCACTACACCCTGACCACCGAGTAATCCGCTTCCTTCGAATCAGTTTTTTGAAAATATAGACCCCACCCTAGGCTGGTGGGTTTTATAAAAATAAAACGGGTTGAAGATGGTGAGGTTTAGATCTGGCCGTCGGTCGCCTTCTCGGCTTCCCTCAACGCCTTTCGTTCGTTGAGTTCCTCGTAGACGATGAAGACAGGCATGATGACCCAGAGCGCGATCATCAACCAGAACAGGATGTTATCGTACTGGTCGGTTGCCGCGTCTCCGATGAGTCTAAGGATGCTTGCCATCAGTAGTAGTCCGTTCATCACTTTTTCTCCTCCTTCTTGGCGGCCTTCTTCTCCCTAGCCTTTGGTGCTGCGCGCCAGTCCACCTTTACATCCTCATGTATCATCTTGGTGTAGTTGACGCCTGGGATGTAGAGGAGCTTTTCTGGGATCAGCCCGTTGGGTCTGAAGATCATTACCACGACCAGCAGACCACCGAGGATGATGTCCTCCAGGTAGGAGATGGGGAAGAAGAAGAACCGCTGTATCTCGAACTTGAAGACGATGATCAGACGCCTTAGTGCGATGATCACCGCCGCGCCGAGGAAGGTTCCAGCGTTGTTGCCCGGACCGCCTAGTATGAGCATGAGCCATGGCCAGTAGGTCCAGTATGCGCGTTGGTAGCCAGACTCGTTCGAGAACTGTAGGTAGTAGACGTTCATTACTCCGGCGATCGCCGTTATGCCCGACGCGAACATCAGAATGTTGCGGCGGATACCGACGACGTTCTTGCCAATGCTGCCCAAGGTGACCTCGTTCTCCCTCATGGCGCGCATCAACCTACCGTAGGGTGAGTTGAGCATCGTCCTGAAGATGAAGAAGCTGACGAGCCCTAGTAGCAGTGTGACGACCGCCATTATCACTCCGACGTCTCCCGGGTACCAGGCGAAGACGTTGGGGATCCAGACTCCGAGTGTTCCTCCGGAGATCCATGTCACGTTTCTGCCTATGATCTGGGATGCGTCAGAGATGGTGATGAGCACGATCATCAGGTAGGTAGCCCTCAGACGGATGGCTGGAAGGGCGAGTAGATAGCCGATTCCTGCGCCTAGTACAACTGCGGTGCCTAGGCTTAACAGGAAGAAGCCTATCGCTATCACCGCGTTGTGCGTCAGGAATGTGTTGGCGAGTCCTACGTTGGCTGGGTTGCTGTAGATCCACTTGAAGGGGTCGTTCCAATTATCGAGTGGCACTCCCGACGCCGCGATGACGGTGAACATCACCCTCATGACGATTGCGCTGACCGAGAAGGCGCCGATGATGACCTGTACTGCGCATCCCATGTTGGGGATGCCCGCGTTGCCGTACTGGAAGTTGAGTGCCATGGCTACGATGACTAGAAGACCGAAGAACATGGCGATGTCTACGATGAGCCTGTTCGTGCCCTCGATCGCCGTCGGTAGTGAACTTAGTATACCTAGTGCTATGTTCGCGTACATCACTTTTCGGCCTCCTTCTTCTCGGGTTCCTTAGGAACAGGCTTTGCCCTTCTCTTCTGGTAACTCTCATAGAAGCCCTGTAAGCCCCTTGGCTCGATCAGTAGAACAATTATCAGGAAAATCATGGGAATGAGCGGTCTGTATTCACCGAACCAGTTGCCTAATAGCATCTGTCCACCTAGTGTGAGCAGGATCTCAGACAACCCGATGGTGAAACCACCTATGATGGCTCCATAGATACTCTCGAAGCCACCCAGTAGACTTCCTGCCATGATGCTCGTGATTATACTTGAGCCCGTCCCAGGGCTGCTCTGAAGCCAGAATGGGATCATGGCGCCTGCGAGACACGCGAGTCCGCCCGTTAGGAACCATGAGAAGAGTTGGACGTTGTTGATGTTGATGCCGAGGACTGAGGCGAGCTCAGGGTCCTCAGCAGTCGCCCTCATGGCGATGCCCATCTTCGTCTTCGTGAGCAGGTAGTGTAGTATGAGAACCGTTGCGATGCTTATCCCGATCGAGACAAAGAATATGCCCGAGATGTCCCCGACCTTGAAGTCATACTCCTTCAAGAGGAAACCTGTCGCATATTGTTTGTAGAACGCGATGAACATGTAGGCGTAGATGTTCAGCAACGCCCCGAGGAAGATCTGGATGGCTAGCGTTGCAATCGTTAGAACGATTGAGCCACTACCCATCTTCGTGAGCGTGCTGATGACGAGTTTATAGACGATTATGCTGAGTATACCGCCTACAATGAACGCGAAGGGCAACCCGAGGTATGGGTTGATGCCCCAGAACTTGGCGAATGTGTAGCTCACATATATGCCAAATCCCGCGTAGGTTCCGTGGGCGAAGTTTGGAATTTTTGCAGTGAGGTATGTCAGTGTAAAACCGATGCTAAGAAGAGTTAGTTCGCTTGCGTATGTAATGGCCATATAAATGATCGTTGTATCCATTTTTTCTCCGTAAAATTCACCTTTGATTTCGTTTATAATATTTTTCCTAAAACCGGGATCTATTGCAAATAAATGATAAATCACGTTTTTTAATTCTTAATAATTAACAAAAATACTTCATAATATTTCCAATATACGCATGCCATTGATTAATCAAAAAGAAGGTCAATTTAGGATATATTATGTCAAGTTTTAAATATAGTGTGGCGAAGACTACTAACGCGACAAACAAAGGTGTAAAACTTGGCAGATAAAGGAATGACACTAGCAATAGTACTATTAGTTGCAGGTTTAATTGTAGGCGGCGGTATCGGGTACTTCGCCGCACCCACTAAGACAGTAACTGTGGGTACTACGGTCATCCAGACCGTCACAGAGGCTCCTTTGAAGGGCAAAATCATCAAACTCGGCTACATAGCATCAGATACAACCGCCCTAGAGGTCGGAAAGCCATACCACGAACAGATTATCGCGTCTGATATGAACAAATATAGCGCGACACTTGGTTACGGTACCACCTTCCAATACCTCGTTGATGACGCTCAGGGTCAGGCAAACACCCACTTAGAAAAGGTCCAGGGCTTTAAGTCCGCAGGTGTAACCGTCTTTGAGGGTGGTGGCTGGTCGAGCCAGGCTCAGTCCGCCCTCAGCTATTGCAACTCTAACGGTATGCTGATGTGGAGTTCATCCTCCACTTCGCCAACACTCGCACTCGCGAATGATAACCTCTTCCGTATGTGTACCGCAGACACGGCTCTCGCCCCTGCCCTAGCAAATGTGATGTGGGCAGCTGGTGTGAAGAGCCTTGTCATCTTCCAGCGTGGTGACTCTTGGGGAGATGGCATCGTTAACCTCCTGACCCCCATCTGGACCGCAAAGGGCGGTAAGATAGAGGGCGACGTAATAAGATATGCTGCTGAATCAGTAGAGTTCTCTAACTATCTGACGGTTGCCGACGAGCAGGTGAAGACTGCGGTAGCATCGTACAATGGTGAGACCCAGAGGGTCGGCGTAGTGATATTATCCTTCAGCGAAATCTCAGTGATATGCAAGCAGGTAAGCTCCTATCCCAACATCTACAATGTACACTGGTGGGGTAGCGACGGTACTGCTCTCAGCCAGAGAGCTATGGACGACGCCCCCGAGGAGGCAAACCACATAGGCATATACAGCCTACTCTCCCGCCAAACTCCTACAGTCCTCTTCACTGACCTCGAAAGCAGATATATAGCACTCACTAAGCAACAATACAGCGCCTACTCTGCATACTCCTACGACATCGCAACAGTAATCGCGAACTCCATGTATCAGGCACAGAGTACTGATGGACAAACCCTTGTACCCCTGCAGGCTCCCGTAGCGTTCCAGCTATTCGGGGCTGCGGGTTGGAGCAAGCTTGACCAGTACGGCGACAGGGCATCCCCCCCATACGACGTTTGGGGATTCTACCCCGGTGCCACGAAGGCATCAGTCAGCAAGATCATGGCCACGTACGACCCTGACTTCCAGACAACTGCCTTCGTACCGAGTGTGCTCGGATACACTCCAATCGGACCATAAACCCCTTAACTTTACCTCCTTTCTTTTCTTCACCCTTTTTTTAACCCAATTTTTTACTTTAAAAGGCACTCTGCAAAACTATTTAAACTCTATACTGGGTACAGATACGTTAGTTGATGCTGGTATGTCGGAGATTCTCAGAATCGAAAACGTAAGAAAATATTTCGGTCGATTCGCAGCCGTTGATGACATCAGTATCGGCCTCAAAGAAGGCGGTATTTACCTTCTTATAGGTCCAAATGGCTGCGGGAAATCGACGCTCACCAACTGCATTTCAGGGCTATTCCACCCCGAAGAAGGGCACATCTACTACAGGGACCAGGATATCACCAACGAGGAGATGTACAAGATCTCCCGCATGGGTCTCGTCAGGACCTTTCAAATTGCGTCCCCCTTCCTAAGGCTTACAACCCTGGAGAACATGCTCGTCGCCCTCCCTGACAACGCTGGTGAAAACCTGTTCAAATCCCTCGCGAAGCCAACATGGATCGACAGTGAGATCAGCGCGGTCAGGAGAGCCTCAGAGCTTCTCAAGGTACTCGGTCTGAAGCATGTATGGAACAAGCCCGCCAACACCCTGAGTGGTGGTGAGCTCAAGCTTCTAGAGATCGGCAGGACCCTGATGTCCGGCGCAGAGACAATCTTACTCGACGAGCCCGTTGGCAGCATCGACCCCAAGCTCTGCCACCAGATCTTCAACCACGTTCTGAAACTCCGTGACGAGCTAGGCATCACATTCCTCGTCATCGAGCACAGGCTCGAGGTAGCCGCCCAGTACGCGGACCACGTCTTCGCGATGGACCGCGGTAAGCTGGTCACCGAGGGCACAGCCGAGGAGGTATTCGAGGACCCACGCGTCATCGAAGCGTACCTAGGTGAGTAATATGGGTAACATACTAGAGACCAAAGGATTAAACGTCGGCTACGGCCCGATCCACGTCATCTACGATCTGGACTTCGAGGTCCCCGATGGCGAGGTAACCGTCATAGTCGGCCCAAACGGCGTCGGCAAGACGACGCTCCTCAAGGCAATCATGGGGCTCGCAACAGTCTACTCCGGCCAAGTCACCTTCCAGGGGAAGGACATAACGAACATCCCACCTTACGAGAGAACCAAGATGGGTATCGGGTACATGCCCCAGACCGGCAACATCTTCAGCAAACTCACCGTCGAAGACAACCTAAAGATGGCGGCCTACACGGTCAACAGCTCCACGGTGTATAAGGACAAGCTAGAGTTCGTCTGGAACCTCTTCCCGAGGCTCAAGGAGTACATGCCCCGCGCCGCGGGTACACTGAGCGGCGGTGAGCGCCAGATGCTC
Source organism: Candidatus Bathyarchaeota archaeon (assembly GCA_026394265.1). The sequence goes on from JAPKYO010000027.1 coordinate 11,075, forward strand.
GCCGAGGGAATGGTCCTCATGAGGGAGCCCAAGCTAATGATGGTGGACGAGCCCACCGCCGGCCTCATGCCCAAGCTTGTAAACGACGTCATGAAGCAGCTCGAGCAGATGGCCGAGACCACGGGTCTGCCCATCGTGCTGGTCGAGCAGCGCGCAAAGCGCGCCCTACAGGTTGGGGACAAGGCCTACATGATGCGTGGAGGCAAGTTCACCTTCTCAGGCAGGGCTGACGTGCTGGCAAACCACCCGCAGCTAAACGAGATGTACCTTGGCGCAGTCGAGGTCCACGACCTCGGCTCCGTCAAGGAGTAGTCTCCCCCTCTTTTTACCCCTTTTTAGGAGTCTCCGGCATCGAATTTTTCCTCACTCCCTTTAAATCAAGCCATTACGAGGCTCATACCATGGACAAGTACGTATGCACCGTATGCGGTTACATCTACGACCCCGCCGAGGGTGATCCCCCCTCGGGCGTAGCCCCCGGCACCCCCTTCGAGAAGATACCCGGAGACTGGGTCTGCCCAATCTGCGGCGCCCCAAAGGACGCCTTCAAGAAGGTCTAGATACTGTAGTCGACCCAGTAAAAACAGTGGCTGTGGAAGACGTTTCCCTCGCCAAAGTCCTTCACGTGTCTACCGAACACCTCAATCAACTCCTTATTTGAGTAATAGTTCTTCATGACGGTGTGTTGGCTCCCATCCTTCAGGGTGCGGAGCTTGTAGGTGTTCTCGTCACCCTCCTTGGTGATTATCGGCCCACCTAGGCCTGCTATGTTGGTGTTGTCGGCTATGAAGACCCTCGACCCGGGTCGGAGTACCGTGTGGAGTGCGTCGATCCACGGGTGTAGCCTATCCTTGGGAATGTGGCTCAGCCAGAATGTAGCAAGGGCACCGTCGAAGGCGGCGGGTTGGAACGGTGGCTGGTAGGCGTCCCCGGTCTGGAACCTTGTTGGGCAACTGTACTCCTTCGTCTTGGCTATCTCCAGAACTTCGTTGTTTATGTCAAGGCCGGTGATGTTTTTTGCCGTCTCCGAGAGGATGCGGTCCCACCAACCTGTGCCGCAGGCCAGGTCGATGACCTCGCGCCCCTTCAACGAGGATTGTATGGCCTTCGCCATCATCTTCTGATCCTCCTGTCGATTGGGGTCGGTCCAGTAGTAGACGTCCTCGTACTCCCTGGCGCGTTGGCGGTAATAGTCGACGAGTTCGCTCATCGGGTTAGATGGTGCTTGATTGGTTGAAAATGGTTGCTAGTATACTCCGGGGATGAGGCGCCAGCGGACACGCTCTTGGTACTCCTTGTACTTATTTCCGTACTGCTTGAGCAGTGCCTCCTCCTCGTTCTTGATCTGGCCGATGATGACGATCCACGAGAGGAGTGCGAGAGCTATTGTCTCGACCTGGGGGAGGATGACAACCAGGCCGGTTGTGAGTGAGAGAAAGCCGAAGTAGTAGGGGTGCCTGACTATGGCGTATGGGCCGCCGGTGACGAGTTTTCCCTTGTAGTTTGTCTTCCAGTAGCTCCACCAGAATACGATGTAGTAGATGCCGAGGAGTATGAGTGCGGCGCCCGCGATGGTTGTTGGGGCTAGGATGTCCATCTCTAATCCTTCACTGGGTATGTGGCGAGGTTCCTCTTGAACTTGGTGAGGGTCTCGCAGCCCGTCTGCGTGCAGGTGACCGTGTCCTCGATCCTTACCCCTATCTCGCCGTCTTATCGACCGACTCACAGGTGGCTCCAGGCTTCACGGCGTCGAAGGCCGCCCTGTTTGCTTTCAGCACTATGTCGTAGATCTCCCTCTGCTTCTGGCTTGGCTCACCGTAAAAGACCGTCCTAGTGATGTCGCTCCAGTAGCCGTGGATGGTGCAGCCCATGTCGACGAGTATGGCTTCACCCGGCTTCAATCGTCGGTCGCCCGGGTATCCATGTGGCAATGCGGGGGCGTTCACCGAAGAGGACACCCGGGAACGACTGACCACCGCCGAGCCTGCGCATCCCCGAGGTCAGTTTCTCGATGAGCTCCTTTGTTCTCTGGCGGTTGAACTCGCTCATGTGGTCTATGGTGTCTGCTCGGAGTTTAACGATTTTCCGGAGAAACTTGGGGGGTTGAAATTGTTTGGAGAAGGGAGGTTACAGGGTGGCGAGGAACGTGCCCATCAACTTATTGATGTCGGTTCCGTCCTCGTACTTTACCGCTGCCTTCGTTCTTCCGAAGGTGTCGATGCTGTGGCCCTCGTAGGCGACCTTCCTCTTTAGAACTAGCTCGCCCAGCTTGGCCATCGCCTTCTTCTCCTGTTCGCTGTTCTTCGGAGGGGCTGTTAGGCCTTCGAGGATGACGATCTGGTCGGTCCTGAGGCGGAAGCTTATTCCGTCAACGATCTCGACCGGTGTAGCTACTTTTACGACCATGTCGTTCTGTTAGGCAACTCATTCATGTATTTTAAACTTATCTCTTTTATTCCTTTGAGTATAAAAAGGGGCGATGTTTGCGCGGGTGTTGCTCACTTGTTCTTGGAGTTGGCTCTTTGATGGGTCTGAGTCGCAAATAGTTCAGGCGTGATCGCCTTTTCGATACTGGTAAGGCTCCGAGGTTGACGTTTTCATTAGCATCGTTAAGACGTTCTATGATTGGGCGAAAAGGATTTTATTGCGTCCGGTTCCCTAGTGGTGCTGTGGGCCGGTAGTCTAGCTTGGTGGAACGCCGCGTTCACACCGCGGAGGTCGCCGGTTCAAGTCCGGCCCGGCCCACCACCATCATGCGTCGATTCTGCGGTCCTTCTCACTGACGAGCGCCATGAAGAACAGCGAGGCGATGGCACAACCTGTGAGGAACCACCACGCGAGCGAGTATGAACCAGTCGAGTCGATTATGTACCCGAACACGGGGGGCCCAACGATGTTCCCGATCATCAGGATCATGAGCGAGTAACCCATCGCCAGCCCCATGTACTCCTTCCGGCTGAACTCGGAGACCAGGATCAGGTTGAGTCCCCCCCAGCCTATCGCGGCGAACCCGAAGACGGCGAAGGCTAGGGCGATCACCCAGTATGAGGCGCCGGGGGCGATCACCTGCATGACTATGGTCATCACAAGTGTTATGCCGCCGGCGACGAGCAGGGGCTTCCGCCTGCTCCCCCCGAGCACCCTGTCACTCAGCGTGCCGAAGAAGAGCTTGCCGAAGACCCCGCCAACGTTAGTCAGCGCGAGGAAGACCCCCGCGACGGTCACGGTCAGGCCGACAGAGTCCTTCAGGAAGATGATCAGATAGGTCGTGAGTGAGTAGTCGACCGCCATGAAGCCTATGCAGGAGACGCTCACGAGCAGTATGTTCCTGTCTAGTAGCACCTCGCGTATCAGTTTCCAGTTGGTTGGGCCGCTTTCTTTCGGGTTTTTGATTGCCAAGGTGTCTGGTGCGTCTTTGTAGAAGATTGAGGCGATCACGGCGGCCGCCATCGAGATGCCCCCGACTGCGAGGAAGCCAAATCGCCAGCCGAAGCTGACCGCGAGCAACGGGAGGAGGATGGCCGTGATTATGCCCGCGACGGTGATTGAGGTCTGGTGTAGGCCAATCACCGTCCCTCTCTCGTTTACGGGGAACCACTGCAGTATCGCCTTCGTGGCGACGGCGGGGAAGCAGCCGCACCCGAGCCCTCCGAGGAAGAGGATGATGGCTGCGTCTTGCAGATTCTGCACGAAGTACATGGCGACGATGACCGCCCCCGCTGCGAATGTCCCCGCGAAGAGCATCCTCTTGATTCCCACCCTGTCAATGAGCCAGCTGGCCGGGACTTGGAAGAGGGAATACCCCAGCGCTGCCGCGGAGACGAGTAACCCGATCTCCGTGTTCGAGAGGTGGAGTTCGTCTAATATGAACGGCGAAAGCGGGGGTACGGATATACGCACCATGTAGACGGATAGGTATGTGAGCCACGCGATGCCAAGTATGACCCAGCGGAAGGGGCTACTCCTATTCCCGGCATCCTCCGTCATTTCAGACCCAACACAGACCGTCGTTCGTCATTAATTAGGATACAGACAGTCTCAATCCTTTTCACCGGGGGCGATGAAGATGATCCGTCGGCCATGGATTTCCAGAGGATAGGTTCCCGGGGCCTCCTGTTCACGTGGATGGAGCCCTACCATACCAACGTGTATGTGATATCTGGTCCTAAGCGTGTTTTCGTCATCGATACGTTTCTTGGGCCTGATCCGATGGGGGAAGTATTGGCGAGGCTTCGGGAGGAGGGCATCGACGGGAAGCCGCTGGTGGTCTTCAACACTCACGCCGACTACGACCACATCTGGGGGAACCAGTCATTCGAAGGCTCGCTGATCGTGTCCCACGACTCCGCTCTTAGGCGCATTCGCACCCAGGGCGAGGAGGGGCTCAAGGAGTATCGGGAACACATGATGGGGGGAGTAAGGCTCACTCCTCCGAACCTCGTCTTCAGGAAGAAGCTCACATTCGTCGAGGACGGCGTCGAGTTCTTCTACACTCCGGGCCACACGGGCGACTCCGCGAGCTGCTTCGACTCCGTGGACAGCGTGCTGCTCCCCGGGGACAACCTCGAAGCCCCGTACCCGTACGTCAACCTGCTCAACCTCAAGGAGTACACGCAGAGCCTCGAGGAGTATACCCGGCTAGATGCGAAGGTGATCATCCCGGGGCACGATCCACCCCAGCACGACAGGACGCTGCTCGATGAGAACCTCGCCTACATTCGGGGCGTCGCATCCGGGCACGTCGACCTAGGCACGATGGATCAACGCCGCCTACGGGCGCACTACCCAAACACGGTGAGTGAGTCCCATTTTTCAGGGATGCTTTCGGGTCTTTCGGGGGAGGAGAGGCGGGGCTTCTGGGCCGCGGTCGTCGTCTGTCTCGCCATCTTCTTCGCCGACGCCAGCCACAGCGTCGTGATACCCATCTTCCCCGCCTTCGCCGAGGGGCTCGGCGCCAACCTTGCCCTGATAGGCGTCTATGGGTCAGCGGTCGGCGTGGCTATGGTCCTCCTCTCTGTGCCCATCGGGGGTATCTCCGACAGGGTCGGGCGCAAGGGCGTGATGATGCTGGGCTATGTTCTCCTCGCCGTCGTCCCTATCCTATACATTATCTCTAAGGAACCCCTCCACCTCCTCGTCGCGCGCCTGTTGCTGGGTATAGCCCAGGGCTCGACGTTCGGAATCGGGTTCGTCTGGGTATCCGAGGCCGCCCCCGCTCGGGCCAGAAGCCTACTTCAGGGATTATACATGACGACTATGGGCCTCGGCTTCACCGTCGGCCCGATTCTCGGCGGCTACGCCTCGTCCGCTTGGGGGTACGCGGCCGCCTTCTCGATAAGTAGTGTTCTAGGTGTGGTGGGTTTGGTCTTCCTGCTATTCGCAAGGGAGTCGCCCTCTAGGAGTGTGAGGGAGACTCGGCGCATTAGCTTCAGGGAAGCGATCCTGAACCCACGCGTCTTCGCCGCCGGGGTATCAAACTTCGTCAACACGCTGATGTACTCCGCATTGATCACCTTCTTCCCCCTCTACGGCGTGTACCTGGGCCTTGCGTCTTCGGAGATTGGGCTCTGCTTCACGGTTCGCGGGCTCGTCTCCACGGCCGTGAGGTTCCCAGCGGGCGCCGTTTCGCGGGGGAAAACCGCCTTCAAGCTTATGGTCATCAGCCTAGCCATATCCGCCGTCATGGTCTTCCTCCTCGCCGTCTCCTCGGGCCTCACCCTGCTTCTGCTGATCTTGGCCGTGATCGGGGTCACGTACGGCGTCTTCCTCACATCGGGGAACGTCTACGTCACCCAGGAGGCTACGCCCGAGCATCGAGGCGCCGCGATGGGAGTGTACTCAAGCTTCGGCAACGTGAGCAACGTCGTGAGCCCCCTGATCCTCGGCGGGATCGCGCAGATCTGGGGGCTCGAGGCCACGTTCGAGGTGACCGCGGTAGCCGCATTGATCGGCGTATTCGTGATTATGCTCGTTTCGAGGAGAAACGCCTAGAAACCGTGAATGGGCTCCCCGTTTATCTCGATAGTGTCCTCAGTGCGTCGAAGGCCCGACCGGCGTCGTCCTCCTTGAGGATGAAGCTGATCTCGCCGTCCGCCTCGTTCGCGTCGACGGCGTGTACGCCGTTCTGTGAGAGGACGTCGACGATCATGGTGAGCGCCCCCTCTAGTCCCTGCATCGCGGCGGGCAGCCTGAGGTGAAGCTCGGCGAAACCTGCCCTGACCTCGACCTCGTGGTCCTTCAGTTCCTCGCCCACCTTCTCGGCGTCGGGCGAGTTCGTGTACACCCTGATGCCTGACTGTGTCTGGTGGAGGCTGAGCATGTAGCTGTCGAAGACCCCTAGCTTTAGCATCCTCTCGATTATCTCGGTGTGCTTCACCGGCGGGGCCTTGATTAGCACCTCGGAGATGCCCGTGACTAGGTTGAGTCGGCTGCCCGCGAGGGGGCTCCTCGGCTCTTGCGGCTCTTCGAGTTGGTTGCTGAGACGCATGAT
>JAPKYO010000005.1 GCA_026394265.1 Candidatus Bathyarchaeota archaeon
GCCCGGCGACGAGATCGTCGTCACCGACCCCATGTACTACCCCTTCTTCACCGCCGTCGAGACCTGCCAGATGAAGCCCGCCTACTGGAAGATCAACGAGGAGGACGGCTACAAGTTCGACATCGAGGGCCTGAAGAAGGTCGTCAACAAGAAGACCAAGCTCATCTTCGTCTGCAACCCCCACAACCCCTCGGGCCGCGTCATGACCAAGCAGGAGCTCAAGGGCATCGCAGACGTCGCGGTCGACAACAAAATCAACATCATGGTCGACGAGCTATGGGACGACATAGTCTTCGACGGTCACAAGCACGTCAGCCTCGCCACCCTCAGCCCGGAGGTCGCGGACCTCACGGTGACGAGTTGGGGCATCAGCAAGACTTGGGGCCTGCCCGCCCTCCAGTGTGGGTACCTGACTGCGCCTCCTAAGACGATGGAGGGGCTGAAGAAGCACGCGAAGGGCGTCCTCCGCGGGACCTCGACCATTAGCATCGCCGCCAGCATCGCGGCACTCGACAGGCACGGCGAGTACTGGATCAAGGACATCATGGCCCACCTCACGAAGATCAGGGGCATCGCCACAAAGCGGTTCACCGAGATGGGATGCACAGTACCCGAGCTGCAGGGCACCTACCTCATGTTCCCCAAGTTCAACGTGAAGATGACCCACAAGGAGCTTGAGAAGCTCATGCAGGAGACGGCGAAGGTCGGCCTCGGCACTGGCACGGAGTTCGGCCCGGAGGGCGAGATGCACATGAGGATGACCATCGCCACAAGCGAGTCCATCCTCGGCGAGGCCCTCGACAGGATCGAGAAGGCCGTCAAGGGCGCCAAGAAGTAGAGCCGACGATTGGCTCCTTTTTTATTAAAACCCAGTAATGACTGGGTTATTTATTTCTAGGAAGTCGTTTTAAGAAACCTGTTGGGGCTAGTTCTTCCCCGTGGCGTTTACTAGGCCTCTTGACTTTCTGCCCGCCTTCGTGATGCCTCGGTCGGCCCTGCCCCTCTGACCCTTGCTGGTCTGCTTGGGCTTGGCTACCTTGATATCGTTCTCCTTGGCGGATTTTATGAACTCCTTTAGGATCTCGACGTTCTCCTCGTGTGTTGACTTCCTGCGGAGGTCCACCGGGATGCCGAGGATCTGTGCCTCGCCTGGGTTCAGGCCGGCTGCCTGTACCTCTGCGACGCTGAAGCCGCGGCCCTCCCTGACGGACTCGGAGCGGAAAACCATGGGTGAGATGAATCTGGACATCTTGGTCACCTGTAGCTCTTCTGCTTGCGCCTGCGTGCGCTTGGGCCACCGAACTTCTTGGGCTCCTTCCTGCGAGCGTCGCCGCTGAGCATGGTGCGGTCGTGCTCGATGAATGTGCTCTTGAGCCTCTTGCTCTTTGTGTACTTGACGAGTCCCTGGGCTAGACCCATGCGCGCCGCCTCTGCCTGACCGAGGGGGCCGCCGCCCGCTACCTTGATGTCAACGTCGAGCTTTGTCGCGACGTCTCCGGCGATGAGGAAGGGCTCAAGGATCATCTCCCGGGCCATGATGGGTTGGTGTAGTTGGACGGGGATGTTGTTGATTCTGACCCTGCCCTTGCCATCTGTGACGACTACGCGTGCCTTCGCGGTCTTGCGTTTGCCGGTCGTGAGGGTTGGCTTCTTCTTTGTGACTACGGGGGCTGACAATTTACTCTACTCCCATCTTGTTCCAGCCGATGCTCTCGGCTAGCTCGCCGACGGTTACGTACCTGTGGTTGAGGTTGCTGCTGTGGCACTTGGGCATCGTCTCCTTCTCCGCCTTCTCGAACTCGTCGGGGACGCCGATGTGGACGTGCAGCCTCTTGTAGGCGGCCTCGCCCTTCGGTATCCTGTAGGGGAGCATCCCGCGGACGGTCCTGCGGACGATCTCGTGGGGTCTCCTGTGGTGGACTGGGCCCTTGCCGAATCCGCCGACATGCATGAACTCCTTCCACTCATCGATCAGCTTGTTTCTGCTGCCGGAGATGACGACGTTCTGTGCGTTCACTAGCTCTATTGTTTCGCCGGCTAGTAGCCTCTTGGCGACGACGCTGGCCATCCTACCAAGAATGAGGCCGTCGGCGTCTATGATTGTCCTTGTGCTCATCGCGTATTCAACCTATTTCATCGGCTCAGGCTGCCTGATGCACCCTGCCTACATCACGTCTATAATTATAAAGGTTTTCCAACGGCTGATGCTCGCGTCGAAGTGTGATGGTCGCGGATAGGTGGGACAGAAAGGGGGTTAGGTCGCCCAGCTGTAGTTGCTGAACTCGATGGCGTCGATTATCTTCGCCCTGAAGTCCTCGTCCCTGCAATCCTGGCTGTACATGACGAATCCGTCGAAGGAGAAGAGGTGGTTCTTGCCGCGTCGGTAGATGACGCGGGGCTTGGCGATGTCGACGAGTTTGAGGAACTCCTCCCTGCTGAACTTGAGCCTGTAGCTGCTCGCCTGGCTCTCCGATCCGGCTGCTGTCGCTGCCTCCACCTCATTTCACCTGGCATTGCTTAGCCGTCTTTGGGCTATAGGGGTTGGCGACGTAGAAAATATAGGGTATATAGTTGGCTAGCGGGCGAGGAGGCTCGTCAGGAACTGCACGAGGAACTGCGCCCTGCCTGTGATGTAGGTTATCCTCGTCATCGCCACCTGCCCGAACATGGCCCCGAAGAAGAGCATCATGAAGTACCGCCCCGCGGTCTTCACCCGCGCCCCGCCCGCGCCCCTCTCGACCGTGAAGAGGAAGTAGGAGAGGGTCGAGACGACGCCGACGAGCACCAGCACGGCGTTTAGGGTCGCCATGGGGTCGCCGAGGACGATTATCGGGGCTATGGATGCCTTGATCTGGTCGTAGATGTAGGTGTGGACGGCCCCGCGTATGGCGAGGCCGACGCCGACTCCGCTCATCACCGCCACCGGCCACTGGCTCAGCTTCCCCAGCTTCTTCGAGTAGATTGTGAAGAGGAGGAGGCCGAGTGCGACGGGGACGGCGAGCAGGAGGTCTCCGCCGAGGAGCGGGTTGACGCCGCTCGACATGAGGCTCCTCACCGCCATGACGACGACGTTGCCGAGGGAGATGCCGACGAAGAGCGCCTCCGCGACCCTGTAGGCGGGGTTCTCCTTGTACAGGACGTAACTGAGCACGGCGATGGTCAGCCCCGCGGCGACCCATGACTCTATCCCGGGTATCATTGTGTGCGCCTCCTGAGCTTGTCGCCGACGAAGGCGACGTTGCCGAGCACTATGAAGCCGATGACGACGAGCTGTCCCATGCTTAGGGCGTCGATGCCCTGGTTCGCCAGCCCGGGGGCGCCTATCAGCTGCTCGTACTCGGCGCAGCCGCGCGGCCCGTTGAGTATGGCCTTGACCGAGCCGGCCTGGTAGAGTGGGTAGAAGTAGCTGAAGTTGACGGCGGTGGGTACGCTTAGGATGGCCGTGCCGTACTTTGCCTGCCACTGGCGGGCGTAGAAGCCGGTAGCCGTGCCCGCGTCGAATGTCACGACGAGTTTGTATGCCTTGTAGGTGTCAGCGGATTGGAGCAGGGGGAGGCTCGACGCCTTGTTCCCCGAGTAGTCCTGGGTGTAGACGCCCTGCATGTTCTGGGCTATGCTCGAAATCATCGTCTCGTCCCCGGCGGCGTAGCCGAGGTTGACGTAGTCGGTGCCGTAGCTGTACCCAGCCGCCGCTAGGGTGGGCTTGAAGTACTGGTCGAAGACGAGCGGCCCCTCGGGGACCGTGGAGACGGCGACGACCTTGACGCCCTGAGCGCTGAGCTGCTTGGCGAGGGCGATGACGCCGCCGCCGAGCTCCGAGACGCTGCCGAGGTTGATGTCCATCGAGACGAGGATGACGTCGCCTGGGGCGAGTGCGTCGATGTTTGTCTTGAACTCGGTGCTGTATGTGCTGATCTGCATTGGTAGCCCGAGCGGCCTGACGTATGGGAGGGCGATGAGCAGGAGCATGGTCCAGTACATCACCCTGCGATCCATCTTGCCCAGCTTGTCGAGGAGGCTCATTTGGTGACCCTCCCGCGTTCGTAGCCGAGTATCTGCCTGACGCCCGCTATGATGGCGCCGACGGCGAAGGCTATGGTGAAGCCCCTGTTGCCGCCGAGGCTGGCGATGTCGTTTAGCCAGTTGCCGAACGGCAGTACGCCTGGTAGCAGGTACTCGCCGACGGGCATGTTCTTCAGCATGATGACCGCCGCGGCGGCGAGGACGATCCCCGCCTCGAGGCTCCTGGCCCTGAAGGTGCGGAACGCCGCGGAGACGATGAAGAAGCCTATGAAGCTCCCCACCGACATGCTGAGGGGTGTAAGTATGTTGCTCGTTAGCCAGTTGTACTGGGGCGAGGAGGGGCTTAACGCGAGGCCGATGACTATCGTGCCCAGCGCCGAGGCCACGGCGACGACGCTGTAGACGGAGCGCTTCTTCACGATCTGTCTGCCGTTGTATGCGACGTAGCTGAAGAGGCCGAGGAGCGCCGCGAAGCCCGCGATGACTATTCCCCAGAGCTGTAGGCCGCTGCTCGCCGAGGCGAGTGAGGTATTGTCCGTGAAGTAGCTGGCGATGACGAGCGTGCAGGCGGCGACGCCGATGGCTATTGGTATCTCCCTGCGGTTTATGAGCGCCATCTTACACGCCTCCGGCGGCGAGTATCTGGCTTAGCCAGGCTACGCCGATTGTAGAGAGGACGGCGCCCGCGATGACCAATCCGATGACGGCGATCTTCGTCGCCTCCGCGGCGGAGACGCTGCCAAGCAGGGCCTTGTCCCCCGAGAGGTAGGCGCCGGTGACGAACATCTCCTCCCCTATGAGGACGTAGTCGCAGCTCGCTATCTGGAATGGGAGGTTGACGCTGTCGGGCTGCCCGGCGATCTGGAAGGCGCCGACGGCGTTCCCCGTCTCGCTGAGCAGCAGTGCCTCGCTCCAGAAGATGCCGAGCCAGAAGGCGGCGGCGGGGCGCTCCTCCTCCATCCTGCCCATGCAGGCGGAGGCGTAGCCCCAGCCCTTGCCGTAGTACTGGACCGCGGCGTCGCTGTACGATTCGGGTTCACCCGCGACGTTGTAGGCGTCGCGCATCGTCTCCTGCGCCAAGGGCATCAGCTCCGGATAAGCGGAGACGAAGGTCAGCGGTGTCTGCGCCGTAGCCGCTAGGTTCGCCACGTAGCCGAGTGTGTTCAGCCCCGACAGGTGGTAGGGGGCCGAGTCGCTGTTCAGGCCACCCGAGCCGGAGCCGGTGCTGAAGATGACTCCGCGTCCCATCTCGGCGGAGCGGCCCACGGCCTCCTTTATGGCGTCGAGGCCGGGTATCCGGCGCAGTTTGCGGTACTGCCCGCGGCTCCCCGCGTAGAGGGAGACGACGGTGGCGGCGAGTATGAAGAGTAGCAGGGCGAGGACGCCGACCCTCTGGATCATGGCGCCGCGCCTCCGGTGCACCCGTCAACCATGCGGCGAGCCCACTGGAGTAGGGGCTCGAATGAATAACCGCTGGGTGAACGGGGTGAAGTCTGTTCTAGGAAACTGAGGCGTTCACAGATGAACGCAATCCAACCCGGTGAAGGCAATCCCCCACAATCATTCACTTCCGCAGACAGGGCGAGCCATATCCAATTTAAAGATATGGGAACTAAAGTTGGTAGCCGTTACGCTCGAGGCGGCTAATTAACCGTGGCTAGGGGACGAAGATGACCTTGCACCCGACGCGGCTCTTCGCCGCCTCGAAGGCCTCGCTCGCCTTCTCCAGGGGGAGGCGGTGGGTGATCAGCTCCCCGACCTTGACCGCGCCGCTCTTCGCCAGCCTGATGGATTGGTCGAAGTTCCCCGGCTGGGCGTCGTAGGCGCCGCGTAGGGTGATCTCCCTGCGCACCATCTGGGTCATGGGAACCTCGACGGGTCGCCCGAAGATGCCTATGACGGTGACTTGGCCTCGCTTCTTCACTATCTGCGCCGCCTGGGCCACCGCGGGGGGTGCGCCCGTAGCCACGAAGGCAGTATCGGCGCCCCTGCCGCCAGTCCTCTCCATCACGATCGCGGATAGGTCATCCTTCTCAACGTTCACCGTCTCCAACCCGAGCCCCTCGGCTATCTTGAATCGCTCCGTGTCGACGTTCACGCCGGTTACGATGGCCTCGGCTCCGGCGAGGCGGAAGAGCTGGGCGCTGAAGAGGCCGATGGGGCCGCAGCCCTGCACGACGACGAAGTCGCCGAGCCTGACCGGGGTGCAGTCCTTGACGAAGTGGAGGGCGTTGCTGAGCGGCTCGATGAGGGCCCCGGCCTCGTAGCTTAGCTCAGGGGGGAGCCTGTGCAGGAGCTTGTAGGGGACGGCGATGTACTCCGCCATGCCGCCGTCGACGTGTATGCCGAAGAGTGTTGAGGCGTCGCAGAGGTTCTCGTGCCCAGAGCGGCAGTAGACGCAGACGCCACACGCCTTCACGGACTCCGCGAGGACCCTGTCGCCCACCGCGTAGCCCTTCACCTGCGCCCCGGCCTCGGCGATCCTGCCCGAGAACTCGTGCCCCATGACGACGGGGAGCCTCATCTTCGAGTAGGCGGGCGTGTAGTCGTAGATGCCGAGGTCGCTGCCGCAGATGGCGGCCGCCTTCACCTCAATCAGTACCTCGTCGGGGGCGATCTTCGGCTTGGGTACCTCGGCGAACTCGACGCCGGGGGCGGGCTTGCTCTTGACTACTGCGCGCATCGATGGCACCACCCAGCAGAGTAGGCGGAGGGGGATTAAACGCTTCGGGGCTTCAAACGCTATAGCCAAGTCAACTATCCTGAGCCCTTAACTTTTCGAGAAGGCGGTTCATCTCTTCGAGTGTGGCCTCTTTTGAGCCGGAGCCTGCAAGGTCAAATACAGAGGGCGTTTCACGGTTCTTCGCAGGCTTAGCCACAGGGTCATTAGTCAGTTTATTCCTCCGATGACCACTCGATTTCGTATGCATTTTTGAAAAGAGATAATTCTTGTGTGCCGTGGGCGAACACTCTAATCTCCACGCGGCGCCTTTCCTCCTGAAGCCTATGAGGGAAGCGGAGAAGCAGGTCATAGACGCCATCGACGTCGACGGCCTCGTCGAGTACCTGTGCGAGTTGATCTCGTTCCCCAGCGTCGGCGGGCAGGAATCCGCCGCGCAGAAGAACATCGCCAAGAAGATGAAGGCACTGGGACTCAGCGTCGAGACGTGGGACGTCGACTTCGAGAAGATCAGGGGCCACCCAGCCTTCAGCATGCCCATCCCCAGGAAGGAGGGCATCGGGGTCCTCGGCAGCTACGGCGAGGGCAAGGGCAGGAGCCTGATGGTCAACGGGCACATAGACGTCGTCTCCCCCGGCGACGAGTCGAAGTGGAGGTACCCGCCGTGGAAGGGCACCGTCGCGGACGGACGCGTCTACGGGCGCGGCTCAGCCGACATGAAGGGGGGAATAGTCGCCGCCCTCTACGCCATGAAGGCCATCGTCGACTCAGGCACCCCCATCAAGGGCAAGATGATGCTCGAGACCGTCATCGGCGAGGAGGACGGGGGAGTAGGCGCCCTCGACGCTGTCCTCAGGGGCTACAGGGCAGACGCCGCGATCGTGCCCGAGCCCAGCGAGTTGAGCGTGGTCCCCGCCCACGCGGGCGTCATGGCATTCAGGGTCACTGTTCAGGGTAAGGCGGCGCACGCGAGCCTGCGCACGGACGGCGTCAGCGCCATAGACAAGTTCCTGCCCCTCTACGAGGCGCTGAAGAGGCTCGAAACCGAGAGGAACACGCGCATCAAGGACCCCCTATACGCGGGCTACGACATACCCTCCCCGCTCAGCATCGGCAAGATAGTCGGCGGCGAGTGGCCCGGCACCGTCCCCGAGAACCTCTACTTCGAGGGGCGGGTGGGAGTTCATACAGACGAGACCTGTGATTTGGTGAAGAAGCAGCTCGAATCCGCCGTGAGGAGGGCGGCGGACGCGGACCCCTGGCTCAAGACACACCAGCCCCGCGTCGACTGGAACGGGTACCGCTTCGACCCCGCCAAGATACCCGCGGACCACCCGATAATGGAGACGGTGAAGGAGGCGTACAGGGACGTCTCGGGCTCCACGCCGAGGGTCGAGGGGAAGACGTACAGCAGCGACATGCGCCTGCTCGTCAACCTCGGAAATACACCCACGATGATATTCGGCCCCGGGGAACTGAGGCAGGCTCACACCGCCAACGAGTCCGTGAGCGTCGAGAGCCTCGAGGCGGCGGCGAAGACATACGCCCTCGCCATTCTACGCTGGTGCAACCAGCAGTAGCCGAACGCCCTTTTTTATGGCGGGTCACGGACTGAGGTTAGGGCGAGATCGATTTGGATGAATATTACCGGATACCGGATTACCCCGACCACATATCGGGCACGGCTGTGCTGGCGCGTATGCTGGATGGGCTCGGGTTCCGCTTCTACTGGGCGACCGAGGGGCTCAGGGCGGAGGACTACGCCTTCCGCCCGGCAAAAGACACGATGAGCATCGAGGAGCTAGTCACCCACGTCTGGTCCCTCATGAACTGGGTGAGCAGCTCGGCGCTGAACAGGCCCTACGAGAAGCCGGGGGACGGCCCCGCCGCGAGGGTGGAGGCGCTAAGGGTCATCCACGACCTCAAGGCGGCGATGCTCGCGATGAGCGACGAGGAACTGGGGAAGCTGCGCATCCGCGATAAGCCCTTCTGGAACATTGTGAACGGCCCGTTCTCGGACGCCCTGACGCACACTGGGCAGATCAACAGCTTCAGGAGGCTCGCCGGCAACCCCGTCGCGGGCGCCAACGTCTTCCTGGGCGAGCCCCCGAAGACGGGCTAAAAAAAGGGCTACTGTGTGCCCGTCTTGCTCTTCTTGAGCATCGTCGCAAGCAGGGCGTTTACGAGGTTACCCGAGTCCCCGCCGCCCGTCACCTGGACCTCGGGGGTTATCACTATCTTGCCGTTGGCGATCTCCTCGAAGAGCTTGAGGGCGGCGACGTTCTGCTGCCCGAGCACCTCGGTCTGCGCCTTGTACGCCGCGGCTATGCCCTCACCGACCTGCTCGTTCTCGTAGGCGGTGCCGTCTGCCTTCGTCTTGGTGGCGTCGCGTATGCCCTCGGCCTCGCGGCGCGCCGCCTCGGCCCGGTCAGCCGCTATCTCGATGCTGAGCTTTGCGGAGATGACGTTCTCCTGCTGGTTGGCGCGCGCCGTCTTCTCGGCGACGGCGATGCGCTGCTCCTGCGCGAGCGCCTCCTGCTCGTACTGCTTCTGCTGCTGTACGGCGATCTCCTTCTTGGTCTGGGTTTCGAGCAGCTGGGTGTCTACGTTGATGTAGGCGATGAGGAGGCCCTGTACCTCGACGTGGTACTTGCTGAACTCCTCACGCGCCTTCTCTAGGGCCTGTAGCTGTAGCTCGGTGCGGCTGTGGACGAACTCCATGGCTGCCTTCTTGCCGGCTTCGTTTCGGAAGCTGCTGTCGATGAGGGGGTGGGCGACCTGCTCGATGAGGTTGCTGACGGTTCCGAAGCGTGCGATGACGAATGGGGCGTTCGGCGGCTGGATGCGTATGATGAGCCGCACGTCCACGTCGAGTTGGAAGCCGTCCTTCGAGGTGACCCTGAGTTGGCTGAACTTGAAGAACTCAGTTATCTTCGCGCTCTGGCCGACCTCCGACCTCTCCTTGCCGATGATCTTGGTCTCGGAGGGCCCGGAGGTTGACGCCCAGTCGATTGTGATGGCGCTCGTCGGCACAAGCTCGGCCTTGTAGGCGATCAGGTTGAGGTTGTAGGTGCCCGGGGCGATTGGGTCCCTGAATATGCCGCGCTGGCTCTTGTCGGTGATAAGCAGCGACTCGACGGCCTCATGTACGGGCTGGTTGAGGTCGGGCGTCACCGATATCGCGGGTGCCATTGGTGAACTCGCGAGCTCCTTGCCTACGCTGGAGATTACTACGGCCACGTAGCCCGGTGGGACGACGGCGACTGAGTACAGTGAAACGGTGAAGAGCCTCTTGTTGATGTAGTACTCACCCGGCTGTAGGGTCTCTAGCTGAGGCCCCCTGTAGCCGCCCGCGGTGATGAATGCCTCTCCGTCCTGGAAGTGTTTGTGGTCTCCCTGTGGCTCTGGGGCGACTATGTAGCCGGAGGGGAGGGGTGTGCCGTCCATGGCGACGACTACGCCGATCATCTCCTTCGGCACCTCGAGCGCCGGTGTGAGCTCGATCCTGAAGACCGCCGTGTTTATGCGATAGGTTCCGGGGAGCAGTATGTCGATCTGTGGGCCCTTCCTTCCCCCGTTATTCAGGAAAGCCTTGGCGTCCTGGAAGGAGTTGCACTCCACGTCGTCCGCTAGCAGCCTACCCTTCTGTAGGGAGTGGCCGTCTATGGACTCGATTATGCCGATGCTGCCCTGGGGTATCTGTGTGACCCTGCCCTTGTTTATCTTCCAGATTATGGGGAAGCGCCAGTAGAGCCCGGGCATCAGTGTGTCTGCCTGTACGCCGATCTCGCCATCGGAGGCGATGATCTTGCCCTGTGGGAGCTTCTTGCCCGACATCTTCTTCGTGAGTATCCCGACCTCGTTGTCCCTGACCAGGGCGAAGCCGGGGAGTACGAAGATGAGCAACAGGACTAGTAGTACGATGGCTATCATTAGGGTGAATATTGCCGAACCGCTTGATAGATCAAACAGCGCCATTCCTCAATCACTCCTACCTTCAAGTATTGGTAACGTTTCCCGCGGTAAAAGGACGCCCCCCATAGTCTCTATATAATCAATAAGTGTCGCGGATTCAGTTTAAATCCCCGTCAACCTTGTTCCATGAGAGGTCCTTGAAGCGCCTCGGTTTGATCGTTAACCCCGTTGCGGGGATGGGGGGCCGCGTCGGCCTCAAGGGGAGCGACGGCGCGGAGACGCTGAGGAGGGCGAAGGAGCTTGGCGCAACCGAGACATCACCAGCTAGGGCTGCTGAAGCTCTCAAGCAGCTCATCGCCATGAGGGACCAGATCGAGCTGTTCACCTACCCGGGGGAGATGGGGGAGGAGGAGGCGCGATCCGTCGGCTTTGAGCCGAGGGTCTTCGGCAAGATCAAGGCGGGGGAGACGACCTCCGCCGACACGAGGGCCGCGGCGTCGGAGATGGCGGGGCTCGGCGTCGATCTGCTACTCTTCGCGGGCGGCGACGGCACGGCGCGGGACATCTGCGAGGCAATCGACGGCAAGGTCACCGCCCTCGGCATCCCCACGGGCGTCAAGATACACTCAGGCGTCTACGCCGTCTCACCAGCCGCAGCCGGGGCACTCGCAGCAAAGTACCTCAACGGAGAAGTAACCTCCGTCCAAGACTCCGAGGTCATGGACATCGATGAGGAAGCATTCCGCGACAACAGGCTCAGCGCCCGCCTCTACGGCTACCTGCGCGTCCCCCGAGAGGAGGCATACGTCCAGGGCAGCAAGGAAGCGACACCCGTGCAGGAGGACGAGAACCTCAAGGCCATAGCCGCCGACCTCGCCGACGAGATGCGCCCCGACACACTATACGTCCTCGGCCCCGGCTCAACCATAAGCAGCGTCGCCGAGCACCTCGGCCTAGCTAAGACGCTCCTCGGCGTTGACGTGGTCCAGGGGGGCAGGATCGTGGCCTCGGACGTGAACGAGGACCAGCTCCTGAAGATCGTCGCGGGGAGGAAGGCGAAGATCGTCGTCACCGTCATCGGCGGGCAGGGATTCGTCTTCGGCCGCGGCAACCAGCAGATAAGCCCGCGCGTGTTACGCGCCGTCGGCAGGGAGAACATCGTCATAGCGGCGACGCCGGCGAAGCTCGCCACCCTGCACGGCAAGCCGCTCCTAGTGGACACCGGTGACCCGGCACTCGACGCGGAGCTGACCGGCTACACGTGTGTCGTCACCGACTACGGCAGACGAGTCGTCTACCGCATTAAGGCCGGTTAGCGGCCGAAGTTGTCGTTCCTAGGGTCGTAGGAGTAGCCGAGTAAATTATTAGGTATCAGGTAGAGTGAACCGTCGTGCAGGTAGACGATTGTTGCGTCCCTGTTGCCGATTACCATGGCGAAATCCTTCACACTTGAGACGGGGATGATTCTCATTGGTGGGTAGACGTTCTCGAAGTATAGCTCCCTTGGCAGGTTCGCCGTCGGCGTGTCCGGGTAGATCGTTGCGCCAGCCCGGCCGACCCTGTTGGCGACGTTCACCCACCCCAGGCGCTCCTCCTCGATCCTGTTTGTCGCCGAGTTAGCGGTCAAAGCAACGAATCCTACCACGACGAGCACAACGGCGAGTATCTTCATGGCCCTGCGCCAGTCAGCCCGCAGGTAGTTCACTGCCCCGAGCACTGGCTTTTTTATATCGATAAGTCCGCGGGGGATGAGTAGCATCGTGAAATAGATTACGGCGATGGAGATCATGGGTCGGTATTCACCCATCCATGTGCCGAAGTTGATCTGGAGCCAGAGTGTCCCCAGAATCTCGGTGAAGCCAATAATGTAAGCGGCGGCGACTGTGAGCAGTAGTGACTCGAAGCCGCCGAGGACGCCGACGGCTAGGATGGGGATCAGTAAAATGATCACGTCCGGGTACGTGTGCAGGATGGCGGGGAAGAGTGAACCGGTAAGGCAGGCGAGTCCCCCCGAGACGACCCAGACAAGCGTCCTTACCCTCCACGGGTCGATGCCCTGAACCATCGCAAGCTCGGGGGTCTCCTCCGACGCCGTCACCCTCGCGCCGAAGGATGTTCTCCGCCACAGCAGCAGGAACGTCATGTAGACTCCCAAACAGACGAGGGGCACGACGAAGAAGATCCCATGGAGGCCGAAGAGGATGAAGTCGTAGCCCTGAAAACTGTGGAAAACGAACGAGTTTACGCCGAAAAGCGTTAAAAATCCGTATACGGCGGCGCCAAGCAGCGCGCTGCCGAATATCTGGGCACCGATTGTGGAGAGGGTGCGCATTACGGCACTGTCACCGCGTCTCTCCATCACGACCATGACGCCCCGATAATGCCCAAAGCCAACCAAACACCCCGTTATGAAGGCGAAGACCGGCCCAACGTAGAGATTAAGACCGGAAAGGACGGTGTATCCGGTCACGAAGACGCCGAGCCCCAAGTACGTAATTATGGAGAAATCCGGAATCCCCGATGCCCTGTGCCTAAGGGTGAGCGCAAGACCCAGCAGCGAGAGAAGCCCCGCGTAGCAGAGGGTAGTCAGATAGATGGTATCCAAGCCCAAGTGTAATTTTCCCGTGAAGATATAAAACATGACGTAGCGGCTCGGACTACGTGTTAGCGCCCGTAGTTGTCTCTGCTTGGGTAGTAGACGTAGCCGAGCGTGTGGTCGATGATGAGGTAGAGGGCGTCATCGTGCCTGTAGACGAGTGTGGCCTGCCGGTCCTTGATGATCCGGGTGAATTCGATCAGCGAGGAGACGGTGTTCATCTGGTCGGGTGGGTAGACGTTCTCGAAGTACATGCTGGAGGGTAGGCTGGGGTCGTGCGTGTCAGGGTAGATCCTTGCCCCCGCGACCCCGACCCTGTTCGCGGCGTTCACCCAGCCCGCCGTCGTCCTCTCCATCGAGGCCTCCACCGATTTTACGTAGACGATGTCGGATACCACAACCATGCCGACGAGTGCCAGGACGACGAAGGACACGACGAACAGCCTGCGCCTGACGGGTTTTACGCCCTCCCTGATGTCCACGTATAGCTCCTTCACCTCGACTAGCCCGCGTGGGATGAGGAGCATCCCGAAGTAGATGAGAGCCACTGATATCAGCGGCCTGTACTCGCCGAACCACGCCCCGAAGTTGATCTGTCCCCAGAGTGTACCAAGTATCTCCCCGAATCCGACGATGTACGCGGCGATGACCGCGATGAGTAGCGACCCGAAGCCGCTGAGGACGCCTACGGCGAAGATCGGCACGAGGAATAGGTACTCCCATCCGGGTGTTATGTGGTAGAACGGGGGGAACAGCGAGCCGGCGACCGCGGCGAGGCCACCCGAAAGAGCCCAGACGGCGAGCTTCACCCTCCACGGGTTCACTCCCTGGATCATCGCCAACTCGGGCTCCTCACCGGAGGCCGTTATCAACGCCCCGAACATGGTCCTCCGCGACAGCCTGAGAAACAAGGCGTAGACGGCCACGCAGACGATGGGCACGACGAAGAAGACGCCCTTGTAATCGAACAGCGTGAAGTCGTACAGACTCATGCTGTGGAAAATATACGATAGGGGTGCTTCGCGTGTCTGGAACCAGTATGATCCGCAGGCGAGCAAAGCGCTGCCGATGATCTGGAGGCCGATCGTGGCGAGGGAGCGCTTGACGGCGTTGTCGCCCCTCCGCTCCATCACCCCCATTACGCCTCGGTACTCGCCCAGGCCGAGTAGGCACCCAGCTACGAAGGCGAGCACAGGCCCCACGTAGAGGTTCAACCCCAGCGTCACGGCGACCGCCGACATCGTCACCCCCAACCCGAGGTACACCACGATCGAGAAATCAGGTATCCCAGACACCCTGTGCCGCAAGACTACAGCTAACCCCAGCAGAGAAAGAAGCCCCGCGTAACTCAGGGCCATCAAGTAGATGCTATAATCCAACCCAATCGTAAACTTCTCATGAAGATATAAGATATGACCTAACACGGATCGCGGCGAAAAAAGGGGTCAACCCGATCTCCACTTCCGAGACCCCGTTAACCGAAAGAAGCCATAAAACGGCTCCAATGACATGCCGATCTAGTCAAAAGGAGCACATATTCGCTACAAAGGTTGCCAAAGGGGGGGAGGGGGGGTCACCTGAATAAACCAGAAAACAGCTCCTCCCAACCAACGGAGTAATAAAACTGCCCCGATCGGGATCGAAAATGCACAAAAACGTACATAAATCGACCCGAAAATGCACAAAAACGACGCAGAACTCGACACATTTTCTCAGCGAAACGGCGCAAAAAGACCGCCACGATGCATGTTTTTAGCGACACGCCCTCATCGCGCCTCGAAAAAAGCATAGGGAGGAGGGGGGACCCTTGATCTGCTCAGGCGAGGAAGAGGACGAGGTTGCCCACGTCCTCCGGGCTCCCCTGGCGGCACATCGGTATCTTTCGCCCGAACTCCCTCATCGCCGCCTCCGCGTCGGCGCCCCCCGTGCTCCCCCTGATGCCGAAGGCGCTCGGGCTGTACACGTAGCCGGGGAGGATGCAGTTCACGTTGATCATGTACTGCGCCGTCTCAAGCGCCAGCGCCTTCGTGAACCCTATCACCGCCGCCTTCGAGGAGCCATAAGCCGTCTGACCACCCGCCGGCGTCCCCACCATCGGACCCGTCACGCTGCTCATGTTCACAATCTTCCCGTAGCGCCTCTCCATCATCCCCGGGAGCACCGCCTTCGCGCAGCGGAACATCCCGAAAACGTTTATCTCGAAGAGGCGGTGGAGGAACTCCTCATCCATCTCCACCAGCTTGCGCCGGGGGTAGATGCCGGCGTTGTTGACGAGTATGTCGACGCGCCCGTGGTCCTTCACGATCTTGGCGAACGTCGCCTCGACGTCCGCCGACTTCGTCACGTCAATCCTGTAGGCGCCCGCCTTTCCGCCATCCCTTCGGATCGCCTCCGCCGTCCCCTCGACGCTCTCCTGAATGTCGGCGAGACACACGGTTGCTCCGTGGGACGCCAGGACCCTCGCTATCCCCGCCCCGATTCCCTGGGCGGAGCCGGTGACAACCGCTACCTTGCCCTCAAGCCTACTCACTTCATCTTCCTCCTGTAAGCCCTCCAACTCATCGCCCACCTATCAGGATCATCGAACGGCGCGGCATTCACCGCGTGTATCGACGAGTTATGGGGCGCCTTCTTCAATATCTCCGGGTCCAGATAAGCCTCCTCGCACACCCTCCTCAGCACGGCGACCCAGTAGTCGATGTCCGCCTTGCTGTACGTCTCGCACGGCTCGGGCGTGAAGGGCTCCGCAACGACCCACGGGTGGTGGCTCGTGAAGAAGCTCTGGATACCATAGTCTATGACGCGGTGGTTCACGTCGTCCACGCCGCAGCCCGTGTCCTTCTTCAGCTTCTCCAGGCTCCAGCGGACCTGGTCGAGGCGCATCCCACCGTAGGGCTTCGTGACGCCTGGGACCCCCTTCATCTTCTCGCTCAGGTACTGGTTGTTTATCATGCTCACCTCCGCCGCCTCCCTTAGACCGTCGGCGCCCATCGCCGCGGCCCACGCGTAGGCGCGCACGACCACCTGCAGGTTGCCGAGGAAGTCGCGTATGCGCCCGATGCTCTTCGGGCGGTCGTAGTCGAGGTGATACTTCTCGCCCCTCCTGACTATCACCGGGACGGGTAGAAGCTCCTCAAGCTCCTTCGTCACCCCAACGGCGCCCGAGCCCGGCCCCGACGAGCCGTGCGGGCTGCTGAACGTCTTGTGCAGGTTGAAGAAGCTCATGTCGAAGCCGGCGTCCCTGGCCCGTGTCACCCCCATGACGGAGTTGAGGTTCGCCTGATCGTAGGCGCATAGCCCACCCGCCTCGTGCACGATCCCCGTCCACTCGTCTATGTGCTCGTTGAAGATTCCCGTGTCCTCCGGGTTCGTCACGAAGATGCCCGCCGTGTGCTTCGAGACCGCCGCCTTCAGCGCCTCCACGCTCGGGTGACCCGTCTCCTCGTCAGGGTAAAGCGTGATGACCTTGAAACCCGCCGTCGCGGGACACGCCGCATCACACGGGTGGCTGAAGATCGTCGTGATGACCTCGTCGCGCTGCTCCAGCTCACCGTTAAGCTCGTGATACCTGCGCATGATGACCGCGTTGTTGAATGCGCCAGCCGAGCCGCCCGGGGGCTGGAACGTGAAGGCGTCCATACCGCTCAGCTCCCTGAGGTAGACGTTGCCGAAGCGCCACGCCAATTCGAGGAGACCCTGCATCGACTCCTCAGGCTGATCGGGGTGGACGCCCGCGATCATGGCGGCGAGCTCCTCGTTGACCTTCGGGCTGTACTTCATCGTGCACGTGCCGACGCCGAGGTCGATGTCCATCTCCATGCCGAGCGTCATCTGGCTCAGCCGTAGCCAGTGGCGGAGCACCTGCGGCTGGCTCAGCTCGGGGAGACCCGGCTTCACCCTCCGCCTCATCTTCCGGGGGACAAGCGCCTCTGGCTTGCCAACCGCCTTCCTGATCCCCTCCTCGACCGCGGGCAGGATCACACCGCGCTCCCCCTCCCGCCCGAGTTCATGTATCAGGGGCTCGCTCCAGACGGCGGCGTGGTACGGCCGAACCCTTGGCTCAGTCATCCCAGTATCGCCTCCAGCTCCTCCGCGAACCTATCGATGTCCGCCTTCGAGTGGACCTCGGTGACGCACGTTAGGGCGGACTGGCCCAGCTCGGGGAACTCACGCGAGATGTCCTTCCCGCCGAAGATGCCCCTCTTCAGGAGCGCCTTGTTGACCTGACCGACCTTCTTGCCGGTGGCGTCGATGTTGAGGGGGAACTCCTTGAAGAAGCCCGGGAACCTCGCCTCGACGCCCTTGATCTCGCCGAGCCTCCCCGCCGCGTAGTGGCTCTTCTGGAGTATCGCCTCTCCGACCTCCTTCATCCCCTCGGGGCCGAGTAGGCTCATGTAGACGGCTGCGATGATGCCGTGGAGGGCGGTCGTTGTGCCGACCCAGTCCTTCGCCTTCTCACGCGCCATGTAGCTCGTCCGCTCATACTTCGCCTGACCAAACGCGTACTCCCCCTCCCTCACCGTGTTCGTCACGCTGATTAGGCGGAGAGGATACTCGGCGACGTACCGCTCCTCATCCCGGCTCGCTATGAAGCCGGCGAGCCCCCCGCCCGCCGCCATGTGGACGCCGAGGGGCTGGACCTCACCGCATACTATGTCCGCGCCGTAGTCGCTCGGCGGCGCGAGGACCCCGAGGCTTATCGGGTCGACGCCGACGACGACCTCCGCCCCAGCCTTGTGGGCTATATCCGCAATCTCCTCACCCTGATCCTCGATGGCGCCGAGGTAGCCCGGATTCTCGAAGTAGACACAGGCGGACCTGCCATTGATCTTCTTCCTGAGATCCTTGAGGTCAAGGATACCGGACTCTTTGTTGAAGGCAATCTTCCTGATCTTGATGGCTCCCGGCATCTCGGTCGGGTTACAGAAGTTGGCGACGACGCTGAGGCGCGCCGGGCTCATGCTGGCGGGGACGAGCACCTCCCTCCTCCCCGTGAGGCGCGACGCCATCCTGACCGCGTTCCCAGCCGCGCCCCCCCAATCATAGGTGGGTATCCCACTGACCTCCATCCCCACCAACTCACAGATGAGACTCTGGAACTCCCAATTCGCCTGAAACCGACCCAGATCGCTGTAATAGCCCCCCGCGTAAGCGGTGAGGAACTCGCTGCGACGGGCTATCTCATCGCAGACCTGCGGGACGAAGTGGTTCCAGCAGCCCCCGCCGAGGAAGCTGAGGGCGTCACCACACGTCCGGTTCTTCATCAGGATCTCGGCGACGTGCTTCTTGAGGTCATGCTCCGCAGGGAGGGGCTCCGGGAGGTCCATCCTCCCCTTCATGAGGAGGCGCCGGGGAATCATCTCCGCGTAGAGCTCCTCGGCGCTCGCCGCGCCGACGACCCCGAGCATCTCCGCCTTGACCTCGGGGACGGAGTTGGGAATATACGGGTGAGGTTTCCTTGCCAAGGTCTATCTGCTTTCAAGGGTGCCATTAACGGCTATATCTATGACGGCTCCCCCGAGCCGCCAAAAAACTGGTATCGAGACCAGCGACTACTTGTCTAGGACCTCGACGGCTTCGACAAGCCGCTCCGAGGCGCAGACGAGTTCGACGTCGGGAGCGTCATCCTTGATGAGGTCCCTGAGCTTCTTCGGCTTCATGGGTGCTTCGGAAATCTTTCTTCCACGGTAAACATCGGCACTACACACGGCGTGTCGCAGCCACCGCCTCGACGCCCGGATTTAAGTAGATTAAGGAGCAGTGAACAGTATCGGCGATCCACCCCAGGTTACGTCTAAATACAGGGAGCGGGGTTGATGCCCCCATGGACTTCGGATTATACATAAGACCAGCCGGCACATACCCGGCGATGCTTGAACTCGCCAGATACGCCGAGGAACTCGGCCTCTTCGGCGTCTTCATCAACGACCACTTCGAGGGACTCAGCGGGGACAGGAAGGAACCCTACCTCGAAGCCTGGACCGCCATGGCGGGGATAGGCGTCGAGACGAAGAAGATCAGGGTAGGACACATCACCCTCTTCAACAGCATGCGCAACCCCGCCGTTCTCGCCAAGATGATCACCACCCTCGACAACATGACCGGCGGACGATACGAGACCATAATCGGCGCCGGGTGGAACGAGCCAGAGTACCTCGGCTACGACCTCATGGGAGGAGGAATCGGTATGCCCGAGGCGGGCGAACGCGTCACACGCCTCAAGGAAACCGTCCAGATACTCAGGGGGATGTTCGACAACGAGGTCTTCAGCTACGAGGGCAAATATTGGACGCTCAAGGACGCCGTAAACGTCCCCCGCACCGTACAGAGACCGATGAGACTCAGCGTCGGCGCCCGCCAGCATAGGATGATCAGCATCGCCGCCAAGTACGCCGACGGGATGAACGGAAGCGGAAACATGAACGCCATAAAGGATTACCTCAAGATACTCGAACCCGAGCTAACGAAGAACAGCCGGAAGATGAGAGACTTCTACCTACACGGATTCGCCACAGTCACCCCGACGAAGAACAAGGCCGAGACCGACGCCCTTCTACAGAAGATAGCGAAGGACAAACCCGTCTCAGAGGTCGCAGAAGACGCCTTTGTCGGCACCCCAGATGTGCTCGTAGAGAAGCTCCGCACATGCAGAGACCTCGGGATGAAGATGATAATAGTAATCCCGAGGAGCGGGAAGCTCCCCGAGATAAAGGAGACCTGCGCGGTCCTCCGCGACGAGGTCTTCCGCCGACTCTAAAAAAGGTCTAGTTTACTTCCCGACAGTCGGGTAGAGTGGCTCCACGAACATAGGAGGCACCTCCTCGACACGCCTCGCGTTCATCGAGCCCTCAAGCCCCTTGACCCTGTTCCTCAGAGTCACCTCGGTTGTCCCCGCGGCCTCAGCCACATCCTTCTGCGTCCTCTTATCCTGATTCCGTAAGCAGGAGAGGTAGAGGGCCGCCGCGGCTAATCCGCGCGGGTCCTTCCCCGAGAGCTCCTGCCGGGCCTTCGCCTCGCGGAGTATCTCGACTGCCTGCTGCTCGGTCACCCTCTTTAGACCCAGCTTGGATGCTATGCCGGGGACGAATTTCTCCGAATCGTTCACTGGCATCTTCATACCGAGCTCAGTGAGCAGCAGCCGGTATGTCCTCGCCACGTCCCCCATGTCGCGGCGACTCTCGGTGGCTATCGCCTTTAATGGGCGGGGTATCCCACGCATCCTGCACGTGGCGTAGACGCAGGCCGCCACAAAGGAGTCGATCGAGCGACCCCTGATCATGTCCTTGTTGAGTGCCTTCCGGTAGAGGAGAGCGGCGTTGTTCTTTGCGTTCTCGGGCAGGTGGATGGCGGTTGAGAGCCTGCTCAGCTCCGCCATGGCGATGCTGAGGTTGCGCGCCTGCGTATCATTTACCTTTGACCTGTTATCGTACTTCTTCAGGCGATACATCTTGTCTATCGCCGCCAGTTTGAGCGGCCTTCCTGTGCCGTCTTTGAGGCAGTTGAAGCTCGTGGACATCCCCTGATCCCACAGGGAGGGCGTGAGCGCCTGACCCGCCCTTGACCGCCCCATCTCGCTGAACTCGAATGCCCTCCACTCGGCCCCCGAGTCGACCATATTTGAAATGACGAGACCACACTGGCTGCAGACTTCTTCTCCTGCTTCAGTGTCTCGGATTATCCGGGTTCCCCCACACTTAGGACATGCGTGAATGTACTCTTCTTCCATTTTCTTCTCACTCCATGGATGCGTAGTCATGAAGCTCGGATGCTGGGGCATCGTTCACGAGGCTCTCCGTGCCCTGCTTCCCGATCGTCGGCTTCATCGTGACGAATATTGAGCCGCCGCGGTCAAGGTGCAGGAAGAACTCCTCGAAGTCTATCCCCTGGGTTTCCCTCACCTCGACGTCGCCCTCGTCCTCCCCTAGATAGTAGACGACGAGCTTCGAGCCCTGCCAGATTACGGTCGGCCACATCCGATCCTTGCTCTTCATTATGAGCCTCTTCATGACCAGCGCCTGTTTGTTAAGCCCCACGTGGCGGGGAAAACAATGGGTCTGTAACAAATGCACGTGCAGATAGTTTGTACCAAATGAACGAACATTTAAAAATACGAGGATCACACCTCAAATGATGTCCACCGAGAGACTAACCAAGCGACTACAAGACCTTGGACTCGAAAAAACAGAGGCAGAACTATACATATTCCTCTCGGCCATGGGACCATCACCCGCCCGCATGGTCGCACGCAGGTTCAACCAAAACCGCAT
Source organism: Candidatus Bathyarchaeota archaeon (assembly GCA_026394265.1). The sequence goes on from JAPKYO010000005.1 coordinate 21,482, forward strand.
GAAGGCGTACAGGAGCCTAAAGGTCCTAGAGGAGAAGGGCCTCGTCCAGAGCCTGATAGGCCGACCAGTCAGGTACGTGGCAACCCCGCTGGGGGACGTCCTCAACCGGCAGAAGGGTGGGCTGAAGCAGCGTCTAACAGACCTCGAACAAAACAGCGGCGCACTGATCGAGGAGTGGAAGAAACTCGCCAGCGGAGCCGCGCAGCCCTCCGATGAGGAGTCGAGGTTCCGCATATTCCAGGGAAGACAACAGGTCTTTGACCTCCTCCTAGAAATGTGTGATAAGGCCGAGGAGGAGGTTCGGCTCGTGACGACGACGCGCGATCTGGCTCGTCTATCCCTCTGGGGCGTCGACGACAGATTCAAGACGCTGATTCAGAGGGGGAAGAAGGTCAGGGTCCTAACACAGATCGACGCGGATGGCTTGAAGGATGTGGAGCCCTACATCGGCTTAGTCGAAACCAGACACGTAAAACTATCGACGCCGATCAGGTTCGCCATAATCGATGGGAGGGAGACGCTCACCACCGTCGCCATGGACGACTCCATGAGCATGACGACGAAAGCAGACACAGGACTCTGGACCGACGCCTCAAGCTACGTGGCGGCCATGAGGATCTTCTTCGATGCCCTATGGAGCCTAGCCCCCGAAGCCGAGTCCATGATACAGTCCATCAAGACGGGGGAGCCAAATCAAGAGATCATAACCTACATGGCCCAAGAGGAGTACGTTTCCCTCTTCCGGGAGATGATTGGGAGGGCAAGCCGCACTATAGACATCATGGCAAAAAACGCCACCGCCTTACCGGCGTCCCTCACAGAACTAGAGGCCACCACCAAGAACGGGGTGAAGATAAGGATACTCACAAAGACCGACCCCACGACTCTCCCCGAGATCGGAAAAATCGCGAACGCCAACATCGTCGTCGCCGATAACGCGGTCACAACCGACGTAGTCCTGCTGACCATAGACGAAAAAGAGGCGTTGATGAATGTACCATACAAAGACGAGCAGAAGCGGACGGTCTGGTCCAACATCAACGCATACGTCGAGACCATGTTACTGATCTTCAAAGACTACTGGGACCTCGGGCAGCCTATTCAGGAGAAGCTGCAACAGGCCGCCCAGCGAATCATGGTAGAATCTGTGGCTCAGAGGATCAAGGATGAGTTCGAGGAGGTAGGTTGGACGGTTGAGACACCGGGCACAATCTCCGGGGCATCGTGGAAGACCTACCTGTTCGACGTGATAGCCAAGAACCCAAAGAGAACAGAGGCCACTCTATGCATCGACATCCTAGCGGAGGGATCGATCTTCAACAAAATAGTCGAGAGGAGCACACTACACTCCGATCTTGAGGCGTCAAAATTCGTCCTCGCCTCCCTAATCCCCTGCAAGCCAGAGGAACTGAAACTCGCCGAACTCTACCAGATACAGGTCATATACTCTGAAGACGAGGAGAGCCTCGTCTCCAGCATTTTAAAGACCACAAAATAATTGACCACGTTAAAGCACCCAATTTTATCCTAAGGCAATTTTGTTAGACAATTACATAGCACGATCAAGAACCGGGAAATATCCCCTATACTTGTATCTCGCCATAGCCTCCAAACCTTTTTATTTGATACGAGGTTTGGATAGCTTACATCCCTCTAGGGAGGATGGAACATGGGGTATTGCTTTGTCGAGCCCCCAAACGCGGGGGAGAGCTGAATGGGGAATCGTATTCTTAGTCAATAGATTCCCATCCGAGACCACGAGTTATGGATTAACTATCCAAGGAAACACTACTGGAGGATTCCATGCATGCCTGAGATGACCGGCGCCGAGGCATACGTCAAGGCGCTTGAGAAGGAGGGCGTCGAGTACCTCTTCGGGGTAACCGGCGCCGCGATAATACCGATCTGCGACGAGTTGCTCAAGTCGAAGATCCGCTACGTCGGGGGGGTACATGAGCAGGGCTCAACCCACATGGCGGACGGCTACGCGCGCGTCTCCGGGAGACCCGGGGTCGTGCAGGTGACGAGCGGACCGGGTGCCACGAACATAGTCACTGGGCTCGCCACGGCGCAGCTCGACTCGTCGCCCATCGTCGCACTCACGGGTCAGGTCCCACTCAGCATGATTGGCACCGACGCCTTCCAGGAGGTCGACATCATCGGCATCACCGCCTCCGTAACCAAACACAACATACAGGTCATGGAGGCGGGGGAGATACCGCACGCGATCAAGTCGGCGTTCTACATCTCCTCAACGGGCAGGAAGGGCGCCGTCCTCGTAGACATACCCAAGGACACGCAGACAAACAGGGCCGAGATGGTCTTCCCGGACAAGGTCGAGTTCCGCGGCTACCACCCGAACGCCGAGCCGAACCCGCAGGAGATACACTGGGCCGCGACGCTCCTCTCGAAGGCGCGCAGACCAGTGATCATCGCCGGAGGCGGAGCAATCGCATCGGGGGCCACGATGGAGCTTGTCGAGCTCGCCGAGATGCTGCAGGCGCCCGTGGCCACCAGCCTCATGGGGAAGGGGGCCATACCCAGCAACCATCCGCTCAGCCTCGGGCTCTGCGGGATGCACGGCCGCTGCGAAGCCAACTACATAGTCCCAGAGGCGGATGTACTCCTCGTCGTCGGCGCACGCTTCAGCGACCGCACAACGGGCGCACTAAGCGGCTTCGCGCCGAACGCCCGCATCATCCACATAGACGTCGACAGGAGCGAGATAGACAAGAACGTCGACAGCATAACACGCATCGTCGGCGACGCCAAACTCGCCATACGCGGCATAAGGGAGAAGGTCGCGCAGCAGAGAAACAACGGCCACACCGACGAGGCGCTGGTCAAGAGAATCGCCGAGCTAAGAGCCCAGACGAACACGCTCAACACCGCACCCCTCTCCGGCCCCGAGGTAATCAGGGCCATAAGGCGGGCGATGCCGGCGGACAGCATAGTCGTGACAGACGTCGGCCAACACCAGATGTGGGCCGCACAACACTACGACGTACGTGGGCCGGGCGAGTTCTTCACGAGCGGCGGCCTCGGCACAATGGGCTGGGGCACACCCGCAGCCATCGGCGCCAAGGCGGCGAGGCCAGACCTCCCCGTGCTCAACATCTCTGGGGACGGTAGCTTCGCCATGACGGAGAACAACCTAGCCCTAGCAGTCGACGAGGGCTTCCCGATAACCGTCGTGATACTCAACAACGGCGTCCTCGGGATGGTAGCACAGTGGCAACGCCTCTTCTACGACCGCAGGTACAGCACCATAAAGAGGCCGAAGCACCCCGACTTCGCTAAACTCGCGGAGACCTACGGCGCCGTCGGCGTCAAGGCCGAGTCAACAAAACAGATCGAGACCGCCATAAAGCGGAGCATATCCGAGAAACAGACCACTAAGATGCCACTAAACACAGTCAGTTTCCTCGTCGAAAACAAACCCGGCGTCCTCTTCAAGGTCTCCAACCTCTTCAGGCGCCGCGGATACAACATCCAGAGCCTAACGGTCGGCCCCGTCGAGGGGAGCCCCCTGAGCAGGATGACCGTCGTCGTCGACGCCGAGAGCCGCGTCCTAAACCAGATAGTCGAGCAACTCGACAAGATGGTGGACGTCGTCAAGGTGAAGCGCCTCGACCCGATAAGGACGCTGAGTCGGGAGCTGCTCTTGATTAAGCTGAAGACGTCGGACCCGATGGCGCGGATCGAGGCGGTGAACACGGTCAACGCCTACCACGGCCTCATACTCGACGTTGAGCCCGACATCCTCATAGCCGAGGTCACGGGGCCGACGGATGAGATAGACGAGTTCCTGAAGAGAATAGGGCCCGTCGGCATCGAGGAGATGAGCAGGACGGGGGCCGCCGCCATCGAGAGGGGAAACGTCAAGCTGGCGTAGCGTTCGCGCAGCTTACCCCCGTTTTCTGGGCTCATTTGTCCTCTTCGGAGTCAATTCTTTATACAAGCGGCGCATTAGTCTCCCCCCATGTGCCAGCTCGTCGGATACATCGGGGACAGGCCCATAGCGCCACTCGTCCTGAAGGCACTCGAGCTTCAGGAGCCCTACTTCGCGGCCCACGCCACGGGTATGGGGGTCATCGACGCGAAGGGCAAGATACAGATACAGAAGGCGACGGGGCCAGTCGCCGTTGTCAAGAAGACGACGAAGATTGCGAAGCTCAAGGGTAACATCGGGATCGGTCACAGCAGGTACAGTCTCTACGCCCGCGAGGATCCGCGCTACGACATCGACTCGATGTGCCACCCATTCACGAATGACGCCGGGGACATCGCCATGATGCACAACGGCGACATCGCCAACTTCAAGGACCACTGGGCCCGCCTCAAGCCCAACCACAAGTTCAAGGGCTATAACCCAGCCATCGACTGGATAACCGACAGCGAGGTCGCCGTACACATGATCGATGACGAGGTGAAGAAGGGCGCCGGCTTCGACGAGGCACTGCGCACGGTCATGCCGAAGCTCACGGGCCAGGTCCTGCTCTGCCTCATAAGCGAGGCGGAGCCGGAGACCATATGGCTCGCTAACAGGTGGCAGCCCTGCTACCTCGGCGTCGGCGATGACGAGGTCATCTGGACCAGCAGCCGCGTCGGGATGGACCCCATCAAGGACGATCTGAAGAAGATCTACTCGCCGCCAAAGAACAGCCTCATCAAACTGACGCGGGGCAAGGCGGAGGTCGAGGTGCTCGACCCCAACTACAAGATGCACGACCTCAAGCTGAACAAGAAAATCATCAAGGATGGTGTCCTGAGCATTCTCGGCGTCGCCGACCTTGACTTCTACCGCCTCTGGTACGCGCTCGACAAGACACACTGGGCCAAAGCCTATGGCGTAGACCAGGAGCAGTGGAAGGTGCTCCGCCGCGACTACGGTGTCAGCATCGTCAACCCCCTGATAGAGTTGCTCGACGAAATGATTGAGGCGGGGAAGATCAAGAGGTGGATCGACTACCGCTCTGAGGGCTGCTGCGCGAAGACGCCGCGGTTCAAGTACGGTCTAGCCTAATTTTTTAGGCTAGCTTAAACTTTATATTTTAGGCATGCCTAAATTTATCGACCCGGGATGAGCGAGAGCATCGAGGAGTACCTAGAAGCCGTATACGCCTTCAACGAGAGGGGCGAACTAGCGAAAAACCAAGACCTAGCAGAGAAACTACGGGTCTCACCCGCGAGCGTCACACAGATGATAAAGAAGCTCGCGGACGACGGGCTGATAACCTACGAGCCATACAAGGGCGTACTCCTGACGGGGAAGGGCTCGGCGAGGGCTCAGAACGTCGTCAGGAAGCATAGGCTCCTTGAGAGGTTCCTACATGACTCGCTCGGCTTCTCCAATGAGAAGGTGCACGACGAGGCTTGCAGGCTGGAGCACAGTGTTAGCGACGAGGTCGCCTCGGCGCTCTGCGAGAAGCTGAATAATCCGCCGACGTGCCCGGACGACGGGAAACCTATCCCCCCCTGCACTCTCAACTACGCCTCCTGCGACGAGTGCAAGGCGCTGAGGGAGAACGTGAACCCCCGCCTACTCACCCAGCTGTCAATGATGAGGCCCGGTGATACGGGGAGGGTGGCTTTCACCCGCGGAGGAGGCACCGCGAGCCAGAGGATAGGCGACATGGGCCTCTGCACGGGGGCGGAGGTGAAGGTGGTCAACGCCGCCCCGTTCCACGGCCCGATAGAGGTCGAGGTCAAGGGGACGAGACTCGCCCTCGGAAGGGGGCTCGCCGACAACGTCTACGTCGAAGTCGAGGACGCAAGGGAACACGCAGCACACCCCCACGGACCGCACCACGTCATCCACTGAAGGTAGAAAAGATTGTCATGCCATGAACCACGTTCGAAGCAGGTTGAAAAAGGGGTCATGACTGTCGCTCTCGCGGGGAACGCGAATGTCGGCAAGAGCGTCATATTCAACCAACTTACGGGGCTCCACCAGCACGTCGGTAATTGGCCGGGGAAGACGGTCAAGCGTGCGGAGGGGACACTCGTACACGACGGGTTCACCATCGACGTCGTCGACCTCCCAGGCATCTACAGCCTCAGCACATACAGCCTTGAGGAGAAGGTGAGCCGTGAGTACATCGCCGTCGAGCACCCGGAGGCGATAATAAACGTCGTCGACGCCTCCGCCCTCGAGAGAAACCTCTTCTTCACGGCGCAGCTCCTAGAGCTGGAGCCCCACCTCATAGTCGCGTTAAACCTCATGGATATAGCCGAGAAGAGGGGAGTCCACATCGACGTACGTCGCCTCTCGGAGCTTCTAGGGGTCCCCGTAGTCCCGACGACCGCCGTGAAGGATGTGGGACTCCACGAGTTGATGGATGAGGCCATAAAAATACACAGAAACGACTCACCCCACTCGCGTCCCCTCCCATTCGGCACCGAGGTAGAGAAGGCCGTGATGGCACTCACATCGTCACTAAGAGACGTCGATACGCCTTACCCCCTGCGCTGGGTCGCGATAAAGCTCCTCGAAGGCGACGAGGAGATAGAGGCCTTCGTCTACGGTGCGCTGCCCGGAGTCAGGGAGGAGGTCTCCGCCGCGAGGAGGAGGATGGAGGACATACACGGGCACGACGTCGCGAGCGTCATCACCTCCGAGCGGTACATCCAAGCGAGCAGGATAGCCGCCGAGGTCTCGAACATCGCCGAGCCGAGAAGGGGCGTGTGGCGGGACATCGAGGAGGCGACCAGCCACCCCGTCTTCGGCTACGCCATCATGATCGGCGTCGTCATCGCGATGTTCTTCTCCATCTTCACCCTCGGCGCTTACGCCACGGGGATACTGAGTGCTGTATTCGACGCGCTCAAGAGTTCGTATTTCGCCGCCGTCGGTGAGGGCGTGATACAGGTTTTCATCTGGAACGGCTTGATCGAAGGCGTCATCGCCGGCGTCTCGATTGCCCTCCCCTACATAGTTCCCTTCTTCCTCGTCCTCAGCCTGCTGGAAGACTCGGGCTACCTCGCTAGGATCGCCTTCCTCATGGACTCGCTGATGCACAAGATCGGGCTCCACGGGAAGGGGTTCATCCCGATGATGCTGGGCTTCGGCTGCAACGTGCCCGCGTGCCTCGGGTGCAGCATAATGGAGACGGAGAGGGAGAGGCTGATCTGCGCCTTCGTCTCAAGCCTCGTCCCCTGCGCGGCGAGGAGCATAGTGATCATGGGGCTCGTAGCCACTTACCTCGGCTTCGGCTGGGCCGCGGCGCTCTACGCCATCGACTTCGCCCTCATCTTCATCCTCGGCAGGATCGCCTTCAAGGCCCTTCCGGGGGAGCCCGTCGGCCTCATAATGGAGATGCCCCTCTACAAGCGCCCCTCCGCGAAGGTGACGGCGCAGAGGACCTGGTTCAGGGTCAAGGACTTCGTCTACGAGGCCTTCCCCATCATGGTGGCGGGCAACTTCGTCATCTACGTCGCAAACGCGCTGGGGCTGCTCACCATCGTGCAGAACGTCTTCAGCCCGGTGACGGTCTGGTGGCTCGGCCTCCCCGCCGCAACGGGCGTCGTCCTCATCTTCGGCGTACTCAGGAAGGAGCTGACACTCATACTCCTCGCCTCGATAATGGGGACGACAAACTTCGCACTCATCCTGACACCGGCCCAGATGTTCGTCTTCGCCTTCGTCGTGATGATCTACATACCCTGCATAGCCACAATAGCGGTGCTCGCCAAGGAGTTCGGCGTGAAAACGGCGGCGATAATAAGCCTCGTTGAGGTGTTGCTGGCCGTCGTTCTGGGGGGGATCCTCTTCAGGGTCCTCCTCCTTCTGGGCTTCGGCTAGATGGTGCCGTACTTGGCGTAGACGGCGCTTAGCGTCGAACCGGCTAGTAGCTCCTTCCGGGTCTTCTTCTCGCTGCTGGCCCTCACCAGGGCGCGTTCGACCGCCTCATCGATGGCCGTGTCCGGGACAACGGTCACCCCGTCGACGTCTCCGACGATGAGGTCTCCCTCCTCGACGTAGACGCCTCCGCACTTTATCCTGCAACCATATCCGATGGCTATGACGCGCCCCTTGCTGCTGATGGGGCGGACGCCCGCGGCGAAGACGGGGAACTTCATCTCCTCGATCTGCCTTATGTCCCGGGCGAGACCGTCTATGACGGCTCCCGTCGCCCCCCTGCATCGGGCAGCGGTGGAGAGAAGCTCACCCCACAGTGCGGCGGATGTTGAGCCGTTCGAGGCGACGACCATGAGATCATCGCCCTTCAGTGCGTCGATCCCCTCAAGCTGAAGCTTGAACGTGTCCTGCTCCGGCTCATGGAGGTCGACCATGAGCATAGTGTGAGCCCTGCCGACAACAACGGCTCCCGGGTATGTGGGACGAATGCCCTGTGCCATGCACTGGTTCCGAATACCCATCCCATCGAGCACATCAGAAAGAAGACTTGAATTGAGCTTCTCCCTCACAACGGCTAGATCGAGTTTACCTTTTTTAACCAAGACAGTCAGAATACTATGCCCCGTTTTCACCTATAACATTCTTGCATAAATGAGGTATTACCCAAACCCTTTTAGGGGCACAGAATTCCTAGAAAGAAGTAAAAATTTCGAGGAGATCCCCCGATGGAAGTCAGCATTCAATGGTGGCTAATGTTCCACGCCGCGATCGTCGTCATGCTTCTGATCGACCTAATTACGAGCAAGGGAAAAGGTAAGCTCACGCTAAGACGCGACATCATCTTCAGTGTAATCTGGATAAGCATCGGTCTCGCCTTCGGTGGCATAATCTTCTGGGAGTTTGGCTCCGAGGAGGGGCTGAAGTACATCACTGCCTACGTCACCGAGAAGGCGCTGAGCATAGACAATCTCTTCGTCTGGATCGTCATCTTCACGTACTTCGGTGTGCCCTTCGAGAGGCAGCATAAGACACTCTTCTACGGCATCCTCGGCGCCATCGTCTTCAGGGCCGCATTCATCTTCGCGGGAGTCGAGCTGATAGAGCGCTTCCATGGGATCGTCTACGTCTTCGGGGCCATCCTACTCTACTCGTCATACAAGTTGCTCAAGGGCAACGTCCAGCAGACGAACCCCGCTAATAACCCCGTGGTGAAACTCGTCAAGCGGTTCGTCCCCATGTGCGACTACTACGATGAGGATAACTTCTTGACGAAGGTGAACGGCGCGTTGGTCTGCACCCCCCTCATCTGCGTCCTTCTGGTGATCGAGTCAACGGACATCCTATTCGCCCTCGACTCGGTTCCCGCCGTGCTCACCATCACCGGCGAGTTCTTCACAGCCTACACCTCCAACATCATGGCTATCCTAGGGCTGCGCGCCCTCTACTTCGTCGTAGCCCACGCGATGGGTGAACTCAAGTACCTCGACAAGGGCCTCGCCATCGTCCTCGCCTACCTCGGAATCAAGACCTTCGCGGGCTACTTCGGGGTCGAGGTACCGACGCTCTGGAACATGGCGATAGTGCTCGGCACGATCGCGTTCTTCATCGTCCTCTCCCTCGTCTACAAGGACAAGGGGGAGAAAAAGGGCGAAGACCACCAGATGGTCCACTAGCCCCACTATTACCTAATACCGCTTCTTATAGAAACGCCCGCGGAATATTATGAACGGGCGCACCCCCAAGCACATCCCCCCTCGAGGCGGCAAGCCAAACAACACACGACCCCCGAAAAGAGGAAAAAATACACGAAGCCGCCACCGTCACGAATCACCCAAAAAAAGCCCCAAAACCCGAGAGAAACCCGGAAACCACCGAACCGCGACGACGAAGCCAACCCCCCCCCCGGGGGGGGTACACGCACACAACGAAGACAAGAGAATGGCGGGTTCGGAGGGATTCGGACCCTCGGCCAACGGCTTAAGAGGCCGCCGCTCTACCTTGCTGAGCTACGAACCCAATCGCCAACACTCATGCAAGCATCCAAATTTAAACGTTTCAGCCCAGAGGGCTATTAAAAGGGGGAAGGTTACTTGATTATCTTGACCTTGGAGGGGTCGACGCCTTCGGCGGCTAGCTGAGACAGGGTCTTCACCTCACCGCCCGCTGCCTTGATCTTCTCCTCAGCGATGTCGCTGAAGGCGAAGGCCGCGACGGTGACGGGGTGCTCGAGTTTGCCGGTCGCGAGGACTTTACCGGGTATGGCGGCAATCTCACCCTCCTTGGTGAATCTGTTTATGCTGCTCAGGTTGACGTCTGCCCTGATCCTCTTCGGCTTGTCGAGCGCCTCGGCGAGGGCGCCCCATATGGGCTGACCCGTCTTCTTCTTCGCCGTCTTTAGCTCCCTTATGGTCTTCTCAAGTTCACTGTTCATCATATGTTGGTTCACTTCCTGGTGCTCCTCCGCTTCCTCCTTCGCCTTCTCCCTCTTCCTCCTCGTCGAACTCGCCGGAGCCGATGCTGTAGAGGCGGCGGCCCACCTCTGTGGGTGCCTCGAAGTCCTCAATCTCCTCGTGGAGCTCTCCCGCGTCTACTTTGCGCTTGAGTTCCTCGAGCTTCGCGTTGAGGATCTTGACTGCCTCTGATACGATCTTCTCCGGTGGGAGTGCGCCGGTGGATTCTACTGTGAAGACGAATTCGTCCATCTTCACGTAGTTTCTGAGGGGGGCTTCCTTTAGGAGGCTGGCGCATGTGGGGCTGCGGTTGAAGGCTTGGATGTCAACGATTTTTACTGTGTCCTTCTTTGAGAGGACGACGCCCTTTGGCGACTCCTCGAGGCACTTGGCCGCGGTCGCGGCATCTGTCTTGATGTCGGCGGCGTTCTGGTAGATGGCCATGGCGACGGGGCTCCACTTGGTGTGGTTGTGCCCCTTTCCGAGCTGTGCGTACGCCTCTAGGCTTATGGACTGGCCTGGTGCCAGCTTGGCTAGGGGTATGTACGGGCTCACGGGTGTGATGGCGGGGTCAACTGGTTGTAGGTCGCCCGAGTAGACGGTTTTCTTCTCGTCCTCCGCCTTTACGCTGAGGCTGAGGGTGACGCGGCACTTGGGGCAGCCGAGGTCGGCCTTGCAGTCGCACTCCGCTGGAAGCCTGTAGTGCTCTAGGTCTGTCTTGAGGGGTACCATCCCGATCCTGTGGGCTAGTATCTCGTCTGGGACGACGCTGGTGTTGTCGTAGTAGAAGATGTCTTCGACGGCCATGGTTGGGACTTCGCTGACTATGGTCCTGCGCAGTGCGTTGGCGAAGGCGTTGTCTATGCCATCCACGATGAAGCGGATGGTGTCCTCGTTTACGCTTAGCACCGTTACCTTCATTGCAGCACCACCAGCTTATGGCCTTCTGCCTCTCCTTCCTCCAGGCTTTCTCGTGCCATCGTGGGGGACGGGGGTGACCTCTTCGATGCGACCGATCCTGAAACCGCTACGGGCGAGGATACGGATCGCTGCCTGCGCGCCTGGGCCGGGGGTCTTTGACCCGCTGCCTCCGGGTGCGCGTACCTTGATGTGTATTCCTGTGACGCCCTTGTCGCGGCCCCAGTCGGCTATCTGCTGTGCGGCCTTCATCGCGGCGTAGGGGCTCGGCTTGAGCCTGTCGGCCTTGACGAACATTCCGCCGGTTGCGAAGCCGAAGGTCTCGGCGCCGGTGAGGTCTGTCATGTGGATGATGGTGTTGTTGAAGCTGCTGAGGACGTGGACTATTGCCCACTTGTCACCAGCTGGCGGAGGGCTCGTGACCGGCGTCGGCGCCGGTGTCGCTGTTGGGCTCGGCGTTGGGGTAGCTGTTTCGTTACTCAACCTTGTTTCCTCCAGCGATCTCGTTCACCGCCATCTCGCGGCGGAGCGGGTGGTCCTTGTTGTTGAAGGGGCTCACGTTTGTGAACTCGATGGTCTTCTCGTCGTCGATTAGGACGTGGTAGCTGGGCACCTTCACCTCGTTGCCTTTTATGCTTACGTGGCCGTGTGTGATGAACTGCCTAGCCTGCCATAGGCTCTTCGTCATCCCCTTCCTGAAGATGAAGGTCTGGAGTCTGCGCTCCATGAGGTCCTCGATGCTCAGGGTTAGGATGTCGTCGAGCGTGCCAGTCTCTTGGACGAGCCCCATCTTGTGGAGCTTACCGATCATCTCTTTCTCCTGCTTCTCGCGCTCCGTCGCCGTCTGGGCGAGGAGGCCGCGAGCCCTGCGGCGGAGGGTGCTGAGCTCGGTCCTAACGCGCCAGAGCTCGTGCTTGTTACGAAGCCCGTAGGCGCCTAGGAGCTTGAGCTCCTCCATGAACATCTCCGTGTCGTATGGGACACGGGGAGTCGTGTACGTCTTATGCTGTTTCTTTGGATCTCCCATGCTCCTACTCCTCCTTCTTCGGGGCAGCCGATTGCTGCACCTGCTTCTTGGTGACGCCTACGCTGCGGCCCTTTCTCGCCGTGGTCTTGGTGTGCTGTCCACGGACCTTGATGCCCCTTGCGTGGCGTTCTCCCTTCCAGCTCCGGGTTTCCCTCATGAGCTCGAGTTCGTCCTTGGTCCTTATGTCCAAGTCGGAGGCGAGGTGGTGATGGTCACCGCCTGTGATGGGATCCTTCCTGTGATTGAGCATCCACGTCGGCAGCCCTACCTTTACTGGGTTGTCGAGTGCTTCCTCCAGACGCTTTACTTCGGCGTCGGAGAGGCTCCCCAACCTGTGGGTCGGATCTACGCCTACCGCCTTGGTCAAGGATAAGGCCATGCGTTTGCCGATCCCCTTGATGTCGGAGATGGCATAGGGGACGGCCTTCGTACCGTCGAGGTTCGTCCCGTGCAGCCTTACTATGTAGTTGAATTCCCTTGACACTGCGGAAATCTCCCGACAGTTTGTAACAGTTGAGCATAAAAACGTTGCCTAAAATTGTCCCTTTGTTTCTAGGGGTGGGACTTGCCGCCCCGGGGCGTGATCGAGGCGCCTCGAAGGGACAAAGAGGCGAGTCTGGGATGTTGTCTAGATGATGGAGACGTTACGGCGGACCGTGACATCGGCGTTGCTAGTCTGGATGCTCACACCTATCTTGGTCTGAGCGGCGTCGTAGCCGACGGTCTGCCCGGCCTTGGACGTTTTAGTGTTCTGCGTGTATGTCATGTTTGGCACGGTGAAGGTGACATCGCCGTTGCTAGTCGAGGCGGCGAGCTTGTACTCAGCGGCTGCGCCTCCGGTTACTTCGACCCGGGCGTTGCTCGTTTCGAGGGTGTATTTTCCGCTCATGGTAGAGAAGATCTGCAGGGTGATGGCGCCGTTGCTGGTGTCCAGCGTGCAGGTTGCGGCGTCGACCGTGCCAGTTATGGCGGCGTTCGAGGTGGAGCCACGCAGTGTGTCGGCTTTGACGTTTGTTAGATAGAGTGCGCCGTTGCTCGTGTGGACGACCACGCTTCCGCCGTTCACGTTGTTGACGGTTACAACGGCGTTGCTCGTCGTGAGGTCGAGGTCCAGCTTGGCTGAGGCGGGCAGCTTCACCTCGACGTTTATCTGATAGGGGTTGTTTATGAGCGTCGTCGAGGAGTAGACGAGGGTGAGCTTCTGCTGGGCGCCGGACTCGTCCTTCGATAGCTCCTTGTTGAGGGTGGCGAGGTTATTGTCCGCCACCGCCTGCGTGGAGCCGCGGGCCGTTATCGTCGCCACGATGCTGTACTCATCCTTGTCCCACGTGCTTAGCGTGATCTGACCGTTCATCGATCCGAGGCGTAGGTAGACGGAGTCCGTGGACGATGCGCCGGTGTACGTCTGCACCGTGGTGGCAGTGTATGGCATGTAGCCGTTGTCTATGGTTACGAGGCCGGTGAAGAAGTTGAAGCCCTGCGTCAGGAAGAGGGCGAAGACCAGCCCCCCTGCGAGGCCGCCCATCACCTTGTGTAATCCGAGGCCGGGGCTCGCGTACCGTATCAGCGCCGATAGGATGATCGTCGCCCCGATTATCACGAGTATCCAAGCGATGCTGTTTACCACCAGGCTTAGCTCCCGGAACACGATGTAGCCGGCACCGAGGCCGAGTAGGAAGCCGCCGAAGCCGATTGCCCCATGGTTGCTCATGTGTTATTACCTCGTCTGAGACTCTCAGTCAGGGATAAAACCGTATCTTATTGCGAATATATTGTCTCTATAGAGAAATGGCCCCGATTATTGTTGAGCTGTTGAAGAAAACGGGGTCACCGGGTCTCTGGGATGGGGACTGCGCTACGGGTTGTTTATCGGCTCGCCGTAGGTGATCAGGGTGATGGTGCTCTTCACGTTGTCGAGCCGCCTTATGCGGTTGAAGACGACCTCCTTCACCTTCTCCATCGTCTCGGCCTCGACCTCCACGATCACGTCGTAGATGCCGTACAGGCTGTAGATGTTCTTGACCTCCTTGGCGCCCTTCATCGCCTTGATGACCTCGGGCTCCTTCCCCAGCTCCGTATTCAAAAGAACGTATGCCTTCAAGGTCTCTCAATAGCCACTCCGCGTCTGTACTATTTCAATCTCGCCATACTGTTCTGGGTTTTCGAACGACTGTTCGGTTCCCTAGGATTAAGCCGGTGTGTTGAGCACCATATTACAGGTGTTAGACGTGATGAGGAAGGGTTTCGCCAAACTGGTTCTCGTGTTGGGGGGAATGTGCCTACCCGCTACTTTGATCTTCGCCTGGCAGATGATTCAGACGCTCTAGGAACGGGAGCCATCCGTGGTTCCTCAAAAGGGGGAGGGGTAAGCCATCGGAGCCGAAAACGTACCAGTTCACCGAAAGAGTCATGGAAACGGCGCCGTTCGTCTCGGATAGTGTCCAAAAACGGGCACTTAAGCTGTGTCTCATCACGCGGGGCGACTCTCAAGCCTCGCATAGGCGAGGAAAATGTCCTCTAGGCTGAGTCTCGCGACCCTCTCCTCCAAGATTCCTACGCCCAAGCCGAGTTCGTCAACAGCTTCCTTAGCCGCCTTCTTTGTCGACGGGAAACCCAGCGATGAGGCGGATATCATCGCTTCCCTGAGCGCGTTTCCCATCTTCTTGTCGCCCTGACGGAGCGCGGTCCTCATCACCGCCTCAACCGGCTTCAGCTTCACCTTGGGTCTGAGTACCACTATCGAGGTCGCCGTCTTCGGCTCCGGGTGATACGACTCCGGTTTGACCTCTGAGACCACCTCGACGTCGTTGAAGAGGCGTGTTTCCAGGGTCAGCTTTGTGTAGCCTGGCTCCCCCCGGTTGGCCATTAGGGCCTTCGCCAGAGTCGACGGGACGACTAGGGAGGCTGCCCTGAACTTCAGCCTCTCCAGCCTGTGGATGAGGGCCTCCGTTATTGCGTATGGGGGGTTTGAGACCAGCACGTTGAAGACCGGGAGATAGATGGTGAGGGCGTCGCCCAGCATCACCTCGACGTTCGTCACGCCGGAGAACCTCTCTCGGAGTAGGGGGATGAATTTCTGGTTCTTTTCGATGGCGATGACCTTTGAGGCTCGACCCGCGAGCCCTGTGGTTATGTTGCCGGCTCCTGGGCCTATCTCCAGAGCCGTGTCGGTTGGCTTGATTCCCGACGCCTCGATGAGGGCGTCGATGGCTGCTGGGTCGATGAGCTGCTGTTCATCGAGGGCGGCCTCAGCCGTCAAACCGAATCGGTCCAACAACTTGAGGGTCTGGTCTCTCAGCACCTATGCGCACCGGCTAGAGGAGGTATCTGGGCTCTCCCTTGATGCCCTTCACGAGCTCGGCGGCGGCTTCGACGTCCTCGTCCATTCCCTCGATGAGGAGGCGGACGCTTCCCTCGGCGCCGGCGACGCCGCCGGCGGCGATGAGTGTGGCTTGGACGCCGCAGAGGACTTCTAGGGCCTCGATCTCGGTGAAGATGATGCCCGTTATGGGCCAGATCGCTGGTCCCTCGCAGTCGGGGTCCATGGTGAGCAGGTGTAGCTCGTTCATGTCCTCGTAGACGAGTTTCTCGAGGCCGATGGGGATGAGGAGGGTGATCTTCTTGCCGATTATGCTTCCGAGGACGGCGCCGACTGTGCCGCCGTCTCCGCCGGCGATGAGCACGCCCGCCATCTGGCCGACGTAGTCGAGGGCGTTGGCGCCCTTGATGTAGACGTCGCCCTTACCCATCACCTTGACGGCGTTGTAGCGGTCGAGCTCCTTGGCGATCTCGCCCTTCTTGAAGACGGCGTCGGGGATGGGCTCGCCCTGCTTTTCTGGCTGCTTCTCGGGGACCTGTGGGGTGGTGATGCCGCTGCGGTACCTTCTGAGGTCAAACTTTTCGCCCTTGAGTTCTTGGAGGATGTAGGCGTTCGTGGTGCCCGTGGCGACCACTACGATGCCCTCTTGCATGGCGCCTTGGACCTCGGGTAGGGCGGCTACGCCCTTCGCGATGAGTCTCTTGGACTCGGCTACGGTTAGGATGACCTGCTTCTTCATTGGTTTCACTTGGGGTATCGGGAGGCTCTCCGAATAAAAAGGGTTCCCGCTTGTTTGATTGGTTTTGAGTCGTTTCCAGTTCCGGCGTATTTGGTAGCGAATATGTGCTCCTTTTGCTTAGATCGGCACAGCATCGGAACAGTTTTATGGGTTATTTTATCCAATGAAGCCATATTTCGGGTTAGATGTCTGACCCCCTTTTTTCGTCGAGGCGTTGTGTATATTTTCGCGCCGTTTCCGGTATCTTTGAGCCATTTTCACGGCCAAAAAAGTCGTTATTTAGTGCGTTTTTCGAGCATTTTAGGGTCGATTTATGTACGTTTTTGTACATTTTCGATCGTCAACGGCGCCGTTTTCTTGGCTCTTTTGGGTAATGGGGCCGTATTTCTAGTTGTTCTGGTGACCCCCCCTCCCCCCTCTTGGCGTGCGCGGGATGTTTGCCCGCGGGCGAATCCCTATAACGGGGGTCCCTGAATATTGGCTCGTCTGAAGTTGTTCGAGGACCCGATTGGCAGGATCAAGAGGAACCTGGACGCGTGGGAGGAGGGACTCGCGGACCCCGCAGGGGCGCAGGAGAAGGTGCTGCGTGTCCTGTTGGAGGGGTACGCGAAGACTGACTACGGGCGTGTCCACGGCGCGGTCGACGTCACGTCGATCGCCGACTACAGGGCGAGGTTCCCGGCGGTCACATACTCCGACCTCGAGCCGTGGTTCGAGAGGGTCCGCAACGAGGGCTACGGTGTCTTCCTCGACGAGGAGCCAATCACGTGGGTGATGACGAGGGGGACAACGGGGAAGTCGAAGGTCGTCCCCGTGACCCCGAGGCACCTGCAGGACCTGATCAAATGCGGATCCCGGGCCGTGCTCAACTTCGCCATGAAGAACGGAGGGCTGAGCCTACTCGCCGGCGGCGTACTCAACCTCCAGTTCCCAAGCAACATGCGCGTCCTCACCCAGGGGGGAAAGGAGGTCGTCTACGGCTTCAGCTCCGGCACCTACGCGAAGCTGAACCCGATGATGGCGGGGCTCGGCCTCGTCCCAAGGCAGGAGGATATAGATGCCCTGCAGACGGACCTGACCCCCGCGGGGTGGGAGAAGCGCTACGAATACATCTACCAGAAGGCGAAGGACCGGGACGTCATGAGCATCATCGGCGTCGCCCCCGTCGAGACAGGCTTCGCGAGGTATGTCAAGAAGAAGCACGGCGTGAATCCCAGGGACATCTGGAAGCTCAAGGTCATCTACAGCACAAGCGTCGCAAAGATACAGCAGGAGTACGCCCCTCGCCTCCGCGCCATGTACGGCGATGTGCCGGTTGTAGAGCTGTACAGCGCCACCGAGGGCGCCTTCGCGCAGCAGAGGGACGAACTGCCATACGTCTCCCCGAACTACGACGTTTACCTCTTCGAGGCGGAGACGGATTCGGGCGTGAAGATGTTGCACGAGATGAAGAGGGGGGAGTGGGGGAGGATCATAATATCGACGGCGATGCTGCCCAGGTACAGGATAGGTGACCTGATCGAGGCGATGGGTAAGAACCACTTCAGGGTATTCGGAAGAGATAAGCCGGAGGTTGTTCTCGAGCACCGGCTCTGGAAGTTGTTTGTGGGCTGGGCTGTTTAGGGGCGCGGGTTCTTGCTCTTGCTCATCATCGCGTTGATGATGACCCACCCGCCGACGAGTATCAGTAGGATGGCCCACCAGTCCCTCAACCCGAAGTAGGAACCAGCGCCGATTAGGGCCACTATTCCACCGCCGATTATGAAGCCGCTGCAGGCGCGCCAGTTGCTGATCTCGACGTACATTATGACGCCGCGCAGGATGATGATGGCGCCGAGGCCGATCATGAAGAGGTTCCACCAGTTTGATGTCGAGACATAGTCGTATTGGCGAAGGAGGAAGGATACGCCGAGCCAGAGCAGTATGAGGCCACCCATGACCCCGCTCCACATTCCACCTGATGCCTCGTTCTTCTCCGACTTTTCATTCGTCTCATGCTTCTCGCCCCTTTCATCTTTCTCATCACGGGCGTGCATGTAGACAACGTTCTCCTTCGTCTTCATGCTCTCACCGCAGTAGGGACAGAAGACCGCGTCATCCTTGACTTCTTTACCACATTTTGGGCAGTACGGCATTTGATTCACCTATTACATGGTGTGAAGATTAATTTCCGCTTAAAAGGGTATAGGAAACGAGACTAACCCTCGGGGACCTTGATCAAGGCGACGAGAGCCGTGCCTATAACCATCAGGGTGCTCAGCGCAAACCAGCCTATGTCGTAGCTCGCCGTGGTGTCCTTCACTATGCCGAGCATGAGGGGGAGGGCGAGGGCGCCGAGGCTTGCAAAGGTGTTGTGAAACCCGGATAGGCTCCCCGCCGTCTCTGCGCCGAAGAGGCGGGGTATGATGGTAAATGCGGGGCTACGGACGAAGTTGATCAGCCAGCCGAGCAGGAACGACGCCACGAATATGAATACACCGCTAGGAAGAATTGTAAGTGCGTAGATGTTCACCGCCAGAAGTAAGAAACTCATTGCGAGGACCTTCTTCTCACCGATGAAGTCGGCTAGCATACCACCCGCCGGGTTTGAAACCATGCCCGCGAAGTTGAATAGGCTCATGGCTGTGCCGACGAGGATCACGTCTAACCCATAATCCTCCTTCAGCAGCAGCGGGAGCCAAGCTAGGAAGGTGTAGTAGCTGCCGAGGCGAATGAACTGGGCGACGGCGAGTACCCAGAAGCTCCTCTGCTTAAACGCCGAAACGACGGCCTCCCGTGATATGCCGCTACCCTTCACACCGTCCTTGAGGCAGAACCATACGAGCAACGATGAGGCTACACCCGTGATGCCTTGGATGATTATTGACAGCCTCCAGCCATAGGCTAGAGCCAGAAGAGGGGAGGCCCAAGTCACAACAATCAGCCCTATGCTTCCCCCCACGTTTAGGAGGCCGAGCGCGGTCCCCCTCTCCCTCGACTCGTACCACCCCGCGATGAGCCTGACCGCGGGGACGAAGACCCCCGCCCCCAGCAGGCCCGCCGCGAAACGCGCCACCGCGAGGCTGAAGAAGTCGCCGCCGAAGCCGAATAGAACCGTCGCGGCTGAGACGCCGAGGACGCTAACCGCCATGACCCTCCTGCTACCGAAGCGGTCTGCCAGGAGCCCCCACGGTATCTGCCCAACCGTGTACCCGGTGAAGTACGCCGACATCAATGCCCCGCTCTCCGTGTAGCTGAGCAGAAGCTCCCCCTTGATCGAGGTGAGTACGTAGCTGTAGGCGGAGTTCATTATCGAGAGCACGGTGAGGGCGAGGAAGCCACCGAAGAGGACGCCGGGGTTCCTCAGCAGGTTGTTAACCTTCACACTTCACCCCTCCACGGCTCGGCCGACATGACGCAGAGACGGGACACCCAACGCCGGATAAACTTTAGGAGAAATACGGTCCAGAGCTACCGCTAGGGTGTAGATTATTGAAAAAGAAAGGAGGTAGTCTTACAGGACTACCGTCTTCATCTCGTCTGCCTTGAGGAGTCTCTGCCAGTTGGCGGTGGTGTTGGTCTGAACCTCGTTGACCTCGACCTCCGTCATGTGGCGGAAGCGGCTCTGAGGCTTCAGGTACTCGCTCACGGGCTTCAGCTCCTTTGGCTTGTAGTTCAGCTTGAAGCTGGTGCCGTGCTCGATCTCGTAGAGCGGCCAGACACCCGCCTGGACACCCGCGCGCGCGAGTTCGATCGTCTTGGCTGGGTCGAAGCGCCAACCGACTGGGCACGGGGCCTGGATCAGGATGAGCCTGAAGCCCTCGATGTCCTTGGCGTACTTGACCTTCTGCATGAGGTCCTCTGGGAAGGCGACCGAGGCCGTTGCGATGTAGGGGACGTAGTGAGCGGCGAAGATCATCGGGATGTTCTTCTTCATCTCACCCTTTCCCCTGCTGTTGGGGCCGACTGGGTTCGTGGTGGTCTCCGCGTACTTCGGGGTACCTCCACTCCTCTGGCCACCCGTGTTCATGTATGCCTCGTTGTCCTTCGTAATCACCAGGACGTTCTCGTTTCTCTCGGCTGCCGCGGATAGACCCTGGAAGCCGATGTCGTAGGTACCGCCATCTCCGAAGAAGGCGACCGCCTTGACGTCGGTCCTGCCTAGGGCCTTTAGGCCGCGTGAAGTCCCGGTAAGGGACGACCCGCCGCCCTCGAAGACCGCGCCGGCACGTGGGTGCTTTGTGACGTGGTCTGGGCAGCACGGGATTCCGTGCCTGATGAGGTTAGGGCCTAGGACCTTGAAGGCGAGCCTCGCGGCCATGGCGGCACCGCAACCCTGGCAAGTGCTGCCCGGAGCAAGGATCATCTCATCCATCGGGACCTGGGCTCTCGTCATTTTAACGGATGCACTCATTTCAAATTACCTCCTACACCCACTGGATGGGAGCATCTTGCTTCCCACCCTGTGCGACCTTTAGGGTCTTCTCACCGATCTTGTACATGTCGGCTACGCGTACCTCCTTTCCGCTGAGGCCGCCGATGAAGCCGAGGATTGGGGTCTTCTTCGCCTCGTCGTAGAGGGTGCTCCTCATCTGGTGGTAGACGGGGCCGTAGAAGCCTGGCTGGCAGCTGCGGTCGAAGACGCCGATGGCGCCGACGTTCTTGGCGATGGCCTGGAAGTCGCTCCTCGGGAAGGGCAGGAAGCTCCTGATCTTCACGAGTCCGACCTTCTTGCCGTCTGCCCAGAGCTTGTCGATCGCTGCCATGGCGGTTCCGGCGATCGTGCCCATCGCGGTGATGACGCAGTCTGCGCCCTCGACGCGGTATGGCTCGATCATGCCGTTGCCGTATGTGCGGCCGAACTTCTTGCCCCACTCGGCGAAGACCTCCTTGATGACGGCCTCGCCGTTGAGGACCGCCTCGTTGTGCATCTGCCATGGCTTCATTGGGTCACCCTCGCCCCAGCCTGCGCCGAAGATCTTGGGGTTGACCTCGAAGTCACGCCACTTATCAGATTCTTCTGATACTGGGAGGATGCCTGGCATCGGCTTGTAGGGTGGTAGGAAGGCGTCGATGTCCTCCTGTGCTGGGATCTCGACGGGCTCAGCCGTGTAGCTGAGGACGTAGCCGTCGTAGCCCATCGCGACTGGGAGGCGGATCCTCTTGTCCTCGGCGATCTTGTAGGCCATGATCGTCGTGTCGAGTATCTCCTGGGCGTTCTCCACGTAGAGGTGGAGCCAGCCCTGCCACTGCTGCGACATGAGGTCGCTGTGGTCAGGCTGCATGCTCTTCACGCCGCGGTGGACGACCGCCATTACGAGGGGTAGCCTCTTGCTGGCGGTCTCCTGCATCGGGTGGTGCATGTAGAGGAGACCGGGGCCCGAGGTGCATGTGAAGCTGCGTGCGCCGACGGCTTCCGCCGCCTGGGCGATGACCTGAGAACTTAGCTCACCCTCGGCGTTGACGAACTCAAAGCCGGGTAGCTCGCCCGAGGCGTGGATCTCCGAGAGGTACTCGGTGATCGTCGTCTGGGGAGTGATGGGGAATACCGCAGCAACTTTAACGCGGGCTAGTTTACAGCCTACTGCTGTCGCCTTGTTACCGACCATTACTTCGTATGACATTTCATTATCCTCCTTACGCGCCCTCGACCCTCTTCATCTCGATGGCCTTGACTGGGCACTCGTTTGCGCAGACACCGCAGCCCTTGCAGGCGCGGTCGACCATCGATGGCTTGTTGTTCGCCTTCCACTCAAGAGCGGCCTCTGGGCAGAAGATCCAGCACGTCTTGCAGCCGATGCACTTCTCCTCGTTCACGACGGGGTAGAAGACGCGCCAGCTGCTGACGTCCTTCAGGGTACCGTACCCGCCGACCTCAAGGTCGACATGCATCTTGGGCGCGACCTTGTTCGTCGCCGGGACCCACGGGGAGACCTTCTCGTAGCTCTTCCTCACGGCGGCGATGTTCATGTCGCCTAGCCTACCGGGGAAGTACTTCTTGATGGCCTTCTCGATGGACTCAAGCTTCACGACGCCGGTCGCCTTGGCGAATGCGCCGAGCATGGCGGTGTTCGTGATGGGCCTGCCGAGAGTCTCCAGCGCGATGCTGGTTGCGTCGACGGTGGCGATGTTGATGTCGCCGGCGAGCGTGCTCTTCTCGGGCGCGAACGGGGCGTTAAGCAGTACCTGGCCTTTTGGCAGAATGTCGTTGGCGACAGCCTGCTGTAGGCTGATGAGTGGGTCGAAGCAGATACTGATGCCGGGTGTGTGTACTAGTTCCCTTTCCCTCACGCGTACGTCGTCGATGCGGACGTATGCGGTTAGGGGTGCTCCACGCCTTTCGGTGCCGTACATGGGGATGGCCTGGCTATACTTGCCCTCCTCATAGGCTGCCGTGGCGATGATCCTAGAGGCGGTGACGGCCCCTTGGCCGCCCCTGCCGTGCAACCTTATCTCAATCACGGGTCATTTTCCCTCAGTGATTCGTTACCACTCTAACTCGTGCTGTTAATTGAGTAACGATTCCGTAAAGAGTCAGCGAAGGAGGATTTAAAG
>JAPKYO010000048.1 GCA_026394265.1 Candidatus Bathyarchaeota archaeon
GCCGCGTATGGACTTGACCAACGCGACCGCCTCCTTCACCGCGTCGTCGTCGCCGTCGAGGAGGAATATCTTGGCGCCCTCGGCGCCGTCGATGCCGCCTCCGCCGATCGGGACGACTTCGATGCCGAAGAGTTCCTTGAATGACTCCATCTCGGTGATTATGTAGCCGCCGATGACCATCATGCCGCACTTTACGTCGAGTGCGGCGTCGACCTTCATGATGCCCATGCGGTTGGCGGCGTCTGTGAGGTTGATGGGGACGAGCTTCTCGAGGCCCGCGGCGATGATGGTTGTTATCCCGTTGCTTGTGACGTAGCCCCAGGCTGCGCCGATGGTTCCTCCGCCGACTCCTCCGAGGAGGACGCCCGCTTGGCCGAAGGGATCGATGGCGTTAGCGCCCTTGATGAAGATGTCACCGGGGCCCATCTCCTTGAGGATGTCGCCTAGCTCGGGGACCTTTACGGTCTTGACCTTGCCCTTCTGTATGACTGTGTGGTCGCCGCGTCCCTTGGCCTCCGTGATCTGCAGCCCGTCCTTCGTGACGACACCCGCCGTGAACATTCCCTTCTCCTTGATCTCCTTGCCGAGGAGTTCCTCGAGGACGTAGGCGTTCGTCGTGCTCGTGGCGACGATGACGGTTCCGTTCTCCTTGGCGAGTTTGACTATCTCCATGTGGGCTATCGCCTTGGCGATGAGCCTCTTCCCCTCAGAGGGGGTCAGGACAACCTCAGCTAGCAACGTGATTCACCGATTCTTATGGTAGCCTCGGGACGTTCTGTTTAAAAACTTAGCTAAAGCTGCGCGCCCAGGCGGGCCTAATACATAATCCGAATAATAATATCGCGTAATACTCGGCGGCTTGCCGGGATTCGGGTGTTCGTTGAGGTAAACGGAAAACGGGGCATGTAGTGGGGGGTGGATATTCACTCTCCCTTGTAAAGTGTTGCAGCTTGGGAGTGCAAGTCGTTATACTGCGCTCTGCTCCGCGAGTGCCTCGGCGAATATCTCGCCGAACTCTGTGAGGCTTATGACCTTCATCTTGCTGCCCTTCTCGGCGTCGATGAGTCCCTTCATCTCGAGCTTCGTGACTATGCGGCTGAACTTGTTGCGCAGGGTGCTAGACGCAGCCTTGTGGCCGAACCAGCGTATTATGTCGCTTATCGACTCGGCTTCGCCGCCGTTTTCGCGTAGGAGTATGAGGAGCTTCTTCTCCCTGTCCCACTCCTTTTCCTCGTGCTTGGTGTTGGGCTCTAGGCGGTAGCCTGGGAGCTGTATCTCCTTCGGCTCCTTGCTCGCCTGGTTGCGCGCGTTTTCGAACCACTTCTCGAACTCTGGGTCTCCGACCTTGCCGGTGACGTACCAGGCGGATTTTTCGGGGGGGACGCTGTATACGCGCGCGTTTCTGAACATGAGGGCGACCGTGAGGCTTACGCCCTGTGAGATGTCGGTGGTG
The DNA here is from genome assembly GCA_026394265.1 of Candidatus Bathyarchaeota archaeon. Next base: position 1,454 of record JAPKYO010000048.1, read on the forward strand.
CTGGTGACGTCGATGAGGACCTCCTCGCCGCTGGCTCGTGCCTTACTCACGACGGCGTAGATGGCCTTGAATGCGCTTCGGTGGTCCATGGGGTCGAAGCCGACGAGTTCGGGGTCGAGGATCTCTAGTTTGTCGCGGAGTTCTTCGGCGTTTTTCTGGCTCATGTAGCTGAATACGGCTGTTTCGTCTGTTGCCTTGGCGTTGCTGTATAGGAGGTAGAGTTTGGTTATGCCGTGGTGTTTGCTCCAGTAGCGGATGCCGTCGAAGGGGCGGCGGAAGTGCGTTCCCACGAGGCAGACGATGATTGTCATGTTGAACCCCGCATTCTCCGTGACTTATACGGAATGTAACTGCGTATGTCTGAATATATAAACTGTTCCAGATATTTGAGACAATATGTAGACGATTACATTTTCTTGGGACAATCCTATACTTGATGAGCTAAAAGCGATTATCACGTCTGATCGTTATTCGGAGTATTATGGTTGAGACGATTACGTTCTTATACGCCGCCGGACCACCCTTCTTTCATCTAGCTTAGTGATCTCCATCGGTGAAGAATTGTATGAGCGCATCGAACTCCGTCGCGAGGGTCTACTCCCTCCCTGATTGCAAGAAGTGCGAGGTATTGAAGGCCTACATGAAGGAGCGGTCGATCCCCTTCGAGGCTAAGTGGTTTGACTCTGAGGCCCAGACGGAGTTCGTCATGAGGAACATGTTCGGTAACCCGCCGATACTCGAGCTGGGGGACCGCTGCGCGTCGGCTGAGGAGATGTTCCCCGGGGGGGTTCTGAGCGAGGGCGTTGTGAGGGATGTACTGAATGTTAAAGAGGGGTAGGGATCTTCCGGTCGGCCAGACGAGCATAGCGCAGTTCTACAATGCAGAGCGGCTTTACAGGGGCATGCCGATGGTGCGCACCACGGACGGCTACCTCGTCGAGTGGAACAAGGCGCGCATAGTTGAGCAGCTCGTCAGGGAGACTGAGCTGGCGGAGACGATGTTCGGTATACCGCCCCTCAGCCCCCTGAAGGCGGAGAAGCTGAGCGCCGAGGTCGAGAGGCGCATCAAGCTCTTCAAGCCCAAGGTGGTCTCGGGGCCGATGGTCAGGGAGATCACGAACAACGTGCTCCTCGAGTGGAGCGAGTCGGAGAAGATGCCCGAGCTTCAGATCTACAGGAACATCCTGACTCGTGTGGGTGTGCCTGTGGTTGACGCGTATGAGATCGATACTGGCTCGGGCTTCGAGGCGAAGGAGAACGCGAATCTTCAGCCGAATCCTGAGACGGTGCATAAGAAGAAGGCGGACAGGCTCAGCAAGGAGCAGTATCTTCTGTTGATGGACCCGACGCTTGCGACGGCGCACCACCAGGGTGATATTCACATTCACACGCTCGAATACTTTGGTTCGCGTCCGTTCTGTCAGGACTGGGATCTGCGCTACTTCCTGTACTATGGGTTGATCCCTGATGGGAGTGGGTTCAGGAGCAGCGTGGCTGGTCCGGCGAAGCAGCCTGAGGTCGCGATCCTTCACAGCGTGAAGGTGTTGGCTGCTGGGCAGACTAACTTCAGCGGCGGGCAGGGCTTCATGTACTACACGATGTTCCTCGCCCCCTTCCTCCGCGGCTTGCCGTATGAGAAGGTGAAGCAACTCGCACAGATGATGTTCTACGAGTTGACGCAGACGTACGTTACCCGCGGCGGGCAGCTGGTGTTCAGTAACATTCAGCTGCCGATGGGTGTGCCGGATATCTGGAAGAACGTCCCCGTGGTGATGAAGGGCAAGATCGGCCCCGACACGTATGGTAGCTACGAGGATGAGGTTCAGATGTTCTTCCGCGCCATCACGGAGGTGGCGCTGGAGGGGGACTACTGGGGCAAGCCGTTCAACTTCCCCAAGAACGAGAACTATGTGTCTCCGGAGTTCTTCAAGCCGGAGTACGATGATCTCTGGTTGCTCGTCCACGAGTCTGTGGGCAAGTTCGGGGCGCCGTACTTCGACAATATGCTTCCGACGTACCGCGGCTACGGCAACGGCATAAGCTGCTACCAGTGCTGCGCGTACCAGTTCGCGAACACGCCGGAGTCTGACCCGCACTTCCACGAGAAGCTGAACTTTGATGGTGGTCAGCACTTCAGCATGGGTGGCTGGCAGGTGGTCAGCCTCAACATGCCGAGGCTGGCGTACCGTGCGAACGGTGACTATGATAAGTTGCTTGAGGCGGCGCAGGAGAACATGCGCATGGCTGTGGATGTCTTCAAGGCGAAGCAGTTCTGGATGAAGAAGGCGCTCTCGAACAAGATGGTGCCCTTTGCGACGCAGACGCCCCGGGACCCGCGCACGGGGCAGTTGGGGCCGCCCGCCGTCGACTTCTCGGAGCTTGTGAACGTGATCGGCGTGGTGGGCGTGAACGAGATGGTTCAGCACTTCACGGGCAAGCAGCTTCACGAGGACCCCGACTCGGTGCGCCTCGCCATCAGGCTCCTGCTTGACATGGAGAAGTACCGGAAGGGGCTTGAGATGAGGAACGGGTTAAAGCTCATGCTGGCACGTACGCCTGCCGAGTCTACGGCGCAGACCTTCGCCGTCTCCGACCTCGTCTCGCCGACGTACAAGAAGTTCGCCGTGAACACTGTGAAGGGTGACATGGAGGGGGCGGCGGCGCTGATGAAGGGGAAGCGTGATCTGCCCGTCTACTACAGCAACGGCACACACACCTACGTTGGGGCGCACATCCCGCTCGGGACGAAGATCGACATCGAGCACAAGTTCTTCCCCATCCTCAGCGGCGGCAACATCTTCCACGCCTGGCTGGGTGAATCATGCTCGGACCCGGAGGCGCTCTACAAGCTGACGCAGCGCATCTGCAGGAACAGCCAGATCGGTTACTTCAGCTACACGAAGGACCTGACTGTTTGCAGCAAGTGCCAGCACACGACGACGGGCATGTTGAAGACGTGTCCGTCGTGTGGTTCGGATAGTGTGCGTTGGTGGAGCAGGATCACGGGGTACTACACGGATGTGACGGGGTGGAACGAGGGCAAGCGCCAGGAACTCATGGACCGCTACCGTGTCACTATTTAATTCTGATATTTCAACCTCTTCTAACCTTAAGAAAAATAATAAATTTCATTTTAATTTTTTAATAATTCTTCTGATCTTAAATATTGCTCTTGTTTGCAATAACATTTTACGCTATATTTTTATGATTAATTTCTTTTTTATTTCAACTTTTTTAAGTTTAATTTATTTTGGTACATCTCTTTATCTGATTGCTTATCTTATTATTATTTTATTTTCAAATAAAATCATTATATTTAAGAGAAAAATTTATTCAATTTTATTTATTATAGTTATCCTTCTTGTTCCAATCACTTCGCCTTTTATAATTATTACTTATACAAATTATAAAGTTCAATCGTTATCAGATTTTGACAAAATTAATTATATAGTTAATTTAATCAGTAATGAAACTGAATATATTGGAGAGGTTAAAATAGGATCAATATTCGATTATTTTAGTATTTCAAATATTTATGTAGCTATTAAAAGTTTAGTAAGGTGTCCCTATCCTAACGTTTATGCATATTTTATAACAGGTGTTGGGAAATGTGGAGAAGTTGCTGATGTTTCAATTTTCTTATTGCGTCAAAATAATATCTCTTGTCGAAAAGTCGCATTTGCAGGTGAAAATCATGAATTTTTTGAAGTTTTTCAAAATAACGATTGGAGAGTATATGATCTTGGTTATTCAAATATGAATAACGTAACGCGAATATATCGAGCCGAGGATAGAATAAATAGAATGGGATCACTTTCCTATGTCGAAGGATATGATGTAATAGGTGATATTGATTTAACTAATTTATATGTTAATAGCGATTTAATCTGTATAAAAGTAATAAATAACTTAAACGAACCACTGAGAGGTTTATCTATTGTATTAAAACACAGATTTAGAGGCGGTATTTTTTCTATACCTGGTCATAATCCTTTTATAACTGATACAAATGGTGAAGTAAAATTTAATCTTGGGAAAATGGATTACAATTTAAACGCCCCAAATTCGGATAATTATTATTGGGTTTTTATAAATGGAATCAACTCCACAAAAACTGTTACAAGTAATGGTTTAGGAAATGTAAATAGAATAGTTCTTTCTCCTCCTTGACTTTTTTAAAAAAATCTAAATTGAACAATTCTTTATATTGTTTTTTAATTGGAATTATCTCTATTTAGGCAGTCTTAGCTTTTAACTTCCTAATCGCATTGTTCTCTATGACCGACTTTTCGAAAGTGGATCGTTTTATCCTCGATAAGATGTCCGAGACGCGCCTCCCCGGCGTGAGCCTCGCCGCGGTGAAGGGCGGGAAGGTCGTGTACTCTCGGGGCTACGGCCTCAGGAGTTGTCAAGAGGCAAGCCGGCGACGCCGGATACCCTCTATTGCATTGGGAGCATAACCAAATCCTTCGTATGCATCGTCATAATGTAGCTCTAGGATAGGGCGCTCCTTAGCGTCGACGACTCCGTGGAGAAGCACCTCCCAATCAGGCTCCACGCCAAGGGCAAGCCGGTCAGGATAAGCCACCTGATGAGCCACACGAGTGGCATCCCCGCCACCGCCTACGACGAGGCCAGCCTCATGCTCGCCGAGATCATGGCCCCCTTCCACCTCAACTACAGCCGAAAAGCCTACTCCCGGTACCCACCGCTGCATAGGCGATGAACCCTACGGCTCAAAGGGCAGGACGTTCACAGTCGTCCTTGCCCCAGCGCCAACAATCGTGAAACTGCCCTTGCTCGACACCGAGAAGTAGAAACTCCAAACCTTGAAGGAGCCGCCGGGTAGAATTGTGGCATTTGACCAGACCCAGTCGATGCAGACCCCCACCAATCCCTCCTCGGTTCCGTCCGGGTAGAATTTGTCGAACCGTATGCACCCGGGCAGGTTGGCGGTGATGTTGTGCCCCGTCGGGTTATAGAGTTCGAAGACCGCCGTACCGCCACCGTCCCCGAGCCTGTAAAACCGCTTGTCCATAACTATCCTCGGCATGACTTCCCCTACGCTGACCTCGACGCCGCTCCGTACGCCGTCCCACTCTATCTCACACCAGCCCACGGCGTCGTCCGCCCGGAAGCCTGCCTCACACACCGTGCACTCGCCCCCCGCGGGGATGGTGACGATCTCCCACATGCCCTCGCCCCCCGTCCCACCCCAGCCATACTGCCTCCCATCGAAGTACCTATGATAGATCACCGGGTAAGTCAGGTTGAACGACACGGTACTATCCGAGGGGTTCCTGTAGACGAGCCTCACACGCACATCATCCATGTAATTATAATGTGCCTTCTCGAAGACGACCTCCCGGATCAACCCCTTCTCCAACACAGAATCGACTGGATACCCCACGGGTGCCGATAGGCTCAACCCCGCGAAGCCCGCCATAACCATCACGAAAGCAAGGAAGGCAGCCATCACAGACGAGGCCGACATACACACTAAACTAACAATCCGTCCTTATCAAACTAGAGACTAGAACACCAAACAAACTACGATTCACTGGGTAGAACCTGAACCGTCTTACTCAGACTCATCCACCCGACGACAAACTTTCCCTCACTCGCCACCGTGAACTCGCTCCGTAAGACGTGAAACGAGAAGCCGGGCTCCACCGTGAAACCCGACGCGGTCCAACTGATATTCACAATCGAATTGGCCCCACTTACCTCACCCTCGTAGGCACCCGAGATGCCGGGCAACGTGGAAGGAGGCGAAAACGAGACCGGGTAAGAGTAGGGGTTGACATAGGAAGCCTCGACGCATATGGTCTCCCCCACGAAGTAGACCTCCTTATCCGTGGCGAGCACCGGGGTGAGCCTGTTCTCCGCGGGCACAGCCGAGCCGACGAAGACGAAGATGAAGACGGCGACGACGAGGAAGCCGGCGCCCTGAATGAGACGCCGTGGGACTGGCCCCTGCTCCCGCCACAAGCTAGACATATCTTCAACCGATGATGAAAGATGGGCTCAACCCATTTAATACTAGAGATTAGAACACCCTACAGCGTCACCGGGGGAGGACCTGAACCGTCTTGCTCATGTCGTTCACGATGAAGGTCACGTTCCCCGGCTGAGTCGCCACGAAGTTGAAGTGACACACGCCAAACACGTCCCCCGGCCTAAGCGTGTAGCTCGGATACATCCAATCGTAGAACTGGATGGTCGGCGCCTCGTCCTTCTGCCCGGGGTACTCCATGTAGGACGTCACCCGCCCCGGCGGGACGAGGGTAACGTCATACGACCAGGGGTTGTAGTACTCGAAGGTCGCAACCACGTCCTCCCCGACGCGATACGACCTCCTATCCATCACGACCCTCGGAGTGGCTTCCCTAGCTTTGACACTTCCCAGCAGCGCCTCCCCTCCCCAACCCGGAGCAAGTGCGAAGGCGACCGTGAAGAAGCCGAACGCCACCGCGAAGGCGAGGATCGCCGCGTACACCGATCTTGGGTTGGGCATGCAGGATAACCTCACACCACTGCTTATCAAACCAGAGATTAGAACACCCCAAACCGATACCCGCCATCCCCTCCGGAGAAAAAAGGTAGGGCGGAGGGGGTACACCAGATATTCCATTCCTGAGACTCATTAACCAAAACGACCCGGAAAACTGCGCAGATGACTCGCCGATCTCAGCAAAAGGGGCACATATTCGCAACAAGACACAATGATACCTACCACAAATATATATGTAACAATGTTACCTATACCATTGATCGAAATGCACGACCACGAAGGAAAAGAATGCGGATGCCACGGCGGAGAAGCCGGGGAACACCGCTGCGAACACCATCACCCCCGCCACCGCGGATGGGCCGGAATCATACTCCTACGCCTACTAGACGAGAAACCCATGCACGGCTACCAACTCATGGACGAGCTGAACAAGCGCGGACTCGCCGAAGCCGACCGGATCGAACCCGGCGCCATCTACACCGTCCTACGCAGGATGGAGCACCGCGGACTCCTCACCAGCCAGTGGGAGGAAAAGGAAACCGGACCGGACAGACGCGTCTACACCCTCACCGAGGAGGGACGGGAACACCTCATAGCCGGCCTTGAATCCATGAAGACCCGAAGAGCCGTCCTAGATGACCTGAGCGCCTACTACGACGCCCACTACAAGAACAAGTAAACCCACACGAGAATTTTTTTTCTCGTTATGAGCAGTAGCACAACATTACCCTCAGTCGCCGCGGGTCTCGGCGACCGCCTTCAACTTCTCCCTGTCGGGGTAGACCAACGAGTTGTAACTCTCCAGCAGCCCGTCCACCACCCTCCTGCCCCAGGGACTCAGAACATAGTGCGCCCTGTGAAAGTCCCCCAACTCGTCAAGCCTCTGCTTCGAGAACACCACCCCACACTGCCCCAGGACCTTCAGGTGATACGTCAACGACCCCTTCCTAACCCCCAGCATGTTCAGCAGCTCCGTGTAAGTCGCCACCCTCCCATCATACAGGTACTCAACGACCCTGACCCGAATCGGGTGATCGAGCGCCTCGACCGCGTCCTTCAACTCTAAGGGGATCTCCACACCGCTCACTAGGACAAATAGATTTGTCCTAACCTATATAACCGTTACCATCAACTATCAGAAATAGATGAACGGGGCGGACGACAACGCGAAGGTCATACTCCTCATCCTCGGCTCATACCAAGACGCCTCCATCACTCGCCTAAGAAACCTCAAACGACACCTAAATGGACAGGGCTGGACGCGGTGCTACCTCGTCGAAGACTTCGAGACACCCAGAATCCGGGAGGGCGAGGACGAGGACGCGTACCTCACACGCAAGAGTCTCTACTGGATCGAGCGAAGCGATGCATGCATCTTCGTCTTCAACGCCCGTGCAAACAACGAGAGCGTCGGATACGAACTCAAACACGCGAGCGACCACCTCCCCGCCAAGCTAGAGACTACACTCGTCGCAGTAGACGCGACGGGACCATACGCGTCAACACTCATGCGAGGACACATCCAGAGACTACAACGCGACAAACATGCAACTGTCACAACCTTCAACGACGAGGACATGCTGTACCAGGCATCGAGAAACGCCGCACTGAACTTCCTCGACATACTCTCCCCCATCCTCGCCCTCCGACCCGACTAAAAACCGCCGCTCCTCCGCCGCCAACAGACCCAAAAAACGGCCCCAAACCGGGAAACAACCCCAAAACGCCGGAAACGCGACGACGGCGGAGGAGGAAACGGGAAACCACATGCACGCGCCGAGACCTCATCCCCATACAAGCAACGTTAAAACCGCCAAACCCGACAACAAACCATGAGTCAGCCAGCCAGACCCGAGGCGGAGCACCTCTTCGCCCTCATACGCGCACGCTACGGCGACCGCGTCACCCCCAAGGAACTCGAGGAGATCCGGAAGAGCCTCGACGCCATCCTCGACGGCGCCGCCGCCATGCGCGCCATCAAACTCGACAACGCCGACGAACCCCACCAAACCTTCAAACCAAGCGGTGAACCCGAATGAAGACTCCAATCCACACCCCCATCTCCCAGCTCTCCAAACAACTCAAAAACGGAAAACTCTCCCCCGTCCAACTCACCGAAACCTTCCTGACACGCCTCGAAACCACCGGACCACGCCTAAACGCCATCGTCACAATAACCCGAAGCCTCGCCCTCAAACAAGCACGAAAAGCCGAGAAGGAGATCACGGAAGGAATCTACCGCGGACCCCTACACGGCATCCCCTGGGGCGCCAAAGACCTCCTCTCCACCAAGGACATCCCCACCACATGGGGCGCCGAACCCTACCGAAACCGAATCATCCCAACCGACGCCACAGCCGTCGCAAAGCTCCGCGAAGCCGGCGCCATCCTCTCCGCCAAACTCGCCATGATAGAATTCGCCGGAGGAATGGGCTACCGCCAACCAAACGCGTGCCTCACAGGACCACCAAGAAACCCTTGGAACCCCGACACCTGGACAGGAGGATCATCAAGCGGCTCCGCCGCAGCCGTCGCCGCCGGACTCCTCCCATTCACCATAGGAAGCGAGACATGGGGCAGCATACTCAGCCCAGCAAACAACTGCGGCGTCTCCGGGCTCCGCCCAACATACGGACGCGTCAGCCGCCACGGAGCCATGGCACTAAGTTGGACCCTAGACAAACTCGGCCCCCTAGCCCAGACCGCCGACGACTGCGGCACGATCCTAGAAGCAATCGCCGGACCCGACCCCGACGACCCCACCACCATCCAGAAACCATGGAGATACAACCCCCGCCCCGCCAGGCGCAGACCACACCTCGCCACACTACGCGGAGCCGCCGACGACGCAAACCCAGAAGTCAAGGATAACTTCGAAAAAGCCCTCAAGACCATACGCGGATACGCCGACGTCGACGAGATCGACCTCCCCGACCTCCCATACGAGGCGATCACACGCACCATCCTAAACGCCGAGGCAGCCAGCGCATACGAGGACATCGTCGACTCCGACACCATACGTGGTCTCACCGCCCCCGAGGACCGCTGGGGACCATACGCACGCACCGCCCTACTCGCCACCGACTACCTCAGAGCCATGCGCCTACGAGGAAAGATGGTCAAAGCCGCCGCCACCGCCATGGAACCATACGACGCCCTCGCCGCGCCCAGCGCAAAGAAGCCCGCCACACCCATCGGCGAAGAATTCCGCAAGATAGCCCCCGGAGCAACAAAAGACATCATGGGCGCAGTAGGAAACGGCTGCGGACTCCCCGCCATAAGCGTCCCCGACGGATTCACCCAATCAGGACTACCCACCGGCATCCAGTTCATGGGCAAACCCTACCAGGAGAACACCATAATCGCCATAGCAAGAACCTACCAGAGCCTAACCGACTGGCACACACGCCACCCCCCCAGAATGTAGGCGGAACACCAAGCTTCATACCTATGCAGTTTAAATCCAACATTTATTCACATAATGCGATGGTCAAGGGAAACTACCTACCAGACCTAGAACACGCCCTCAAGGAGGGCAAAAAAACACCCGAACTACTAGAGATGATACTATCCTACCTCGACTTCAAACCCACCGAGATCAGGATATACAACCTTCTCCTCAACAAGCCACAGACCATCAAGCAGATAGAGGAACAACTCAGAATCTCCGAGCGCACAATAAGGAAACACATAGACAAACTCGACCAGGACGGCTTCATCGTGAAACACGTCGAGCAGGGGAGGAGGCTCAAGTACGTGTACGCCGCCGTCCCACCGACCGAGGTCTGGAAGAGGCTCCAGGCCAGAATCCATCAGACGCTTGAAGAGATCACTAAGGTACTCGAGTCCAAGGCTTTCCTTCTCTGATCACCAGTAGGCGTCCTCGATCGTCCCGACGCCGTCACCCACATCCTTCAGCGTCACCGTACGGGCACCCGTCCACAGCGTGAACTCCCTCGCCTTCACCGCGTATTCGACGTATACCTGTGAACCTCCGCCCTTCATCGTGAACTTCTTCTCGGCGTAGGCATCGAGGACGATGTTCAACTCCTTGTCACCGTCCCTCCCGTTTATGGTCCACCCGCCCTCGCTTCGGGTAATCTTCAGCCTCGGGTTCTGGAACTTCACTACCTCACCCCTCGCCGTATCGTAGAAAGCCAGAGATCTGTGGAAGTACGTCTCCGATTCCTCGCCGGTCTTCAGGGTGAAAAACGATGTAGTGGAGCCGTTACTGAAGACGATGCGCCCCCAGTGAAATGGGCCATAGACTGTGGCTCCGAAGACCTTCTGCAGATGCGCGGTACCGTTGAAGGGCTTATCCAGCACTATCCCCTTGGCGCCGGAGTATATGTCCACCCAACCCATGCCGAATGGGGGTAGGAAGATTCCACGCGCATCCCGATCACCGAGGAAACCCCCCTTCCCCATCGTCAAGTCGATGATGTTGCCCACCCTGAGCCTGTAGTCTGGGTACCCCCCGCTAAGGGTCATCTTTTTCCCGGATAGCTCCGACGCAATCTCGCCCCCACCCAAGTGGACGGCGACGTTCCCATCCCCTAGATCGTGGAGTTTCTCACCGTCGAAGACCCAGCCCGAGGTCACTCCTAGGAACTCGTCCTCCCCAAGCCTCCTCAACTCCATCTCCTTATCATTGAACAGCATTCGCCCCCCGTGTTTCCTGTATATCAGGAGCATCATCTGCACCGGCTTCTCACCGCTCCCATCGAAGAACAGAAACCACCAATACTCCTTACCAAGTGGGGGCAACTCCTCCGCGTTGAACATCACGCGATCGAGAAGAGGCTTTTCGACGTCGAAACCGTTGATGGACGATACCTCCCTCAAGAGCCTGTAAGTCTCCCAAATGCCTCCGAGGTCGCCTAGCCTCAACCGATCACCCTGAGTTTCTCCCACATGTACGTAGAGCCAATCTCCGTTGTGAGCGCCGCGTAGAGCCTCAGCAGGTTTACAACTGCGCCGAGGTCACGCTTACTCCTCAACGTGGATACCGAGTTGATGATGCTCAGCGTCGACTTCTTTTCATAGGCGTCGATCATACGATCGAGATCAACGTCGATATTTATCGTGGCGTCCGCTTGCTTGTCCTCTATGATTTTTATGAAGTCGACGCCCTGCCCGTTCGTCTTGATCATGTACCCCGCCGACTTCTCACCATGCGTGAGCATCAATTGGATCGTTTGAGACCCAAGTATCCTGAGAAACCTCGACGTCTCGATGATGTCTTGGACGGGTATGCTTCGCTGGCTCTCCTCAGCCTCGGCGTCGATCATCGCGTCTAGGAACGATTCGACGTGGTCCTTGATGCCGCCTTCCCTGACGTCGTCGCCCGCGTCCTTAACGAAGACGAGCTTCCCCATGACCTCCTCCGCGAAACCCCCTAGGGATAGCTTCTTTCCCACCCTCTTCTGCATGACCCCCTCCCTGTCGAGGAACGTGTTCAGGGTCCAGAACCTGCCCATACAGTAGCTCTCCAGCTGCTCAAGCTCCTCCGGGCTCATGGAGTCGAGTCTGAAGACCGAGTGCATCTCGTCGTACTTCGTCCAGTCGCGCTGGAAGATGAGTTCCTTCGCCTCCAACCCTTCGTAGAACTCGGTCCCAGGGAAGGGCGTCGCGATGCCGAAGGCGCAGCTCATCAAACCAATATCCTTAGCGTAGGCTGGGAACTCCTTTATCGACTCCTTATCCTGGTCGGGCAAGCCTATGACGAGGGTTCCCGCGACGTTTGCGCCGTTCTCCCTCAGTATCTTCACCGCCCTCCTCTGCGTCTCGAGGGTTATCCCCTTCTTCACGCTGTCCAGTTCCTCTTGCCTAGGGCTCTCTATCCCGAGCTCGTAGTTCAGTATCCCGTTGTCGCACATCTTCGCGACTAGCTCGGGGTTCAAGGCGATGCTGTCCGGCCTCGTCATAACGGAGAAGGTCACGTCCATGTTCTTCTCGTGCAGTAGATCGCAGAGGTGATCGAGCCTCTTCGGGTCACCGATGAAGTGTGGGTCCGTGGCGAGTATGTGGAGTGGTCTTCCCCTGTGGTATCTGGAGATCTCGGACAGCTCCGCCATGATGTTTTCGGGGGATCTGAACCGCATGCAGCTCTTGCTCATGTAGGGCTCGCAGCAGAACACGCAGGTGCCCCAACAGCCCCTCGACGCCGTTATGACGTCGAACTCCCTGTCGTCGCGGTTCATCCTGTTCCTGTACTGGTGTCTCCTGAGGTGTCTGGCGGGGAAGGGGAGCTTGTCGAGGTCTTCGGTGGGGGGTCTTTCGTCGTTGTGGATGATCTGCCCCCCCACCTTGTACGAGGCGCCGACGATGTCGATGGGGGAACCCGCACGTATGAGTTCCCTCATCGTGATCTCCCCCTCGCCGCGTATGATTATGTCAACCTGTTTGTGTGATAGCAACTCGTCGGGGACGGCTGTGGCGTGGTAGCCGCCCAGTACGGTCGTCGCCCCGCTCCTCTTCGCCTGCTCGGCGAGGCGCAAGCCCTGATCATGATCCGTCGCCGAGATCGTCAACCCGACGAGATCAGGCTTGAACGCGTCGAGGTGGCTCTGAAAAGACTGTGTCTCGAACTCCATGTCCAGCAGCCAAATCTTCTCCACCTCCTTTTCGATTGATGAAGCGATGTACTCGAGGCCGGTTGGGATGACGTCGTGTACGAAGCCGAGTCCCCTCTTCACCCCGGGCTTTACTAGGAATATTTTCCTGAATGCCATTCTCCATCAATCCGATCCATAAGGGCCGTTCAGCAACGCGAATATCTGTGAAAGTTATAACGCATATATATGAATTTCTACCTTCATACGTACGATGTGTTTGCGTGGGCTTCTCCCTGTGAAGCGTATGTCCACCTAGAGGTGGACCCCTCGTAGATAAGGAGAATCATATTCTCTATACTCCCACGCGAGTCTTCAGATTCAAATAAAGCGGTTCCCAACCGCAAAATATGATTCGGATAAAAGACGCGATGGCTGTCCTGCTGCTCGCCGCCCTTTTCCTCCCGGTTGTCGCAGTTCACGCAAATGTACCAACCGTCCTATCCATAACCCGCCGAATCGACTCCGGCAACACGCTCATCGACGTCAAGATAAACCACTCCGACCCCACAACCAACCACTACATAAGCCAGATATCCCTCGACCTCGACGGAACAACCAAGACATTCACAGATCTCGCAAGGGTTACCACAACCGAGGCGATCTATACCCTCAACATCGGTGCAACTAGCCCAAACACGATAAAGGCTCAGGCAACGTGCAACCTCCATGGTCCCAGCGGATGGTTCACGGAAGCGGGTGGTACCACCGGCGGAATCACGAGCAGTGGGGTGCCCGCCTACCCCTTCGAGGCAACAATCGTGGGCACATTGATTGCAGTCGCCGCGCTTCTCCTCGTGAGAAAGCGGTAGCCCCAACCTTTTACCCGGTGGGAACCCTTACTAATGCGATGACGGCGACGAGAATCACGCCCCGGTATCTCGTCACATACATAGCGGTGTTTGCCGTCGTCGTGTGGATATTCAACGTCGTTCCCTCCGAGGGCGTGGAGGCTCTCACCGCCCAGACTTCGGCTTGGGCCCTCAACCTCTTCGGTCACGCCGCGACGTGGGAACAATCTGCAGGCTATACGACACTCGCCCTCGTCGGCCAGAACAACGTCGCTGTCTCAATCATCCGCGAGTGCACGGCCCTAAACGTCCTCGGCGTGATGGCTGGGTTAATCCTCCCCCTCAGGACTAGTTGGGTCAGACGAGCGAAAGGTGTCGCTATTGCAGGGATGTTGCTCTTCATACTCAACATTCCCCGAATCGCGCTCACCATCTACCTCACCGCGTACGACACTTGGCCATTCACATTCATCGCAAATAGAAGCTTGGACACCTACCATTACCCGATCAGCTTCGCTTTCGGGGTCATCGGCGTAGCGGTGACGGTCCTTGCTGTGAACCGGTGGGCGACGCCCCAGCTTTCAGAAACCCTGCTGAGCATATTTGATGGCATAACTGGTTCCGGCAAGAAAGCGAACGCTAGAACCTTGGTTGATGATCCTGAATAATCGAACCCACACTACGGGGGTTAAGGGTTTTAGATGTTGAAATAACTGTGGAGTCGAGGGGTTTACTCTTCTTCTTCCTTCTTCTTCTTAGGGGCCTTCTTGACCTCGACGTCCTCTTCCTTCCTGATGCTTATTGCGATGGTGGAGACGTTCCTCTTCCCGCCGTCCTGTCCCTCGAGTTCTTCTGTCCCGATCTCGACCTCGGGCTTGGTGACACCGGATAGGAATCTGTTTCTGCAGACCTCGGCGACATCAACCGCGGTACTGATAGCCTGGCCCCTCGCCTTGAGGACGACGCCGTCTGCGCCCTTTTGGTTGAAGGCCGTGAGAACTGCCATTACGTAGGTCATTACTGGCTTGCTGCCGATGTAGATGATGCTGTCCTCTGTCATGTGGATCAAGTAAACGATACTGCATAGCTTAAAAAAGTATAGAGTCCCGTTTTGAGAAGCTCTAGACGACGCTAAACGTGGTGGCTCTTCCTTTTATGGAATATTTCCTCCTAAATCCCGGCGAAGATGATGGGTACATCCGCCTCTACGTTGTTTTGCGTAAATTCGGCACCAACCATGCAGCCCCATTCTCTGCAGTAGTCTCGGACGAAGCAGATCGTTGGGTCGCCCTTGACCTTCCCCTGCTTGAAGTCGATGTCGTAGTCGTTCATCATGTCGCAGACCTCCCATTGGTCCTTGAACATGACGTCGGAGACGACGAGTGGGGCCTTCGAGTAGCCGAAGGCGTTCAGTGTGAGCCTACGCCTCTTGCCGTACTGGTAGAGGTCTTCGCCGCTCTTGATGTAGATGGGGTGGTGCTCCCAGAACACCTTCCCACGGGGGAAGAAGTCGAAGCTCCAGCGCCCGACCTGAAACTCGTGCCCCATCTCCTCTTGGGACAAGCCGAGCCACTGCAGGTAGCGGAAGCACTGGACCTCCTGATAGCTGACGAACCTCTCGCCGCGGATGACGAATCCCATGTCGTCTCTTAGTATCTTCAAGTAAACCCCTGGGAGGGCGTGGAGGGTGTGCGCGGAAAGGGTATGGAGAGGTGCTCAAACGGATGCTGGGGAATCTCGCTCCGAAGCAGAGTGGATTATCCTCCCGCCTTGAGTAGATGGAAGAACCGGAGAAAATAACACTTGCCACAACTAACGACGCAATTCACCCCCTTTTCAAGCTGTAAAAACCCCTATCCCTACGTCCTCATCTTTATACGAAGAGCATAAACCGGGTATTGTCTGAACTCGATGAGACGTTCTTAATATCAACGTGGCAATAACGGGGTGTCGGGCGCCCCCACCAGCCCCCGCCTTGCCTTTACCATGCATGGAAACAGTAAATACTTTACATACACATGTTAAGTCTGCCCAAGCAACAGCCACCGGGGATCGAAAAGGCGCGAAGAACCCCGACGCTGACACGGAACGGTGGGCCTAAAGGCTCAGGGGGCTTAGGCTCTCAGAGACCTCACCGGGAAGTGGAGAAATGCTTGGGCACTCCATTTTACTGAAAAAAATAGACGCTTCTAGCTGTATTTAGTCGTCTTCGGCATCGTCCACAGTATCCCCAGTTTGAGTATCTGCGTAGCCGCGAGGAAGTACAGGACGTAGACTGGGCCGAAGCTGTTCCAGATGAGGCCACCGATGAGGGGTGAGATTATGCTCGAGACGCTCCTCGCCATGCCTATCATCCCGTACCACGAGCCGAGCAACTCCTTCGGTACCAACTCGACCGAGATGGAGCCGCTCGTAACCCCCGCCAGTTGTATGAAGCCTGTGAGGAACCCGACCGCTATCAGCGCCATGTCGCCGGGGACGTAAGCGAGGACCATGAGCCCGACGGCGTAGAGGGGGCACATGAGCATTATCAGGTTCTTTCTCCCGAACCTGTCCGCGGAGAGGCCGACGGGCATCGCGAGAACCACGACTATTCCCCAGTAGACCGCGTCCATCAACCCGAGGCTGTAGGGGTTGGCTCCACGCATGGTCTTCGCGAAGAGTGGGATGTAGATCGCCATGTAGTTGGGGAACATGTTGGCCGAGACGTAGACAAGCCACCTCTTGACGTGGACACCCTCCTCGAATACCCTTCCAACACCCTTCCCTATGGTGATTCCCTTGCTCCCCGAGACCCTCGGTGGGTTCGTGAAGAACTTCCAGATGATGCCGAACGAGATGAGTATCCCCCCAACCTCAATCCAGTAGAGGGGTCTGATCCCCTGAACCGTTAAGCCTCCGAAATATGTGATGAGGAAGGCCGCGACGATAGGGGCGAAGAGGCGGGGGAGGGCGGCAACCGTGTCACACAGCTGCATACCCGTCACGCGTTCGACGCTCTGCAGGCTGGCGCCACATATCATCGGGCACACATTCATAGTCATCTCCCACGCGATGGTCGTGAGTACCAAGGCGGCGGCGGTCATCTCCCACGACGTCGCGGAGCCGAACACGGCGTAGCCGCACGCCATGAGCAGGAGGGCGGCCATGAGTATCCGCCTTATACCGTACTTGTCGGCGAGGACACCTACTGGCAGCGTGATCAGGGCGAACGCGATTCCGCCGATGCTGGCAACGTAGCCTAGCTGCAGAGCGGTGGCGCCGAGGGCGGTGATGTAGATTGACTGATACTGCTGCGTGAGGCCGAGACTGAAGTTCTGGACGATATTCTTCGCCATGTTGACTTTGAAGGGGTTTTGCTGCTTCTTGACGAAGTTTATGCCCTTGTCTATGATGCTCGGCGCCATAAGGGACAGGGGCACGGGGCACCAATAAAAGAGTATACGAGGCACATCACCGTCCAGCAACCGTTAAAACCCCAACACACCCCACTAAGAGCCATGTCCATAGAAGAGAAACTCAAGAAGCTCGGACTGGAGCTACCCCCGCCCCCCAACCCTAAGGGAAACTACATCGGCGCGAAGTTCACCGACAACATCGCGTTCAGCTGCGGCCAGGGCCCCTTCGCCACGACGAAGAGGGGGATGGTCGGCAAGGAGCTAACGATGGACGAGGGCTACAAGGCGGCTCAGGAGACGTGCCTCAACTGCCTCGCCCAGCTCAAGAAACAGCTCGGAAGCCTCGACAGGATAAAGCAGGTTCTTCAAGTCATAGGATTCATCAACAGCGCCGAGGGATTCATGGACCAGCCCAAGGTGCTGAACGGCTACACGGATCTGCTCGTTCAGCTCTTCGGTGACCCCGCGGGAAAGCCAGCCCGGGCCGCCCTTCCATTACACCACCCCGGCTGGATCGCAGTCGAGGCTTGGATGGTCGTCGAGCTCAAAGACTAGGCTTTTCTTCTTTTATCTTCTCGCTCAGTTGGGCGAGTTCGAGTTCGGCGTTTGATAATATTTTTCCGAGCTTGTTGAGGCGCCAGTCGATGCGTGCCTCAATGAAGGTATCCGCGTCAGTGTAGTTCATCTTGGCTGGACAGTCGGTCATCGAGGGGTTTCCCCCGAGTTTCTCGTTTAAGTTCGTGGCAAATAGTTCATCCAGCTCGTCTTCAGGGGTCCTAGCCTCGGTGAATATCCCCGCCAGCTTGTCTCTGCACACCCTACATGAGCGTATGTGCTTTAGCAGCCTCATCTCCGACTCTAGGCTGACCATGAAGCCGATGTACTCCGCCTCCATGTGGAGAAACGTGAGGGGCTCACAATCCTCCGCTAGGGCGGTGTACCTCCTCCCCGTGTGTGTGCTGGCCATGAGCCCAACCAACATCGGCCCAATTTAAAAACCACTAGGTCTCCACCGTTAAGCAGGGAAAGTTCATAAACAGACGTCGGCACGGGTTTTTGAACATCATGAGCACCGAGGAAGCGCTGAAACTAATCGACGAGTCAAAGAAGTTCCTTGAGCCCTACAGGGTCTATGGGAAGATGATCGCCGATGGCATCGCGCAGCTGGATAACCTGGAGAAGCTCGTTCGGGGGAATGCCCTCGATGAGGCTTACAAGCTCAGTGTTGCGATGTGTGAGCAGATAGCCGGGTACAGGAGCTTCGTCCCTCAGCTCGCCGATAACCTCGAGAAGATTAGGGAGATCCTCGGAAAAGCCCGCTGATTCGCCCCCTCTTCTCTCGTGGCTGTTGCTACCGGTGTCTCGTGTAGGAGTTGACGACTATGATCAGCCCGATGAGTATTATGAAGGCTGGCCAGATCTTGTCCCAGATGTCGACGCCTAGGAGGCTTGATGCGCCTATCATCATTATGAATAGGCCTATCATGATGCCCCAGATGCTTCCGTGTCTCCTGAAGTGCATGTCACCATCCCATCCGTATCTCCTGTATTCCCTGTAGGGTGTAGCGTTCAGGGGGGAGCCACATTTTTTGCAGTTCACCGCGTCGTCGGAGTTCTCGGTTCCGCACTTTGTGCAGTAGACCATGTTTCACACCGAACGAGAGTTTGGTTGGCTTTTATAGAAAGGTTGCGATTTTAACCGTCGTGGCTATGGTTTTTCCTATTAAAATGGGGGTTGAGCTTGGTTAGGCGCTCTTGTCTATCTTGACTCCGCCTCTCGGACCTATCGTAGCCTTGGCGTGGCGCAGAGCCCAGCAGCCGATGACGATTCCGACGGGGAGGGATGCTGGGTGTCTCGCCGCCATCTCGATGTGGACGTCGAGGGCGGTGGGGCCTTCGCCGAGACCCATTGCGCCGATGCCGAGTTCATTCAGCTTGCCGAGGAGCTCCTCCTCGATTGCAGCGAGCTTGGGGTCGGGGTTCCTGACCTTGAATGGCTTGAGAAGCGCCTTCTTCGCGAGCACCATGCACATGTCCTCGCTTGCTCCGATGCCGACGCCGACGAAGTAGGGTGGGCAACCCTGTGAGCCGGCTGCGGCGACTGACTCGACGACGAACTGCTTGACGCCCTTCATGCCGAGGCCGGGTTTTAGCATTCTGTGGTTGGCGACGTTGCTGCTTCCGCCGCCCTTTGGCATGGCGATGATCTCCAGCTCGTTTCCGGGGACGAGTTCCCAGTAGATGATCGGGACGTGTGCGCCGGTGTTGTCGTTTGTGTTGCCTTTGAGCATGTCGACGGCGTTGGGGCGGATGGGTATCTCATCGGTCGCGCGCCTCGTAGCCTTTGTGAGTATCTCTCCTAGCTCGGACCTGAGTGGAAACTTGTCGCCTACCTTGACCATGAAGGCGACGACTCCGGTGTCCTGGCACATTGGCCATGAGTTCTCGCGGGCGATGTGGATGTTGTCGAGGATGCTCTTGAGCTGGGCTTTTCCCGTGGCGCCCTTCGTCTTCTTCATCATCCGGTCCATCTCCCTGACGTACTCGACGGGGAGCTCGGTGGCGGATATCCTGAGGAGTTCTACGGCTGTGTCTTCGACTATCTTGCTCAGCATTTTACTTCATCTCCGCTATGATGCGGTCCCTGTTGGCGTTCACCTTCTTGCCTACGTCTGCGGTGAGGTTGCCACCGTGTGTGTCTATTGTGACGATGAGGGGGCCGAAGTCCTGTGTCTCGTAGACCCAGAGGCATTCGGGCATACCGAGGTCCTCGAGCCAGAAGACCTCTTTGACCTTCTTGATTCCCTTTGCGCCGAGTAGTGCGGCGCCGCCGGTGAAGGATGTGTAGACGCAGCCGTGCTTCTGGCACGCCTTCGCGGTGCGGTCACCCATCCCGCCCTTGCCGATTATCACGGATGGGTGGAACGCTTCGATGAACTTGTCCTCGAATATCTCCATGCGTGTGCTCGTGGTGGGGCCGGCTGCGACTACCTCCCAGCCCTTCCCCTTCTTACGCATGATTGGGCCGCAGTGGAAGACTCCGATGCCTTTGAAGTCGACGGGGAGCTTCTCGCCCTTCTCGTGGAGCTCCAGAGCCTTGTGGTGAGCCTCATCGCGGGCCGTTATCACGGTTCCAGTGAGGTAGATGACGTCGCCCGCCTTCAACTTCCTGATCTCTGCCTCGGGTACAGGCGTCCTCAGGTAATACTCCATAACCTTTCACTCCACTATCTCTCCCCCTACCCCTTTTAAAACCTCAGACCTGTAGCCGGGTGTGTCTAGAAAAAGTATAATATTTACAACGTCTAAGCTTGTGAGATGTCTTCGGAGAAACAGGGGCTCATCATACACCCCTCACCCGCGAACAAGGTCTTCAGGGACCGGGTGAAGGAGTTGAGCGGCGAGAAGGTCGAGCTATGCTTCCAGTGTGGGGCGTGTAGCTCGGGTTGCCCCATGACGCAGGAGATGGATTACCTCCCAAGCAAGGTCATCAGGATGGTCCAGCTCGGCCTCGATGAGGCGCTGGAATCAAAGACCATCTGGGTGTGTACCACGTGCTTCAACTGTGAGGTGCGGTGCCCGAGGGGCATCGACATCGCCAACGTCATGGAGGCGCTCCGCCAGCTCGTACTCAGGAAGAAGTACGACCGCGTGGCTCTTGACCAGCTTAGCGACGAGCAGCTACGGGAGCTGCCCCAGGTCGCCATCATCAGCAGCTTGAGGAAGCTCACGGCGTGATCCTATGAACATCGCATATTACCCGGGCTGCACGTTGAAGACGACGGCGAAGGAGTTCGACATAAGCACCAAGGCTTCAGCCAAGGCGCTTGGGATAAACCTCGTCGAGTTGCCCCGCTGGAACTGCTGTGGGACCGTCCACGCGTTGGCGAAGGACGACGTGATGCACCACCTCGCGCCTCTACGCAACCTGCTCAGGGTCGAGGAGGCTCAGCAGAGCGGCATCGTCGACGAGAAGCGCGTCGTCGCCCTCTGCGCCATGTGCTACAACACGCTCAAGCGGAGTAACCAGGCCTTCAACTCCGACTCGGATAAGGCTGGGAAGGTCAGGGAGAGCATGAACAACGAGGCGAACGTCTACAGCGGTCAGGTTGAGGTCGAGCATCTACTCGAGACGCTTCGCGCCCAGGGCTGGGACAAGGTCCAGGCGCGGGTGACGAAGCCTCTGAAGGGGCTAAAGGTGGCGCCTTACTACGGGTGCCTCCTGCTCCGCCCACGCGGAATCGGCATCGACAACGCGGACAACCCACGCGTCTTCGAGGACCTGCTCAAGGCTCTCGGCGCGGAGGTTGTGGACTTCGGTTACAAGCAGAAGTGCTGCGGGAGCTACCACACCGTCCACATGGTCGACGTGGTGGCGGAGCTGAGCAACAGGATCCTGACTCAGGCTCAGGCGGCTGGCGCGGATGTGGTCGCCACGGCGTGCCCGCTCTGCGAGTACAACCTCGGAAACAGGCAGACCGAGGTCGTCAAGAAGTATCCAAAGTTCAACGGTATTCCAATCGTTTATTTCACCCAGCTGATGGCTCTCGCCTTCGGCCTCGGTGAGGATGAGATGGCTCTCGGGATGAATAAGCCCGACCCGAGGCCGATGCTTAGGGCGAAGGGGCTGATGTGAGTATGGCTGAGAACGGCAACAA
>JAPKYO010000038.1 GCA_026394265.1 Candidatus Bathyarchaeota archaeon
GCTCATCTCAGTGCCGAGGCGCCTATTGGGGCAAAGCTCCCTGCCTGTGAGTCCCGCAAATCCGGGGAGCTTCACAGCCTTGACGACTCCACCCAACTTGAGGGCACTCTTGAGTATCTTGGACTCAGTCGCCTTGAAGATCGGAGAGGCGTCGAGTTGCTTGTCGACGATGTCGGCGGGCTTGACGCCCCGCTTCACTAACTCGTCCCGGATTTCTAGTAGATTCCACTGGCGCTGCGCCTCGTACTCGACTATGGTGGGCATCAGGGGGAGGTCTTGTACGCCCTTGATCTCCACGACCTTCCCGTTCATTATTGAGACGTTTACGTCTTGGCGGATGGTGCCGAGGCCGCGGCGTACCTTGCCCGTGGCACGTAGTATGCTGCCGATTCGTAGGGCTACCACCTGTACTTCGGCGGGGTCGTGCATGTCGGGCGCCGTGGCGATCTCCATGAGGGGTATCCCGAGGCGGTCGATGCGGTACCTTACGATGCTCCCCTCCTCGCCCACGTTCCTCGCGGCGTCCTCCTCGAGGCTGATCTGCTGAATACCATACCGCTTCCCCTCGACCTCGACCCCTCCGCCGATGCTGACGACACAGGTGCGTTGGAAGCCACCCGTGTTACTGCCGTCCACGACGGTCTTACGCATCACGTGGACCTCATCCACCGCGTGGCTGCCAACCATCAGGGCGAAGCTGAGGGTGAGATCAAGCGTCTCGGGGTCGAGTGGCCCCGGTGGCTCCTCGTCCATCTCGACGAGGCAGCTCGTCGCGTGGTCGCCCTCGTACTGTATGGTCTTGCCCTTGAGGAACTCGAATAGGGCGGCTGGGTCGAACTCACCCAGCTCGCTCTGGCTCGGGCGTAGTCGGCGCAGGAACTTGAACTCGGGCTCGGCCTCGCTGAGGATCGGCGGGCAACCGCAGAATAGCTTGTGCTGCGTTGCGAGCTCCTGGTGGACCTCGATGCCTACCTTGAGGCCGATCTTCTTGTAGTCCATCACGGATCCCTCCTCGCGTAGGGTGTCCGGGGGTTATACTCCCCCGCGACGTTTGATAGTAGTAACTTACGCGCCTCCTCGGTGGTCTCCGAGTTGCCGAGGCTCCACATCATCTTGACGTAGGCGGTCTCGGGGAGCATGTCCTCGAGCGGCTCGACGCCGCGGCGGGTCAGCTCCCGCCCCATGCTGTAGACGTTCATGTTTACGCGCCCCCAGATGCACTGGCTCGTCATGCCCATCAAGACCCCAGCCTTCCCGGCGCGCCCGATGGCGTCGTACAGCATCTCGGAGACGTGACCGAGGCCCGTCCCCTCGAAGACTATGCCGCGGAACCCGGCGTCGATCAACGTGTCAACTATGACGGGGTTGAATCCGGGGTGGAACTTGAGGAGGGCGACCTTCTTCTCGAACTTGTTCCTGATGATGGGCTCCGAGTCCTGACGCGGCCTGTAGTGCTCGGCGAGCATCTCGAATTTACCGTCTTTGCAGAGGGCGATGGGGCTGGTGTTGACGGTCTGGAAGGCGTAGCGGGCGCTTGAGTGGCACTTGCGCACCTTGGCGCCGGGGTGGAAGATTATCGAGTCGTCGCCCGTCCCCTCGTGCATGCCGAGGACGACCTCGGCGAAGGGCGCGTGGGCAGCCGCGTTCACAACCGCGACCAGGTTCGTAGCCGAGTCGCTGCTCGGCCTATCGCTGCTGCGTTGGCTGCCGACGAAGATGACGGGGACTGGGAGGTTCTGGATAGCCAGTGTGAGGGCCGCTGTGCTGTACCCCATTGTATCCGTCCCGTGGGTGAGTACGACGCCGTCGGCGCCCTGCTTGATCTTCTCCGCCACCCTCTTCGCCATACCCTCCCAGTGGTCGGAGTTGATGTTCTCGCTGAATACACTGTAGAGGATGTCCGCCTCGATCTGGGCGATGTCGGCAAGCTCGGGGACGATGCTGAGCAGGTCCCGGCTGGACATGGCAGCGTAAACGCCTCCGGTGACGTAGTCGACGCGGCTCGCAATTGTGCCGCCGGTGCTTATGATGCTCACCTTTGGCAACCCCTTCTTCACCGGGGGGAGGGGTGGCGGCCTGAACTCGGGCTTTATCGCCTCGCCGATCTTCTCCACGCGTAGGCCCTCGGTGTGGGCGATGCCGATGTTGTAGCCTGTCTTCTGCTTTATGACGAGGTGCCACTCGTCGGCGTTCTCGACGCGGGGCAGAAGGGTGCCTTCGTAGGCTTCGCCTCCGGTGTGTACCCTCACGGCGTCTCCGACCCCGACCTTAGCGTGGGTGAGAAGCTCTCTTAGCTTCCCCCTGTAGCCGGGGAGAGTCTCGGCAGTCATCTAGAATCAGGATTTCTACCGCCGCTCCGGGTATTAAGAGATGCGGGTCAGAGGGGCTTGTGGACGTAGACGCCCTGCTTCCCGTAGCCGAGGCGGGCGTAGTACTGCTTCGTGCCGAGGGCGCTCATCACCACCATCTTACGCATGTCGTATTCCTCGCGCGCCGTCTTCTCCGCCTCGACCATCAAGGCCTCCCCCCAGCCCCTGTGCTGCCACGCGTCGCCGCGGCGCTCACCGACTGGCACCATGCGCCCGTAGACGTGTAGCTCCCGGATCAGTCCGGTGTGGGGGTCTAACTCGGGGCGGAAGGGCTCGCGGGGCATCCTGAGCCTGACGAAGCCGATGAGGGCGTCCGCCTCCCGGTCCTCTGCCTGTATGAAATCCTCGGTGCCCCCGGATGCCTCGTAGACGGTGTGTGTGATCTCGACCCTGCCCGGGTCCGCCTTCTTCGCCGAGTGCCCCGCCTCCCTGCAGCGGATACACCTGCACCGCCCACCCCGCGCCACGAGGCGGTTCTCGGCGAGCTGCCGGAGGTTGCTCATGTCGACCCCCGCGTCTATCCGGGGGAGGGGTATGTCGCGCTGGACTCTCATTATCCGGACCCACGGGGGCGTGATCTCCATGACCTTTGAGACGAGATCCGCCGCGTCCTCGGTGGTGAGAGGCGTGTACTCGCCCTTCTTCCACCACTCGTAGAGGCGCGTCCCCTTCACCACGAGTGTCGGGTAGATCTTCAACATATCGGGCTTAAAGCGCGGGTCCTCGAAGATGGCGCGGAAGCCCTCAAGGTCCCTCTCGGGATTCGATCCGGGGAGACCGGGCATCATGTGGTAGCATATCTTTAGGGCGGAGTCCTTGAGGCGGAAGGTGGCGTCGACCACGTCCTGCACGGAGTGACCGCGATCCACAAGCTTGTAGATGTCGTCGTAGACGTTCTGGACGCCAAGCTCGACCCGGGTTACGCCGAGTTCGAGCATCCCGTTGACGTCCTTCTCCTTTATGCAGTCTGGGCGGGTCTCGACGGTGATGCCTACGTTTCTCACACCCGAGTTCTCGGCGTTGAGCTTCGCCTCGGCTAGGTCGGTGGATGGGACGTCGGTGAGGGCGTCGAGGCAGCCCTTGACGAAGCCCTCCTGATAGGCGCGGGGGGAGGCGGGGAAGGTGCCGCCCATGATGATGAGGTCGACCTTGTCGACGACGTGTCCGATCGTCTTCAGCTGCTTGATGCGTGCCTTCACCTGCCTGTAGGGGTCGTACTCGTTCTGGGCGCCCCTCATGGCGGCTGGCTCGTAGCCCGTGTAGCTCTGTGGGCTGTCCTCATCCGGGCCGCCGGGGCAGTAGGCGCAGCGCCCGTGTGGGCAAGGGTAGGGTTCAGTCATCACCGCGACGACGCTGACGCCGCTTAGGGCGCGCGCCTCCTTCCGCCGGAGGATGGGGAGCAGGAGCTCCGCCTCCTCCTCGGTGAGTGTGGCAAGTATCTCCGAGTTTCTGGGAATCTGTGGCAGCCCGTGTGCGCGGGCGACCTCGATCTTCACGCCGTCAACGTCGGCCCTCGTGGGGTCAGTTATCTGAAGAAGCTTCTCGACTATCTCCCTGAGGGCGCGATCCAAAACCGAGTCCAACTAGGGGAGCTGTGGCTTAAAAGCGCTGCCCGCGTCCGCCGCTGCGTCCATCGCGTTCGTCGCGTGGGGCGTGGACGATCCTCTTGATGAAGTTGCTCCTCGTCTTCCTCTTGGGGGCGAGGTGGGTCCTTGGCTGAGGCTCAATCTTGGGAGTCTGTGCCCTGACTTTGCCGGCCTTTGTCAATGATCCGTGCGTCGGCATACGATTACCGCCGTCTTCTTGGCGGGCGTCAATCTATAAACCTTTCTAGGGGCGGAAGGGGGCGTCGTGCCCGGGGATGACGAGCACCGGCTTGAAGCCAGCCACCCTCTTCAGGCTATCGACGGCGGTTGCCCCGCTTATGTTCTTCGTCACGACCATCGGCTCCCTGAACTCGAGATAGTCCTCCTTCACGATCGCGGCGTCCCCGATGCAGGCAACGAGGCCCTCCCCCGTCTCGACGAGGGCGGAGACGCTCCCCGGCGTGTGGCCGAAGGTCTCGATCAGGCGAACGTTCTTCGTGACCCTTTTCTCGCCCCTGAACTTCTTCACGTCGAGGATGTCGATGAAAGCGGCCCTCCACTCGGGCCAGTAGAGCTCCGCGGCGTAGTCGTACTCCGCCTCGTGTATGAGCAGCGGCTTCCCCCGCCACATGTAGTTCGACTCCGTGTGGTCGTAGTGGCAGTGGGTGTTGATGACGACGTCTATGTCGGCGGGCTTGAGGCTGAACTCCGCCAACCTCTTCGGGAGGCACCCGTAGCGCCCGAGCTGGATGATGCCCGGGTCGATAAGTATATTCTTCCCACCGTCCCTGACGAGGATCGTGTTCGTCGACCCGAGGTTGAAGGTGACGCCGTTGTACGTCTGCCCGATCGCGGGCGGCGGCATCGGGGTCAGCGGCCACCTGAAGGTCAGCATCGGGTGCCCCTCGCGGACACCAAGACTCATGTAGAAACACTCGAAGAGGAGATCCACCTTCGCCTTGTCGCTGGACATGGATCGAGGATGGTTTAGGTATAGAAAACGGTTTCCTCAGTGGTCGACCCTGATCATGCGGCCTGAGGCGTCCATGCGTCTCTTGCCGAAGTCGGCGGCGACCTCGCGGAGCTTGACTGAGTCGAATATTGGGCCGTCCTTGCATACCCTGTATGGTCCTATTGCGCAGCTGCCGCAGAGGCCGACGGCGCACTTGCAGAGCCGCTCAAGGCTCGCCTCAACGGGCAGCCCGAGTCGATCCGCCTCCACCCAAATCTTCGATGCCATCAACTCGGGGCCGCAGATGTAGACTTGATCATAGTCACCCTTCGCCATGAGTTCCTCGGCGTAGTTCGAGGAGTAACCGTGGAAACCCTCCGAGCCGTCGTCTGTCGAGACCACGAGGCGGACGCCGAGCTTTGTCAGCCTCTCCTTGAAGAGTAGCTGGTCCTTGCTGCGTGCGCCGATGAGGAATGTCGGCTTCGCCCCCTTTGCGACCAACTCCTCCGCGAGGGGTACGAGTGATGCTATTCCGCTACCGCCTCCCACGAGGAGGGGCTGATTACCCTTGACTGTGTAGCCGTTGCCGAATGGGCCGCGTACTCCGATCTTGTCCCCCTTCTTCAGCTTGGAGAGGGCGCGCGTCGCGTCTCCCACGACCCTGACGGAGACGCTGGAGGGGTCTCCGATTGTGGAGAGACTCATCGGTATCTCGTCGATGCCGGGGAGCCAGACCATGAGGTACTGCCCGGGCCTCGCCACGCCTACGCTGGGGAAGTACAGGGTAGTAACGTCCGGGGTCTCCTGCACGACCCGCTCGATTCTCACGACCTTCATCGTTTCACTTCCGGTGTGCAAGGCCCACTATCTCCTTGACCGACCCGAATTTGTTCTCCGCGAGGTACTTCGCGATGCCCTCGTTGACCTTGCCGTAGACCTCGAAGCCCCCGTACATGACGCCGGTGCCTATCTCGACGACGGATGCGCCCGCGAGCATGTACTCGACGGCGTCGCGCCAGTTTGTGACGCCCCCGCAGCCGATTATCGGGACCTTCACCGCCTCGGCGATCTCCCAGACGCAGCGGAGAGCCACCGACTTGAGGGCGGGACCCGATAGGCCGCCTGTCACGTTTGTGAGTATGGGGCGCCTGAAGTCGGCGTCTATCGCAATCGCCTTGAGAGTGTTCACCGCCGTAATGGCATCCGCCCCGCCCTTCTCAGCCGCGACGGCTATGCCGGCTATGTCCGTCACATTCGGGGAGAGCTTCACGAAGACGGGCGCCGTTGCTACCTGCTTGACGACCGCCGTCACCCTCTCGACGCTCATCGCATCTGCCGCACACATCCCGGGTTCGCCGCCGACGTTCGGGCAGCTCAAGTTGAGTTCGAGGGCATCCGCCCCCGCCCCACAGAGGGCTTTCGCGCCCGCCTGGAACTCGCCGACGGTCGAAGCGAAGAAGCTCGCAACAACGGGGACGCCCTCGTGTTTCAGCTCGCGCAACTCCTCCAAGTAGCCCTCGACGCCCGGGTTTGGGAGCCCCATCGCGTTTAGGATGCCCCCCTCGACCTCGACGACCGTGGGGTTGATGTGCCCCGTCCGAGCGGCGGGTCCGAGACTCTTCGTCACGACGGCGCCCGCCCCCGAGTCGTAGACGCGCTTGAGAAGCGGCGCAGACATGCCGAGGACGCCCGAAGCGTTGAGTGTTGGAGAACGTAGCCCGAGCCCGGCTATCTCAACGGCTAAACCTTTCCCAGTCAAGCCGACCACTGTAACTTGGCTCTCTCACAATTAAAGGTGTCCATCACCCGGCATGGTCTATAAGTCGCCGTCACGCGAAGTCTAGATGCCCATGAGGATAGGAAAAGTCACGCTCATACTGGCACTCGCCCTGACGGCGATAACGGTGTTCACCCTAGTCTACGCCCCCAGCCTAGGCACGGGGACCGTCGAGGGCAGGGTCAGCATCAAGCCTTGGACGCCCGTCGAGCCCGTCGGCGGGAGCCACCCGCCCCCCGAGGTCTACACGTCGAGGCGCATCATCCTCGAGGGGACGCTCCTGCCGCGGGTCGAGATGCCCATGAATGGCACAGGCTACTTCACTACCGAAGTCAGGGCGGGCACGTATAGCCTGACGATGAGCAACTGCACGTTCCTGGGCTGCTCACGCGTCCTACCCATGACGGTGACCGTCAAGCCGGGGCAGACCACCACGCTTCAGATAGACATAGATACGGGTATTCGATGAAAAAGGGGCGCCAACCCCTTCGCCGCCCAATAACGTTTAGAAACATGACGGCGATCACTGAAGCAGCTAGGTGACCGACGTGACAAGAGCCCACATAGAGGAGACACTCATCGGCGTCTTCGCAATCGCAGCCGACGGGAGGGTCCTGGAGAAGGCACTCTACCCCAAGGAACCCGAGAAGATAGCGCGCGCCATCACGCGGCAGAGAAACGGCGAGATCACAAAGGAAGTCCTCAAGGTCGCGGAGGGCCTCATGAAGAGGGGCTTCGACGCGGTCACCACCACAAACCCCGAACTCGCCGAGACACTGCGCGGCGAGTACACCTTCGAGGTCGACGTCGTAGACTCGGGTCCAAGTGACGCGCTCAGGGATGAGCTGCCCGCCATCGCTCGCCAGAACAACATGGTCAAAGACGAGGACAGCTACTACGAACTCGGCCGACAGGTCTCGACCCTCCTCACACGCGGCGCCGTACAGGACGCCCTTGGAGGCAAGGAGGCACAGATAACACAGACCGTCCAACTCCTCGGGGAACTCGACACAAGCCTCAACGGCCTGAGCAGCCGCGTCAGGGAGTGGTACGGACTCCACTACCCGGAGCTGAGCCGGATAATACGCGAACATGAGAGCTACCTCCGCTTCATCACCGAGATCGGCGACAGGGCGTCGGTGACACAGGAGAAGCTTGACGCGCTCGGGCTTCAGCGCCGTGAGGCCGCAGGCATACTCAAGGGTGCCGAGGGCTCCATGGGCGCGCCCCTCCAGGGAGGCGACTTAGCCGAGGTCCAGCGCCTAGCCCAGCAGGTACTCAGTCTATACGAGTACAGGGGTAAGCTCACGGAGTACATCTCCGGCCTAGCATTGGAAGCCGCCCCCAACGTCTCCGCACTCGCCGGCCCGACACTCGCCGCGAAGCTCATCGAAAAGGCAGGAGGAATCAAGAGAATGGCGATGATGCCCTCCAGCACCCTCCAGATACTCGGAGCCGAAAAGGCGCTCTTCAGGGCGGTGAAGACAAATGCGAAGCCCCCGAAGCACGGCCTCATCTTCCAGCACCCATACGTAAACGCTGCCCCACGCGGCCTCAGGGGACTCCGCGCCCGTCACCTCGCCGCGAAACTCTCCATAGCAGCGAGGGCCGACGCCTTCAGCGGCAACTTCATCGCAGAGCAACTCAAGAAGGATCTCGACGAGGCCGCCGCCTCCGCCACAGAGATTAGGCGAGGCAACAGACCCTGAAAGGTTTAAACACCGGTGCCCCAGCGTATCTTCCGAGGGCCAAAGGTGTCTACGTTCTCTGAGGCGTTCCAGGAGAAGTTCGGGCGACGAGACTGCCCATTCATCTTCGACTGCAACGTCGAGATCACCAAGGACTTCTTCAGCAAGGTCTGCAAGACGCCGGCTTACCCGAACTGCCACCACTTCGCCAAGAGGGTGAACGAGCTGCAGGTCCCCATGACGTGGCTGCAGAAGTTCGCCATAGACCAGGCGAGGGTCGTGGACGCCGCGGGGCCCGACGCAGAGGTCGCGGACCAGACACCGAGGTAGCCCCGGTTGGGGCGAGTCGTGGAGCACACACCCGGCGTGTACTTCTTAGAGGACAGCGGGCAACGATTCCTAGCTACGCGTAACCTAGCACCGGGGCGGAAGGTCTACGGCGAGGAACTAGTCAACGTCGGCGGGGTCGAGTACCGCCTCTGGAACCCCACACGTAGCAAGCTCGGCGCAGCCATAATGAGGGGACTCAAGCGCAACCCGATCCTGCCGGGCGGAAAGGTGCTCTACCTCGGCGTAGCCTCGGGCACGACGTGCAGCCACGTCTCAGACATCATCGGCGAAGCCGGCCACGTCTGGGGCGTCGACTTCGCCCCCCGCCCCATAAGGGACCTCATTGACCACGTCGCAAGGTACAGGAAGAACATCACGCCCATACTCGGCGACGCCCGCCAGCCCCAGAGTTACTCACTACAGGTCCCGAAGGTCGAGACCATCTTCGCCGACGTCGCCCAGCCAGACCAAGCGGATATTGTCGTCAAGAACGCGAAACTCTACCTCAAAAAAGGCGGCTACGCGATGCTCTCCATAAAGTCGAGGAGCGTCGACGTCGGCAGGGCCCCCGCCGAAATATATGAGGAACAAGTCGAGATTCTGAAGAGGGGCGGGTTCTTCGTAGAGGAGGTCATCGAGCTCGACCCCTTCGAGTTGGATCACGCGCTGGCGCTCGCAAGCCTCGTCTGAGAGGCCTCGAGGCGCGCCTTCTTCACGGGCGCCCAGCTCTGCCGGACTATGACGGGCCAGCTTCTATGCTCCCTGTACCAGTCCCCGAGCCACTCGACCGCCTTCTCGTCGCTCGGGTAGCCCGAGTTGAAGTCGCCGTACTCCTCCCTGAGCGCGGCGACTATGGCGTCCCTCCTCACCTTGGCGAGGACCGAGGCGGCGGAGACGACGGGGTACGTGGAGTCGGCCTTGTGCTCGCAGACCAGTCTCGGCTTAGCGGGGAGTAGCCTGAGGATAGTCTCCCCGTAGCGTTCTGCGTCCACGTCGGAGGCGTCGATGTAGGCCTCCTCGGGGCGGAGGTCTCTGATGACGCTCGCCATGGCGGCGGCCTCTAGGTAGTTCAGCTTCTTCAGCTTGACGGCGCGGGTCACGACGGCGTCTATTGAGCGTGGCTGGAGCTCGAAGTATCTGACTCCGGTTGCGATCGCCTCTATCTCGGGGGCGAGGCTCTCACGCTTCTTGGCGGTGAGCTTCTTAGAGTCCTTGACCCCGAGGTCTACGAGTGCTTGTATCTTGTCGGAGTCGAATGATGCGCCGGCGACAACGAGTGGGCCTATGAAGCAGCCCCTGCCGGCCTCGTCGACGCCCGCGACCCGCATGGTTCAGAGATACGCGGGGCCCGATTAAAATGCTAGCCGGTGGTACAGCTCGGCGTAGTGATCCGCGCCCGCCTCGGCGTCGAAGCCCCGAACGATGGTGACTCTCGCTATTTTGCCGAGAGGAAGACTGTTTGACGCCTCGATGATCCTGTCAGCTAGTGCAGCGGCGTCCCCGGGGGGGTAGAGGAAGCCGTTCTTCCCGTCCTCGATGACCTCGTCCGACCCATGCCCGTATGCGGCGACTGGCACACACCCCGTGGCCATAGCCTCCTGCAGACTGAGGGAGAGCCCCTCCCGCGAAGAGGGGAGGGCGAAAACGTCGAGGAGGCCGAGAAAGGATGGTGCGTCGCGTACAGCGCCGGTGAAGACAACGTTACTGAGTCCCTTCTTAAGCGCCATCGCCTCGAGGCGGGACCGCTCAGGCCCATCGCCGCCGATGAGGAAGAACGCGTCGAGCTTCCTCGACACGGTCTCTGCGGCCTCGATGAGGTCATGGATGCTCTTCTCGTGTACAAGGCGCCCGAGCGTGCCGACCACGAGCGCGCCATCTGGAATCCCGAGCTGTTCCCTCAGTGCTCTGCGGTTCCGCGGGGGCTTGAAGCGACTGGTGTCGACGCCGAGGTAGATCGTCTCCACGTTTCTCGCCCCGAGCCTCCTCGCCAACCCCTCCACGTACCTTGAAACCGTGACGACTGCGTCCGCGCGCCTCAGAGCGTGGCGCGTGAAGGGGAGGTAGGCGGGGTTGTCGAGGGGGAGCGTGCAGTCGCTGCCGTGGCAGGTTATGATCCTCGGCGCCTTCACGGGGGCGAGGGAGGCGGCGAAGCCGAGGGGGATGGCGAGGTGGCTGTGGATCAGCGCCGGTTCCCCCGCCGACACGTGGAGGAAGGCGGAGGCGACGTAGGGGGGAAGCTGGGCGAGTCGTCCCAATGGCGCCCCCTTCATCGTCTCCTCGGGTAGCGACTCAGCCGATTGGAATGGGAGGTAGGGGAAACGCCTCACGGGAAACGGAGCGTCCTGCCTCCCCATCGTCCTGCTCCTCGGCGCGAGGACAACGAGTTCAACCCCCCTCGCGGCTAGACGTAGGCAGAGGTCCCGTACGAACCCCCCGTTGAAGTCCCCCGGAAACCTCGGGTAACACGGCGTGACCACGAGCACGCGGGGAGGCATGATTTATCAATATCAAGTGAAAGTAAATATATCTATGGACCTCCGCGTCTGCCTCGTCGCGACCGAGCTATTCGCCTGGGGGAGGCTGGGGGGCTTCGGCGCCGCGACCCGCACGATCGGCGGCGAACTCGCCAAGAAGGGGGTCAGGGTATCCGTCGTCGTCCCCGCGGGGAAGGGCCAAGGGAGACTTGAGGGGCTTGACGGGATGGAGGTCCACTCGTTCCCCCTGAATAGATATCCCTTCACGGGGAGCATCTACCGCTCGATTGGGGCGGATATCTACCACTCGGAGGAGCCGAGCTGGGGGACAAGGCTTGCCCTGAAGACTGTGCCGGGTGCGAGGCACATCGCCACCAGCCAGAACCCCAAGACAGTGGGGGACTGGAAGCTCGTCGAGGCACATTACCCGCTACGGCGCCGCATCTACAACCGCCTCGTCGCCCCATCAATCGACGTGTGTGTGAAGCAGCTCGACGCCGTCTACTGCCAGGCGCGGTATATAATCCCCAAGACAAGAGCAATCTACGACCTCCACGCCGACCCCGACTTCCTCCCAAACCCCGTCAAAATACCAAAGAAGCCACCCACAAAATCGGAGGAGCCCATCGTCTGCTTCCTCGGCAGATTCGACGCCGAGAAGAGGCCAGAGACCTTCTTCGAGCTGGCGCGGGAGTTCCCAGAAGGAAGGTTCGTCGCCGCGGGGAAAGCCCACGATGAGGAGCGGGACGAGACACTCAGGAGGCGATGCGGGAGTATCCGGAACCTTGAGCTGCCGGGTTTCCTCGACGGCGCGGAGAAGGAAAGGCTGCTCTCGGAGAGCTGGGTACTGGTCAACACGAGCGTGAGCGAGTGCCTGCCCGTGAGCTTCCTCGAGGCGGCGGCACACGGCTGCGCCATCCTGAGCCCCCACGACCCCGACGGCTTCGCGAGCAACTTCGGGTACCACGTTGTGGACGGCGACTACGCCTCCGGGCTGCGACGGCTGCTTGACGGTAACTGGAGGGCCGCGGGGGAGGCGGGGCGGCGCTACGTCTCAGCCACCCACGAGGTGGGCAGGGTCATCGACCAACACCTCGAAGCCTACGAGGGTGTGCTTTCTACTCCTCGTCCATCTTCTTGAGCTCGGTTATGCCGAGCATCTCGAAGTCGAGGGGAAAGATGGGTCGCCTTATCTTACGGAACTTGAACCCGGCGAGGCGCGGGCTGGTGAGTCCGGGTGTGTCGAGCTCGATTATCTCCTTGGCGATGGGCTCGTGGCTGGCGCGGTAGTGGACGCTCGACTTGACGACGATGAACTTTGCGTCCGTGGGCTCGATGCCCTGGCTCCTGTAGAGTTCGAGGTCTAGGGGCTGGAGGCGCTTCGAGGTTATGATGAGGTCGTTGCCCGCGACGCGCAAGATCGCCGTCACACCCATATCGGTCTCGGAGCCCGTCCCCATGAGCCCCTTCACTATCCACCTTCCGTCGCTCACCCTCTTGACGAGCGCCTTCACCAGGAGGGGCTTGCCGTGGAGCTTATCTGTGTGGCCCCCGAGGCTGACCTCGATCTCCTTCCCCGGACCCGCCTTCGCGGCCTTCGCCGCAGCGGCTGGGTCCCAGATGACGCCGAAGACCCCGCCCGTCAGCCCCTCCTCCAGGACCGCTTTGAGGACGAATGTCCCGTCACAGGGCGTCCCCCCGCCGGGGTTGTCGCCGATGTCTGCGAGGACTATCGGTCCCTCCTTGGCGGCCTTCACCCGCTTCAACGCGTCCCTGACGGGCATGGGCTTTACGAGGAAGTCCCTGCGAATGCTCCAGGCGAGGTCGCTAAGCTCCTGTGCGAGGGCGTCGGCGAGCTTCTGGTCGTCGTTGGTGATGACTATGAAGCTCATCCCGGCCTCCTTTATGTCGCTCCAGGGGAATCCGGCGGCAACGGTGACGGTGGCGACACCCGGCATCTGCTCCATTCTGTGCGCCTCGTCGAGTAGCCTCGTCATTGGGTATCTGCCCGTGAACTGTGCCTGTAGGGCAGGGAGCATTGGTGGCTGGCGGATGGCGCGCGTCGGCTTGAGCTTACCGTCGAACATCTTCGCGAGCAGGTCCACTGACTCGACGGCGCGCTCGTACTCGTCGATGTGTGGGTAGGTGTCGTAGCCGACGAGGATGTCGGCCTCCCGGACCATCTTCTCCGTGTAGTTGGCGTGCAGGTCGAAGCTGACAACGAGCGGCTTCTTCCCGATGAGCTTCCGTACCTCGCCGAGGACATCCCCCTCGACGTCGTCGTGCCCCTCGGCCACGGCAGCCCCGTGGAGGTGGAGGGCAACGCCGTCGAAGTGCTTCGCCGCCTTGATCCCGTCGAGGATGCCGCCGAGTATGTACTCGTACGCCTCCTCGGTGATTGTGCCGCTCGGCGTCGCCGAGGCGTGGACCGTCTCGACGAACTCGAAGCCGTTCTTCTCGCATCCGTCTATGAGGCCGCCGGCGGCGGTCTTCGTCCCCCTGAAGTGGGCGGGTATCTCGTCGCCGTGGAAGAGGTGCCTCTTCTGGAACTCGGAGAGGTCCGTCTTTATGTTTGATAGCACGTTCGTCTCGTGGCTGAATGTGCCGAGCACTATCCTCTTTGGAGCCATGTGTGAGGATCGTGCCCGGCGGGGAAAATACTAGCGGTCACCTGAAGAACTTGCGGAGATCGACCCCGGTCTCAGGCTTCCCTTTGGGCGTGTCGAAGATGCCCTCCTGCGCGAGGAGTTTCCTCTTCCACTCTAAGCCGGTGCTGAAACCGCCGATCCCCCCGCTTGACGAGACCACGCGGTGGCATGGGAGTATGAGCCCCATGGGGTTGTCCCCGACGGCGTTCCCGACGGCTCGCACCGCCTTGGGACGCCCGATCTGCTTAGCAACACCCCCATAGCTCGTCAGTTTCCCGTAGGGGATGGAGTGGAGGGCCCTCCAGACCTCCACCTGGAAGGGCGTGCCCCGCATGTCGAAGGGGCCCCCGAAGATGAGTTTCTCCCCCCTGAAGTAGCGGTCAAGCTCCGTCCTCAACGCCTTGAATTTGCTCGGGTCCTCGACGTACTCGGCCTTGATCCGGGCCTTCAACTCCCTCATGAAGCTCTCCTTATCGCCGGACATGTTGAACTGGACAAGCCCCTTCTCCGAGGCCGCCGCCCACATCGTGCCGAGAGGCGTCTCCAAACCAGCGTAGTATATCTTCTCCATCTTCCTCGCCATCCTTATACCCGGGTGATTCCCTACGTTGTTGAATCCCCTAGCATAATTAAACTCTGAGGGTGAAAAGATTTGAGCCGTCGTATGCTGGTACTCGCCTCAACATCGCCGCGTAGGATAAGCCTTCTCAAGCAGCTGGGCGTCCCATTCGAGGCCGTGGACCCGGGGGATGCGGAGAATAGTGTGGCTCAGGACCCGGTTGAGCACGTGAGGGAGCATGCACGATGCAAGGCTGAGGCGGTATCCGGGAACTATCCAGATCGGCTCGTCATCGCGGCGGATACCATT
Source organism: Candidatus Bathyarchaeota archaeon (assembly GCA_026394265.1). Next base: position 14,693 of record JAPKYO010000038.1, read on the forward strand.
GTAGTCCTCGACGGTAGGATATTGGAGAAGCCGCGGAGCAGGAAAGAGGCGAAAACGATGCTGCGTGCCCTCTGCGGGAGAACACACACGGTCATCTCCGCCATCGCCCTCATCGAAAAAGACAAGAAGTTCTCAGACATCAGAACCGAGGAGACGCGGGTCACCATGAAGGGACTCAGCGAGGAGGAGATCGAGGCCTACGTCGCCACGGGGGAGCCGATGGATAAGGCGGGGGCCTACGCGGCGCAGGGAGTCGGCGCCATCATCATAGAGCGGGTCGAGGGCTGCTTCTACAACGTCGTCGGCCTACCCATGAGCCTTCTCCACGACATGCTGAAAGACGCGGGAATAAACACGCTGATGCTCCGGAAATAACCACACATCCGTCTATATAACCACCATAGTCTATATAGATTACACTTAATTATATACCCGATAGCGAATAGAGAGTGCTTTGGGGTCCAAGTACGGGAACATCATCGGCTCACTAGTGGCACTCTACTTCTTCATCTCCGCCATCATGCTGATCAAGGAATCGGCGGGGATGATGGCGGCGTTCCTCGCCGAGAAGATAGTGCTTGTCATCAGGGACACGACGAGCGGCGTCTTCGCGGGCTGGCTCGGGACTGCGCTCCTGCACAGCAGCGGAGCATTTGACTCGATAATCGTCGCCTTTGTCTCCTCGGGCGCCATGCCCATCGGCCTCGCCGTCTCGACGATTATAGGAGCGGAACTTGGGACGACGGTGACCCCGTTTCTAATCTCGGTCCTCAACCAAGTCAGGAAGAAGCAGCACCAAGATGCGGCGTTCAACGTCACGCTCACCCACGTCATCTATAACCTCTGTATCCTCGCCATATTCTACCCGGCGGAGTTGTTCTTTGGGACTCTCACTTGGATAGCCCTGCAGGGGAGCAACGTATTCGTGAAGGCTCCGTGGCTCAACGCCATTCCCGATTTCTTGGACGTCGCTACGCCCTGGGTCCCCGTGGTCCTCCAATACATCCCGCCGTGGCTCGGGATCATCTTGGGGGCGGTGATGCTCATCCTTGCCCTCGGGGGGGTCGAGAAGTACATGACGGAGATATTCAACATGCCCCGGAGTTGGAACCTCATCAGGGCGACGTTCCAGAAGCCCTACCGCGCCTTTCTGGCGGGTTTCCTCTTCACCCTCCTCATACCGAGCACGACGGTCATGGTCTCCTTGCTCGTGCCTCTGGCAACGAGTGGGGTCCTCGGCGCGGAGTTCTACATTCTCCCGTATATCCTCGGGGCTAACATTGGCACGGTCTTCGACGTTATGATCGCCGCCATGGCGACGGGGGACCCGATAGCGCTCGGCGTATGGCTCGTACACCTTAGCGTCAACGTCATTGGGGCGCTCATCTTCCTCCCCCTGATGAAGCCCTTCAGCAGGGTCATCAAGGCCACTGCAGACAAGATAGCTGCCTCACCCAGACTCACGCTCGTCGTCGCCGCGGTTTTCCACATAATCCCCGCGGTAATCATACTCTTCTACGTTTTCAGCGCGTAAACCGAAGGAAAGGCTTGATAAACGGAGTGATGAAGGGTTAGTGGGACAGGTTGTCAAAGAAACTCTTCGGCTGGTTTGCCCCGAATCGCGGGGAAGACGTCCTCGGCATGGCTGAGAAGCACCTCGAACTGACGAAGAACGCCGTCAGGGAGCTCTACGGCATGGTCGACGCCGCGGCTAACTGCGAGCGCGAAAAGTGCACTGCTCACTACATGAGCGTCAGCAGGATGGAGATGGAGGCCGACGAGCTCAGGAGGGGGATGGTCGACGCCCTGACGAGGAGTGAGATGTTCCCCGAGGAGAGGGACGACCTGATGGAGTTGGTTCGCGCCGTTGACTGGATCGCCGACTGGAGCAAGGAGGCCGGGCGCATACTGAACGTCATCCAGCTCGACAAGGCGCCGCCGGAGATGAGGGAGGCGGCACTAAACATGGTGAAGGCGGACGCTGACTGCGTCGAGGTGCTCGAAGAGTGTCTCAAGATGGTATATAAGGACCCGAAGGAGGCCATCAACCTCGCGAATAAGGTTGAGCTTTTGGAGGAGGATACGGATGAGCTGTATAGTCAGGCGAGGAAGCATCTGGCTACGCTGGAGTTTAAGGGGTGGACGATGGGTTCACTCATCCTGCTTAACGAGTTTCTCGACGCGTTGGAGACGGTCGCGGATTGGTGTGAGAATACGGCGGACATAGTCCGGGCTATCTCGGTCCGGAGTCACTAAAAACCTTGGGTTAAATGGGGTAGCCCGTTTCTTGGGCTCGTTTTATGGTTCTACGTTTATGGCCTGTGTGGGGCAGCTGTTTACGCATGCCATGCATGCGATGCAGTCCGATTCCCGTGTGGGTTCGGATTTCTTGTTTATCATGTCGTAGACGTTCATCGGGCAGACGTCTACGCATGTGCCTTCTCCATCACATTTGGCCTTGTCGACTGTGACTGTGGGCATGTATGTTTACACCTCTCCTTACCACGGGGTCGATGCTTTAAAACCGTTTCCCGTGGCGCGTGTGTGGATGGGGGGGAGGGGGGGTCCTTCGCCGTCGTCACGTTTTCCCCTGTTTTGACCTGTTTTCTGGTTTGGGGCGTTTTTCTGGGTCCGTTGACGGCGGAGGGCGGCGGAGGTTCGTCGCGTGGTTTGGGGGTCTAGGTTACCCTGTTAGGGGGTTCCCCGCCTTCGAGGACGGTGAGTACGTCTTGTGCTGCCTGTGTGGCCATTCTCTGCATGGCTTCGTGGCTGCTGGCGCCGAGGTGTGGGGCGAGGACTACGTTGTCCATGCTTAGGAGGGGGTTGTCGGGCTTGATTGGCTCCTGCTCGAAGACGTCGAGGGCGGCGGCGGATATGTGTCCGCTCTTTAGTGCCTCGATGAGGGCGGATTCAGCTATGACCCTTCCCCGAGCGGTGTTGACTATCATTGCGCCCCGCTTCATCGCGGCGAGTTCGTTCGCGCCTATGATGTGGTGGGTCTCGGCGGAGCCTGGGAGGTGGATGCTGATTATGTCGCTCCGGGCGAGGAGGCTGGGCAGCTCCGCCCACTCTATGCCATTCTTCTTCTCGATGCTCACGTGTCTCGTGCGGCTCCAGTAGAGCAGCTTAACGTCGAAGGCTCTGAGGCGTCTCGCCGTGGCCGCGCCTATCCTTCCCATGCCGACGAGGCCGACGGTCTTCCCCATCAACTCGATGCCTATGAGGTCGCCGTACTTCCTCGCCCAGCCACCCGCCCTGACGGCTTTGTCGGCCGAGGCTATCCTCCGGGTCATGGAGAGCATGAGGGCGACTGCCATCTCGGCGACGGTAACCGTGAGCGCGTCGGGGGTGTTTAGTACGACCTTACCCAGCTCCCGGGCGGCGGCGAGGTCGACGTGGTCGCACCCTATGCCGTGCACGCCTACCGCACGCAGGCGCGGGCTTGCCTCCATTATCTCGCGGGTCACCTTGACGCCGCCGCGGGTGATGAAGGCGTCAGCCTGCGGGGCTACGCGGAGAAGCGCCTCCTCATCCGCCCCAGCGGGCAGGGATAGTACCTTGACGCCGCGGTCTTTTAGGAGCTTGACGCCGGCCTCGTTGATGGGCTCGGTGATGACGACGGTCCACTGGGGCATAGGGGATCGATGAAAGGGGGGTTGACGCGGTTAAGAATTTAGGGGCGCCCGTGGCCTCTGCGCGGGACCTTCATGGGCTCATGCTTCGCATGCTTGAGTACCTTCTCGAGGGCCGCGACGAGGCCGTCGAAGGTCTTGACGAGGTCGTATCCCTCGTTTGAGGTCTGGAACTGCTCCCGGGGGGTGAGGACGCGTACCGTCATCTCGTACCTCCCCTTCTCGCCTCCCTTCTCCGTCTTCTTGATGACGACCTGCACGTTGTTTATGTCTGGGTGCAGCTTCATGCCGAGGCTTACCGCCTTCTTCACCTTCTCCTCGGCGAGGCTCTTCTCGAGGAACTCCTCGTTTGTGAGGCCGACTATGGAGATGGGTAGCTCGGGCTCATTCTCCGGCTCGGCTATGAGTTGGAGGAGCTCCTTGGGCGTGATTATGCCGTAGACGCCTCCCTTCTCGTCGACGATGAGGGCGGCGCTCTTCTCCTGGTCCCTGAGGCCCTTGGCGACGTCTAGCGCCGTGGCGTCGGACCCGACGGTCAGGGGGTGCTTGTCCATGATGTCCTCGACCTCGCCGGGGTATTTCGACGCCTTCGGTCCGAGCCTATCGCCTGTCTTCATCCTTCCTATGCCGGTGGTGAAGTATTGGACGATGTCCTGCGCGGTGACGATGCCGACGAGTTTCTCATCCTTCACGATTGGGATGTGGCTGATGCCCTTTTCGAGCATGAGTTTTCTCGCTTCGGCGACCTTAGCGTAGGCTCCGAGTGTGACCAAGGGCATCTTGGCGAGGTCCTTTGCGGGGGTCTTCTTCAGCTCGGGGCAGTCCGCCATGGCGGCCACGATGTCGACCTGCGAGATGATCCCCACCGGCCTCATGTCCTCAACCACGGGGAGGGCCCTCGCATTAATCCTGACCAGCTCCGTTGCGACGCCCCCCACCCAGCTGTCGGAGGTCACGGGTGTCTGCCACTGGCTCTTCCACAGCCTATCGACCTTAGTCTGCTCAAGCAGGTCGACGCCGAGCAGGTCTCGGATGGTCACCATCCCCACCTTGCCGCCGCCGACGACTATGGCCTCGTAGCGCCCGGTCTTCTCGAGTTCTCCCTTGACCTTGCTGGCGGAGTCCTCGGGGGTGAAGACGCTCGCCCGCCTGTTGATAAGTTCGGATATCTCAGTCTGGGACAGTTCATCAATAGTTTTCGCCAAGCCAAGAACCTCCACTTGATCAATCGGATTCTGGAGGTTAAATAGTCTCACCTGTTGGAAACCTTATACGAGGGTTCGGGAATCCTAAACGGAGCATCCGTGTGCACGCTGATAGTTCTCTACGGGTTCCTAGAAGACTATCCGGTGATTGTTCTCCACAACAGGTACCTGAACAGGGGGACGCTGGAGGAGCCGCCCAGGGTCTACGAGGGGAGGCGGAGGGTCTACGCCCCATACGATGTGGCGTCGAAGGGGACGTGGATCGGCTTCAACGACTCCGGCCTCCTCGTCGCCGTCACAAACCAGGAGACGGAGGTCAAGGAGAGGCCCGCTAGGAGCAGGGGGCTGCTCGCCATGGATCTCCTCGACGGCTGCGACTCGGCGGAAGAGGCAAAGGGCTTCCTGACGGACCCGGATGTGTGCGAGGATTATCGGAGGGGGAACTTCCTAGTGGCGGACGCCGAGTCGGCGTGGCACGTTGTCTGGGACAGGGAGACTGAGGTGAGGCGGCTCGAACCCGGTGGGCACGTCGTCACCACCCTGACGATGTTTCCGGGCGTCGAGTGGACGGATAGGGCGGAGAACGTGTGGGTGAACGCCGAGAAGAGGAGGATAAGAGCCATCCAGCTCATCGATAAGATGCAGCTAGGCAACTTGGATGGCCTCATAGCGTCCCTCAAGGCGATGGGCGCCGACCACGGCGTGGAGAAGGGGCCGGGCTCAATCTGCTACCACTACCCCACGGGGGAGCATATTCAGACTAGCTCGACAATAATCGCCGTCGGATCAGATGTCTCCGAGTCGAGGATACACTACTGCCCCGGCAACCCATGTGAAAATGAGTATAGAGATTATACCTCGATAATTTGTAACTGATTCGTTCAGTCTGAGAGTAGAGTTAATTTATTACCGCAGATACAGTTCATACTTGCGGAGCCTCTCTGGTTCCGCCACGGTGAGCCGGGTAAAACAGGGCTGTTCGATTTTGGCTCACCAATTTCCCGATAAATTACCCAAATCAATTCCATTATCGTCAAGTTCTATGCTGCGGCGGTGCCGGAGGGGTCAAACGGTTCCGGCCTATGACCGGATAGAACAGCCCTGTTCACGCGGGTTCGAATCCCGCCCGCCGCGCGGGTAAAAATGGGGTTTAGTTGGGGAGCTCTGTGCCGATCTTCTTCTTGACGGCAAGCTCGTAGACCTTGGCACCGGTGCCGACGTCCTGTATGGCGAGGCCCGTGGCCTTGTAGAGGGTTATCTCGTCGGGGCTGGTGCGTCCCTTCTTGTGTCCAGCGACGATCTCTCCGATCTCGGCGTAGATGTCCTTCTCGGAGATGGCGCCCTCCTCCTTCGGCTTGGCGAAGTCGCCGACGACGAATGCCTGTGGCATGAAGTCGACTACGCGCTTGGTCGCCGTCTTTATGACGCTGGTTTCGAGTTCGCGTTTGGCGGCTGTGTCTGCGCCTATGGCGGAGACGTGTGCGCCCTTCTTGAGCCACTCACCCTTGATGAATGGGGTGGGGCTCGGGGTGCATGTGATGATGATGTCGCTGTTCCTCGTCGCCTCCTCGGCGGACTTGGCGGGGACGAACTCGGTCTTAGGGTACATCGCCTTCATCTCCTTGATGAATGGCGCGATCGCCTCGGGGATGATGTCGTATATCTTGACCTTCTTGACCTTGGGGCGGACGAGCATGAGACCCATTATCTGGCTCCTGCCCTGCACGCCTAGGCCGCAGAGACCGACCTCACTCGCGTCCTCCCTGCTGAGGTACTTGATGCCGACGGCGCCGGCGGCGCCGGTGCGTAGGGCGGTGATGTATGTGCCGTCCATGATGGCTAGTGGGCTCCCGTTCTCGGGACTATTGATCACGATCTTGGCCTGTACGGCGGGGAGGTTGTACTCCTTCTTGTTGCCGGGGTGGACGGTGACGAGCTTCGTGCCCGCCGCGTTCAGGTTGGGCATATAGGCGGGCATGGCGATGAGCACGCCCTTCGGGAAGTGAAGGTAGACGCGTGGCGGCATCTCGATAGCCTTGTTCCCCATCTCCCGGAAGCCGTTCTCGACGGCCTCGAAGGCGCTCTTCATGTCAAGCACCTGCTTGACCTCGTCCTGCGTGAGGTAAAGAACCATGATTATCTCCTAGGAGATAGGCACCCGGACGCCGTATTAACGATTTTCGAGGCTAGGTGGTGAACTTCTCCCCACCCGTGAAGACGCGCTGCAGCTCCGAGTAGAGCACATGGAAACCATCCTGCGTCTTCGAGGAGACCGCGATGGGGCTGAACTCGACGCCCATCCTCTCAATGATTTCCAGCATGTCCGCGCTCATCTCCCGGTTCATGCCGCTGAGGCGGGTATCAACCGCCTCACGAAGCACCTCCGAGTCATCCGCCCAACTCATCATGCCCTCAAGCTCCTTCTCCTTGAGCAGGTCGACCTTGCTGAAGACCTGGAACTGTGGAAGCTGGAACCTGACATTTATGGCGGATGCGAGAAACATGTTCATGACGTAGTTGAGGGGATCGCGGCAGAATCCGGCGTCGAAGAGGTAGACGAGCCCCTTATCGGCGTCTGTGAGCTTCTCCGCCACCTCCGCGCCTATGTTGCGGAAGGCGAATAGCTCCATCTGCCCCGGGGTGTCGACTATGCAGATGTCGGGGGTGAAGTCCTCGATGTCCTGGCTGACCTGGTCCACGACGTCCTTGATCATGTCGGTGGCGGCGACGAGTCCGCCGTTTGGGCCGAGGCCGTACTCCTCCATGACGTCCTCGACCTTTATGTAGTCGCGGATGTCGACGTTCGCTGAGTAGGGGAGATTTGGTGCACCGGGGTCGAGGTTTATGGCCATGACGTCCTCGCGCTGCATCTCAAGCCAGCGGGTGAAGGCGGCGGTGAGGCTCGACTTGCCGCTGCCGGCGGTTCCAACCATGAATATCATGTGCATGGCGGTTAACCTGTGAGGTCCCTGAATGCCTTGTATGCGGCGGCGAGGCTGGTGCGCTCCGCCCTCTTGAAGGCGTAGCCGCAGACGGGGGCAACGAGCCCCTTAGCGCCCTTATCCTTGGCGACCTTCATCCCCCGGATAGCGTCGAGGAGAATCGAGCCGCCGTTGGATGCGTCCTCGCTGCTCAGCTTAAGATCCATCGTGAAGGGCACGCCGCCGAAGTAGCGCCCCTTGACCCAGAAGAAGCTGTCGCGCCCGTTGCCGAGGAAGTCGACGAAGTCTGTGGAGCCCGAGACGAGTGGGAACTTGTAGGGCACGTGCCCCGTGACGGCGGCCGTCTTTATGCTCCTCTTCGTGTCCTTCGTCTTCTCCAGCGTGCTGATCGACTCGGCGCCCCCGCCGACGTCTAGCTGGTAGCTCTCGTCGATGTGTGCGCCGCGGCTGTGCAGGAACTCCAGTATGCCGATGTGGATGGCGGTTGCTCCGACCTGATCTAGCAGGTCGTCACCCGCGACGGGTAGCTTCGCGGTCGCGAACTTCTTGATGAGGGCGGCGTCTCCCGCGACGCTTGACGGCGTAGTGTTGAGGTAGGCGCAGCCAGCGTCGATTGCCGCCTGCGCGTAGAGTGCGGAGGCCTTGTCGCTGCCCCCGGAAACCATGTTGATGAGCATATCTGCCTTCGCCTTCCGCAGCTCCGCGGCGACGTCGACGGCCTCGACGGACGCCCTCTTGATGCTGCTGAGCGCGCCCTCCTCAGTGAGGTCGGGGGCGGGACCCATCTTGACGGCCACCTTGAGCTTGGGCACGTCGACGACCCTCGGGGCATTGTTTGGCTTCACGAATATGGCCTCGCCGAGGTCCTTGCCCACCTTCGCCTCGCTTATGTCGAAGGCGGCGACGAACTTTATATCGGACGGCTTGTATCCGCCGAGTTCTGGGTGGAGGAGTCCCAACGGCTCCTTCGCCTTGGCGTAGAAGTGTGTTCCCTGTACCGTGCTTGAGCAGAGGTTTCCGGCGCCGGCGACGGCGACCCGTATCTCACCCATGGTTCCACCTGCCAAGTGAGGGGCGGCTACGGGTATAGAAGTGTAACGTTTCAGCCGAGTGGCTTCTCCATGGCGAGGCCGTCCTCGTCCCGGTAGTACCCGGAGAGCCGCCCCACCTCGACGTAGCCGCGCTTCCCGTAGAGACTCTGAGCGGGGGTGTTCCCGACGCGAACCTCTAGGTAGGAGAACTCCGCCCGCCGCTCACTAAATCGGCCCTCCAGCTCGTCGAGTAGCCTCCCGGCTAGTCCCCTGCGCCTCCACTCATCGGCGACGGCGATGTTCATAACGTGGCCCACCCTCACGCCCTCCCGCCACTCCACCTCGCCGATCGCGTACCCCACCACCGCCCCCTCCGCCTCGGCGACGAGGAAAAACTCGGGCGCCCTGCCGCGCATCAGGAAGAATATCGACCTCGGCCAGGGGTCCGGGTAGCTAGCCACCTCTATCCTATGGACGGTGGTGATGTCGGCTGCCGTGACGGGTCTTATGGTGGGCTCCAACTCAGGCTGGGAGGGGATGCATCATTATTTATGGGTTAAGGCAAACTATGCTGAAGTGGCTCCGGGTTGGACAAGAGGGCGCTCGCTTTCACGCTCGTAGGCGTAGTCTTCTTCGCCGCCTACCTCGCGTGGGCGAACCCCTTCGCCGCCTTCGCGGAGGTCGGGTCGTTCAACATCGGCATATACGCCGTCGCGATCATCATCGACCTCATAGGACTCCTCCTCTGGGCCGCCTCATGGTACCTCATCCTCAGGGCCATGAAGGTCAAGATAAGCCTCTGGGGGACGACGCAGCTCAGCTTCACGAGCCTCTTCATCGGGTGGCTCGCCCCCCTCCCCCTCATGACGGAGATGGTCCGCGCCTACCTCATCAAGGACAGGTCCAGCTCCAACCTCGGCAAGGGGCTGAGCAGCGTCCTCGTACACAGGTCTTACTACAACATAGCCTTCGGCGCGGTAATCGGCGGGACCGCCCTCCTCACCTTGGCCAGCGGGCGGGAGATACCGATCAACCCTGGGGTGTGCCTGTTCCTCACCGCATTCGCCCTCATCAGCGTCGTCGTCTTCAGCCTCATGCTGAACACGCGTGCCCTTAGATACATCTACGGGAAAAGCCCACAGTGGGTCAGGAGGAACGTCTTCGACAGGTTCCACGACCCCGAGTCGGGGGAGGAGGGCTTCGGCCCCGTGATCGAGGACATCGGGGAGGCCGTACGCGACCTGCGGGCGGGGATGGGGCTAAACCTCGCCGCCTTCGTCATGCTCCTCTTCCACTGGAGCGCCGGCGCCGTCACAGCCTACCTCTCCGCCGAGGCACTCGGGGTCCACCTCGAGGTGTCGACCGTCGTCTTCGCCTTCGCCGTCGTCGAGTTCCTACAGCAGATGAACTTCTTCATCCCAAGCGGTATAGGGCTTCTCGACGCCGGGTTGGCGGGCGCCCTCGTCCTCGCGGGTGTCCCCCTATCCACGGCGGCGGCCATCAGCCTCCTCACCCGCATCGCCACCTACTGGCTCGAGGTCCTAGTCTGCGTCCCCGTCGCGTTCCGCTTCGGCTACAAGGAGTTCCTCGCCAAGTACTTCGCCGGGAAGTAGCAACTATTTAACGGGGGCGCCAATTATTCTCGCGTATGCTTCGCCTCGGTATAATCGGCTGCGGTAGGGTCACAACGATGTTCCACCTCAAGGCCATCGAAGCCTCTGGGGTCGTGGAGCTTGTCAGCATCTCGGATAAGGGTGGTGAGCAGCTCGCTGAGGTCAAGGGCGCGACGGGTGTCGGCCACGCCTGCGGCGACTACCACGAGCTACTTGCCAAGCCGGAGGTTGAGGCGGTCGCGATAAACACGCCACCCCGCTTCCACGAGGAGATGACACTCGAAGCACTCGCGGCGGGCAAGCATGTGCTCTGCGAGAAGCCCCTAGCACAGACGGTCGAGGGCTGCGAGAGGGTCAAGCAGGCGAAGGGGGGTCTCGTCGTCCTCCCCGCCCACAACTACGTCTACACCCCCGCCCTCTACAGGATGGAGGAGAAGGTCAAGCAGGGCGCAATAGGGGCGGTCAGGAGCGTCAAGCTCAACTTCGAGAACAACCTCGGCATGTACGGCTCCAAGACCGATTTCCGCACGAAGGACCCACGCGGCATCGTCGAGGACGTGATGCCACACATACTCAGCGTCGCGGGCATCGTCGCCGGGAGGCCGAGCAGGGTCCTGGACGTCTCCGGTGTCTGCAGGAAGTACGATGTCTGCGACAACCTGCACGCGGACGTCGAGACGGAGCAGGGCATAAAGCTCGACTGCACCGCAAGCTGGACGCGCATGATCCCCACCTTCGCCGTCGCCATCGAGGGGGAGAAGGGCAGGATCACCAGTGACTTCGCCATAAATCCCTACAGCTACACAGTCGAAGCCGAGGGCAGGAAGACGAAGACAAGCGAGAGGGGCGCGGGCTGGTACCTAGACCTCATCCAGTTCAAGCACCCCAGCTTCCCGGAGCAGTACAGGCACCTCGACAAACTCGTCCACGGTGGCGGGGAGCCGAGGATCACGATAGACGACGAGATCGCAATGCTCGGTGTCATGAAGGAGATGGGGGACAGGATCGCCCCCGGAGGCAAGTAGCATGGCGAAGGTCGCACTCGTCAAGGCGGATGCGGACATTGACGCATCGGTCAGGAGAGCGGTCGATCTCGCCGGTGGCCTTCAGATCAAGGCGGGAATGAGGGTCGTCATAAAGCCGAACGTCTGCAACGCCAAGAACCCGCAGGGCATGGTGCTCACAGACTTCGCAGTCGTCGAGGCCGCCGTCAAGATGGTCAGGGAGAAGGGCTGCGAGCCCCTCGTGGTCGAATCCGATAACATTGCGGATACCGCCGATAACCGCGTCAGGGACTCCGGCCTCATGGCGAAGTTGGAGGAGTGGGGCGTCAAGTTCCTCAACCTCAGCAGGGACGAGTGTGTTCCCCACAGGGTCGCCGACACCGAGATCATGATCCCGAAGACCATGCTCGAAGCCGACTACGTCCTCAACCTCGCCAAGATGAAGACCTGCGCCCACACAACCGTCACACTCGGCATAAAGAATCTCTATGGCTGCTTCCAGGAGGCGAAGAAGAGCCGCCTGCACAAGAAGCTCGACGTGGTCCTACCCTACCTAGCCAAGACGATTAGGACGGACATGACGGTCATCGACGGGATGACTTGCATGGAGGGTAATGGCCCAGTCGTCGGCAACCCCCGCAGGATGGGCGTCCTCGTGGCGGGCACCGACGTCGTAGCCGTGGACAGCTTCTGCGTCAGGCTTATGGGCTTCAAGCCGGAGGAGATAGGCCACGTCGCAAACACGGCACTCCTCGGCGTGGGCCAGATCGACGGGTACGAGGTGGTTGGGGACCCATGGGAGGGCTTCGTCTGCCAGTTCGAGCGCCCCTACTCGCTCAAGGCGACTTTCAAATCGCTCGGGGCGGTGAGGGACGTCTACCTCAAACGGTAATCGTCTCCCGTCGATGCTTTCTTCGATCCCTGTCGATTCGCTTAAATAGAAACCTGTCAACCTATCTCCAAGTTTCCGGAGAGGTTAGAGCAGATGAAGACTCTCATCAGGGTCGGCATAGCGGGCTACGGCGCCTATGTGCCGATGTACAGGCTCAAGGCCGCCGAGGTCAACCGCATGTGGGGCACCTCGGGGGAGCCCGTCGAGGAGAAGGCCGTCGTGGCCCTCGACGAGGACACAGTCACCATCGCGGTCGAGTGCGCCCGCCAAGCCGTCAAGCGCTCGGGCGTAGACCCGGCCCAGATCGGCGCCGTCTACGTCGGCACCGAGTCCAAGCCATACGCCGTAAAGCCCTCGGGCACGATTGTTGCCGAGGTCATCGGCGCAACCCCGAGCGTCTCCACCGCCGACATGGAGTTCGCCTGCAAGGCGGGCACCGAGGCGATGCAGACCTGCATCGGCCTCGTCGGCAGCGGGATGCAGAAGTACGCCATGGGAATAGGCGCGGACACCGCGCAGGGCAAGCCCATGGACGCGCTGGAGTACACCGCCGCCTGCGGAGGCGCAGCATTCCTCATCGGCCCAGCCGAGGAGAGCGTCGCCGAGCTAGAGGCCTCGTACAGCTTCGTGACGGACACGCCCGACTTCTGGCGCAGGCCGAAGGAGATGTATCCCCGCCACGGCAACAGGTTCACGGGGGAGCCAGCCTACTTCAAGCACATCACCGGCGCGGGCAAGGCGCTCCTCGCGGAGACGGGATACAAGCCCACCGACTTCAAGTGGGCAGTATTCCACCAGCCGAACGCCAAGTTCCCGATCAACGTCGCCAAGATGCTCGGGTTCAGCATGGACCAGATCAACCCCGGACTCGTCTCACCCGTCGTCGGCAACACCTACGCCGGTTCTAGCCCGCTGGGACTCGCCGCGACGCTGGACGTCGCCGAGCCCGGTGACAGGATATTCATGGTCAGCTACGGCAGCGGCTCCGGCAGCGACGCCTTCGTCTGGAAGGTCAGGGAGCCCATAAAGCACCGCCGCGGCGGACCAAAGGTCAAGAGCTACATAGACAGGAAGAGGTACGTCGACTACGCGACCTACCTCCGCCACAGGGGGCAGATCATAGCATGAGAAAGGTAGCAGTAGCCGGAATAGGCTTCACCAAGGTGGGTGAGCCATGGGAGAGGAACGTCAAGGAGCTCTTCGCCGAGGCCGCCCTAGGCGCGTTAAAGGACGCGGCACACACGGAGCTTGATCAGCTCTACGTCGCCAACATGATGGGCGCACACCTTCAGGGACAGATCGGCATGGGCGCAATGATGGCGGAGGCCATCGGCAGACCCGGCCTATCCGCCGTCAGGATCGAGGCGGGGCAGGCAAGCGGCGGAGTCGCCTTCAACGAGGGCGTCAAGGCCGTCGCCTCGGGCATGAGCGACTGGGTACTCGTCGGCGGAGTCGAGAAGATGAGCGACCTCCTCCCCGAGGCCGTCACAACCGCCCTAGCGGGAGCGGAGGACCAAGAATACACCGCCTACACCGGAGTCACCAAGACCGGCCTCTCAGCCATACTCCACAGGCTCTACAGCCACACGTACGGCGCCACGCCGGAGGAGATCGGGTGGTTCGCGGCGCGCAGCCACGAAAACGCCGTAGGCGTAGCCCACGCCCAGTACGCCTTCAAGCTAAGCATCGAACGCGTAATGACGAGCCCGATGGAGGCGGACCCCATCAGGATGATGGAGTGCGCCGCGGTCGCAGACGGCGCAGCGGCCATCCTACTCGGCCCAGCTGACAAGATCGCAACCGGAATCGAGGTCGTGGCCTCAACCGTCGCCACCGACCACCTATCCCTCGCCGCCCGCAAGCACCCACTCACACTCGAAGCCGTCAAGAAGGCCGCGGCCAAGGCATACGAAGTCGCCAAGGTCAAGCCAAAGGACATCGACGTCCTCGAAGTCACCGACGACACAACCATCGACGGCGTCCTCAGCCTCGAAGACCTCGGCTTCGCCGAGAAGGGCAAGGGTGCGAAGATGGTGGCGCAGGGCGCAACGACACGCACCGGAGAGATACCGACCAACAACTTCGGCGGATTAAAGGCCCGCGGCAACCCGATAGGCGCCACGGGGCTCTACCAGATCGCGGAGACGGTCATGCAGCTACGCGGCAAGGCGGGGGCGAATCAGGTCCCCGACGCGAAGATTGGGATGGCCCAGAGCATGGCGGGCGTGGGCTCGACCTGCTCCGTCGCCATCCTCAGGAGGGTCTAAGGATGAGTGTACCAAGGTACTGGCGTGAGGAGAAGCCCCGCTACAGGCTCATGGGTGAGGAGTGCGCCAAGTGCGGCGCCAAGCATTACCCCAAGACGCCCGTATGCAGCTGCGGGGGCACCGAGTTCAAGCCATACAAGCTCGCCGAGGCGGGCAAGGTCCAGAGCTGGACCGTCATCAGGAACGCGCCCCTCGGCTACGAGAAATTCACACCATACGTCGTCGCCCTCATCGAGCTTGATGACGGCGTCCACATCCTCAGCCAGGTAGTGGACATCGAACCCGAAGCGATCAAGGCAGGGATGAAGGTCGAGTACGCCTTCCGCAAGGTCACCGAGGACGGGCAGGCGGGACTACTCCAGTATGGGTACAAGTTCCGCCCCGTCGTCGACTAACCCCGCCTTAATTTTTTAAGGAATAACCATTAATAGGCTGCCAGCCTCTCGACTTTTTATGCCAAGGAAGCTGCTCGTCGGCGTCATCGGCGATTTTCGACCCACCTACGATACGCACACGATGACTAACCTCGCCTTCCGCCACTCGGCTGACCACCTGGGGGTTGGTGTGGAGGTCGAGTGGCTGCCCACACCCGCCCTGGACGGGGACGTTGACGCGAAGATGAAGCGATTCAATGCCTTCCTCTGCGCCCCGGGGAGCCCATACAAGAGCCCCGAGGGCGCCCTCAACGGCATCCGGTATGCCCGGGAGAACGATATGCCATTCATCGGCACCTGCGGGGGCTGCCAGAACGCGATCATAGAGTTCGCGAGGAACGTCATGGGCATCGAGGACGCGGAGCACGCCGAGGAGCACCCTGATGGGGAGAACCTCTTCGTAACCCCCCTCACCTGCTCGATGGTTGGCAAGGTCGAGGAGGTAAAGATCATCCCTAGGACACGCGCCTCCAAGGTCTACGGCTCCAAGAGCACGATGGAGAAGTTCTACTGCAACTACGGACTCAACCCCTCACGGAGGAAAGATATAGAGGCAGCGGGACTCCGCGTCTCCGGCCTCGACGCCGGCGGCGAGGTAAGGGTACTAGAACTACCCGAGGCACGCTTCTACTTCGCCACCCTCTTCGTCCCGCAGGCGACCTCCTCCCAGGAGCGCCCGCACCCTATGATAACCGGACTACTCAAAGCCGCGCAGACCGGATAGCCCTGCCTCGTAGTCTAAGTTTTTTTTTAATTTTTGATATATATCAACTCTACCTAGAAAAGCTATAGTCTCCGCCCCGTAGATGGATTTCTCTTATCGGCGAGAAACTCCAACTCCACATCGAAGGGATCTCTACCCATCTCGCGTACCAACTCAGCCTCCCTATCAAGAAAAAGCGCAACAAGATGATGCTTCTCCGCCAAGGCAAGCGTATAACAATCAGCCAACGCGATAGGTCTAAAACACTTCATCCTCGCGGCGGTCTCCATGAGCTCCGCAGCAGGCTCAAGATCCATTAGGCCGGAGAAGATCAAGTTGTCTACGTGATTTTTTGCCTTATCGAACCCTATCCGTCGGCATAGGAGATAGAGCACCTCGGTGAGGGCGAGTTCATGCGTGAAGGCCACGACCTCACCGGACTTCATCGCCTCCCTGAACATATCACCGATGTCCGAGTTCGTGGCGACCTCGTACAGGACGCCCCCATCAACGGCGTAGTAGCCTTTCAAGTCTCTCCTCGTCCATTTGCCTATCCTTACGGAGTTCCTCTAGACCCTCCTTGGAGTCTAATCCCTCGACCACAAACTCGTCTAGAAGCTCGGGGCGTATCCTCTTCTTCCCAATTAGGTATCTTATAACGTCGTTGTAGTTAACGCGTCGACCAAGCTTCATCTGTAGCTCGGCGGATATCTTCAACAACTCGTCCCTGACGTCGTTGTCGACGGCGATGGTCGTCACGTTATATCAATTATAAAACTTATAACTTCTATAATTAAATGTTGTGTGTTCTTTTACTACATTTATATTTCTCACCCCCAACAAGAGGGTGAGCTGCAAAGAATGTCCACGGGCAACATATACGAGACCATCACCGAGATCGCCAAGAGGCGCGGCTTCTTCTGGCCGAGCTTCGAGATATACGGAAACATAGCGGGCTTCACGACATACGGCGACGTGGGCGTCAAGCTCAAGCGCAACATAGAGGCACAGTGGAGGGAATCCTTCGTCAGGCGCCAGGGCTTCTTCGAGATCGAGGACCCCATCGTGAACAGCGGCAAGGTCTTCGAGGCGAGCGGCCACCTCGCCAACTTCAAGGAGTACGCCGCATCCTGCAGCCAGTGCGGGCGCGGCTTCCGCGCCGACCACCTCATCGAGGAGAAGACCGGCTTGGAGCACGTCGAGGCGCAGGGCGGGGAAGCGATAAAGAGGCTGCTCGTCGAGAACGGGATCAAGTGCCCGGTCTGCGGGGGCGCCCTGAAGGAGCCTACGCTCGTGCTCACCATGTTCCAGACACAGATTGGAGCAACCGGGACCGAGGTCGGCTACATGCGCCCCGAGGCGGCCCAGGGCATGTTCACAAACTTCAAGCGCTGCTACCAGGCAAACAGGGAGCGCATCCCCTTCGCCATAAGCCAGCAGGGCAAGGTGATGAGGAACGAGGTCAGCCCCCGCAGGGGCATGCACAGGCTCCGCGAGTTCACCATCATGGAGCTTGAGCTGTTCTTCGACCCCCAGAACCCCGCGTGCCCGTGGCTGAAGGACGTGGAGGAGGAGAAGGTCCGCCTCATCACCGAGGAGATGGAGGAGAAGGGCAGCAAGGAGCCGATAGAGGTCACCGTCAAGGAGGCAGTCTCGAAGGGACTCGTGATCACGGAGTGGCAGGGCTACTTCATGGGCGTCGGCAAGCGCTTCATGCAGAGCCTCGGCGTCCCCTCGGAGAGGCAGCAGTTCCGCGCCCACCAACCACAGGAGCGCAGCCACTACAGCAGCCAGACATTCGACCACGAGGTCTACACAAAGAGCTGGGGCTGGATCGAGGTAGCGGGCCACGCGAACAGGACCGACTACGACCTCAACGCCCACATGAAGGGCAGCAAGGTGGACATGAGCGTCCCCCGCAAGGACGGCACACGCTACATCCCACACGTCATAGAGCCGTCATACGGGCTGGACAGGCTCACGTTCGTCACCATGGAGACGGCCTACGAGCTACGCGAGACGGCGAAGGAGAAGAGGACCATCTTCCGCTTCCCACGGAACCTCGCGCCCTACCAGGTCTCCGTCCAGCCGCTCGTCACAAAGGATGGCCTCCCCGAGAAGGCTATGACCGTCTACGATGCAGTGTTGGCGGAGGGCTACAGGGCGGTCTTCGACGACGGCGGCAGCATCGGGCGCCGATACGCGCGCCAGGACGAGGTCGGCACACCCCTCGCCGTCACAATCGACTACACCACCATGGAGAAGGGCGTACTCACCCTCCGCGAGAGGGACAGCTGGGAGCAGGTCACCCTGCACGTCGACGAACTACCCGCGAGGCTGCACGCCTACTTCAAGGGCGCCGAGTTCAGGAGCCTTGGGCAGCTGGTCGTGCGCGGCGCAGAGTAACGTAGCCCGCCACTCCCTCGACCTCGGCGACGTAGACGCCGTCGAGGACACGTGAAACACCCTTATCGTCCTTCAGCGCGACCCCCTCCGGGGTCCCCTTGACGAGTCTGACCTTCTCCATGAACAATTCCTTCTCGAGGTAGACGCGGAACAGCATACCGACTCGGCTGATGAGTCGCCGCGGGGCCGTAAAACGTTTCGGGGCTACATGCGGCGGATGGTGCCGCCGCCGGCCTCGTCGACGCGGCGCTTGTACTCGGCCATGAAGGCGGTCATCCTCTCCTCCGCCTCACGAGTCGAGTTGCCCTGGACGACTATGTCGACCTTTATCTCCTTGACCTTGCTCCGGTCCTCCTCAGCCTCGGGGGGCGTGGCGGCGTTCTTTATGTAGATCTCGGGGTAGTCGGCCTGCAGCTTGGTGTAGACGGGGAAGAAGTCCTTCCAGACCATGGCGACGCCGTATGTGTGGCCGAGGAGCTTGTGCTTGGCCTCCGCCTCGAGGACGGGGGCGATGTGCTCGTTGAACATGCCCTGCATCTCCTGCGGGACGCCGGGGAGGGTGAAGATGAGTTTGCCCATGTGCAGGAGCTTCATGCCTACGCTCATGCCGACGTGGTTCTGTATGGCCTCTGAGCCCTCCAGGATGCGTGTCATGCGTGCGCCGCGCTTAAGGTCGCTTCCGCGCCGCTCGTAGATCTCCTTGATCTTCTGGAACCCGACGGGGTCGTTTATGACCGCCTTGCTGAGGGCGCGCCCTATGGCGTCTACCGTGAAGTCGTCCTCGGATGGGCCGAGTCCGCCGGTGAATATGATTATCTCGGCGTCCCTGTCGAGTGCGCCGATGAGGGCGTCCCTCATGTCGTCGTAGTCGTCCCCGACCATCGTGACGCGGCGGAGCTCAGCGCCTATCTCGGTGAGGCGCTTCGCCAACCAGTTGCTGTTCGTGTCGAGAATCCTGCCGTAGATGAGCTCGTCACCCGTGGCGATTAACTCGACCCGTGGACTCCCCTTGTGCTTCACGGCATCCATCAGGGGCGCGGGTGGCTTATATTGCCTTTCGTGGGGTCGACGGCTCGATGAGAAGAACTAAATTCCCCAGAGGCGGATAACGTTACGTGGTTCTAAGACTCGAACGCTATGTGCCCCTGCCGCAGCACCAGTCGGGGGGATTCGACCACGCCGACGTCTACGAGGCGAACGGCTGGGTCTACGTCGCCCACACGGCGATGGGCACCGTTGAGGTCATCGACGGCGTCAAGGGACACCTTGTAAAGACTATAGGGGGGTGCCCCGAGGGCAGCGGCGTCATCTGCGCCCTGTCGGAGGGGCTGGTGTTCGCCGCGTCGCGCGGCTCCGGCAAGATACTCGTCATACACGCAGCCAAGGGGACGGTCGTGAAGACCATACAGGTCGGGTCGAAGCCGAACGGAGTCGCGTGGGACGACGACCACGGCGTCCTACTCGTGGCGGACGTCGTCGACCTCAACGCGAGGCTCGTCGACCCCGAGAAGGGGGTCCTCAAGACGGCTAAGCTCCCGGGGAGACCCCGGTGGTGCAAGTACTCCACCTTCCTCGATAAATTCGTCATACTCATCAAGGAGCCCTCGGGGTACGTCACCCTCTCGCCGCGGAACGGGGAACTCTCACCGCTCGTCCCCGTGAAGGCGCTTGGCCCCCACGGCCTTGACCTCAGCGCCGACGGGCGCGAGGCGTACATAGCCTGCGACGGAGGCGTCGTCGTCGCCATGGATCTGGAGAAGGGCGTCGAGACTTGCAGGGCGAAGATACCGGGCGAGCCTGACGTCACGTGGCTGAACGCGCGCAGGAAGTTTCTCTACTGCGCCCTCGCCAAGCCGGGGCTCCTAGCCACCATAGACCTCGTCGAGATGAAGGTAGTGCAGCAGGTCAAGACGGAGGAGGGCGCCGGGACGTTCGCCTTCGACCAGTCGAGGCAGAGACTCTACTCGTTCCTGCCTGTGAGCTGCCGCGCCGCCGCCTACATCGAGTCCTGAGAGGGCTCATGATAGATTATTTTTATATGGTGCCGCCCCTGAGTAACCCAGATCAACATGAGCATCGACGGATGGACGGTCGAGAAGGCACTCAAGGTCGGCGTCACGATGGAGACGGGCGCCTACAACCTCTACACCGATACGGCGAAGAATGTGAAGAACCCCGGCTCCAAGAAGCTTCTAAAGGAGCTTGCAGCAGACGAGGCCAAGCACAGGGAGTACTTCGAGTCGGCCCTCAAGGACCCGAAGAAGGTCATGAGCGAGGCGAAGATAGGTGACCTGAAGAAGGTCATGGATCTGCACGTCTCCGACCCCCTCAAGTCGGCGCCTCTGAGCCACGACGCCTCCTACCAGGACACACTCATCTTCGCGGCGAAGAGCGAGCAGACCGCCGTCGACTTCTATACGGCGCTCTCCAAGGCATACGCCGCGCACCCACTGGGTAAGGTGTGGGCCGATTTTGCTAGGATGGAGCAGGGGCACAAGCTCAAGATCGAGAAGGAGTACGACGACGTCGTACTCGCCGACAATTAACTTAATCGAAGTTATCTTCGTTTAATTTAAGTTAAACTCTCAATTCTCAAATTATATCTTTATACAATAGGGGAGGACATCGAGGCTGGCTCTAGGTGTTATTGATGCTACCAGCCTCGACGCCTCAACAGTCACTCCACGCTTAACCATTTAGCTTTATCTAAAAGCCTCTCGAATCCGCGAACCTAAAAAATTCGCATGTAGTGAGGCGCGCGCCGTTTGGCATACTATCACAAATTATATCAACACTAACAAGTAAACGTAATTCGACTTGGAATAGGCGAGAAGATGCTGTATATGAGTTAATTCAACTCTTTTATAGAGTAAAGATAATATCAAAGTAATAATATCTTTCTATTAATGACAATGCATTTTAATGAAAAGTTAAATGAGGCAAAATATTATTTCAGACTTTTAGAATCAGCTCCTCAAGATTCAGTGCATGAAAAAGAGTTTATGTATATTTTAAGCGCTTTTCTATGCTCCTGGCGAAGTGTATTAGATGTATGTCTATATGATTATGCAGAAAAGTATAATCTTGGCTTTACTAGAGATGATAGCGATCTTAATCCAACAATTTTCAAAATAGTGGCTCGTGCGACTAGAAACACCTCTGCTCTAGAGTTTATAGATTGGTTGAACCAACAAATGGGCGTATTTTCAATTAATTCTCTTATGAAAAAGCGGAATATAATTGTGCATAGAGGTTATCCCGATATTAGTAGAAGCTTCTCATTATTTTTATCGGATTCAGTCCTCTTTTCAGGATCCGTATCTATATTAGCTTCTTTTTTCGTCAATAATCCGAATCCTGCCGGTTCATTTACGTCAAATCCTCCTTCGGTCTCGCCTCAAGCTCCTGTACCTTTAAGTTCCCCAAGCGTTGAGATACGATTTCAAGACTCACCGAATGAAAGCGTAATTGAAAGCTGTAGAAGCGCCCTAACACAAATGGAGGTTTTTGTAACAAGTCTGACCACGAGATTCGGCACCTAAGTATGTTCAGCGCGCGCTTATCTGATTTAAAGAAGAATAAGCGGATGAGAGGACACTCGACCGAAGATTAGATTTTATTACAATAATTTTTAAATATTCAATCCGTCGTTTTTGTGGGTTAGTGACGCTTTTGGCTAACTGGGAATACGATACATCACAGACCGGTTTAAGAACCATCCTCAAGGATCACGAGGAGCTCGCAATGCGCATAGTCTGGGAGAACCCAGACGGTGTGAACTCCAGGGCGGTCTGGATGGGAGTTAATGCGCGGAGGGCTGAGCCCATTTCCCGGGCTACCGTGATCAACTTCCTTGAGAGGATGCGTGAGGCGGGGATAGTGGGTGGTGTGGAGGTCACGGGGAAGGGTGGGCACCACTGGGTGTATTCGCCGGCTATGAATGAGGCGGAGTTTAGGCGGACTGTGGCCAATGGGATTAGGGAAAGTATAAAAAAGAATCTTGAGGCGTAGTACCTGAAAAAATTGGGATATTTTTCTTGATAAGAATTTGGGTATATTTTCATCCGACGATTTTTACAGACCCTTTAAACCGACGAAGACTGGACAGAACCATGAAACACATGATTCATAAATAGGTAATCGGTATCGATCGCGCAGAAATGAAAACACTAAGCGCGATATCGCCGCTATCCCCCTATACTTTTTTACTCTCAAGACTTAGCCATGAACCCCCGGCAAACCTTCCAAATCCATTTCCATTCGCTGCTTAGTCGCTTCTACGCCTCATTAATTATATACTATAGAGGACATTCTAGGCGAAAACAACGGAGTAGTGGGGCGACTAACACCCCCATTTAATCTTAGTATAGTAAGGTTAAATGAGGGCGGGTTATCCGATTTCTTCCCCTTGTTTGAAGGTTGTTTTTATTCTAAGTTATTACACTAGCTATATTATAAAGAGAGGATAATTTTCGTTCGGGCGTTTCTAGACTATTCCAAGCCTCTCACAATCAAGTTCGCGACTCTCTTCGAGGCTTGGCGAGTCGTGGATGTGGTCGTGTATTGTGCTCTTGGATCTCTGGAATACTCTCGCTAGCTCAGCGATAGACATACCGAGCTTTCTGAGCGCCCGGATCTTCTCAGCCTCCCACTCATCCACCTGAGACTTAAACTCATTCTCTTCCCCAAGTATCCAGAGTATCCGACAATAGATTACATCCTCTGATCGCTTCAGGTGGTCAATACGATCGATGTCCTCAAGCATCCAAGAACTAACCA
The DNA here is from genome assembly GCA_026394265.1 of Candidatus Bathyarchaeota archaeon. The sequence continues at coordinate 37,601 of JAPKYO010000038.1, forward strand.
TTTCTAGTGTCTTATAGTGGATAGCCAAGTTAAGGGCCTTAAGCTCAGGTTCTGATAGCTTGGCCTTCGCCTCTGCTATCAGCCTCTCATCTTCGTGACTCAATCTAGTTTCATCTCCTTTAACTCGTTAAGTAGTCGGGTCTTGTTTGCCTGCATCTTCTCGGTTAGCTCCTCAAGGCCGGTCCTCGCGTAGAGCGCCGCCATACTCGGCTGAGAGGTAGCCCAGCCCCCGGCCCAGCTAAAGAAGCGGGTCAATAGCTGCTCGTTAAAACGATAGTAGCGGTTCAGCATACTCGCCCTCTGGCTCCTGAACCAGTGATCGAATATGTGGAGGCCCCGCCTCTCCCCGATGGTTCGGACCTTCTGATAGGCCCTCTCGGGGCTTAACCATGCTCGGGCTTCGAGGCTGAACCTTTCAAGGATCCACCTCTGGACACCCTTACTCTCCACCCTCCCGGGGACCATGGAGCTGGGGAAGAGCCACCGGAACCCGCCCGGCCCGGGCTTCGCGTCCCTGATCCTCTCCATGAGGGTGTCCGTGAAAGGCTCCCAGAGAGGGATGGGGAAATCCTCCCGAGTCTCAATCTTCGCCTCAGTCACCCACTTGATCTTAACGAAAGCCCCATAGGTCTTAGACCAAACGTAGCCACTCGGTACGATCTCACCCGCGTTTGGCTTGTCGAGGTATTCGACCTCTGAGGCTATCTTGCTGAACCGCTTGAGGACGGGGAGATCCTTACAGATGATGAAGTCGCCTTCTACGCTGAAGTTGTCGGCGTGGGCCATGAGGACCTCGCTTATCCTCGCACCCGTGAGGAAGGCCGTCGCCTGGATCGCCTTGTCGGTTTGGCATATCTCGCGCCTCATCTCCTCGCGGTATGAGTCGGAGAGGAAGGGATGCGGCCTCGAATAGTAAGGCGTCTTCAGCGATTCGTCGATGAGGGCCCCCAGGGATTCCCAGCCGGTGAACTCCTTAAGGTCCTTGACGCGGGCCCTCTCATAGTGGATCCATTTCCCGTCGAGGCCCCGCTCGCAGGTTCGGCCCGTGTATAGGTTCAGCTCCCCCGGCTCTAGTGTTCTCTCAGTCAAGTCTCGGCCTTCCCCCTGATTTTGACTCCGTAGCTGAGGAGGATCCGGCGGACGCGGTTCTCGGTGGCCCGCTCTAGTCTCTGCTCCTCTTCGTCCCTCCCCCGCCTCTCGCTCTCCCTCTTGGCCTCCTTAACGCGGGTGCGTTCCTCTCGCTCCCACCTCATACGGTCACTATGCTGAAGGTTGTCGGTTATTGATCTAAATGTCGTGCTATGATAACACTCTGGGTTTATGCAGTGTGGATAACGAGTTGAACCAATATCAACGACGTAGACGGGCCACCCGCAGTCGGGGCATTTATGATCCATGGTTGCGGCCGCCCACGCCGGGACCGATAAGGTGACGGGTTTAATCTTCTCGGGGTCCAGCTTGGACGTGTCGTTAATGTGGTCGAATATTCGGGCCTCTCGCAGGGCCCTTATCCAATCGTCGTATGATCCAAGGTTCTCGGTCAAGGTCGTTTCCTCTCCCAGAGACTAGACGCAAACAGGACACTAGCTAGCATGAGGGCCCCCAGAACCAGAGGAGCCTCCAAGCCCATCGAGGCGGCGGCGTCTTGAATTATGGGGAATATCTTAATTGAGACTCCGAGTATCACCGCGACCACCAGATCCTCTCCGGAGACGCCGATCAAGCTGAAACGCCCTCTTGCTTCTTACGCCTCTGGGGTTTATCGTCCCACTGGCTCCGGTCGTCCTCTTTCTCGGCTCGGCGCTTCTCGCGTTTGCGCTCCTCAGCGGCGTCGCGTAGGGCTTCCATGTCAACGTCGGGGGTGGTGATCACCTTCACGTTGCCGTGTTCTGGGTGTACGTCCTCAACGATTAGCCCGGCGTTGAATAGGAGGGCTAGGAGGGCTTTCAGGGCCTTCTCGCCTATGTTTGCCTTGAACTTCTCGAAGTATAGGCGGGCCACCTCCTGACGCTTCAGATATTTGCTAAGTTTTAGTTGTGGGGCTAGTGAATCCATCCAGAATTGGTAAACGGCTGGCGGCATACCCGCCTCGTTTGAGGCTAGTAATGGCGTGTATAGCTCGAAGCCGAAGTCAACGTCTTCGGTGGTGGCGGTTAGGACCCCCTCGGCGGTGCGGTCCCGGCGGTTCATATTGAATAGAGCCGATGCCTTGACGTAGGCGACTAGTCGGGGGTACTCGCGTTGGTGCTCTGGTTTGAGGGCTTCGTCAGGGTGATCCTTTCTGAATCTCGCTTCAATGTCACCCATTACAGCGTCGGGGATCACGATCTGCTGAATCCCCGCCATCTTTATGGCCTGTATTAATGTCTTCACCCGCACCCGGGCCTCGTTTGTGCTTACGGAGGCTCGGTAGGCGGTGCGGTCTTTCAGTTTCGCTGAAATCATGTGGATGCTTTCACTGAGCTTTTTCGGGCTAATCTCGGGGCTTAGTTGTATGAGGCGGGTTTGCTCCTGACCGTCTAGGGCGTAGCTGACGGTACAGAATATTATAGTCGGGTAGCCCTCTAATGTGATTGACTCGGTGGCGTTGCGCCCACTCGCTGACTTATTCGTTATCTCGTTGACTATCTTCTTTTTATCATGCGAGATAAAGGGCCTTAGTTGGCTGAGGAGATCCATGTTATTCATGTCTAGGAAGTTGAGGAATTTCTGGTGGAAGTTCTGAACCTTAGTCTTCGGAACCTTGATCCACTCAGATTTTATGCGGCTCTTCTCGGATCCATAGGATTCCTTCCACTCTTTTATTCCTCCACCCTTCCCGGGCTTCGGGTTGTCCTTCAGCCATGGCTCGATGTTCTGTTTAATGTAGTCGTCAAGGTAGGGTAGAGGCTCCCCGGCCTCGGTCTCGAAGTACCCGTTTTGGTGATAGAACGCCTTAACGCTGGCGTAGCCTAATGTGATAACGTCCTCCTCGGGGAATAGGCTCAGCACCTCGGTTACTAGGAAGCTCTTACCCGTTGAGGTGGGGCCGACGGGCGCGAAGTTGAGTTGATCGTCCTCGGTGTAGTTGAGTAGGAACCCGTAGAATAGGGCGCGTTTAGTGGTGTAGTCCTCTGCGATATAGGTGCTGAGTAGGGCGTCAACCTCCTCAGATGTTAAATAACTATATTCCCCCGGGTCGGGGGTAACATTTCCACCCTCTGTTTTGTTACTGTTTAACTCAATTATGTTATCTGCCTTAGGCTCTAGTTGCGGATTTTTCTCATTATTAACTTCTGGTGCATTTGTTAATAACTTAGGGGGGGAAAAAGTTACCCCCGCGCTGGGGGCATATAGTTTATTTGCGCCGTAGAGCTGACAGTCGGGGCCGAGGCACCCGCCGTGATTCTGTATGGCCTCGCATCCGTAGGGGTGGGCTCCGTCCTTCGCTATGGCCCTGAGTTTGCGCTTGACTTCGTAAGCGGTCTTCTCTTCGCTGTAGTTGTCTAGGCGCTGAAATAGTTTAACGATCTGCTCCTCTTTCATTATGCCTACGCTGTAGGCTTCGTCAACTAGGGCTAGTCTCAGGGTGTTTTCATGCTCATATTTTTCTATGGTGCTTAGGCGTGGTCCTTGCTCAACGGCTCTCCGTGAGCATGGTCTTAAGCGGATCACAAGAGCGGGGAGGTGGTCGGTGTCCTCGGTGACGGGGGCGACCTCACCACTGGTTGGTGTAGGCTCTTTTACGGGTGTTTTAACGGCGTCTAGGACAGTCTTCGCGGCCTCGAAGGTGGTGCATAACGCGCCCATCTGGATTATCCTGCTGAGGCGGTGAGGCCTCTCGGGGCTATTCTTACCCTTAATCGCCCAAGTGCCGGGTATCTTGATTATCCTCGGCGGGTCGCTGATATTGTCGAGTACCCCACCCATAGCTGAGTTAGCCGCGTCGTGAAAGCGTCGGACCTTCTCGAAGTTCGCGGGTGTGGCGGGTAGGTCAACCAGTAGGATAACGCGGTATCCGTTGCCGCTGAAGTCAATATACGGCGTGGTGAATCCCTGATCAGCCAACCAATTAACTAAACGGATCCGAAGAGACTCCGCTGAGACTTTTAACTCCTCATCGGTGGCGGCGTCCCTCTCATATCCTGGGGCTCGCTTAGCGTCCACGTCGAAGGGTATCCCCGTGATACGGGCAACGTCGCCTTCCTCACCGCCCCTCGAATCCTTCCGAGTCTTACGGGGATTGATTCCGGCGTAGAGGTGGCGTTGACCGTTCCAGTAGGCGCATACCTTAACAAAGTTCTCCCTTGAGTTAGCCCAGCTTATCTTTACGCGGCCCTTCCCCTCACTTCGGTGTTCTATGGCTCGGATCTCGATCCATTCACCGACTCGTGGGCATAGGACCTTATCCCAGAAGGCGCCGGCGTCCTCTTCCCCGAGTGTATAGGTGAAGCTCATTAATCGACGCTCTCCTCGTCTTTGTGGTACTTCTCGAAGTGGGCTTCGCGGTCCCCGTAGCTGGCGAATAGGCATCGGCAATAGGGACATAATAGGCGGCGGTGATGTGTGCCGTCCTTGTCGAGCAAATGGACCTCTAACGGTGAGATTTTAACAGCGATTATGTTTCCTCGCGTGAGTTTATCCGCTGCGTCTAAGGTGGGGACGCTCACCTAACGAGCCTCCTGGTAAACCGTCACATAAGCGTGATAACCGCCCTCGGAGGATGGGATGATGCGACTTGAGCCGGCGTTTGCCCCGAAGAGACCCCGGATCGAATTCGTGATTTCCGCGACTTCATCGCCCCGGAGGCCGCTTATCCGAATTACTGCCTTTTGTTTTTTGGTAAACAGGGTGCGGGCCTCCTTTAGTTGATTAGTTGAAGGCCGAATAATCGGATCCCAAGCACCAAATTCATAAAAATAATCGAACCCAAGATCAGCACGATAGCGGCGACATATTTTCGGAAATTCGCGGGCACGATTTTACCGAAACTGAAGATGATAGATGCGAAGGTTGTGACGTATAAAAACCCGGCTTCGGTTGTGAGAGAGGCGAAGCCATTCGTCTGAAACATTATCCAGAGGAGACCGGAAAGCGCGAGAAGGCCGCCGATCCCCGCCATCTGCTGGTCGCGGTCGGTCAACCCTGAACCGCCTCCCCGTCTCGGTTTTGTTTCTCCTCTCGGTGCTTGGCGAGTCGTTCAACCCACTCCTCGAAACCCTCATCTGGGTGGGGCTTCCATGAATCAACGGGGGCGAGCTGGGTGACGGTGGCCTGAACAGTTTCCATCACTTAGCCGCCTCCACTTCTAATCCTAGCTTAATCAAGCGTCGAGCCGCGATTGCCGTTTTCTCCAGGCCGCGTTTATCGCGATAGGCTTCGACTTCTTTCTGGGTTTTTAGGGGGAGCCAAATTACCACGCCCTCTTTTTCCTTCATCTTCTGTCAAATTTTATACGACGAAGGTTATAAATAAGTCATAGTGATCCGACTTATATCATGGGCGACCAGTCACGCTTAGATAAAAACGACGACCTATTCCCTATACTCAATAAGACTCGTCTAACACTTATTTACAATAATAAAACAAGAGACAGAATTTTCAATGTTCTAAAACTGTTATTTGACGAAGACACATTAACGGCATACGATCTTGAAAAATTAACCCCTTTAAAGCACGCAACAAATCATAAATTGATTAAAGATACTGAAAAAAGAGGATTAATTTTGGTCGCCTTAGAAGAGGAATTTCGAAATACTGGTTTAATAAAAACTCATTATGACATATCTGAAAAAGGTGTTCTCTACCTGATTGAGTACATGGCAAATAGGGGTGAGGGAGTGTCTTCTTTTATGTCTAATATTCTTCCTATATTTAGGAAAAAGCAATTATTCACTGAGTCTATAAAATTAATTGAACAAATGAAACTAAATAATACCCCAAAACTTTTAACTTATTTAATAATGTGTGACGGATTATTAGAAAAAAACGAAGAAGAATTAAATGACAGAATAGCTAATATAAGTATATTGACGTTAATATCTAATAATGTAAATGAGGAGTATTATGATAAATATTCTATGTGGTTAGATAGTTTTAGTGAGGATAATCGTCATATTTATACATATATAGTTAAAAAAGAATTTTTAAAAGAAGTAAATTTTATATTAAATAATAATCCATTTTTGAAAGAAAAGATGAAGTCTAATATGATAAGTGCATTTAATTGGTTCCGCCAATCATTCGAATTTACTGACCACATGACTAAAAATATAATAGCTAAAATTGATTCCCAAAATGAATAATAAAATGAGGAAATCTTGGGGAGAATATTGGGAAAAAACTAAGAAGATTTCTCCTTTTCAAATATCGTCTCAAGGGCTTTTTCGTACCGGTCGAGGCGGGCCTTAATCTCCCTGTTCTCCGTTTCAAGCCCCGCGACTCTGCTATCTTGAACCTCGATAACTTTGGTCCCAAAAACCGCTAGACTATCGTAAGCCTTGATGTAGGAGCTGAGAACCTCGCCTTTCGAGTAAACCTTTCCGCTATCGGGGATTACTCGGGCTTGAATCCGGTAAACTAGGTTCTTATTCACACCCGCGGATTCGAGGCTACTCTGGTTAAATATCCGTAGGCTGTGGGCGCTCAGTCTCTTAGACTCCCCTACGCCGCTCCGCTTAACGATTAGCAGAAGCTCACTCGTTATGGCGCTTCCTTTTAGCCGCAAGCCCGTCCGAACCTCCCCCGAGGTGTAGCTCTCCGGGTTCCTAGCCTCAGTTATAATGAATAGGGGGCTGTTTGCGTCGCATGGGAATCCCCTTTCACGCCTCCACCGCATCCAGCTTCTAATAGCCTCTAGGCTCTCAGGTCCGAAGCATGGGGTTCCCGCTACATCGGTTTTGTTTCTCCGATATTCTATCGTGGTGAACTTGTCGCCATTCTCTAGGGCTTTGCTTAAGTCACTGATATTCAAGTCGCCGAGGTCTGAAACCGCCATCCCTGAATCCTTGAGGGCTAGGATTATGGCTTGGTTCCTTACACTTGTCGTCGATTTGAGTAGGGTCTGGATCTCCTCTTTGGTGAGATTATCCTTGATCACGGTGGCGTGTCCGGTCATCTCCTTGGTCTGTTGGCGGGTGAACTCTACGCGGAGCCCGTTTGTTTGAAGGTAGCTCGTCACGGCCTTGATGTGGTTCCGCGCGGTGCCTGGGCTTAGTTCCTTATCCCCGTAGTGGCGTTTCCGCTTCCTAACCTCATGGTAGTATTTGACCATCTTCGAGGTGAATATCGCCATGTCTCGGGGATCAGGGCTTCTCCTAGCCTCTAGGCACTTCTCGAACAGCTCATCATACGTCCATCCAGTCCAGCTTAGGAACCCCTCGACGTATCGGCGGCTTGTCTCCGCGGTTGGTGATTCTCCTACCGCGCTCCACCACAGATCATAACTTTTCCCCGTTCTTTCAACCATAGGTAAATATAGATAACTTCGTTTATAATCTTTGTCCTCGCCGACAACTAGCCCCAAACATAGTTTAAAAGCCGCCCTTTTACTTCTCTGAAAAGCAGTTGACACACATGCCGAGCAGATACACATTCACGGCCTACTCCCCCGAGTGGCCGCTGGAGTTCGAACGCGAGGCAACGCGCCTCCGGGCGCTGCTCGGCGATGAGATCGTGTCCATACACCACATCGGCAGCACCTCGGTGCCGGGGCTGGATGCAAAGCCGATCATCGACCTGCTGCCGCTCGTCCACGACATTGCGCGCATCGACGGCTACACGGACCGCATGACGGCGGCCGGCTACAGGGTCTGGGGGGAGTATGGTCTACCGGGCAGGCGCTACTTCACGAGGGACGCCGGCGAATACCGCACCCACAACATACACATGTACGCGGTGAACGACCCGGCTGTGCCCCGCCACCTCGCCTTCTGCGCCTACCTCCGCGCCCACCCAGACGCCCAGCGGGAATACGTCGCCGTCAAACGCGCCGCCTATGCACGGCACCCCGCGGACATCGACGCCTACAATAACAGCAAAGATGATTACATCAAGCGCACCGAAAAAGTGGCGCTCGCCTGGTTTTCTAGAAAGGGTTAGCAGTGGTGGAGCATGTGCTCGGCTGCCCTGCTCCTGCAGAAGACTATGTAGTCGCGGTATCCGAGTGCCTCGGCCTTGGTCTTCTTGCCGTTTGCGGTGTCGACTATGGTCTGGTAGATGCGCTGGCCGACGCTGTTTAGGCTCTCGGAGCCGTCTAGGATGGTTCCGGCGTTTATGTCCATGTTGTCCTCCATCTGCTGGTAGGTTACGGGGTTGCCGGTGATCTTTATGACGGGGGCGATGGCGTGGCCCGTCGTGCTGCCCTGCCCGCTCGTGAAGCAGACGACCTGCGCCCCGGCTGCGACCATGTGTGTTACCGAGGGTACGTCCCAGCCGGTTCCGTCCTGAAGCCAGAGACCCGGCTTCGTGGGGCGGTCGAAGCGGTCCCAGTTGTTCTGCAGGACCCCCTGGATGGGGCGCGTACCGCCCTTGCGGATGGCGCCGAGGCTCTTCTCCTCTATCGTGGTGAGTCCGCCGTCTATGTTTCCGGCGCTCATCCACCTGCTGTCGACGCCGATCGCCTTGAGGCGCTCCTCGTCCTGATCTATCATCCTGTAGACGTCGGCGGCGACCTGCTTGTTCACAGCCCTGCGTGCCAGAACTTGCTGTGTTCCGATCATCTCCTGTGGCTCGCTGAAGATGGCGGTGCCGCCCTCGTCGATGAGCTTGTCGCATGCGACCCCTACGGCGGGGTTGGCGGCGAGGCCGGATGTGGCGTCCGATCCGCCACACTCGACGGCGAGGGTGAGCTTGCTCACAGGGAATGGCTCGGGCTTGTACTCGGCTACCTCCTGCGCCCAGCGCTGGAGTATGCGGAGGGCCTTCTCCTGCGTCTTGAGTGTGCCCCCCTCCTGCTGGAGTACAAGTGTCTCAACGGGTTTCCCGCTTGGCTTGACGCCGTCGGCTACCGTGTCGACGGTGAGTGTCTCGCAGCCGAGCCCGAGGATGAGGACGGCGGCGACGTTTGGGTTGAGGGCGGTGCCGATGAGGTTGTGGACGATGACGGGGTCTGCCCCGCAGCCGTGGTACTGGGTTACGGCGACGGCGCCGTCGACCTGCGCGGCGATCTTCTTGGCGGGCTCGAAGCTGCAGTCGATGGGGGCGAGGACGAGCAGATGGTTGCGGACTCCGACGGACTTGTCGGGGCGCTGGTAGCCCATGAACTGGGTCACAGTATGCCCGCCTCCTTTCCGCTCGTCGGCATGCGTGCGCTGCCGACGTTGTGGGTGTTCACCCAAGCCCCAGCCTTGACGGGCTGTGTGGCGACGCCTATCACCTCGCCGTACTTGACGATGTTCTCGCCCTTCTTGATGGGTTTGATGGCGAGCTTGTGGCCGAAGGGGATGGGCTCCGCAACCTTTGGCTTGAGTATCACCCTACCGTCGGGGCTGATGACTTCGAGGGTCTCACCGACGTCGACCTCGCTCGTGGTCGTGGCGACGTTGTCCTTCTCGTCGATCTGGATCGCCTTCTTTACCATGCCCTAAGCGGTGTCGCCTGATAATGTAAAAGTAACGAATCCAGATGGCGCACCTGACACCTCTGTTTCAGCTTGAGAAAAAATAGAACCGACGTTTCCGACGGTCTAGTGCTTCATGTTCTTGTCGAGGGCGTCCTTGACGATCTGCGCCGGGATGTCGTTGATATCAAGGGCGTACGTCTTGTTCTCGGCGTCGGTCAGCTCAAGTATCTGCTTGCCCTTCAGCGTGGCGCCCTTCACGGAGCCGTAGGGGATATCCAGCAGCTTCGTGTACGTCTTCTTGAAGAGGCCCTTCTCCGAGACGAATACTACTTTCCTGCCCGTGAGGGCCAGGTATCCGAAGCTACCCTTGTATGTGCCCTCGTACTCTTTGTCCATGTGGTCTCCGGATTCGAGGCTCTTCTGAACCTCATCCTTCCAGTTTGCCATTACTCTTTACCTCGAGTGTGAAGGATGGGGGCGATCTCAATAAATATTGCAGTAATATTGTATATACGTGTATAGGATTTATATGGGCAGAGTATATACGCCGTTCCTCTGAGATCCTATCGGCGCAAGAATTGTACAGAAAGATACTGGCTGCGATAGACGGTTCAGAACCCTCGAAGCGTGCCCTCGAGTACGCCGCCGAGATAGCCGAGACGAGAAAAACCGAACTCATCATAGCGACAGCCGTCCCCAGGGCGCACATCGCCGCGTTCCCAGTTGAGGGATTCAGCCCCCTCTACATGGACCAGTACGAAGAAGACCTCAACCACACATACTCACGAATACTCGCGGAAGCAACCGAGTCCGTGAAGAACAAGCACTCAGACCTCCCGGTCAACAAGAGGCTCCTAGATGGCCGCGCGGGTGACGCCATAGTCGAGGCCTCTAACGAGGAGGGAGTAGACCTCATAGTGATGGGGTGCCGGGGACTCAGCGGCATCACGGGGTTCGTCCTCGGCAGCGTGAGCAGGCACGTCGTCGAGAACTGCACAAAGCCGATACTCATCGTGAAATAACTAGGCCACTTTGTAGGCCCGGTCCAGTGTCGCCTCGGCTATGTCGGAGGAGAACTCCACGATCTGGGCGAGGCCATCCCTTAGCAGCGTGAGCCTCTGCGCGTCCACGTGGTCCGTCTCCGCGACTAGTGCGGTCAGCCTCTCGGAGAGTAGCATCGCCGAGGCCTCCCCGTCTATTATCCTGTTGCTCGCATCCTGATCCATCTCCATGAAGGCCTCGACCGAGCCGTTGTAGCTCTCGCAGGCGGCCTCAGCCAGGCTCATGCACGCCTCGTAGAGGGGCGGGGGAAGCCTCCCCCCACCATCCATCAGCACGGTCAAACCCTCGGCGACGCTCACGGCCTTGTCGGCTATGTGCTCGATCCTGTTCACGATGGTGAGGTAGTCCATGCAGTCGACCATATCGACCTGAAGACTTATGGCGAGTTGGGGGTCGGATGCCGCGCCGCGTAGGAGGCGGATGATAAAGTAGCGGAACTGGTCGATGTCCTCCTCGAGGGGGAGGACGGATCTGGCCAAGTTGGGGTCCCAGCCGCGGAGGGCGTTGACGACGTTCTTGCACATGGAGGCGGTGATTATGTGCATCCGCTCCACGGCGTCGGGGACGGATGCCATCGACTCGTTTATCAGGGCTTGGACGGTGGCGGTGGAGGTGGACGCCTCGATTATCCGCATGTAGAGTGATTTGACGACCCCCCTGATCGCGGTCTGCTGCTCCGCGGTGAAGACCCCGCCGCTGCGCAGATAGACGGTGTCGTAGCCGTTGAGGTAGCTGCTTATCACCTTCCGCGTTATGGAGCCGGGAGTCTCGTTGGCACCCACCTTTATAATGATGGTGAGGTGGGGCGGATTCTTCTCCTCGTGGCGCCGGATGGTGAGTGACCGGTCCCGGCCTATGGTGAGGGCGACGGCGTCCCCCTTCTCGACCCCCGTCATCTTCAGCCACTCGCGTGGGAGGGAGACTACGAGTGAGGCCTTACCGAGGGACATCACCTTGCGGCGCTCCATATGCATCGGTTGAGACTAGGACTAGCCGCGTATATATTTCTTCGAGAAGATAGGGAAAAAGTGGGGCGTGTATGTACCGATGAAAGCATCTAGGGCAGAAGCGGGGGCTTCTCCAGCGGTACCAGCTTCTCCCCCGAGAGGCGCCTGATCTCCACCCTCGCGCCATCAAAGTCGTGCTCCCGGTAGGCACCGCACGTCTCCAGGCGCGCTCCGGGCAACTCCTTGATCTCCAACGCGCCTTTTAGCATCGCCTTCACGGCCTCGGTAGCGCGGCTAAGGGACAGCGAACCACCCGGGTTGAGCACCGTCAGGTAGTAGCCGGTCCTGCAGCCCATCGGGGAGACGTCCAGCACCTTTAGGTCACTCTGGTGCTCCTCGAACTCCGCCCTGAGGGCGACGGCGAAGAGGTGCTCCAGCGAGTGCGCCACCTTCGGGGTGAGAAGCTCCGTGTTCGGGGTGCGCACCCTGAAGTCGAACGTGGATATCTCGTAGCCGCTTCCGGGGACCTCGACCCGTTTGGATAGTCTGACATAGGGGGCCTTGATCTTGGTGTGGTCAAGGCTGAAGGATTCTAGTTGTATTGTTTTGAGTTTGTTCTACCTCCATTTTTGGGGTGACTCATAATGGGGATTATTCGGTTATTTATATTATCTTGACGTGTTTAATCGTTGAGGAATAATGGGGTTATTCGGCGGAGGCGACCTTGTTCAGGATCTCGGCGCCTCTTTCGGTGAGGTAGAGGACCTTGCCGTTCCTGTAGGTTCGGCGGGAGTTGATGATGCCGAGTAGGCGGAGCTGCCTGAGGACGCCGGGGGGTATGGTCTCGGTGAGGCGGCGCGTCCCTATCCTCCGGAGGTCATCAGCGTAGAAGGAGACGAGGTTGCGCGTGCTCATCTCGGTTATCTGCTCCTCCAGCTCCGGGGTTAGCTCCGTGAACGATTGTGTTGTCTCCATCTTCATTCACCTAGGCGAGGTTGAGGGAGCATGAGCATCCCTTGAGGTCGACGAGGCCGGGCATCGACTCCCTGTGCAGCTGGCAGACGAGTCCCTCGGATCGGGCGGCGGAGCACGCCCTGCAGAGCTTCAGGAGGAGGACGTCGAGTGGGCTCTCCCCCGCGGCGATGTCGCGGCTTAGCTCGTCGACGATCTCCATGACTTTCCCGCTGCCCTCGATGAGGGATGTTGCGGAGCCCCCCCTCGCGCGGCTCAGGTACTGGGTGACGGCGGCGGGGGTGACGCCCATCTTGGCGGCGGCGTCGCTCCTCTTCATCCCGTACTTCTCCACGAGTTCCCGGGTGATCTCGAGGCGGAGGGCGGGGAGGATGTGCTGGACGACGACCATGCAGGGGGGCTTCATCGCCCCAAATTCATTTAACGGCGTTAATATACTTAACGGCGTTAAAGACACGGGTATGCCCGATTTTTCCCAGAAGACCATGGAATTAAACGAAAGAGAGGGCTTCCTCGAAGTCCCTCCGGAGGTCGGCAAAGTCCTCGATGCCGACGGAGGCCCGGACGAGGGTGGGGGCGATCCCCATCCTAGCCTGCTCCTCGGGGGTGAGGTCTCCGTGCGTCGAGATCGATGGGATGGTGGCGATGGTGTCTACCCCGCCCAAGGAGGTCGCAAGCTTTACCAGCTTCAGGTGGTCAAACATCCTCGTTATCTCGTCTAGGCCGCCCTTGACCTCAAAGGCGAGCAGTCCTCCGAAGCCGCGCATCTGCTTCTTCGCCAACGCGTGCTGCGGGTGGCTGGCGAGACCCGGGTAGTGTACCCTGCTGATCTTGGGGTGGCCCTCAAGGTACTGGGAGAGGGCGAGTGCATTCGAGTTCTGCCGGTCGACGCGAAGCGCCATTGTCTGCATCCCCATAACGAGCAGCCACGCGGCGAAGGGGTCGAGGGTCTGCCCGTACAACCCACGCATCGACTTGACGGCGCGTATCCGCTCCTTCGTGCTCACCGCGACACCACACACCGCCTGGTGGTGTCCCGAGAGTGACTTGGTGGCGCTCTCCACGACGACGTCGACGCCGAGCGCCAGCGCCGTCTGGTTCATTGGGGAGGCGAAGGTGTTGTCAAGCACCGACGTGATGCCGTGCCTCTTCGCTATCCTCGCCCCAGCGGCGATGTCCACGAGCCTGAGCGTCGGGTTCGTAGGCGTCTCGAGGTATAGGAGCTTCGTCCGCTCGTTTACGAGCCCCTCGACCTCGCCCACGTTC
>JAPKYO010000061.1 GCA_026394265.1 Candidatus Bathyarchaeota archaeon
GGCGTGCATGAGTGGGCTGTTCTTGCCCTTGGTGATGATTGTCTCGTCGCCGAGCCTGAGCTCTATTGCGGCGCCGCAGTAGATGCCCCTGTGACCCTTCCCCGAGTTCTTCTTCTCGGCCTCTTCGGCGGCGAGCCTCGCCGGCAACACGACGGACCTGTCGTCCGGCTTGACGCCCACCTTGGCCATTATGCCATCCATCCTGCGGAGTGTGTCCCTGCCCGTGCTCCCCTCGACGAAGTCGTGGTTGTACCTGAAGTATCGGCGCACGATCTCCTGCCTCGCCGCGTCCCTGCACGCCTCGTCGTCGATGATGCCCTCGGCCGCCATGTTCACCCCCATATCTGTGGGGGACCTGTACTTCGTCATCGGGTCGTCGGGGCCGACCATCTCCTCGATCATTCTCCTGAGTATGGCGAAGTTCTCCACGTCCCGGTTGTAGTTTATCGACACGACGCCGTAGGCGGCCTGGTGGAAGGGGTCGACGAGGTTGTAGTCGCCGAGGTCGGCGGTGGCGGCTTCGTAGGCGACGTTGACGGGGTGGTTTAGTTCGAGGTTCCAGATGGGGAAGGTCTCGAACTTGGCGAAGCCGCTCGCTATGCCCCTCTTCCTGTCCTGATAGACTTGGCTCATGGCGAAGCTCATCTTGCCGCTTCCCGGTCCGGGGGCGGTGACGATGACTATTTTCTTCTCCGTGGGGACGTACTCGGGCTTGCCGTAGCCCTCGTCGCTGAGAACTTTGTCGAGGTCGCTGAGGTAGTTTGGTATCTCGTAGCCGATGAAGACGCGGAGGCCCCTGTTCTCGAGGCGCTGCTTGAACTTGAGGGCGCTCCACTCGCCGCTGAATCTGTTGATGACGACCGCCGAGACGGGGAGGCCGAGCTCAGCGAGTTCGGTGATGTCCCTGAGTATCTGGTCCTCGTAGGGGAGCCTGCTGTCGCCGCGTATCTTCCTCGCCTCGATGTCCTTCGCCGAGATGCAGTGAACGATCTCTATCTGGCCCTTGAGGCGCTTGAGCATCTGTATCTTCGTGTCGAGGGCGTAGCCGGGGAGGACGCGGCTCGCGTGGTTGTCCCAGCGGAGCTTGCCCCCGAACTCTAGGTAGAGCTTGTCGAAGAGTGAGACCCTCTGCTCGATCTTGGCCACCTGTGCCTTCAGGTACTTTTCTGTGCTGAAACCGGTTCTCGTCGTCATACTTGGTGCCTCGGAGGGAGACAGGTGGAGAAAGCGACGCTGTGTGTTTTACTCAGCCTTTCGCCGGTCAATACGGGTACCTGTCTCGGTTAATAGTCGGAGATGTGGCTGTGGCTCCTTATTAAATCTGCGCGGGGCTAGGCGGTGAGTTCGAGGAGCTTCTCCGCAGTCATCTCTGTTGAGCGTTTTCCGGTCAGTTCCTCGACCACGATCTTGGCGAAGACGACGCCGGCGAGCGCAGCCTCCCCGCCGCCGAATATCTTCTGGATCCTCAGCTTCACGCCCTCGACGTCCCTGCTCAGCTTCTCGGCGAATAGGTTCATGACCCTGATCTTCTCAGAAATGTCGCTGACCCACTCGACTCTCCCCGAGAACATGGCTGAGGCGTAGAGGTTGACACACGCCCCCTCCATGACGCCCTCGTCGAGGACGACGAGCCCCCACACCTTCGGGTTCCTCTTCAGGAACTCCATCTTCTTCCCATCCTTCGCGCAGTGGAAGTAGACGGTGTTCTCTGCCTCGTCGTAGACGTAGCCTAGGGGGACCGCGTAGGGTTCGTCGCCGTCCGCCATGCTTAGGACGAGGTACTGTGAGTGGCTCAGGAGTTGTTTGAGGGCTTTCTGGTCCTTGATCTCTCTGTCGAGTCGGCGCATGTGGAACTTCATGGGGTGTTTTTCGTGTCCGCGGGAATAAAACGTTGGCTAGATGAGGCTCTCAGCGGTCATCTCAGGCGGCTTCGGTATGTCCATCAGGGCGAGTATGGTTGGTGAGACGCTGCTCAGGCCGAGGCCTTTTTTTAGTTTATGCTTCTTGTCGCGGCTGATGAGGATGAACGGGACGGGGTTTGTGCCGTGGCTCGGGTTGGGCTCCCCGTTGGGGTAGAACATGGTCTCGATGTTGCCGTGGTCCCCCGTGATTAGGACCGTGTAGCCCTTCGAGAGGCCGGCGTCGACCACTTTCCCGACGCAGGCGTCGACTACCTCGCACGCCTTGATGCCCGCCTGCATGTTGGCGCTGTGGCCGACGAGGTCGCCGTTGGCGTAGTTGACGAGGATGAAGTCGTAGGCGCCCTTCATGATCTCTAGGAGGAGCTTTCCGGTGATCTCGGGGGCGCTCATCTCGGGCTTCTCCTCGTAGCTTGGGACCTTTGGGCTTGGGACTAGGATGCGGTCCTCGCCCTTGACGGGGTCCTCGTTCTGGCTGTTGAAGAAGAAGGTGACGTGCGCGTACTTCTCCGTCTCCGCGATCCTTAGCTGCCTGAGGCACCTTGCGGCGAGGACTTGGGCGAGGTTGTTCTCCACCGTGTTCTGGGGGAAGGCGACGGGGAGGGCGATGTGCTTGTCGTATCCGCTCATGCAGACGAAGTGGACGCGTGGGAACTTCTCGCGGGGGAAGTGGTCGAAGCCGTTCTGCGTCAGGGCGTAGGTGATCTGGCGCGCGCGGTCGCTTCGGAAGTTCCAGAAGATGACCGAGTCCTCGGCGTCGATGGTTGCGACGGGTTTACCATCCTCCACCATGGCGATGGGCTGGATGTAGTAGTCGGTCGGGTCGCCCCTCTGGTAGGCGTTGTCCACCGCCTTGACTGGGTCGGATTCCTTCCACCCCTCGCCCTGCGTGAGCAGGTCATACGCCTTCAGGGTCCTGTCCCAGTTCGTGTCCCTGTCCATCGCGTAGTAGCGGCCCACCATCGTCGCGATCCTGCCGACGCCCTTCTCCGCGATCTGCCTCTGGGTCTCCTCGATGAAGCCCTTCGCGGAGCGCTCAGGGACGTCGCGGCCGTCGAGGAAGCAGTGGATGTAGACATCTTTGAGGGCGTGGCGCTTGGCGAGTTCGAGGAGGGAGTAGAGGTGGAATGTCGAGCCGTGGATACCCTGGTCGCTGAGAAGCCCCATGAGGTGCAGGCCGGAGCCCTTCCCCTTGCAGTTCTCCACGGCGCTCAGGAGGGCGGGGTTATCATAGAAGCTGCCGTTGTAGATCGCCTGGTTGATCTCCTCGAAGGGCTGCCAGACTACTCGTCCGGCGCCCATCGTGAGGTGACCCGGCTCGGAGCCGCCCTGCGTCCCCTCGGGGAGCCCCACGGCGTTGCCCGTGCACTTCAGCAGCGTCCAGGGGTACTCCTTCATGTAGCGCGTGTCGTTAGGGACATTCGCCTGCCTGACGGCGTTTCCAGGGGTACTCCTTCATGTAGCGCGTGTCGTTAGGGACATTCGCCTGCCTGACGGCGTTTCCATAAGTCTCCCCCGAGTAGCCCCAGCCGTCGCGAACGACGAGGATGACCCTGCGCGCAGCCATGATGGAGTATAGGTGATTTAAACCTAAAAATGGAACCCCCGAGGAGGGGGCTTAGAGGGGTAGCTTCTTGCCGTCGACGTCGAGGAGCTGCCTCCACCTGTCGACTGCCTGCCCCTGTACGTACTCGTACTCGGAGTCGTCTAGGTGCCTGAACCTGCCCTGTAGGCTCAGCGCCTCCCTGACGGGCTTGAGTTCGCGCGGCTTGTAGGTGAGCTTGAAGTTGCCCTCGTTGATCTCGTAGAGTGGCCATACGCCGGACTCGACCATGAGGCGCGCGACCTTTATGGTGCGCGCTGGGTCGAATCCCCAGCCGGTTGGGCAGGGGCTCTGGATGTGTATGTACTTGAAGCCCTTGATGCCCTTGGCGTACTGGAGCTTGCCGATGAGGTCGTTGGGGTAGGCGACGCTTGCGGTGGCGACGTAGGGTATGTTGTGGGCCGCCATGATGAAGGGGAGGTTCTTCTTGT
>JAPKYO010000001.1 GCA_026394265.1 Candidatus Bathyarchaeota archaeon
GCCTACGTCGCCGACCCCACCATGTTCAAGACGGAGAGGTACAAGGTGGAGGTCGAGACCGTGGGCACGCACACCATAGGCATGACCGTCATCGACCGGCGCAGGTTCCACCGCGAGGAGAACCAGAACGCGAGACACGACATCGTCGTAGAGGTCGACGCCCCCCGCTTCCACAAGATGATCAGGGACAGGGTCGGCAAGGGTGGCTAGGGTGGCAGACCTCATCACCTGCGGCGCCATAAACTGGGACATAAACCTCTTCATGGAGAGGCTCCCCCGCGCGGGGGAGGAGGTCCCCGTCAAGGAGATACAGCGCGTCAGCGGTGGCACCGCTGCGAACGTCGCCGTAGCCTCGGCGCGCCTACTCGGTAAGAAGCGCGTCGCATTCATAGGCGCCCTCGGCAAGGACGAGATAGCCGACAAGCAGCGCGGCATCCTCTGGGAGGAGGGCGTGGACGACTCGGGGCTCCTCTACGTTCAGGGGGAGGAGTCTGGGCAGGCGTACATCAGCATCGGGGGCGACGGGGAGAACGAGATTCACACCTACTTCGGCGCCAACCTAAAGCTGGACGGCGCATGCCTGCGCGACCCGGAGAGGCTCCGGCTCATAGAGGGGGCGAAGGTCTGCGTCATCATGGACCCGCCGCTCGAGACGGCAAGGTGCCTCGCCGAGCTGTGCAAGGAACACGGCGTAACCGTCATCTGGGACCCCGGCGTCTACGCCGACCTCGGCCTCGACGCACTCATGCCCACCCTCATCAACACCGACTACTTCATCCTCAACCACCTCGAATACGAGAACCTACTCGGCACAAACAGCGCGCACGAGATCGCGAGGATGATGCACGACCGCGTGAAGAACCTCAAGTGCATAATCAAGCACGGCGCGGAGGGCTGCACGCTGACGCAGGACAGCCTCGGCGCCATGATACACGTCGACGCGGTGCCGCTGGAGAAGCTCGGCATGACCGTCGTGAACAGGGTGGGGTGCGGAGACGCCTTCATCGGCGGCTTCGCCTCCGCCAAGGTCGAGGGGCTCGACGACACCGAGGCGCTGCGCTGGGGGAACGCGGGGGGCAGCTTCAAGGCGACCCGCAAGGAGACACGCGGCGGCCCCACGAAGGCGCAGCTCCTCGAAATCATCGAGAAATGGAGGCACCTGTAGTGTCCAACAACATCAGGGGGTCCAAGCGCGTCTCCGCCTACCTCGAGGAGAAGGGCATCGAGGCCCGGGTCGTGACCCTCGACGAGTCGACGCGGACGAGCCAGCTCGCCGCCGACGCCCTCGGCTGCACGGTGGCGGAGATAGCGAAGAGCATAGTCTTCAAGGCGGGGGAGCAGGCCGTCGTCGTTGTGATCAGCGGCGACAGGCGGGTGGACGCGAAGAAGGTCAGCGCCCACCTAGGCGTAAAGGTGGGGAACGCCGACGCGGACACGGTGAAGGCGCTCACCGGATACGCCATAGGCGGCGTCCCGCCTTTCCCACACGACCCAGCCGTCAAGGTCATCCTCGACGGGAGCCTCACGCGCTTCGAGAGGGTCTGGGCCGCCGCGGGGACGCCCAACTCGGTTATGAACCTCACCGTCGCGCAGCTCAGGGGCATCGTCGGCGACCTCGTCGACGTCGCCCAGTGAGCCGCACCCTTTCTTATACGCCTACGCGCATCCTCAACCATGTATAAGCGCATAGGCATCCTCGGCGGGCTCACCCCCGAGTCGACGGTCCCCTACTACATGCACATAATCCACCGCTACGAGGAGCTGTTCCACAACCAGGCCTACCCGGAGGTGGTGGTCTTCAGCGTCAGCTTCCAGCGCTTCGAGGACTGGATGGCGGTGGAGGACTGGGATAGTATGGAGCTTGAGCTGGCGAAGGGGCTCAACGCCCTGCACGGGGCGGGGGCGGACTTCGCCGTCATCGCCACAAACACGATGCACAACCTCTACGAGAAGCTCGACAGGAGGAACATCATCCCCCTCCTCAGCCTCGTCGACGCCACGGGGGCGGAGGTGAAGAAGGCGGGACTTAAGAAGGTCGGCCTCATCGGCACAAAGTTCGCGATGAACAAGCCCTACTACCGGGAGGGGCTGGCGAAGTACGGAGTCAAGGTGGTCGTCCCCGACGAGGAGGACCAGAAGGAGGTCGGCAGGGTGATCTTCGAGGAGCTAGCCTACGGCGTCCTCAAGGACGAGAGCAGGAAGAACTACCTCGAGATCATGGACCGGCTCAAGGCAAAGGGGGCGCAGGGCGTAATCCTCGGCTGCACCGAGATACCCCTCCTCATAAAGCAGAAGGACACGAAGATTCCCGTCTTCGACACGACGACGATACACGCCGAGGCGGCTTTCCAGCACGCGATAAAGGGCTAACGCGCCACGAGGCGCGTGAGCTCCTGCAGGTTATTGAGGATACAGTCTGGCCTCATCGTGGCGAGCTTCTGCATGTCGTGCGTCCCCGTGGTGACGCCGACGGTGTAGACGCCCGCCTTCTTCCCCGCCTCTAGCCCTATGGTTGTGTCCTCGACGAATACGGCCTCCCCTGGCTTGACGCGCAGGCGTTCCAGGGTGAGATTGATGATGTCTGGGGCGGGTTTGGGGGCTGGTACGTCGTTTATGCCGAGGATGAGGTCGAAGTAGCCGCGTAGGCCGAGGGCGCCGAGCAGGCGTGTGGCCACGTCGCCGCGCTTGGTCGTGGCGACGCTCTGCAGGTATCCGGCCTGCTTGAAGTGTTTGAGTGTCTCCTCGACGCCGGGGAGGATGTGTGTCTTCGCGGGGCCGACGTCGGCGTATATCTCGATGAACCTGTCCCAGCAAGCCTGTAGCCTGTCGTGTTTCTCCTCGGGGAGGACCCTGCGGAACATCTCGGTGAGGGGGAGGCCGATCATCTCCTTGATCGCCTCCGCTTGGCAGGCTTCGCCGCCCTGCTCCTCGACGACTCGGTTGAAGGTCTCCACTATCGCCTCCATGGAGTCGATGAGGGTGCCGTCGAGGTCGTAGATTATGAGGCGTATACCGTGGAGCACGGAGGGGATAGGCGCACCGGCGCTTTAAACGGTTCCCGTGCCACCCAACCTTAATCCATGCCCCCACCATTTTGCTACCCATGAGACACTTCTACTACACAGAGGTCCCCCTCGAGAACATCGACTCGCCCGCGGTGGGCGCGAAGAGGAGATGGCTGGTCACGAAGGAGAGGGGGTCCCCAAACTTCACTATGGCCATGGTCGAGGTGGCCCCGGGGGGCAGCACCCTCAGGCACTCTCACCCATACGAGCACGCGATGTACTTCCTTGAGGGGGTCGGCGAACTCATTGAGCCGAACGGCGTGAGCCCCATCAGCCCCTGGGAGGTAGTCTACATAGCCCCCGATGAACTCCACCAGATAAGAAACACGGGGAAGAAGACCCTGAAGTTCCTCTCCGTGGAGCCCGTCGCCAAGGAAGAGAAGAAAGCCTAGAGTTCTAGTGGCTTCCCGTAGGACTCGGCGTGGAAGACCTCCTTGAGCGCCCTGCGTGGCTTGGGGTCGGGGGTCTCCGCTGGGACGCCGATGGGTAGGAGGCAGATGACCTTCTTGTCCTCGGGTATGCCGAGGAGCGGCTTGACCTTGTCCTCCTCGAATGCGCCTATCCAGCATGTGCCGTATCCGAGGCTCCACGCGGCGAGCACCATGCTCTCCACAGCGATCATGGGGTCCCTCTCAGTCCACCTGCCGTAGGCGCCGGGGGAGAAGACGGGGTCCGCGAAGACGGCGAGGAACGCACCCGCGTCGGCGGTCCACATCTGACTGCGCGCCGCCTCCGCGAGCTTCTTCTTGCCTGCGGCGTCGCGTACGACCACGAAGCCCCACGGCTGCTTGTTCCCCGCCGAGGGGGCGAGCCTGCCCGCTTCGAGTATCTTCTTCAGGTCGCCGTCCGGCACGGGGACGGGCTTGTACTTCCTGACGCTCCTGCGCGTCTCTATGGCCTTGAGAACGTCCATACAGGGGGGAGGGACATTCCCCCATATATCAACCAACCGCGGGCACCACCGGGGGATACAACCCCGTTGCCACCGACGCACCATCACCCCGATAGCCGCCCCTTACATCCGCCATCTTTCGTGGACGGTCTTTAAAACGGGGGAGCGATGAATGGATGTGACGAACAAAATGCC
Source organism: Candidatus Bathyarchaeota archaeon (assembly GCA_026394265.1). The sequence goes on from JAPKYO010000001.1 coordinate 4,153, forward strand.
TGACGATGTCTTTGATCACACGTGGAGTATTCTTTACAGGGTCGGCGGCGCGGCCGCCCTGATCATGCTTATACTCATCCCGATAGGGGCCATCCCCTTCATAGTCTCGCCGCGCCCAGACACGGTGAACGGCTGGTTCACCCTCATCGAGGGCAACAGGCTCCTCGGGATCGCGCTCCTTGACGCCCCGAACCTCGTCGTGAACATCGTGGGCATAATGCTTTTTCTGGCACTCTACGCCGCCCTCAGGCGGGTCGATGAGTCCTTGTCGACCATCGCCGCGGTGCTCGGCGTCGTGGCTTCCACGCTCTACATAGTGTCGAACCCGGCGTTCGCCATGCTTTCACTAAGCGGCCAGTACGCGGCCGCGACGACGGAGGCGCAGAGGTCGGTGCTCCTCGCCGCGGGGCAGACGGTGATCACGGTGTACCAGAGCAGCACCGCCTTCGTGGTGAGCTACGTCTTCGGGGCGATCGCCACGCTAATCTTTTCGGCCGTGATGGTGAGGGGCAACATCTTCAGCAAGCGGGCGGCGTACGCGGGCATATTCGCGAGCATCTTCACCCTCGGATTATTCGTGCCCGAGATCGGGCTCTACGTCTCGATCTTGTCGCTCGTGCCCTACGCGGTCTGGCTCGCCCTAGTTGCCCGCAGGCTCCTGCGTCTGGGCGCCGGCATCTGATTCATACCGACCATCGCCCCAATGACCATTCTCAATCGCCGCCACCCAGATAGCACCCAGACTCACCGGCAGGATACACAGCGACATACACCTACCCCGGGACTGACCAGCCACGGCGTAGACGAATACACGCCAAAAGGGGGGGAGGGGGGGTCCCCAAACGGCCTAGTTTTCGAGCCCCATTCCCGAAAAGGGCTCATAAAAACCCTCAGATCGGGATCGAAAATGTACAAAAATGCACATAAAGTGCGCATAAAATGCGTGAAAAGTGACGTTAAAAAGAGGAAAAAATAGACCCGGGAAGCGGGTCTATGCGGTCTTCTTCGCGTCGACCTTGCCCTGCAGGCTCTTCGCCTGGGCGTTGGCCTTCGCGATGATATCTGCAGCCGTGTCCGGGGTGACGTAGCCCGCCTCGACGGCGACCATCTTCGCCTGCTGCTGAGCCATGCTGAGCAGAGTGGGAGCCGTGGCGGTGCTGACGTAGGCGCCCTTGAGGGCGACGCTGAAAGCCCCACCCGCTGCCTCCATGAGCTGCTTCCTGAAGCTCGGCACGTCGATTATCAGGTCGGCGCCGGGGATGATCATGCCCCTCTCGTAGACCACCTTGAGGCTGAGGCCGCTCTGAGCCGCCTTGATGCCCAACCTCTGCAGGAGGTCCGCCATGTCGGCGGTGATCTCGTCGCCCTTATCGGCGACCACCGTGTCGGCGACCACCCAGATGTTACCCGCCTCGATGCGCGTCTTCACGCCGAGTGCGCCGAACTTGCTGATCATGGGACCCGGGCTTATTCCCGTGTTACCGGCTGGGACGGTCAGCTCCTTGAGCGCCTTGTCCCCCGGCTTGGCGAAGCTCTCGACCTTGCTCTTCTCGAGGTTCATCGCCAGCTTGAAGGGGTTGCCGTTGGTGAAGAGGAACATGTTCTGCCCCGCCACCGCCTTTATGAACTCCGCCGTCGCCGGCTTCTCCGCCTGCTCCATGCTGATCCTCATCAGCGTGTTCTTGACGGTCTTGATCTCTAGCTGACCCCTGAGGCGCTTCCTGAGGTCCATCAGCATGCCGCTCTGGACCTTGTTGAGGTCAGCCGCGGCTATGACGTCGTACTTCTTCAGCAGGGCGACCGTCTTCTCGACGACTGCTGCCTTCTGTTCAGATACTGTCGACATTCATGCCACCTCAGTACAGCTTGACGGCCTCTCCCATGGTCGTCTTCAGGTAGATGCTCTTGACGTTGCCCAAGCCACGCTTCGTGGCCCCGATGAGGTTCGTGAGTATGGTCTCGATGTTCTGTGCGACCTGCTCGTCGGTCATGTTCTCGCGCCCGACCATGCAGTGGCAGAACATCTTGTCCCTGCTCCTCAGAACGACGCCTCGGCGCTCGCGCTCGATGACCGTATCGACGGGAGCCTGCGGTGGAACCGGGGTAGGCATCTTGCCGCGCGGACCGAGAATGGGACCCGCGACTCGGCCAACCGTCGGCATCAACGGCGCCTCACTGATGAATATGTCGAAGTTCTTGAGTTTCTTCTTGGCCGCCTTTTTGTCCTTCGCCAGCTCAGCCAGCTCCGCTGGCTCGATGACCTCGTCGGCGCCGCTCCTGCGTGCCCTGAGTGCGAGGTCGCCGCCCGCGAAGACTAGGACCTTCTGCCCGCTGATCCCGTTGGGGAGCTGGACGCGCAGGTTGATCCTGTTCTCGGGGCGCTTCATGTCG
>JAPKYO010000039.1 GCA_026394265.1 Candidatus Bathyarchaeota archaeon
GTTGGGGGTCGCCAGCCTCGCCCTAGGTTTCGGGACGGGCTTCTTCCACCCGGTCGCCAGCGCCCTCGTCGCAGACATATCAACTCCAGAGGACAGGGGGAAGGCCTTCGGCTTCTACCGCCTGATGAGGGACTTCGGCACATTCGCCGGGCCCGCGGTGGCGGGCGTCGTCTCCTCACTCCTTGGCGTCGGGTCCCTCTTCCTGCTGAACATCCTTCTAGCTGTCGTGGGCTGTCTCATCGCCGTGTTGGTCATCAAGGAAACCCGGGCGAAGCCATAGGCATATTCGCCCGCCCCAACACGCGCCTCATAGGTAAACGATATATCCCGTACCCGCCCACCCGCAACCATGAAGCGGCCAAAGTACCGCGTGATCAAGGAGCACAAGGCATCATTTCCCTACGCCATGCTCGCCACGGAGGGCGACGAGGTATCCGTCGGCAGGGAGGACCCGGATATGCCCGGCTGGTACTGGTGCGAGGACGCGAAGGGGGTAGAGATGTGGGTGCCCTCGACACACATAGACATCGAGGATGCAAGGGGCGTCTTCAACCAGCTCTACAACTCGGTCGAACTCGACGCAAAGGTAGGTGACGTTGTCCAGTACCTCGGGGAGGCGCTCGGGTGGGCGGAGTGCCTCGACGGCGGGTGGAGGTACGGATGGGTCCCCATGGAAAAGCTGACCCCAGCTTAGCCGCAACATGCTCGGTTTTAAAAGCGGTAGACGTGTAGTAAGGAGCCGTACAGGTTTACTGGAGGATAATGTATGCCGATAGTTCTACCAAAGGGCAAGAAATGCGCCGTGATCCTGAGCTGGGACTTCGACGCGATGGCCGCCTTCGTTTTGAGGGGCGAGACTAGCCCCACATTCATATCCCGGGGAGAGTTCGGGGCACGCGTCGGCGTCCTCAGGGTCCTCGACCTCTGCGACAAGTACAACTTCAAGACGACCTTCTTCGTCCCCGGGTGGACCGTCGAAACCTACCCGGAGCTGACGAAGAAGATCTTCGACAAGGGGCACGAGATAGCCCACCACATGTGGTGCCACGAGGATGCTCCCACCCTCAGCTACGAGAAGGAGTTGGAGTTGATGGACAGGGCGATGGAGTCGATAAAGAAGGTCACGGGCAAGTACCCGGTGGGGAACCGCTCCGGCGGCTTCGCCTCCAGCAACAACACGGTGAAGCTACTGCAGGACCACGGCTACCTATACGACAGCACACAGATGGGTGACGACTTCAACCCCTACAGGTGCAGGATAGGTGACCACGGCAGCCCAGCCGAGCCCTGGCACTTCGGGAAGGAGTCCAACATACTGGAGCTCCCCGTATCGTGGGTCATGGACGACTGGCCCCACTTCGAGTTCCAGCGCACACCCGCACTCAACCCCGGCCTCGCCACCCCCTCCGACGCCTTCGAGATATGGAGCCAGGAGTTCGACTACATGTACGACAACATCCCAAACGGCGTCTACATGTTAACGCTGCACCCATACGTCAGCGGTAAGGCCCACAGGATCATGATGATCGAGAGGCTCATCCAGCACATGATGAGGCAGAAGGGCGTCTGGTTCTGCCGCGGCGAGGACGTCGCAAGGTGCTGGAAGGACTAAAAACCCCGACATCCCGAACCGATTGTGTACTTTTTTACCCTCTCTCATTCAATTAATATATATACCCCGCACAAAAACAGATAAAATTACACAAAATAAGACGAAAAAAGACAAAAATAGACAAAAAAAGATAACCGAAAACCGTTTTTCTGACCCTAAACCGAAAAAGAAGCCCTAAAACGGCTCGGATGGCTCCGCGAAAAACGTTTAGGGGGGGAGTGGCGGCATCTTACATGTGGAACAGTGATGAACTCCGAGACGTTCCTCGCCAGGGTCACGAGCGCCCACAAGATAATGGTCCCGAAGGAGTACAGGGAAAAGCTCGGCCTCAAGCCCCGCCAGCTCTATCAAGTTACCCTCTCCGACAGCGAAAGCTTCGAGAACATGAATTTCCTCGCCAAGCTCCAGACCTCCGGGCAGATCGTCATTCCCGCCGAGGTCTACGAGGAGAACGAGCTCAGAAAGGGACAGATATTAACTGCGACCATCACCGTGCCACAACCCGTAGCGAAGGACTAGACCCTCCCCTTCTTCTCCGTCTCCTTTACACGAGCGTCCACGCTAGTTCGGTTCACCCTACGATTGCGGATGCGTAATGATATCTATTACCAATGTACCCTTTTTTTCGATATACTCGGTGAATATCCTTGTGGAACCAAGCGGGGAATAGCAGCGTCGGCGTCGTGAGGGTTCTCCTCGTTGATGACGACGAGTCCCAGAGGGAGCTTACGAAGTATACTCTGGAGAAGGCTGACCCCTCGCAGAAGATCACGGCGGTGCTCAGACCATCCAATGCCCTTAGGACCCTCTCAAAACAGCAGTTCGACTGCATAGTCTCCGACTACCAGATGCCGGAGATGAACGGTATCCAGTTCTGCGCCGAGGTCAGGAAGAAGAGTAACATCCCATTCATCATCTACACGGGGCGAGGAAGCGAAGAGGTGGCGAGCCAGGCGTTCGCCGCCGGGGTAGACGACTACGTCCGCAAGGAGACCGACCTCGCCCACTACCAAGTGCTGGTGAGGAGGATAAGACACGCCGTGGAGAGACACCTCACCTACGAAATGTACCGGGTTGGCATCGAAGGGAATAGAGATGGCATCTCGATCATCCAGGGCACCGACTTCGTCTACGCGAACCAGGCTATGGCTGGCCTTCTCGGCGTGGGAAGCGCCGCTGAGCTCATAGACCAGAGCATCACACGCTGGCTCACCGGAGACGATAAGGAGTCAGTGGTACGCCGAACCCTGAGTAGACAGAGTGGTGGGATCGAGCCCGAAGTGTTCCACTACTCCGTGAAGAGAGCAGACGGGAATGTGGTGATTCTCCACGCCTCCGCATCCGTCATCAGCTTCAAAGGTAGACCCGCAAGCATCGTCTTCAACCACGACGACACGGAACGGGTGGCCTTGGAGACTAAGTTGATTGATAGCAGGATCGATCTGAAGCGCGCCCAAGCCGTTGCAAGGATGGGGAGTTGGCGACTTGACACCCGGACGAATATTCTGCTATGGTCCGATGAGACGTATAGAATCTTCAATGTGCCCCCCAACACCCCGCTGACCTACGAATTATTCCTATCATACGTGCATCCTGAGGACAGGAGCGCCGTGGACGAGAACTGGCAGGCAGCACTTGGGGGTAAGCCCTACGAAATTGAACACCGGATAATCGTCGACGGAGAAGTCAGGTGGGTTCGGGAGAAGGCTGAGCTAGAGTTCGACCCCGGCCACAGGCTTCAAGGCGGGTTCGGGACGGTCCAGGACATCTCCGAGCAGAAGAAGACCGAGGAACTCATCCAGATATCTAACAAGGAGTTGCAGAGGAAGAACGAGGAGCTTCAGGAAACCGAGAAGAAACTCAAGAGGTATAGCGCCGCTCTGGAGAGCAATGTCGTCGCGAGGACAATGGAGATCACCGAGGCGGGGGATAGGCTCGAAGCCGCCGCCCTCTATACGAGGAGTCTCATCGAGGCGAGTCTCGACCCCCTCGTCACCATAAACGCGGATGGCAAGATCACAGACGTAAACGAGGCAACGATCCACGCCACAGGCGTAGAAAGGGATTGTTTGATCGGGAGCGAATTCGTAGACTACTTCACCGAGCCAGAGATGGCGAGGGAGGGACTAATGCGCGCCTTCGCCGAGGGGTATGTTAGGGATTATCCACTCGCCATCCGCCACGCCTCGGGGATGATAACCGAAGTCCAGTACAACGCCGTCGTCTACCGGGACACATCCGGGGAGGTGGCGGGCATCTTCGCCGCCGCCAGGGACGTCACCGAGAAGAATAGAATGGCGAAGAAGCTCCTGCAAGCCGAGAGCATGGAGGCCGTCGGGAAGCTGACCGCGATGCTCGCCCACGACCTCCAGAACCCCCTCAACTTCATAAGCCAGGCCTCGGAGCTGGCCCGAAAGGAGCCGGAGAGGGCCGATAGACTCCTCCAGCTCATCGGTGAGAACGCATCCCGCTCGCTGAAGATGATCGAGGAACTCAGGGCCGGGACGAAGGAGATAAGCCTCCAACGCGTCGACACAGACCTCACCCAACTCATAGAAAAGTTGTCGGAGGAGACCCGGGCACCAGAGGGGGTCAAGATTGAACTGGCGATGGGCAAGGGCGTGGGAGTGGTCCACATAGACGCCGGGCTCATGCGGAGGGTTCTCGACAACCTCGTGGCCAACGCCGTCGAGGCGATGCCCGACGGCGGGGAGGTGACTATCAGAACCTCCACGGGAAACGGGGTCATAAGCATAGATGTCGAGGACACCGGCACAGGGATACCCCCCGATGTTGCGGCGAGGTTATTCGGCCCCTTCTACTCGACGAAGCCGAAGGGGCTTGGGCTCGGCCTTCCATTCTGCAAGAGAGCCGTTGAGGCACACAGGGGAACCCTGACCTTCACATCCCAGAAGGGGGTGGGAACCACGTTCACGGTGACACTCCCCACAAGCTAGCCCCGGACACCCAGCGAAATTCTTCTGGAAATATTTTTTCCCGTTATCATGTGTGGTAGCACACAAGGGAAAGAAACCCAGTGGTAGCGGGGGGTAGATTTGAACTACCGACCTTGGGGTTATGAGCCCCACGGGCTAACCTGGCTGCCCTACCCCGCTCCGCCTCCATGATATCCACCCAACTCTTATAAACTCTTCCCGACTCCCCCAAACCAAGCGGGGAAACCCAATGCCCGACGACGCCAGACGAATAGCCAACGAAAGAATCAGAATACTCTTCACACTCGCCGAGCGTTTCCAACGAACCCACCCGGAGAGGGCGCAGCGATACGCCGCACTAGCGCGCCGCATAGCGAGCAGGAACCGCGTACACATCCCACGCGAACTCGGGCGCCGCGTCTGCCCCGGCTGCAAATCCTACATGAGCCCATCCACAAGCCGCACACGCATCAGACAGACACGCGAACCACACGTCGCCGTCACCTGCCTACGCTGCGGACACGTCACCCGAATCTCCCTGAGGAGCAAGAAGCCGTGACACTCAGCCTCATAAGCACGGGACTAGCCGACGAGAAGGACCTCAGCCTACGCGCCCTAGAGGAGGCGAAGCGCTGCGACGCCCTCTACGCCGAACTCTACACTATGAAGCTCGCCGCCACACTCGCAAACCTCTCCGAGCTAACGGGGAGACCCGTCACCCTCCTCCACCGCGGCGACCTAGAGGAACGAAGCAGCAACCTGATCGAGGAGGCGAAGAGTAGGCGCGTCGGCGTCCTCGTCGGCGGCGACTGCCTAAGCGCCACGACACACATCGCCCTCGTTCTCGAAGCAAAGGCAAGCGGAGTGGAGACCCGCATCATACACGGCAGCAGCATATTCAGCGCCGTCGCCGAGACCGGCTTGAGCATATACAAGTTCGGGAGAACCGTCACGATGCCCTTCCCTGAGAAGGGCCCAGCCGACACCGTCCTTCGCGGAATGGAGGAGAACCTCTCCGCGGGGCTTCACACCCTCGTCCTCTTCGACCTCGACAACGAGAAGGGCGCCTACATGAGCGTCACGCAGGCAATCGGGCGCCTCGCCGAGGTGGGGATCAGCCCAGACACACTCGTGGTCGGCGTCGCGCGACTGGGACACCCAGACGCCCTGATCAGGGCGGGGAAGATGGCCGATGTAGGCGCAGTCGACTTCGGCGAAGCCCCACACTGCCTCGTCGTCCCCGGCCCCCTCCACTTCCTAGAAGAGGACGCCCTCAAGGCAATAGCCGGCTGCCCCCCCGAGGCCCTCAAGGGGAGACAGCTGAATCCCGAACTCGACCGCCTAATAGACAAGTACATCGCCGGCTGCCGCAGAGTACGTGAGAATATGAAGACGACGCCCCCCACCTCACCCCTCACCGAGACACAGATACGCGACCTCCTCGACCACGTCGACCGCTACCTAGCCGACGCAGAATACTACAAAGCCGACAAGAAACCCACCGCACTCACAAGCGTATCCTACGCCGAGGGAATCCTCGACGCCCTAAAGTTATTAGGCATCACAGACTTCGAATGGTGAAAGAAGATGAAGGTCCTCGCCTCCGGGGTATTCGACCTCCTCCACTACGGCCACATACGATTCCTAGAAGAGGCAAAGAAACTCGGGGGACCAGATGCTAAACTCGTAGTCATAGTCGCCTCGGACGAGACGGTGACCCGCATCAAGGGCAGACCACCAATAATTCCCGAGGACCAGCGCCGAGCCGTGGTCGAGTCCCTCAAAGTCGTAGACGAGGCCATACTCGGCTACAAGGACCAGGACCTCGACAAGGTAATAACCGCCATCAAACCCGATGTCGTCGCCGTGGGCCACGACCAGCACGACATCGAGGACGAGGTGAAACGCCTCGTCGCCGAGAAGGGCTACAAGACGCGGGTCGAGCGCGTCGGCCGCTTCGGCCCCGAGGACCTTAACAGCAGCAGCAAGATCAAGCGACGGATCGCCGAGGGCTCAGGAAGGAGACCTTGACCGTATCCCCGTCGCTCAGCCCGAAGTGCCTCCTCAGGTAGACGGGGCTCACGATCTCCATCGTGGAAAGATCGTGGATCGTCCTATCCGCCACGATGAGAGCGCCCCTGATCTCGTCGTTAAGCAGCAGCGGATAGACCTTACAGGCGCCGAAGCTCCTCTCGCCATCCTTGAAGCCCTCGAGTACAAGGGAGGGGTGCTTCTCCAGCCTCCTCCTCTTCTCGAAGTCCTCCGGCTTCACCTTCACGTTCAGCGTCCCGGGGAAAGGGTCGAAGCCGAGCTTCTCCCTGATCTGCCCCCTGTAGCCCTCCCTGCTGATGTAGTAGGCGCCCTCGAAGAGGCCGGAGACAACCGTCCCCTCGAAGACGAAGACCTCGGAACCCGCCCCCTCGAGGTGGACCTTCAACTCCTGAAGCACCTCGTCGAGCACCGCGAGCCCCTTCTCGGAGATGGTGACGAGGCTACCGTCGGCGTCGATCCGCCGCGTGACGAGCCCAAGCTCCTCTAGGAGCTGGAGGTGCCTTGAGGCTGACTGCTGGGAGCCGCCGAGGGCGCGGCTCAGCTCCGTCGTCGAGACCTTGACGGGAGCCTTACCCCCGCCGAGGGTCAACAGGCTGTACAGCGTGAACCAAAGATGCGGCTTTATTTCCTTCTCCATGGAGAATCAGGAAATGGGTAGCAACTCGATATTTATACCTATATCTTGGTAGCTAAAATTCCCATAGCTAAAAAAGTGCTAGTTCTTCGAGGGATCCGTTTCCAACGAATCGTCGTCGATGCTCGGCAGAAGCCCTATCCTCTTGACCCACCAGTAGACGAGGACGAGCGTCACAGCCGTGGATGTCACTATCAACGTGAGGTACCATGTCATATCCCTCGGCGAGAACACAAAGATGTTCGTCTGAGACATCACCGTCGCAATCGTGTTGGGGACGACGAAACCAGCACCGATGATTGCCAGGAAGGCGCCGAGCATCGTCAATCGATTATTCTTCGCGGTAAGCTGATTGTTTCTCTCAGATAACTTGTTATTTCTTTCGGACAGCGAGTTGTTGAGATCCTGAAGCTGATTATTCTTTTCCTGTAGTAGGTTATTGCGGTCCTGCATGGTGTTGTTCAGGTCCTGTAGTTGATTGTTTCTGTCCTGGAGTTGGTTGTTGTAGATCGACTTTAGGCTCTCGAGGCCTGAGGCGAGTACGTCGGAGAGATGTTCTGTGAGGCTGAGTTGTTGGTGGACCTCGTTTTGGAGGGCGACTATCCTCTCCTGCATTAGGGGCATGTCGGAGATAAGGTCCGCATCTCCGTATCGGAGACTTGACAACGTGTCGGCGGTCCCCCAGAGTGCGGAGAGATACTTGAGAAGCTCGTGCTTCATCTGGTACACCTGATCTCCTACATGCGGCTGCACGACGTTCGGGTCCTTCAGGTCCATCGTCAGGTCGTCGGTGCGCTCATTCATCTCCTGCAACTGCTTGAAGTTCCACGAGTTGTTCTCGTCGATGATGCGGATTAGGAGGAGCGAGATCATATCGACTTTCTTTTCCGCCTTTGGGAGTTTTTTGAAGTATGTCTCCGCGTATCGGCGCATCTGGTAGAACCTGGACCGCTTATGGGTGTGCATCGTCAGGATGAGATTATCCCTCATCAAGATGAGTAGGGGCTCGACGTTCACGTCGAAGCCATCGACATGTATCGCTGGGAATAGCAGGCCAAGCTCCGAGTCGTTATCCTCGTAGTTCCCGCTGACGTTGAGCAAGAGCCTCTTAACGAGGTGTTCGGAGAAGCCTGCTTTGACTGAGGCGTCGACTGCCTCCTTCTCGAAGTCGTCGATTATGTAGTCTATCCAAGCAATCTGGGCTTTGGATATGGGGGCAATGAGGTCCTCGATCTTGGCGGAGAACGTGCTCGTCGTTCCCTTCTTCGCCAGTATGGCTGAGAAGCCGCGGCTGTTGTTGTCGAATATGGGATCGGAGTTCTGGAGCGTTTCTTGGCCCATGTTCTTCAATACCTTGCGAGTCCTGTATTCAATAAAGGGTTTTTCTATTTCTTGGTGAAAATGAGCGGATGGTAGGAGGTGGAGTTGATTATCCCTTGGCGACGGCGACTGGGACGGACATCATGACTTTGCGCCCGATGCCGAGGCGGTGGCTGACGTCGGCGACCTTGTGTATGTCCTTGTAGCTCTCGGGGCTCTCCTCCTCGACGACCTTCCCTGAGGCGGCGCGGACGACGATGCCCTTCTTCTTCAGGTCGGCGATGATCTCGTTCGCCGTCCACTGGCGGCGGGCGCCCGCCCTGGAGAGGACCCTGCCCGCACCGTGGGCGGTTGAGGCGAAGCTGATCTCCTCCCCCTTCTCCGTGCCCTTGAGGAGGTAGCTAGCCGTCCCCATCGTGCCCACTAGGAGCACGGGCTGCCCCACCGACTTGTAGTCAGCGGGAAGGTCTTCGCGACCGGGTCCGAATGCGCGGCTCGCGCCCTTCCTGTGCACCACCGTCTTCCTCCTCTTGCCGTCGATTATGTGCTCCTCCCTCTTCGCCGTGTTGTGCGTCATGCTGTAGACGAGCTCCATCCCCATCTCCGACGCCTTCTTGTGGAAGGTCTGCTCGAAGGCCGTCCTGACCTGGTGGAGGATGATGTGGCGGTTGATGAATGCCCAGTTTACGGCGCAGGCCATGGCGCCGTAGTAGTCGTCGGCCTCCCGACTCTTGATGGGGGCGCAGGCGAGCTCCCTGTCGGGGAGCCTGATCTTGTACTTGCTCGTCGCCTGCTCCATGACGCGTATGTAGTCGGTGGCGATCTGGTGGCCGTAGCCGCGGCTGCCCGTGTGTATCCAGCAGACGATCTGGTCGGGGTCGGTGATGCCGAAGACCTTGGCGGCCTCCTTGTCGTATACCTCACTCACCTTGGCGACCTCCAGGAAGTGGTTGCCTGCGCCGAGGGTGCCGAGCTGTGATGCGCCGCGGCTCTTCGCCCTCGGCGAGACCATATCTGGGTTGGCCTCCTTCATGCAGCCGTTCTCCTCCATGTGCAGGTGGTCGCCGTCCCAGCCGTAGCCCTTCTCGATGGCCCACTCGACACCACCGGTCACCGCCTTGTCCAGCTCTATGTTGCTGAGCCTGACTTTGCTCCCGACGCCGACGCCGCAGGGGACGAGGCTGAATATCCTGTCGATTAACTCGTCTACCCTGGGCTTGACCTCGGCGTATGTCAGGTCGCTACGCATGAGTAGGACTCCGCAGTTGATGTCGTAGCCGACGCCGCCGGGGGTGATTATCCCCTCTTCTGCGTCGAAGGCAGCTACGCCCCCGATTGGGAACCCGTAGCCCTGGTGGCCGTCCGGCAGGGTGATGCCGTACTTGAGTATCCCGGGTAGCTGAGTCAGGTTGATGCTCTGGGTAAGGGTGGCGTCCTCCCGCATAGCGTTGAAGAGTTGCTCGTCGGCGTAGATCCGGGCCGGGACCCTCATGTTTGGGTCAACCGACGTCGGGATCTCCCAGACGAGGTCGCTTATCCTGTTGAACAGTGGCTTCATTATTATCTAACCAACACGCCCGGGTAACGATTATAAACCTTTATTGGTGTATAGGCCAATGATTATCCATGCGGTGGCGTGTGGTCAGGCGCATACCCCTAAACGAGGTCAGGGAACGGGTCGCCGCCTACGTGGCGAAGTACGGCAACCAGTACCAGGAACTCAGCAGGGAGTTCGAGTCCGGGAAGATGCCGCGGGACCGGCTAGACGACTACATCGAGTGGAGCAGCATGATACATGCCCTCAGGGCTGCGGGGGAGGGCGAAGACTTCGACTACTACGCCGAAGAGGACCTCGACCTCACCCCCGAGGAGTTCGAAAGCCTAACCCCAAAGAGGCTGGAGCTACTCGACTACCTCGCGGATGAACACGCCTCCTCAATAAACGAACTCGCCGACAAGGTGAATCGGGACGTAAAAAACGTGTACGGCGACCTCCGCATCTTGGAGCACCTCGGCTTCATCCACCTTGTGAAGGAGGGGAAGAGCCTCGTACCGGAGCTGCTCGTGCAGGAAGTAACCATACTCCTCGGCTAGCCGTGACTATTATATCCGGCTTGGCTGCATCATACCTGATTACGATGTCCGCTAAGGCTTGCACCGCTGATCTCATACTCATCAACGGGAAGATCGTCACAGTCGACGAGAAATTCACTACGCAGGAGGCCGTCGCCGTCAAGGACGGCAAGGTGATGGCCGTTGGCTCCACGAAGGAGATGAAGAAGCTCAAGGGGGACGCCACGGAGGTCATCGACGTAGAGGGGAAGACCGTACTCCCGGGCCTCTATGACAGCCACCTACACATGATATTCACGGGGGTAGGCTTGCAGATCATCAACCTCAGGACGCCTCCGATGAAGAACATAGCCGACATAGCGAAGGCCGTCGGGGAGAAGGTGAAGAAGGCCAAGCCCGGCGAGTGGATAGTCGGCAGGGGTTGGGATCAGGTAAAGCTCGCCGACCACAGGAATCCGACCCGCTACGACTTCGACAAGGTCGCCCCAAACAACCCCGTCTACCTCACGAGGACCTGCGGCCACCTCTCCGTGGTCAACAGCAAGGCGCTGGAGATGGCGGGGATAACGAAGGCGACGAAGGACCCCGTCGGCGGCAGGATCGTCCGCGACGAGAAGGGCGAAGCCACCGGCATGCTCGAGGAGACGCCCGCGATGAGCCTCTGCACCAACCTCATCCCACCCGACAGCATCGAGGACACAGTCGAGCAGATCAAGCTCGCCTCCGACGCCTTCAACGCGGTCGGCCTCACGAGCGTGATCGAGGCAGGCGTCACCGAGGACCAGATAGTCGCCTACCAGCTCGCCCTCGACCGTGGGCTTCTGCATGTCCGCGTCAACTATATGCTACGCGCCATCGACGGGAACGAGCCCGAGGAGCGGAGCATAAAGCGCATCGAGCACTTCCCCATGATAAGCGGCTACGGCAACGACATGCTACGGTTCCAGGGGCTGAAGATTCTCATCGACGGCGGGATTGGCGGGAAGACCGCCCTCCTTAGGGAGCCCTACGAGAACGATACCCGAACGGGGCTCCTCACGGTGCCCGAGGCGAAGCTTCAACACCTTGTCGACGCCGCCAACAAGCGTGGTATGCTGTCAGGTATCCACTGCTGCGGAGGCAAGGCGATGGACATCGTCATCGACACCTTCAAGAAGACTGATAAGATCAGGCCCATCAAGGGGCGCGGCTTCTACCTCATACACGCCTACCAGCCGAGCGAGGAGAACTTCAGGGACTGCAAGAAGTACGGCATCTCGGTGGCGAGCCAGCCCGACTTTCTCTACTACCTCGGCGACAGCTACGCCGAGAACGTCGGCCTCAAGAGGGCGGCGTGGCTTAAGCCTCACCGCGCTTGGATCGACAAGGGCATCATGGTCGCCGCGGGCACAGACTCCCCCGTGACGCCCTACCCGCCCTTCCCCTGCCTCTGGGCGTCCATCGCCCGCAAGACCGAGCTGAAGAAGACGAAGCTCGGCGCGGACCAGTGCGTGACACGCGAGGAGGCGATAAGGATGTACACGATCAACGGCGCCTACCTGAGCTTCGAGGAGAAGATCAAGGGCAGCATCGAGCCGGGCAAGCTCGCCGACATGATCGTCCTTGACCGCGACATCCTCACCTGCCCCGAGGACGATATAAAGGACACAAAGGTCCTGCGCACCATCCTCGGCGGAAAGACCGTCTACGAGGCGTAGACACCCAACTTATTATCTGCGCGACCACCATGCTGATACGCGATGGTCCAACGCAGATACATCACCCTACTCCTAGTTCTCGCCATCTTCCTCGGCTCAGTCTACGCCGCCGCGCAGATTGGGGTCGACTTCGGCGGAGTAAACGTCAAAGAGGTGACGATACAGGCGCAGGGGTACAGCATACGCGGGACCCTCTACACGCCTAATGGCGTATCTGGGAAGGTGCCGGCCTTCGTGCTCGCCCACGGCGTCAGCAACGCGAAGGAGACACTCGGAGGCCCCGCGCTTGAGTTGGCACGCAACGGATACGTCGCGCTCACAATCGACGAGAAGGGGCACGGAGAATCAGACACGGGGATCGGTGTAACCGACTCGACGCTAGGCCTCGGGTCAGCGGTCACCTACCTCGCATCCCTGCCCGATGTGGATGCGAACCGGATCGGCGTCGCGGGGCACAGTATGGGCGCAGGCGCGGTAAGGGCGACCGTGTCACAGAACCCCACAATCGCCGCCACGATCCTCATCGGGGGAGGGCAGAGCGACTCAACAGCCTACGCCCCCATGAACGAGACACGCCCCAGAAACCTCCTATTCATAGTCGGGAGAAACGACGTGCTCTTCAACGTCACGAGCCTCTACGCCTACCTCAGACCCGTCTTCGGAACCAATGGCGCCATATCCCCCGGGACAACATACGGCGAATTCGGCGACGGCACAGCCCGAAGGCTAGTCCTGCTGGAGACCATTCACCTACTCGAACCCGTGGACCCGAAGACGGCGGAGGAAGTCGTCTCCTGGGCCAACTCCGCCCTGAAGCCGCAGTTCTCCTACCCACTTGACGTTAAGGCGCAGACGTATCTGCTCAGGGAGAGCCTCATGGCGGTCGCCCTCGTCGCCTTCACGGCCTCGATCATCCCCCTCTCCCAGATACTGAACGGGGTCATCCCCGGCGGCGTCGGGGAGGCTACAACCGTGAGGAACAGGTTCCTCAGGGAGAGGCGCGTCCTCCTCCTCTGGAGCCTCCTCGGGCTCGTATTATATCTGCCCGGGATGTTGCTCGGCACATTCGTCCCGTTCCCTCCCCTGCTCTTCGGCGCGTCGATGGCTTGGTGGCTCCTCGCCTGCGGGGTCATCGGGTTGCTGATACTGGCGTTCATGGCGTGGAGGAGGCCGAAGGGGAGCGTAAGCATCCTCGGTTATTTCCGGGAAGCCTTCAAGATCAGGGACATCGTACTCAGCGTCCTCCTCTTCTGCCTGTTATACGCCATGGCGTACGCGTCAAGCAACATACTCGGAGAGAAGCTGAGACTACTGGTACCCATATTCGTACCCCTAACATCGAGCCGCGCCTCGGTATTCCCCCTCTTCATCCCATTCTACCTCATCTACTTCGCCGCGGAGAGCCTCTACCTACACGTCTACAGGGGCAGGCAGACCGCGGGGTCAACGGCGGGGAACATGATCCGGACGCTGCTGCTGAAGCTAGCCCCCTACTTCGCCCTTCTAGCCCTGCAGTATCTGCCGATGTTCGCGGCGAACTACCGCCTCATCTCGGGGTCCCTCGGATTCTTCATAGAGTTCATCTGGGCGATAGTCCCGCTGCTCGCCATCTCGACATTCGCGTCGTGGTGGCTGTACAGGCACACCGGCAGAATCTGGGCCGGCGTGTTGCTGAACGCCCTGCTCTTCGCCTGGGTGTCGTCGGGGCTGTTCCCCTTCACGGCCTTCGGGTAAACTTAGCGGTGGTCGTGCGGGCCGTCGTTGCTCTTTATCGGCGTGATGACGAGGTTCCCATTATTCACCGCGTAGGTGCGGACGCCGCTGAACTCGATGTTGTTGTTCTCAAGCAGCTTCACCGCCTTCTCCTCTGCGCCCTCCGGGACATAGAGGAAGAACTTCTTCACGAACCTGCCCTTCCCCGCGGAGTCACTGAATAACCTCCACTTCGGCACGTTGACGACGCTCACCCCGTCCTCTGTCTCGACCTCGCCGATCTCCTGGGTGCGCCCGTCGGCGAAGGTTATGACGATGCTCGGGTAGACGATCTCCGTCCCCGTCTCGATCCCTCGGCGCTTCACCTCGTCGTTGACGATGGTGATATAGCCCTCTCCCCAGTCCTCCTGGTCGACGAAGGGGAAGCGGGTAGCCGCGATTATCCTTATGATCCTGTTCTTCAGTGTAGCCTGGTCTACCATGCCCTGCACCTACAGCCCCAGTTCCCCGGCTACCTTTGTCATAGAGTCGAGGCCGATCTGGAAGAACTCGTCCAGCTCGATGCCCAACTCGGTGCACTTCAGGATGTTCTCCCTGTTTACACCCTTGGCGAAGCTCTTGTCCTTCATCCTCTTCCCGAGGCTGGATACCTTGATCGAGGCGATCTTCTTGTCGGGCATCATGAGCCCCTGTGCGATTATGAGGCCGGAGAGGCCGTCCGCGGCGTAGAGGCTCCAGTCCATCTTGCTCTTCGGGAGTGAGCCCGTCTGGGGGTTGTGAGCCCTCACTGCGTATAGGCCCTCCTCGGGGAGAAGATCCTTCACGATCTCAGCTGACCTTGCGCCATGCTTCGTCCAGTCCTGACCAACCTCCTCATAGTCGATGTCATGGAGTATGCCTGCGGCCTCCCAGAGGTCGGGGTCTCCGCCGAACTTCGCGGCTAGACCCCTCATGATGGCGCCCACGGCGACCATGTGTTTCACAAGATTCTCGTTCTTGACATGCTTCCTCACGATCGCTATGGACTCGTCGCGGGTAATCATACCAATAGCGCGGTTTTCGGCGTGTTTAAGTCTTAGCCGCCTCGGTGGTTTTAAATTTGGTACACGTTTAATGGTCTCATCCCCGCGGCAGGTGCTTTGTTGGAAAGACCCAGTCTCAAGCAGTTCACGTCGATAATGACGTACGGTCTGTTCGTCATGGTGTTCACCCACACGCTGACACATACGTACCAGAACATCCACACGACCCTCTTCCCCGTGTTGAAGCAGGAGTTCAACCTGGGCTACTACGAGCTAGGGCTGATAGCCGCGATACCTCCGCTGTGTCAGACCCTCCTCTCTATACCCGCAGGGATGCTAAGCGACAAACTCGGCACGAAGAAGATGATCCTCTTCAGCCAGATCCTGAGCTGCGCCGGCAGCATCGTGGCGGGGTTCACGCAGAACCCCTGGATGCTCATAGCCGCGGTGAGCCTGCTGTACCTGAACACGACGTTCTATCATCCGCCGAGCTACAGCTACGTCACGAAGACCTTCCAGCCTAAGGATCGGTCGAAGGCTCTGGGCATACATGGCGCCGGTGGGACACTCGGGATGGCCATCGGCCCTCTGAGCATAAGCATACTCATGGGATACTTCGCGTTCCAGTGGAGGCAGGTGTACCTCTTCTGGTTCATCCCAATGCTCATTGGCGTGTTTCTCCTATTCAAACTCAAGGACGAACCCGTTGAGCCACCGAAGCCAAAGGTAAAAAACGATGTTCCCCCCGGGGAGACGAAGACCATTATGAGCAGGAGCATGCTCCTCTTCTTCGTCTTCAATGCGGTGAAGACCCTTGGGACGGTCATGGTCTCGGGTTTCCTTAGCATCTACCTTGTACAGTCTCAGGGGTGGAGCATCGGTGACGCCGCCCTCGTGATAAGCGCCAGCAGCATGATGGGCATATTCGCAGCCCCCCTCGGCGGCTACTTCGCCGACAAGGTTGGGGAGAAGAAGTGGACCGTCTTGACGACATCGGCCTGCGCTATCAGCTTCGGGATCGCGTTCCTCATCCCCGGCGGAGTTGCCTTCACCGCCTTCTACCTCGGATACGGTTTCTTCAACCTGCTTAGCATGGCCTCCAACTCGAGCCTAACTGCAAAGCTTTCCCCCCCAAGGCAGAGGGGTCTCGGATTCGCGCTCTACTTCCTCCCGGGAAGCATCATGGGCGTACTCGCTCCGATAGTCTCCGCATTCATCGCGAGCACCTACGGGTTGCTCCCAGTCTTCTTCGTGGCTACCGCCGTGCTTCTGATCTCGGTCCCAGTTCTCCAACTGGGCGTAAAAACCAATTAACACCGCTTCACCCTTTCATAGCCGGTTAAAAAGGGGCATAATGACTACTCTGATATTCATCATTACCGGCAAACCCTTTTTAAGCTGGGTTTGATAAGATTGGGCGATCGAGAGAAGGAGAGTCGAGGAGAACTAGCGCCTTGTTTATGCCCCGAGCCTACGACCGCGCCATAACGATCTTCTCACCAGAGGGAAGACTCTACCAGGTCGAATATGCCCTGGAGCTGGTGAAGAGGGGCGCACCAATCGTCGGCGTCTCGTCACCTCAGGGGGTAGCCATATCGGCTAACGAGTCCCCTGAGAGCGTGCTGGAGGACGGAGACTACTTCCGCAAGATATTCCAGCTCGACGCACACGTCGGCATGGCCATCGCGGGGCTCAGCAGCGACGCACGCGTACTCATAAACCAGGCACGCGTGTTCTCCCAGAGCAACAGGCTCCTTTACGCTGAGCCCGTTGACGTGGAGATGCTAGCGAGGCGCTTAGGTGACATCGCTCAGATTTACACGCAGCACGCAGGCGTCCGTCCCTTCGGCGTCAGCACCATCTTAGCGGGTGTAGACTCCGAGGGAAGCAGAGTGATGACGACGGACCCAAGCGGCAGCTACAGGGGCTACAAGGCCACGGCTGTTGGGAGAAAGAGTGAAGAAGCCAACAAGCTCCTGGAAGAGAAATACAATGATGACATATCGCTGGACGGCGCGATCAGCCTCGCAGTAGAGGCGGTTAAGACTGCGTCAGATGGGACCGTGGCCCCAGAGAACGTTAAGGTAGCCGTAATCCCAGTAGAGACG
>JAPKYO010000010.1 GCA_026394265.1 Candidatus Bathyarchaeota archaeon
GGACTCGCCGGGTTCTTCGTACCCAGCCTGAGCCCCGAGGTCTTCATAGAGGAGCAGATGGTGAAGGTCGTCGAGGGGCTACACGTCCCCGAGATATTCGCCGCTGCCCACGTAGACTTCGCCGAGCCCGCCGTCGCGGCGGCGACGAAGATGACGGCCATCGCCTCGAGCGGTGCGGTCATCCTAGTCGGCGGCATAATTGCCTACCTGCTCTACATGGTTCGACGCTACAACGCATGGCAGATAATCAGCCACAGCTCCATCCTCAAGCCCATACACAGCTTCCTCTGGAACAGGTGGTACATCAACGACCTCTACTACGCGGTCGGCGTCAACGGCTTCCTCGCCCTATGCAGGGGCATCAACAACACGTTCGAGGCCGCGATGCTCGGCATCAACGACTCCGCGCCGAGGGGCTTCACGGGGCTCTGGAACCAGGTGAAGAAGGTACAGACCGGCTACCTGAGCATGAATCTGCTCTACATCGCCGGGCTGCTTCTGCTCCTGATCTTCCTCGTCCTCGTAAGGGGGGTGTGATGACATGGTAATGCAATATAGTCTGATCTTGGCACTCGCGATACCTCTGCTGGCGGTAGCTGTAACCTACTTCGCCGGCAAGATGATGGGCAAGAACGTCGGCTGGCTAGTCGCTGCGTCCCTGGTCGTCTCGCTCGCACTCCTCGCAGGGGTGGCGCTCGGGATCACGGACGGTGGCGCGTACCGGGAGGTCTACTCTTGGGCGCCGCAGGTCGGCCTCGGCTTCACCCTGCTCGCGGACGGGCTCAGCATCTGGGTCCTCCTGACCATCAACATACTCTGCCTAGCCATAACCGTCTACAGCATGCCCTACATGGAGCACAGGTTCCACGAGTGGGAGCACGAGACACACGAGACTAAGGGCCCAGAAGCCTTCGGCAGCTACTTCGCACTATACCTGCTCTACACCGTCGGCATGCTCGGCACCGTGATGTCGACGAACCTCATACAGTTCTACGTCTTCTACGAACTGATGCTCATCCCATCCTGGCTGCTGATCAACAACTACGGCTACGGTGACCGTGAGAAGATTGGCATGATCTACTTCATGTGGACGACGCTGGGCGCAGTCATACTTCTCGCTGGCATACTCGCCGCCTACGCCATAACGGGCAGCTTCGAGATAAGCAGCCTGACACGGCTCGTGGGCGTCAGCAACGCCGCGTGGATAGCGGGCGCGATGCTCTTCGCCTTCTTCACCAAGATGGCGGTCTTCGGCCTGCACACGTGGTTGCCCTTCGCACACGCAGAGGCGCCAACCCCAATCTCGGCTCTGCTGAGCCCCGCGATGATCGGCATAGGAGCCTACGCGGCCCTCCGCCTCGTCATCATACCCATGACCCCCGTATTCCAGACCTTCAGCTGGGTCTTCACACTCTGGGCGCTGGTCACGATGATATACGGCGGAATGATGGCGCTGACGCAGGACGACATAAAGCGGTTCCTCGCATACAGTAGCATAAGCCAGATGGGCTACATCTTCCTCGGCCTGGCGAGCGTCACCCCCAACGGTGAGGTCGGCGCCATGTTCCACTACGTCAGCCACGGCTTCGGCAAGGCCATACTCTTCCTCGTCGCCGGCGTACTCATCAGCCAGACGGGCACCCGGAGCATCAAGAAGATGGGCGGACTCGCCGACAAGATGCCGTGGACCGCCGTGATGGCGCTCATAGGCTTCCTCACAATCGGAGGCGTGCCGCCGACGATGGGCTTCATGAGCAAGTTCTTCATCTTCGCGGGTGTCTTCAACAACGGGTTGGCGACGCCCGAGCTGGTGTGGGCGGGGGTCGTCGGGATCATAATGACGATCCTGACCATCGGCTACGGCATGTGGATGATCCGCAGGGTCTTCTACGGCCCGCTCCCGGAGCACCTGAAGCAGGTGAAGGAGGCGCCCATGACGATGCTGCTACCCATAGTGGTGTTCGCGGTGCTCGTCATCGTCCTCGGCATCTGGCCGACGCTGATAACCGGCTACCTCTCCCCATTCTTCGCAGCGGGCGTCTAAACGTCCCTAACCCTTTTTTCAATTCCCCGCCACTAGAGGCTATCATGCCTCACAACGATGGTAGCATTTTCAAAAAAAGGGGGGAGGGGGGTACCCCAGAACAAACTAGAAAACAGCTTTACTGCCTGAAAGAAGCTAGAAAACGACGCCGTTCAAGATCAAAACTGTACGAAAATGCGCATAAAGTGACGTAAAAATGCGTGAAATGTCACTCAAAGTGATGAATTTCTGACACGTAACCATCTCAAACATAGCCGTTATACGCGTAATTCAGCCGGTTTCCTGCTTACACGGTGGACCCCCATCCAACGAAAGGGGGGGTAGACAAATATCCACGAAAATCCGTCACCCCGTCCAAAGGAGCCATAGAAGCGCTCCGACGGTGTGCCGATCTAAGCAAAAGGAGCACACATTCCCTACCCCGCTAAACACCGCCACACCTCCGCCGTCCTCCGCCGCCCAAGGGTCCTGAAAAACACGCCGAAACAAAAAACAAGCCCAAACGACCGGAATCGCGACGGCGGCGGAGGAGGAAACAGGAAACCACATGCACGCGCCACCCTAACCAACTGCACCTCCATATACAAACCAAAAACAACAAAACACCCCCACACGACCCAAATCGCAGCCCCCGCCAACCCGAGATTACATAAGTTTTTTTAATGCAAACAGGGTCACCAATTAGGAAATGAGCGTCGCTGTCATCGGGCCCTCATCCTTCATCACCTGCTTCCAACTAATCGGAGCCGAGGGATACAACTGCGTCAACGGCGAGGAAACCGCCTCGACCCTAAGCCGCCTCGTGGACGAGAAGAAGTACAAGCTCATAATCTTCCCCGAGCGCTTCGCCGCAGAGACCCTACCCGTAAGGGAGCAGGTCCTAAAGAGGGGCGCCATCTCGCCCGTCTTCGCACTGGTGCCAGACTTCACCATGCAGACAGGCGACAGGATGCAGGAGCTACAGGCAGTCATATCGCTTGCAATAGGAACAAAGCTGGAGTTGTAAACATGGAAGTCAAAAAGATCCTGTCCGTCGGCAAAAGGCTCCAAATCATCCTCGAAGAGGCCGAGAAGGAGTCCCAGCAGAAGCTCGGGGACGCAAAGCGCCGCTCCGAAGAGATGGTAAACAAGGCGAAGACAGAGGCCGAGGAGAAGAAGTCCAAGGCCCAGCGCGGCGCAGGAATCGACGACCTCGTCAAGGCCGAGGAGAACCACGCCAAGAAGGATGCCGAGAAGATTAAGGCCCAATACCAACAGAAGATCGAGGCGATCAAGAAGCTCCCCAAGAAGAAGAGGGACCACAGCATTGACCTCGTCGTAAAGGAGGTCCTCCCATGAGTCAACAGAGTAGCCTAGACCTCGAATCCAAGCTCATAGAGCGCACCATGGCGCAGCGCGACGAGATGATCGCCAAGGCGGACGCCGAGTCAAAGACACTCATCGACAACGCCGAGAAGGAGTCCCAGCGCCTCAAATCCGAGGCCGACCGCCAGATACTCAACATCGTCGCAAGCGTCCTACGCGGCGTACGCGACAGAATCGTCGGCGGAGTCGAACTCGACAGCCGCAAACAACTCATGGTCGCACGCGAAGAGACACTCCAGCAGATCTACCAAGACGCAGAGAAGAAACTCCAGGAACTCACCGCAGACAAGAAGGAGTACCACGAGACACTCATCAAACTCATCGCCGAGGCCGTCAAGGCGATAGGCGGAGAAGACTTCATCATATCCGCCAACGACGCCGACCTCACCGACCTCAAGAAGGGACACAAGAAACTCGAAACCGACATCCAAAAGATGGTCGGCGCCAAAGTCACACTCAAACTCGACGACACCCCCATCTCAGCCATCGGCGGAGTCGTCGTAAAGAACATCGAGGGCACAAAGGTATACCACAACACCCTCGAAGGCAGAATAAAGAAGGCAACCCCCAAGCTCAACATCGAGCTAACCAAGATACTGGAGGCCGACTAAGAATGGGAATCATAGGCACAATCGAACGAATCAACGGCTCACTCATCAGGGCAACATTCACCGAAGCCCCCAAGATCGGTGACCTAGTCGAGGTCGGAAACCTCAAACTCATGGGCGAGATCGTCCGCCTCGACGGACAGACCGCCTTCTGCCAATGCTACGAGATCACAGACGGCATCCGCCCCGGCGAACCCGTAAACGACACCGGCGAGCCCCTCATGGCCGAACTCGGCCCAGGCATCATGGGCGCCATCATGGACGGCGTCGAACGCAGCGAGACCGAGCTCTGGAACAGGACCGGACCATTCGTCAGCAGGGGAACAAACGTCCCGCCGCTCGACCGGAGCAAGAAGTGGGAGTTCGTCCCCACCGTCAAGAAGGGCGACAAGGTAGGACCCGGCGACTTCATAGGCAACGTCCAGGAGACGAAGAGCTTCGTCCACAAGATCATGGTCCCACCCAACATGAGCGGCACAATCAAGAGCATCCACAAGGGCGAGTTCACCGTCGAAGACACCGTCGGCGAGCTAGAGACACCCACTGGGGTCAAGGAGCTCAAGCTCATGCAGAAGTGGCCAGTACGCAGGCCAAGACCCGTCAAGCAGAGGCTCCCACTCAGCGTGCCCCTCATCACGGGTCAGCGCGTCATCGACACATTCTTCCCATGCGCCAAAGGCGGCGCAGCCGCCATCCCCGGCGGATTCGGAACCGGAAAGACCGTCACACTCCAACAGATCAGCAAGTGGAGCGACGCGGACATCATCATACTCATCGGCTGCGGAGAACGCGGCAACGAGATGGCCGACGTAGTCGCCCACTTCCCCTTCATAAAGGACCCAAGAAGCGGCCGCAACCTCATCGAGAGAACCGTCATCGTCGCCAACGTCAGCAACATGCCAGTCTCAGCCCGAGAAGCCTCAATCTACATGGGCGTAACCCTCGGCGAGTACTTCCGCGACATGGGCTACGACGTAGCCGTCATGGCCGACTCCACCTCAAGGTGGGCCGAGGCACTACGTGACATCTCCGGTCGCCTAGGTGAGATCCCCGCAGAGGCAGGCTTCCCCGCATACCTCCCGGACAGGATCGCCGAGCTCTACGAACGCGCGGGACGCGCAATCGTCCTCGGCTCCCAGGAGCGCCTGGGAAGCGTCACGATGCTCGGAGCAGTCTCGCCCCCCGGCGGAGACTTCAGCGAGCCAGTCACAACATACACGCTCCGCTTCATCGGAACATTCTGGGCACTCGACAGCGCACTCGCACAGCGCCGCCACTTCCCCGCCATCAACTGGCTGAGAAGCTTCACACGCTACCTCGAAATCTCCGCCGAGTGGTGGAGCCAGTACGACAAGGACTGGCTCAGCAACCGCGCCAAGGCCATGAGCATACTAGAGGAGGCGGCCGAGATCGAGGAGACCGCCAGAATCATCGGCGAGAAGGCCCTCCCCGACGACCAGCGCCTAGTGCTGCTCATCGCGGAGCTACTCCGCGAGGGCTTCCTCGTCCAGGCCGCGTACCACGAGATCGACACCTACTGCGACGCCGAGAAACAGACGAAGCTCCTACGCATCATCGTCGAGTTCAACAACATGGTCGAGGGGCTCGTCAACCAGAGCGTCCCAATCGAGAAGGTGCGCGAGCTACCCATAGTCACCGAGATCATGAGGCTCAAGGAGCGCAAGGGAAGCGAGCCCATAGACCTCGCAAAGCAGGAGATGGTAAAGCAGGTCGGCGAACTCGCCAAGACCTACGGGGTGAGCTAAGATGGCAGAACAAGCAGGACTAGTATACAAGACCGTAAAGGAGATCCGCGGCCCCATCCTCTTCGTCGAGAACGTCAAGGGCATAAGCTACAACGAGATCGTCCGCATACGCACCGAGTCGGGCTACGAGGTCTCGGGCAGCGTCCTGGAGGTATCCAAGGACTGGGCGATGGTCCAGTGCTTCGGAAACACCTCGGGAATGGACCTAAAAGTCGGCGTCAGATTCACGGGCGAGACCCAGAAGATTCCCGTCACCAACGACCTGATCGGAAGGGTCTTCAGCGGCAGCTTCGTCCCACGCGACGGAATGCCCGCCCCGCTTAGCGACGACGTCCGAGACGTCAACGGCGGAACAATCAACCCCGCCGCACGCGCCGTCCCAAGCGACTTCGTCCAGACCGGCATGAGCAGCATCGACGGCATGAACAGCCTCGTCAGGGGTCAGAAACTCCCCATCTTCAGCGAGTCCGGCCTGCACCACAACATGCTCGCCGCCCAGATCGCAAGGCAGGCGACGATCCCCGGTAAGGAGAGCGACTTCGCCATCGTCTTCGGCGCCATGGGCATCAAGAACGAGGAGGCAGACTTCTTCCGTAAAGAGTTCGAGGAGACGGGCGCCCTGAACAAGAGTGTACTCGTCCTCAACCTCGCGGACGACCCGTCGATCGAGCGCCTGGTCACGCCCCGCATCGCGCAGACCATCGCCGAGTACCTCGCCTTCGACATGGGTATGCACGTCCTCACCATCCTCACCGACATGACCAACTACGCCGAGGCGCTACGCAGCATCAGCATCGCCAGGGAGGAGATCCCCACCCGAAAGGGCTACCCCGGCTACCTATACAGCGACCTCGCCACCATCTACGAGCGCGCCGGAATCATCACCGGCAAGAAGGGCTCGGTCACCCTGATGCCAATCCTCTCCATGCCCGCAGGCGACATCACCCACCCAGTACCAGACCTCACAGGCTACATCACCGAGGGCCAACTAATCATCCAACGTGAACTCTCCCTCAAGGGACTCTACCCCGCCATGAATGTCCTCCCAAGTCTCAGCAGGCTCATGAAGGACGGCATCGGCGCAAAGACGACCCGCAAGGACCACCAGGACGTCTCAAACCAGCTCTACATGGCGTACGCCGAGGGCACACGCGCACGCGGCCTCGTCCGCATCGTCGGAACCGTTGGCCTCAGCGAGCGCGAGCGCAAGTGGCTTGAGTTCGCAGACGCCTTCGAGACCAAGTTCGTAAACCAGGGCCGCTACGAGAACAGGACCATCGAGCAGACCCTCGACCTAGCGTGGGACCTACTGGCCATGCTGCCCGAGGAGAACCTGATCAGGGTCCGCGAGTCCTACATCAAGGAGTACCACCCGAAGTACCGTAAGAGAGAGAACTAGCCTTGTCCTCTACTAGCGGAGTCCGGCCCACAAAGGGCTACCTCATGGAGATGCAGAGACGCATCATCTTCATAGAGCGGGGCACCGAGTTCCTCAAGCTCAAGAGGGACCACCTCGCCAAGGAGCTAAGCGAATCCATAGAGGTACTCAGGGGGAGGAGGAGGCTGCTACTCGAGAGCCTCGGGGAAGCCTACAAGGCGGTGCAGGCGGCGTACCTCAGCCTCGGCCCCACGGAGGTCGAGAGCCAGGCTGCTAGCATACGCAGCACGCTAGATATCGACCTCCTGCCGAAGAGCGTCATGGGGGTCCAGTACCCATACATAAAGATCCTCAGCAGGCCCAAAGTTGAGGGAGAACTCGACATCACCCTCAGCTACGCCTCAGACAAAATCTTCTCCATACTCGAGGAGATAATCAGGCTCGCCGAGTTCGAGAGCCGCGTCGAGCGCATCGCCGACGAACTCGGGAGGACCAACCGGAAGGTGAACGCCCTCGAGAACACGGTGATACCCGACATGAAGGCGGTCATCAAGTTCATACAGGATAAGCTCGACGAGGAGCAGATGGAGGACCTCGTCCGAATCAAGCTAATTGGGGGTGCGTTGGCATCGGAAAGGTAAAGACGGGCTCCCTCACCTACGCGGTTGTCAGGAGCCACGCCCTCATAGCTGACCTTCTGACGGCGAACCAGATGAGGAGCATCGCCTCGGCGGACAGCCTCGAGGAGTTCATGTCCCACTTGGCTCAGACGCCCTACGGGCAGGTGAGTCTGGAGACGGATGTCAGCCCGAGCATAAGCCTCGAGCGTGTCTTCTACCAGAAATTCATCGAGAGAATCGTAAAGCTCGTAGACATCGTCCCGAGCAACATCGGGGACCTGCTTCAGACTTACTACTACATGCGTTTCGAGACCCTCAACCTCGACAGGATAATAAGGGGCAAGTTCAGCGAGGCAACGCCTCAGGAGATTCAGTCCAACCTCGTCCCGATGGCGCCGTTCAGGGCGCCCAGCTACCAAGCTCTATCAGAGGCGGCGGATATCGACGCCCTCCTCGAACTGCTCAAGGGAACCGCCTACAACGCCGTGGCGGAGAAGCTCCCCGCATACAAGCAGTACGACGCCATCTGGCCCCTTCAACTCGAACTTCAGCACCTATACAGCATGACCATTCTGAAGACCGTCGAGAAGCTCCCCCGCGATCAGAGGCGGATGATAAGCAAGATCGTGGAGCTCGAGGCGGACATAGAGAACTTCTTGGTGGCGGTAAAGCAGAGCCGCGCCCCCAAGGAGGGCGAGGTCAAGCCTGAGGAGATGTTCGACGCCACCTACGGGATATCGAAGGACATCCTTCACCTCGTCGTCGATGGGGCGGATGTCCGCGAGTCCGTTGAGAGTCTCGGCGAGCCCTACAGCGCCATCCTTGCGCCCATCTACGAGGGGGACGTCGCCCTCATCCGGACGACCCTGAGGAGCCAGATATACAAGACGGTGAATGAGGCCCGCGCCGGAAACGACTTCGGCTTCAACCCCATCATGGCGTACCTCGTCTTTAGCGAGTTGGAGAAGGATGACCTCGTCGGCGTCGCCTGGGCGAAGGAGCAGGGGCTGCAGGGCGAGGAGTTCTTAAAGTACCTCGTCGTCCCCAACATCTCCTAGCCCCATTTTCCCAAACCCTAAATCCCCAACCTCCCACTGGTTTCTAGGTTCGTGAAATGTCCAAGGTAGAGACCGTTTACTTCAAGGATCCGGGGAAGGTCAACAGCCGCGACGCGCTACTCATCGCCAAGAAGAGGGCCGACGAGCTGGGCATCAGGGACGTCGTCGTCGCCTCCTACACGGGGGAGACGGGCGCCCTCGCCGCGGAGGTATTCAAAGGTTACAACCTCATCGTGGTCGCGGGGATGGTCGGGTTCATGGAGCCGAACCAGGACCGCATGAAGCCCGAGTACAAGAAGGCGATCGAGGATAACGGCGGGAAGATACTGAGGGCGTGCCACTCATTCGGGGGCCTCGGCCGCGCCGTGAACAAGAAGTTCAACGCAATACAGGTAGACGAGGTCATCGCCCACGTGCTCCGCCTCTTCGGAGCCGGCGTCAAGGTTGCCTGCGAGTGCGCCTGCATGGCGGCCGACGCGGGGCTGATAAGGACCGACAGGGAAGTCGTGGCGCTTGGTGGGAACGGCGCAGGGGCGGACACCGCCGTGGTCCTGCTCCCCAGCAACACGCACAGGTTCTTCGACATGCGGATCAGGGAGATCGTCTGCAAGCCGAGGAGCTGGGACAAGCCTCAGTGACCGGTGTGCGCTACCCGGCGACTGTCTTCAGGGTCTCGACCCTCTTCATCATCCTGTGCCAGATGAGTCGCCTTAGCTGAGCTTCCATCACCTGACGCTTATCGCGGATGACGCGCTCCTCTGTCTTGAGTTGCTCTATATGCGTCCGAAGGTTCTCTTCCTCCCTCGTCTCCTGGTAGCTCAAAATCCCCGTTGATGAGTGATCTCCATGGCTGTGATAGGGTGGCTGTCACCGCGGGGGTGTTCTTTTTCCACAGTCGGGGTTTAGGGGGAGAATTTATCCCCCCCGATACGCCTCTCCCATAAGGGACTGAATTGAGCGACGAATGGTTCTACCATGGTAGCCAGAGAAGGTCATCCGGCGGCTGGATGCCCCTGCTCGTTGCCATACTGTTGATCACGAACGTCGGCGTAGTCGCGTACACAACCATACACTCGAATGATCAGGTTCAGGTTCTAAACGACAAGATAGGGACCCTTACAACCTCGGTGCAGATTCTGAACGCCGAGGTGAGCAGCGCCAACGCGGAGATATCGTCGCTCAAGGAGACGCTGCAGAGCGGCGCCGTAAACGTGACCGTTTCCTCGGGGGCATCCGACGCGCTCCTCATCGATCTCTACAACAAGACGAGGGACAGCGTCGTGCTGATAACCGTGAAGCTCACCGGTGGCACCGCTCAGGGTAGCGGCTTCGTCTACAACACTACCGGGTTGATCGTGACGAACTACCACGTAGTGGAGGACGCGCTCAGCATCACGGTCACATTCATAGACGGCACCATAGTAGATGCCACGGTGGTGGGAACAGACCCCTACTCTGACGTCGCCGTCATCAAGGTGACGGCCCCCATCTCCATGTTGAAGCCGCTCAAGCTCGGCGACTCCTCGAAGCTCAAGGTCGGCGAGAGCATCGTAGCCATCGGGAACCCCTACGGCTTGGCTAACACCCTCACGTCAGGCATCATCAGCGCCGTGGGTCGGCAGATGGACTCGACGGGCAACTACCCCATCGTGGACGTCATCCAGATGGACGCCGCGATCAACCCGGGGAACAGCGGCGGGCCCCTCCTCAACATGGCGGGGGAGGTCGTCGGCATAAACACGGCGATCCCCACCGAGACCTCCCGGGGGATTGGCTTCGCCATCCCGAGCAACACGATAACCCGCGAGCTCCCGAGCCTACTCTCGAAGGGAACATACGTTCACCCCTACCTCGGCATAACTGGCCAGGACCTCACACCCAGCCTCGTCGATGCAATGAATCTGCCAACGGGAACACATGGCACACTCGTCATCACGGTGACTAACCCGGGTCCCTCCTACTCCGCGGGTTTGAAGGGATCGACGAGGACCATCACGGTCGACGGCGAGTCGGTTCAGGTGGGGGGCGACGTCATACTTGGCGCCGATGGGACGCAGATGAAGAGCTTCTACGACCTGATCGTGTACATCCAGAGAAACAAGAAGCCTGGGGACACAGTCACCCTGAATATACTCCGCAACGGATCAAACATGAATGTCGCCGTCACGCTTGGTACGAGGCCGCCACCCTAGAATCGTGGCTTCCTGAGCAACCCCTCGATGGCTTCATCATCGTAGCCGAGTATCCTGCCGAGTTCCCTCGCTATCTCATCCTCAGCCTCACCGAGCTTCCCCTCCCTCTGCTTCCTCGCCTTCAGCTCCTTGAGCCTCCTGTACCTGTCGAGGGTGGAGGCTTCCTTGGCGAAGTGTACGACGACCTTTCCCTCGGTGAAGGCGGAGTTGAAGAGCTTGGTCGTTATGAAGTCCTCGTCCACGAGCGTGTGGACGCTGTACTCCCCCGCGATGGCTTGGATCGGTTTTCTGAGCCTTACCTGCTCCTCCCTCGTCATGGGCGGGCTTAGGGCGAGGGGCTTGACGCCCGAGCCCACGACCTCGGCGAAGGCGTAGATCATGCCGAGGTGGTATGAGTCGAGGTTAAAGCCCTCGACATGTTTTGTGAGCCAGTGTTCATCCAAGGATGCCACACATTTAACGCCGTTTCGGGGGTTAAACGGCTTTCCCGAGGCTTCAACAATATATATGTGGTTGCCATAGGCGAATCCAGTGATTCGTGTTGCCCTTCTGCTCAAACTGTGGCGCGTCCGTACAGCCAAACTCCAACTTCTGCCCGGTTTGCGGGCAGAGGCTAGCGCAGGGAGCTTATCCGGCGCAGGCTCCTCCGCCGCCACAGCCGGTCTATCAGCAGTCGCCTCCACCCCCGCCTATGTACCAGCAGCCGCAGGGGTACGCCCAGCCATCGGGTGAGAGGGTGATCTCGGTCGTGCCGACGCTCAGGAAGATGAAGTTCATGGGGGCTTGGGACACATACGCCCTCATAATCACCGAGAGACGCGCGATCTTCTGCCACATAACCAAGGAGATGGTGAACCAGGCGGTCAAGGATGCGCAGGAGAAGGCGAAGGCGGAGGGCAAGGGCTTCTGGGATCAGTGGGGAGCCCAGCTCGACACGAGCTTCTTCTACACCGAGAAGTATAAGCGGATGTCACCCGAGCAGGCGATCAGGGAGCAGCCCGACAACTTCGCCCTGGAGCACAGCGAGATATCGAAGGTACTCCTCTGGCAGAAGACCGAGCCGGGGAACCAGGTGCTTAAGCGCATCTTCTGGGAGGTCGAGTTTGAGTCCCGCCGCGGAAAAGAGAAGTACGTCGTGGACCTCGACCCGGAGGCTGCGCTGACCGCCGGTTTCGGGTCGAAGCTACACATCTAGTCCCTTAGGGCGCCTCTGTCTTCGGCGCGTATCCGTCGTCGTAGTGCCACTTCTTCTCGTCTGAGAGGGACTTACGGTAGAGCGCGAAGAGTATCACCGTGTAGGTGCCGAGGGTCAGGAGCACCCAGAGGGCGAGCCCCTCGAGGCTGTCGACCTGTATTATGTCGCTGTTGTAGATGCCGTGGGCGATCATGGCCATTATTAGGCCGGGCTTCAGGTCGCCGGGCGTCACGTATCCCTTCCGCACCTTAGCCCTGCCGAGCCACCAGCCCGTATAGGCGGTGTAGATGCCGTGGCCGAGCCCGAAGATGAAGACCCTGAGGAGGCTGAATATTAGGTCCCCCTCGTACATCATGACGATGTAGAAGAAGTTCTCCGCCCACGCGAAGCCCATACCCGAGGCGAAGCCGTAGACGATGCCGTCCATCGAGTCGTTGAACTCGGGGCTCTTCGCGATCAGGTAGACGCCTATCGCCTTCATGGACTCCTCGACGATGGGTGCTCCGAGCCAGGCGGCTCCGAGTCCGATTGTGTCGAATATGCCGTTGCCGATGAGGCTGAGGAAGGCGGCGAAGACTCCCCATCCGAGGATGAGGGTGACGAGGTAGATCGGCTCCCTCTCCAGCTTATCCGCTCTCCACATCCAGAAGAGGTAGATGGCTGGGCCGACTAGGCTGAAGGCGAGGAGGTACCACTGGTCGAGCCAGACGAACTCGAATCCATCGCCGATGTAGCCCCAGGTGAAGTAGAGGCTGACGCCGATTATGACGATGGTGGCTATCAGGTAGCCCACGGCGTCGTGCAGGTGCAGCTGGGGTGGGTCGGCGTAGATGACGGTGTTCTTTACGCCCGGGTTCTCGGGCTCGCCCGTTATCTGTGGCGTGGGTGTCGCCGCGTTCTGCAGGACGGCGGGCCGCTTGGCGCTGATCTCCGCCATGAGCTTGGAGTACTCCTCGCCGTACTTCGCCTTCTGCGCCTCATACTTCTCCTTGGATAGGTGCCCCGTCTGGTAGCTCCTCTCCAACTGACTAAGGCTCAGGTTTAGCTTCTCACTCGTCTCCTGATACTTCAGACCGAGCCTCGTGGGGAGGCCGCAGTTGCCGCAGAAGTAGTCTCCTTCGTTGAGTGGCCCTTGGCATCTCTGGCAGAAACGCGCCATATCTGTGATATCCGCGGGTGTTGTTTAAAAAAGGGATGCCTCAGCCGAGCTTTCTCAGCGAGAAGAGGGCGACCGCCTTGGCGCAGGCGACGAGTTCATCTATCGAGACGTTCTCGTCGCTCTTGTGGTAGTTCGTGTATGTGTCCCCTATTCCGATGTTGACCGAGGGCATCCCGCCGTCGACTACCTGGTAGTTCATGTCGGTGCTCGCGAGGTTGCCGACGAATGGGAGGACTCTGCCGGTTGCCTCCTTCATGATCTCCCTTGCTTCTAGTGCGAAGGGGTCGTCCGCGGGGACGACGTAGCCTCCCCTGCTGTTGATCACCTCGACCTCGTAGCGTAGTTCGGGGTCCGTCGCCTTTACTCCCTCTATGACGCTCCGTAGCTCCTTCTCGACGCCTTCGAAGGTCTCGGAGGGGGTCATGCATCTGAGGACCTCCTCTTCGCAGAGGTCGGGGACGGTTGCGCCCTGTACGCCGCCCTTGATGGTGCCGATGTTGAGCATCGCGGTGAGTTTGTCTATACCGGCTCCCTTGATTTCGGGGGGCAGCTCGATGCCGGGTGTGGCGAGTTGCCTCTTCATGAGGACGTTCCTCCAGTAGGCGTCGAGTGCGACGTTGATCTTGCTCATCTTCTCGATGGCGTTTACGCCGAGGATGGGCATCTGGCCGTGGTAGGCTTTGCCAAAGGTCTTTACCATGAATCTTGTGCGTCCTTGGGCGGCGAGGTTTATGCTGTTCATTGAGCCGTCGAGCTGGAGCCCGTAGTTCGCCTTGACGATGCCCTCCCGGATGAGGTAGCCGAGGCCGGCGACTCCGCCGATCTCCTCGTCGCAGTTCCCGGTGAGGATCATGTCCCCCTTGAGGTGTATGTCGAGTTCGTGGAGCGCCTTGATGGTGAACATGGCCGCCGCGAGGGGTCCCTTGTCGTCGCAGACGCCACGTCCCCAGATGTAGCCGCCCCCCACGTCATATGTGCTCTTGCCGTACTTGCAGGTCTTCGTTACCTCTCCGCCGAGCGGGTCGCTTGACCAGCCCTCCTTCTGTATTGGTGCGGTGTCGATGTGTGCGCTCACGTGCATCGCCGGTCCGCCGCCACTTCCCCTGAGGCGGGCGACGACGTTGCTCCTCGGTCCCTCGAGCCCGAGCTGCTTTGCACCGGATAGCTTGAGGTACTTCTCGGTGGCGTCGTGTATCGAGGCTTCACAGCCTAGAGGCGTTAGCTTGTCGGAGATGTGTTCGCATATCTTGTCGTAGTTTAGCCCGGGTGGGGTGTGCGTGTCTATCTTGACGAGTTCCCTGAGTGTGGTGACGAGGTCATCCCTGTGTTCCTCGATGTATCGGAATAATCTCTCCTTGTCCTCCATCTCGCGGCCGCCTGTCGGAGATACAGGGGACCGTTTCTGCTTTAATGTGTTCTCTTGAGCATCTGCTCGATGGGTGTCTGGCTGCTGCGCCGGTTCTTGAAGGTGCTCATGGTGGTGAATCCCGCGTCTCTGAGCATCCTCGTCGCCTCGTCGAGCCTGTAGCCGAGGGTGCCCGCCGTGTGGCTGTCGCTTCCCACGGTCACGTTTTTGACCCCCGCCTCGTGTGCAGCCACGAGGAATTCCTGTAGCGGGTAGAAGTGGCCCGTCCCGGCGCGTTCCCCCGCCGTGTTGACTTCTATTCCGACGTCGTGGTCCGCGGCTGCTTCGAGGGCGTCGTAGACGGTGGAGCCGTAGTCGCCCCAGGGGGCGGTCTTGCCGTAGAAGTGGAGGTACTTTCTCCAGTAGTCGGGGTGCGCCATGACGTCGAATAAGCCGCTCTCTATGGCCTTCTTCCAGACGGTGTAGTATTCGTCCGCCGCCTTCTTGATGGGGCGGTCTGCGAAGTATCCCTCCGCCTGCGTCTGTGAGCCTATGTCGACTCCGTTTATGTAGTGGGTGCTTCCGAGGATGAAGTCGAAGTCGTGGCTGGATAGGATGGATTCTAGGTGGCGTTCCTCGCCGGGGAAGTAGTCGACTTCGAGTCCCGCGAGGAGGTGGACTTTGGTGTGCTCCTGCGCGGACCTGATGTCCTCTAGGTACTCGGGTATCTCGTCTTCTCGGATGCTTATGTCGACGTCTGGGCCGATGGTTATGAAGTGGGTGGTGAAGGCGATCTCGTGGACGCCTCGCGCCTCGGCGGATGCGATGTACTCGGGTATCCGAGCGGTGGCGGCGTCCCGTGAGTGTCTCTCGTGGACGTGGTAGTCGATCAATGTGGCGGCCCCTATTCTCCCTGATATGCGTGCCGTGGGTTTATAGAGGGTTTCGCCCCGTCTTCTCGATGGGGTGGCGTAGGATGGTCCTCCACTTCTCGGGCGGCGTCCTGCGTGGGTCGCTCATGTATATCTCATGGTGGCGCCCGCGGAGCCTGTACTCCTGTTCCTCGATGAAGCCGTGTAGGACCTTCTGGCTCCGTGGCTCGTCGCTGTAGGGGCCGACGTGGAGTATCTGTGCGCAGAGTCCCTCGTGTATCCTCTCGAGGCGTACCTTCTCGACCGCCCTCCCCTTCTTCTCGACTAGCTCCGGCTTAACCTCGTCGAGCATGGCGGCTGTGATGAAGTCGGGGACGAGGATCAGTGAGGTCCAGTTCCATGTGTCGCGGGGTGGGGCGTCCTCTAGGTTGATTATCCCCGGGTCGTCCCACCACCAGAGCCCCTCCAGCGTCATCACCGAAAAGTCTCGACCCTTCTTCTTGGAGGCGAACTTGAGGGTGTACGCGGCGGCGTAGAGGGCGTTCAGGGACTCGCCGTAGGCTTCTCCGCCGGGTTCGCCGCGCCCCGTGTATGTTAGGTAGTTGAACTCGGGGACGTCGATGATCTCCGGCTTCTCTTTGGGTGAGTAGAGGCTCTTCAGCTCCTTCTTGAGGTCGAGTTTCTCCATGGTCATGTGTTTGTTTGTTGGTGTATAATAGGGTTGGAGGCGGGTGCTTGGGTTGGGGCGTTTCCTTGAGTCGAGGGGGCTGGGCGGGGCGTGGCTCCGGCGATATGCTTAACATTTGATGTGTGTTTTGTTCGGTGATGAACCTCAAGGTTCTCCGGATGGCTGGGTTCTTCGGCATCGTCGCGCCGTTGTTCGGGTTACTGATCATCGGATCGAGCATCTGGCTGTCGCCTTGGTTCAGCTGGACGGGGAACGCGTTGAGTGACCTCGGGGGGACCGATGGGTTCGAGTCTACCGTCTTCAACTCGGGGCTGGCGATGACGGCTGCTTTGATGCTGATGTTTAGCACGGGTCTGTTTGAGATGACGAAGGGTGATATCATCGGGCAGGTGGGGAGCGGGGTGCATCTCCTCGCCTCGG
Organism: Candidatus Bathyarchaeota archaeon; assembly: GCA_026394265.1. Next base: position 16,711 of record JAPKYO010000010.1, read on the forward strand.
CGCTGCTGCTGGGCATCGGTCTGGTTAACATCACTGTGGAGCCTTGGCACAACTACGTGAGTATCGGCTTCTTCGTGGCGTTTCCGCTGTCGGCTGTGATCATCGGTTACTTCTGCTTCAGGAAGAGGATGCGGTTCTACACGCTGCTGGCTTGGGGGACCGCCGTGCTGGCGACGGTGATCTGGTTCCTCCCATGGGGGTCAATTGCGATCCCTGAGGCGTTGTCTGTCTCCTACTTGGCGGTCTGGCAGGTTCTCCTCGCCTACTGGATGTATTCGAGGAAGGAAGACAAGCTAGTGGAGTAGCTTGGTAGGGAATAGATCGGGTCCGTTTTCAGGCTTCTTTCATCCGGGGGCGTTCATTTCAGGGGTATCTCGTCTACCCCATTTTTTCGCCGGTTCCGGGGGCTTATGGCGTGCTACCCATCATAACGATTTTTTTCATCCTTGGTAGGGAATAGACGCTCCTTTTGCTTAGATCAGAACATCATCGGAGCCTTATTCTAGCTCCTTTAAGCGGACGGCGTCTTTTCAGAGCGGATCAGTGGAACCCCCTTCTCCCTATGCTTTTTCACAGCTTGCTGAAGGGGGCGTGACCGAATTGATGCTCCATTTCGCGCATAATGGCCATGTTTTGGCCCATTTTCGCGTCAGAAATGCGTCGTTTTTAGTGACGTTTTCGCGCATTTATGGGTCGTTTTATGTACGTTTTTGTACAGTTTTGATCTGGATCGGGGCGTTTTTCTGGCTTCTTTCGGGTTATGGGGCTGTTTTCCAGTTTATTCGGTGGACCCCCCCTCCCCCCCCTTTTACTTGTTTGTGCCTAGTTTTCGCATGGTGATGAGGGCGACGGCCTTGGCGCATTCTACGATCTCGTCGATGCTGGCGTTCTCGTCCTGGCCGTGGCCGTTGCTGTAGGGGCCGCCGACGCCGAAGTTGATGCATGGCATGTGCCCGTCGACGACTTGGTAGTTCATGTCGGTGCTGGCGAGTGTGCCGGTGAAGGGGAGCTTCTTGCCGACGGCTTCCTGTATGAGAGCTTGGCATTCTTGGGCGTAGGGGTCTGTGGCGGGGACGACGTAGCCTTCGCGGAAGTTTATGGTCTCAAGCTCGTACTGGAGGTCGGCGTCGGTTGCCTTGACGCCGTCGAGGACGGACTTGAACTCGGCCCGGGTGTCCTCATAGGTCTCGCCGGGTATCATGCCGCGTAGGACCTCTTCCTCGCAGAGGTCGGGTACGGTTGCGCCCTGTACTCCGCCCTTTATGGTGCCTATGTTGAGCATTCCGGTTGGGCACTCGATGCCCTTGGCCCTGAGTCCTTCGCCGAAGTCGATGCCGGGGGTCTGGTACTTGCGTTTGAGGAGGACGTTTCTCCAGTAGGCGTCTAGTGCTACGTTGAGTTTGCTCATCTTCTCGATGGCGTTGATTCCGAGGATTGGGACCTGCCCGTGGTAGCTCTTGCCGCGGGTGCGTATGAGGAAGCGGGTCCTGCCCATGGCGCTGAGGCCGATGCCGGTCATCGAGCCGTCGAGCTGGATGCCGAGGTCCGCCTTGACGATGCCCTCCCTGATGAGGTAGCCGAGGCCCGCGACTCCGCCTATCTCCTCGTCGCAGTTTGCGGTGACTATGAGGTCGCCCTTGAGTTTGACACCGGTTTCCTTGATGGCTTCTAGGGCGAGTAGGAGTGCCGCGGTCTCCCCCTTGTCGTCGCCGACGCCGCGTCCCCAGATGTAGCCGCCACCCACGTCGTATGCGCTCTTGCCGTACTTGCTGGTCTTCGTTATCTCGCCGCCGAGGGGGTCGACGCTCCAGCCCTGCTTCTGAATAGCGGCGAGGTCAGTGTGGGCGCTGATGTGGAGTGTTGAGCCTCCACCCGTGCCCTTGAGGCGGGCGACGAGGTTCGTGCGCGGCCCTTCGAGGCCGATGTGCTTCGCCCCGCTGAGCTTCATGTACTTCTCAGTGGCCTCGTGGAGGGATGTCGCGTATCCGAGTCCACGGTACTTCTCCTCGATGATGCCGCATACCTTGTCGTAGTCGTGCCCCGGCGGCACCTGCGTGTCTATCCTGAGTATCTGCTGGAGGAACCTGACCATCCGGTCCCTCCCCGACTCTACCGCGTGGAATACCTCTGTCTCCTGCTTGTTCATGGGGGATGTTCGGCGTTCATGGTATGTAATATTTTGGCGCTGCTCCGCTTTTATCTGGGCACGCTCAGTATCTGTGGGAAGGGCCTTGAACGAAGAGCTGAGGGTGGACGCCGTGAGGCTTCTCAGTAGCCTCAACGAACTGGGGAAGATCGGCAGGAGACAGGGCCTCAAGGGCGTGACCCGCCTGGCCCTGAGCGAGGAGGACCGCGAGGCACGCGACCTCCTCGTATCCTGGATGGAGGAGGAGGGACTCAACGTCCGCGTCGACCCCATCGGCAACATCTTCGGCGTCCGAAAGGGCTCGAACCCCGCCCTGAAGCCCGTCATAATGGGCTCCCACATCGACACCGTCATAGACGCCGGCATCTACGACGGCGCATACGGGGTCCTCGGCGCCCTCGAAGTCATCAGGCGCATCAACGAGGAGGGGATAGAAACAATGCACCCCATCGGCGTCGGCTGCTTCACAAACGAGGAGGGCGTCCGGTTCCAACCCGACATGATGGGCAGCCTCGTCAAGTCCGGCGGCTACCCCCTCGAGAAGGCGTACGCGCGCAAGGACGACGACGGCGTCACCGTCAAGGAGGCGCTCAAGGGGATAGGCTACCTCGGCAGGGAGGACGTGAAGCCCGAGGCCTACTTCGAGCTGCACGTCGAGCAGGGGCCGATACTCCACAGGAGGGGCTTCGAGATAGGCGTCGTGGAGGGCGTGCAGGGCATCGCGTGGTGGAGGATGGCCCTCCGCGGCGAGGCGAACCACGCCGGCACGACCCCCCTCGACATGAGGAAGGATGCCATGGCGGGAGCCGCCGAGCTATACGGTGGCCTCCTCGAATACGTCGCCGCCAAGGGCAACGCCCTCTGCACCATCGGCAAGCTCCGCCTCGAACCCGGAGCCATAAACGTCGTCCCCAGCCTCGTAGACTTCACCGTCGACTACCGCTCATACGACGACGCCACCTTCAAGGCGGGCAAGGCAGAGGTCGAGAGGAGGGCGGAGGAGATCGCAAAGCGCCGCGGCCTCACGCTGGAGCGGGAGATGACCGCCGACGCGCAGCCCGTCCACTTCAGGCCAGAGATGGTCGCCCTCGTCGAGGCCTCCGCCAACCGGCGCGGCTACTCAACGTTCCGGCTGCCGAGCGGCGCGGGGCACGACGCCCAGTTCATGCACGTCATCTGCCCCACCGCGATGATATTCGTCCCCTCCATAAACGGGATAAGTCACAGTCCCGGGGAGCGGAGCGAAGCCGCAGACCTTGAGCGCGGCGCAAACGTGCTGCTCAACTGCGCCCTCGCGAAAGCGGGCGTTAAAAGCAGTACTTGAGCTTCTGGAAGGGCGCGACGAACCTCTCGACCTCGCCCCTCATAACCTCCGGGGCTTCCCCGTTTGCCGACCTCTCGATCAACCCGGCCACCTGCTTCATCTCCCCCTCGGCCATCCCCTGTCTGGTAGTCTCCTGCACCGATATCCGGAGCCCGCCCCTGCCGTTCGGCGGGTCGTCCCAGAGCACCGTCGTGGGGAGGAGTATGTTCGACTCGTTGAACCTCGCCTCGATTGAGCGCGGCCCGAGGTCGCGGACGTTGACTATCACCTGATGCGTCCTCGTGTAGCCCTTCTCCTTGCCCACGACCTTGAAGCCGTGCTCGTCTAGGGCACCCGCGAGGGCGCGTGAGTTTGCCTGAACCTGCTTGGCGTACGCGGGGCCGAAGTGCGCCAGCTCGCTGAGGCTCCACGCCGCGGCGGCATACTTGTTCTGGTCACGCGTCTGTATGAAGGCGGGATGGGTGAGGGCGACCATCTTCTTCGCCATCTCCTCGTTGTTGGTAAGCACTAGTCCTCCTATTGGGCCTCCCATGAGCTTGTGCGTCCCCAGCGTCATCACGTCCGCGCCCTCCGCCAGTGGATCTTGGAAGAGGCCGAAGGCGATGAGTGGGCCGACGTGGGCGGCGTCGTATAGGATGTGGGCGCCAACGCGGTCCGCCGCCTCCCGGAGCCGCTTCAGGTCGTATGGGAAGAGTATCCTGCCCCCGCCGACTACTATCCAGCTCGGCTTCACCTTGGCGATGCTCGCGTCGAGGGCGTCGTAGTCGACGTCAAATAGGGGCGCGTCGGGGAGGTCGGCGACCTTGAGCCCCCTGAGGAGCGGCGGCCCGTTGGGGCGGTAGCTGTCGTTCCCCCCGCCCTTGTTCGACTGCGACATGATCGTGTCCCCGCTCTTCGAGAGGGCGAAGTAGACGAGCGAGTTCGCCATCGAGCTGCTAAGCGTCCTCCACTCCACGTAGTCGCAGCGGAACAGCCTCTTGACGAGGTGGATGATTATGCCCTCGATCTCGTCGATGTACACGTTCATCGGCGCGGGCGGGTACTCCTTGTCCCCGACGAAGCCCTCAGTCACCCTCGTCGCGAGGTCCGTGTCTAGGAGCCTGCGCGCCCCCGGGCTTATCGCGTTCTCCGAGGGGTTCAAATTGAGGCACCTGTTCCTCCTCCAGTCGTCGTGCTCCTCCGCGATGGCCTTGACCCTCGCGGCGATGGCGCGGGGCTCCTTGCACGTGTACTCCTCGTCGATTCCCTCGAGGTACTCGAGGCTCTTATCCGGCATCCAACCCTTGAACACGGGCATACGCATCGCTACATACTCCCCCGATCCACGCTTAACGCCTTTTCCCGCCCCGAGATGAGATTCGAAAGGTATGAAAAGGAGCCCGAGGAGACTGATCCGATCAACGATGAGCGGAAAATGCCTAGTCGTCTACTACTCGAAGACGGGGAACACGAAGACCGTCGCCGAGGCAATCGCCAAGAGGATGGGCGGCGACCTCTGCGAGGTCAGCGAGCAGGGCGTGGCCCAGAGCGGCTTCGACCCCTCAAGCTACGGCCTGGTCGTCGTCGGGACGCCCGTCAACGGCTTCTCGACCTCCCTCCCCATACAGGGCTACCTCAAGGAAAACAGCGCGAAGCTTCCCAACCTCGCCTTCTTCGCGACATATGGCCTCTACACCGCCGGGACATTCGGTGGGATGGGCAAGCTCGCCGGGAAGAAGCCCCTCGCGACGGTGGCGATAAAGGGCACCGACGCTAAGCAGGGGAAGATCGACGCCAAGGTCGACGCCTTCGTCGCCTCACTGAAGAAGTGAGTTTTTAAAATAGGTGAAATCGGCGGGGACTACGGGTAGACTCTGCGCATGTCCCTGGGGAAGGGTATGGTGTCCCTGATGTGCTCCAGCTTGAGCATCCAAGTCAGGACCCGCTCCACCCCGAGGCCGAAGCCGCTGTGCGGCACCGTTCCCCACTTCCGCAGCTCCATGTACCACTGATAGTCCTCAGGGTTGAGGTTGTCATCCAGCACGCGCTGTAGGAGCTGGTTGTAGTCGTGTACGCGCTGCCCGCCGCCGATGATCTCCCCGTAGCCCTCGGGGGCCAGCAGGTCGCCCGACATCGTCGTGTCCGGCCGAGCGGGGTCTGGCAGGTGGTAGAAGGGCTTGATCCCCGTCGGGAACCCGACCACCCAGAAGGGCGAGGTGAAGTGCTGCGTCAGCGGCGCCTCCTGCTGCCAGCCGAAGTCGTCACCCCAGTTCATCTCCACGCCGTCCTTCTGCAGTATCTCCACCGCCTCATCGTACTTGATCCTCGGGAACGGCGGCTGCACCTTGAGCAGGTCCTTTGGGTCCCTGCCGCACGCCTGAACCTCCTTCGGCATCTTAGTGGCCAGGTCGTTGGCGATGTGGCTGACGAGCGCGTCCCCGACCTTCATGATGCCGTCGTGGGTCGTCCACGGCTCCTCGACCTCCATGTGCCAGAACTCCGTCACGTGGCGGCGGGTCCTGCTGGGCTCGGCCCTGAAGCTCGGCGCGATCGTGAATATCTTACCGAGGCTGCTTATCATCGCCTCAGCGTACAGCTGCCAGCTCTGGCTGAGGTAGACGTTCTTCTTGTCGAAGTACTTGACCTCGAATAGTGTCGAGCCGCCCTCGCAGGCCGCGCTGGTGAAGCTGGGGCTCTGCGTCTCCGTGTAGCCGTTCTCCCAGAACCACTCCCTCGCCGCCTTTAGGAACTCGCCCTTTATCTTGAAGATGTTCTGCAGCCTGGGGTCACGCACCTGCAGGTGCCTGTTGTCTAGCAGGAACTCTAGGCCGTGCTCCTTCATCGTTATGGGGAAGTCTGGCTGTGCCTCGTAGACTGTGCCGAGATTATTTACGGAGAGCTCGTAGCCACCCGGGGCGCGCTGGTCCACGCGGACCTTGCCCCCTAGCTCGAGCGTGGACTCCATCGTGAGCTTCTCGAGGTTATTGAAGGTGGCTTCGTCGACGTTTTTCTTGTTTACGGTGCACTGTAGTACACCTGTGCCGTCGCGTATGTGGAGGAAGACGATGCTGCCGCTGCTCCTGCTGTTGTAGAGCCAGCCGCGGATCTGGACCTGCTCCTCGTCATGCTTTCCGCCAAGTATCTTGGCTATGTCTACGAAACCGGTCATATTGACCGAAGAGGATGCTGCGGCCCATATATTATAGTCTTCTCCCACATGGCTGAAATTTTTGCAGTCTCGGGGATAGGGATAAAGGGGCAAGGGGCGTGGTCTTCTTCAATGAAGATACTCGCCCTCAATGGGAGCCCCCGCCGGAGGGGAAACACTGATCTGCTCGTAGACGCCGCCCTCGCCGAGGCCGCGAAGCACGGCCACAAGGGGGAGAAACTCTACCTCTACGACTACGAGATAAAGCCCTGCGTCGACTGCCGCGCCTGCAAGAAGGGGGAACTGGTCTGCGTCCTAAAGGACGACATGCCGAAGATCTACGAGGCGATAGACGCCGCCGATGCCCTCGTCCTCGCCACCCCAATCTACTGGTACGGCCCAACCGCCAAGATGAAGCTCCTCATCGACCGCCTACGCCCATACGTCGCCAACCGTAAGCTGGAGGGCAAGAAGGCTTATCTCATCGCCCCAAGCGAGGAGGGCCCCAGCGCCTGCGGGCCACTCGTCGACAGCCTTAAGATGAGCTACAAGTACCTCGGCCTCGTCTACGGCGGGGAGGCGCTGATAACCGCCAACGAGAAGGGCGAGGTGGCGAAGAAACCGGAGGAGATGGAGAAGGCGCGCCGCCTCCTCAAGGATCTATAGGTTTATCGATGTCCGCCGCGGATAACGCTTCTACGCCCTCCTTAACGGTTTCTCGATATAACTTCGAGTCGTCGGTTACGAGAGCATAGCCTTCCTTCTTCGCCGCGTAAAGGTAAGCGGCATCATAGAAGCTTAGTCCACGCCTTCCAGCTAAATTAAGTATCTTCACAGGGTCATCGGTTTCGAGACTGTATACTCCCATATCTTTGATAAGCCATGATATGATGTTAAGCAGCGCTTCCGAGGCCTCTGGCGTAGTCGTTTTAGTTTTGTAAGCCTCTTTTCTCAGAGCGTTTCCAAGTTCATAGATCGTTAGAGATAGGACGACAAAATCTTTTGGTGTGTCTCTTAGTGCGTTCGAACGTGCTTTAATGAGGTTTAGTATGCTGCTAGCGTCGATGAGCCTCGGGCTCATCTTTCGTCACGATCCCTGCGAATGTCCTCGATGAGATTCTTCATTGGTATGTCTTTGAGAAGTTCTGCGGCTTCGTCTATCAATCTCCCTCTTTCTTCCTTTTCAAGGCGCTCCGCTTCCTTCTCTAGTGTCTCGCGTATGAGGGCGCTCACGTTGACGCCGTGGCGATTGAGCTTCTCTTTTATCTCCTTTGGGACTTTCGCGGTTACGGTCTCCGTAGCACCCATATTAGTAACACCTAGTTTGGTATTACGAAAACGGTGTAAATAAACGTTTTCAGCTACGTGTGAAGAAAGCGCCTAGCCCCGTCTGGCGTGGGCGCCCGACGAGCTCGTCGAAGCTCATGTCGAGGGCGTCGAGCACCTGCTCGAACGTGCCCTCTAGATACTCCTCCATCTTGTTTATGTCTACGTCCTTCTTGCTCGCGATCTGCACCGGCTTGACGCCGTCCTTTGTGACGACGTAGCTGATTATGTCCCCCTCCTTTAGCTCGTAGCCCTGCTCCTCAAGCATCCTCCCCGCCTTGACGTGCTGGGGGGTGGTGTCGTAGCCGGCGAGGCCCTTGCCGAGCATCATGCTGAAGGCGACCTCCTCTATGGCGAATTCGCGGTTCTTGAGGCGGTGGTTGATGGTTGTGACGAGGTTCTTTATCTCCTCCTTGGCGTGGGGGAATTCCTCGGGTTTCTCGACGTTGCTGAGGATTGTTGTGAGTTTGTTGAAGGCGTCCTTGAGGATGGGGGGTATGTGCCGCTTCTTGCCCGTGAGTCCCTTTATGTCGAGTTTGCCGTCGGGGTAGACGCCGAGGTAGTTCTTCTTGCGGCTGCTGAATATGGCGTAGCGGTACAGTTTGTCGACGTCGAGGTCGATGCCGAGCTCGGCGTCGGCCCATCCGACTAGGCCGTCTATCTGCTCCTTCGAGGGCTTTTCGAGGAAGACGGAGTCTGTGTCGCCGTAGATGACCTCGATGCCGAGTTGCTGGCTCTTGTCTACGGCCTTGTTCATGGCGTATCTGCCGACGGCGGCTGTGCTCTCGGCGAGTGGCGGGCAGTAGAGGGGGAAGCTCTCGGAGCCGAAGACGCCGTAGCTGGCGTTTAGGAAGACCTTGAGGGCCTGGGTGACGACGTCGTAGTATTGGCGCTCCTCGGGGCTGAGTGCCTTGTCCCTGCTCCTGGGCTTGTACCACTGGACCCTGAGGTCGCGTAGGCTGCCGATGATGAGGCTGGTCATGCCTCGGTTCTTCTTGCAGACCCAGTGGGGGGTGCCGGGGACGAGGTTGTCCCTGCACTCGGGGTGGTTGCAGAG
>JAPKYO010000004.1 GCA_026394265.1 Candidatus Bathyarchaeota archaeon
GTCGTGTCTCGCGTTCTGGTTCTCCTCGCGGTGGAACCTGCGCCGGTCGATGACGGTCATGCCTATGGTGTGCGTGCCCACGGTCTCGACCTCCACCTTGTACCTCTCCGTCTTGAACATGGTGGGGTCGGCGACGTAGGCCATCGCCATCGGGTCGTGTAGGCTGAAGCCGTTGTACCTCTCCACGAGTGCCCCGCAGAGGCCCTCGATGAGCTTGGAGCGCTTCGTCTTCGCCGCGATCATCTCCCCGTACATGGCCTTGCTCATCCTGTAGTCCGTGTGCATGGTGGTGTCGAGGCCGACGCATACCATGGGTATGCCGCTGTCGAAGACGAGCTTCGCCGCGTCGGGGTCGTGCCAGATGTTGAACTCGGCGACGGCGTTCGCGTTCCCCGCCCCGTACGGGGTGAGTCCGAATGCGCCCCCCATGATGACGAGCCCCCCTACCTTCTCGGGGATCGTCGGGTCGGCGAGGATCGCCGCCGCGACGTTCGTCAGCGGCCCGATGGCGACGATCGTCAGCTCCTTCCCGAGTCGGTTCGATTCGTCTATGATGAGCCGCGCCGCGCCCCGCTTGTCGAGCTTCATCTTCGGCTCGGGGAGGACCGCGTCCATGAGCCCCGTCTTGCCGTGGAAGCTCTCAGCGTTCCCCATCGGGCGGAGCATAGGGTGCTCGGCACCACGCGCGACGGGTACGTCGCCCCTGCCGAGGAACTCGAGCAGCTGCCTAGCGTTCCGCGTCCCCTTCTCGGCGTCGACGTTCCCGTCGACCGTCGTGACCGCCTCCACCGCTATTTCCGGGCTGGAGAACGCGAGGAGGAAGGCGAGGGCGTCGTCGACGCCCGGGTCAGTGTCGAGCAGTATCCGCTTCAACGGTTACACAACCATCAGAGTAGACGGGTGGCTGTGGAATAAAACACCTATTTTCAGCCGGTGCCGCGCAGGGCCTTGGCGTAGCCCTCGGTGAGCAGCCTCATCCTCTCCGCCTGCGGCATCGACGCGATCTTCGCCAGCTCACTCTTCCTCCTCTCCGCGATCGCCTTCAACTCCTCGGGGTGGTCCCTCCACATCTGCTCCTCGAGGACGCGCTTCACCACTACCTCGGCGAGGATCGGGTCGGCTATTGGGCAGCCGTCGAATTGCTTGTTCTGCCCCATGTTTGTTAGGAGGTCGTTGGCGGGGTAGCCCCGGCACGTCCCGGGGCGGGCGGGGTATATCCTGCAGAAGTTGTCCCTGAGGAATGGGCACGGCTGGGAGACGACGAACGTCCCGTCCCCCATCGGTGTCGCCTTGAGCCGATCCTTCAGCCTCTTGTACTCCATGTGGAGGGAGTCGGCGATGTTCTGAAGCTCCTCCTTCTTGAGCCTGATCTGCCCCCTGTCCCTGCAGCAGTTGCCGCAGCGCACGCAGAGCGCCTGCTGGAGCGCCACCATCATGGCGACCTCAGTCTCGAGGATCACTCCGAGGCTGCTGACCGCCTTGAGGACGTCCTCATCCCGGACCGGGGGCATCTGTAGCCTCTTCTTCGACAGCTCCAAGACGCGGAAGGCGTGTGGGCCGGAGAATGGCTTGAAGTCCTGGCGCGCCAGGAGGCGGTCGAGGGGGGACTTCTCCTCACTCATGATAGGGCATCCCCATTCAGCGGATATTAACTGATCCCCGCTGCGATACGCCAGTTACACCTGCCCAAACCGGTTAAATACCCAGAATGAGCCCAATTCGCTGGTATCGAGAGAGGTGCGATCAATGCGCCAATTTACAGCAGCCTAATCCGGAGCCAAGCTCCAAACCTAGTTCTCAAAGATAACCGGGTCGACGCCCGGATGAATGAAACCCTAAGCGACGCCTACGCGTTCGGCTTCCACGGGTTTTACGCCCCCAGCCTGTGCTGAAGGGGCGACTCGGAGGCACAGGCATGTCAAAGCTAGTGGTATCTCAAAAGATCAAACTCGCCGTCAAGAACGGGCACGGCTGCGTCAAGATCAGGGTCGGAAACACGACCATCGGCGGTGACACCCTCACCGTGATGGCGGGGCCATGCAGCGTCGAGAGCCGAGAACAGATACTCGAGACGGCCCACGCCGTCAAGGCCGCCGGGGGGCACATACTACGCGGGGGCGCCTTCAAGCCGCGCACCCTCCCCTACAGCTTCCAGGGGCTCGGCGAGGAGGGGCTCAAGATACTCGCCGAGGCACGCCAGGAGACGGGGCTCCCGATCATCACGGAGGTGATGAGCCCCGAGGACGTCGAGCTCGTCGAGAGCTACGCCGACATACTCCAGATCGGCGCCCGCAACATGCAGAACTTCACCCTCCTCAAGCGGGTGGGGCGCGCCGCGAAGCCGGTGATGCTCAAGCGGGGCATGTCCGCCACCATCGAGGAGTGGCTGGGCTGCGCCGAGTACATCCTCAACGAGGGCAACCCCGACGTCATACTCTGCGAGCGCGGCATACGCACGTACGAGACCATAACGAGGAACACCCTCGACGTCTCCGCGGTGCCTGTGATAAAGCAGCTCAGCGACCTACCCGTGGTTGTTGACCCGAGCCACGGCACCGGCATACGCAGCCTCGTCGCCCCGATGGCGAAGGCCGGAGTCGCCGCGGGGGCGGATGGCCTCATGATCGAGGTCCACCCCCACCCCGAGAAGGCGCTAAGCGACGGCGACCAGAGCCTCCACCCCCCCGAGTTCGCGGCGCTCATGCGCGAACTAGCCCCCATCGCCGGGGCAGTTGGGAAAAGGCTGTAGGCCATGAGCCTAGAGTCATTGAGGGCCGCCACGGTCCACCTCGGCGAGGGGAGCTACCACGTCCTCGCCGGGGGCGGTCTGCTGGGGCGGCTCGGGGAAGCGATCCACGAGTACATCCCAGATGTGACTGGGTGCATCCTTGTGACCTCGCCCTCCGTGGACAGGCTATACGGCGCGCAGGCCATGACCGCGCTTGAGGCGCTGCACCCGGGGAAGGTCATCATCCCCGAGGGGGAGGAGGCGAAGACCTGGGACGCCGCGGGCGAGCTGCTCGGCGCGCTGATCAAGCACGGTCTCGACCGCAGGGGCGTCGTCGTCGCCCTCGGCGGTGGCTCGGTAGGCGACTCCGCCGGCTTCGCCGCCTCCACCTACATGCGCGGTGTACGCGTCGTCCAGGCGCCGACCACGCTGCTCGGGCAGGTCGACAGCGGCGTCGGGGGGAAGACCGCCGTAAACCACGCCGCGGGGAAGAACCTCATCGGCAGCTTCCACCAGCCAGCCCTGGTCGCCTGTGACACGGGACTACTCTCAACTCTGCCCCGGCGCGAGCTGCGCTCCGGCCTCGCCGAGGTCGCCAAGTACGGGGTCATCAGCGACGCCACCCTCTACGGGGGCGTCGAGGCCGAGGCGGAGAAGCTGCAGTCGGCTGACGCCGATGCCCTGCGCTGGGTTATCGCAAGGTGCGTGGCGGCGAAGGCGCGCTACGTCGAGTCTGACGAGCGCGACGAGAGGGGTATTAGGGCGGCGCTGAACTACGGCCACACGGTCGGCCACGCAGTCGAGACGCTCTCCGGGCACACGATACGCCACGGGGAGGCGGTCGCGATCGGCATGGTCGCCGCCTCGCGGGTCGCCGTGAGCCTAGGACTACTGAGGCGAGCCGACCTAGAACGGCAGATCGTCCTGCTAGAAAGCCTAGGGCTACATATCGAGGCCCCCTACGGCGTCGACGAGGTCATCCCCCTGATGAGGCGGGACAAGAAGGCGGAGCACGGATCGATCCGCCTCGTCCTCCCCACGGGGATTGGCTCCGAGCCCGCTGTGCGCGTGGTCTCGGAGGCGGAGATACGGGGGGCGCTGGCTTAGATGGTCAGGATATGCGTCTCAGTCCCCGCCACGACCACCGCGACAGCTATCGAGTCGATCCGCGGCCTGGCGAAGCCCGACCTGATAGAACTCAGGCTCGACTACGCCGCCGAGCGGCTTAGCCTCGGGAAGCTCAGGGAATCGACGAGCATCCCACTCATAGCCACCGCGAGGGTTCCCTCACACGGCGGGAGATGGATCGGCGGCGAGGGTGAGCGTCAGAAGCTGTTGCTCTCAGCCGTCCGGGCCGGGTTCGACTACGTGGACGTCGAGGCGGACTCCGTCTCCCTCGGGGAGCTTGTCGAAAAGGTCCACGAGAAGCGCGCCATGGTCATCGTCTCGCGCCACTACTTGGATAGGATGCCCTCTCTGGATGAGATTCTAGCCGTCCACGGTGAGGCGAAGGGGGCGGGCGCCGACATCGTCAAGATCATCGGGACCGCGGTAAACTCATCAGATAACCTGCCCTGCCTTGAGTACCTCGCGCGGGAGCCGGGCAACGTCAGCTTCGCGATGGGTGCCATCGGTGTGCCGTCGCGTGTCCTCTCCCCCCTGATGGGGGGCGCCTTCACCTACGCCTCCGCTGGCGAGGACGGGGCCGTCGCGCCGGGGCAGCCGACGCTCCCGTCGCTACGGGAGGCATACCGCCTCATGGGGGTCACGCCGTGAGGCTCCTCTACCTACTCGGCTACCCCGTGGCCCACTCGCTGAGCCCGGCGATGCAGAACGCCGCCCTGAGTGCACTGGGCCTCGGCTACGAGTACCGCCTGATGCCTGTGCCGCCCGGGGAACTCGGGAGACGCGTATGTGAACTCAGGGACCTCTCCGTCGCTGGCTTCAACGTCACCATACCCCACAAGGTCGCGGTCATACCCCTCCTCGACGAACTCGACGAAACCGCCTCCGCCGTGGGCGCCGTCAACACGGTCGTGAACAACGGCGGCCGCCTGACGGGGTACAACACCGACAGCACCGCCTCCATGAGGGCGCTGAGGGAGGCCTACGGTGACCTTTCGGGGTGCCGCGTCGTGGTCCTCGGCGCAGGAGGCGCCGCACGCGCGGTCACAAGCGGATTGGCGCCCCACGCCGAGCGGATCAGCGTACATGCGAGGGACGAGGCCAAGGCGAAGTCACTCGCAGAAGAGGTGTCAAGGCAAACCGGCGCGGAGGTACGTAGCGGAGGCCTCGGTGGGGCCGGGAGAGCCATCTCCTCCGCCGACATACTCGTCAACGCGACACCCGTGGGCATGTCGCCGAAAGAGGGCATGAGCCCCGTCGAGGCACGCGCCCTCCACAGCCGCCTGCTCGTCTTCGACCTCGTCTACAACCCCGAGAAGACCCGCCTGCTCGTGGACGCGGAGGCAGCCGGGGCACGCACACTCGGCGGGCTCAGGATGCTCGTCTACCAGGGGGCGGAGGCCTTCAGGCTCTGGACGGGCAGGGACGCGCCCGAGGCGCTGATGATGGGTGCCGCGAGGGCGGCGCTCGGGGGCGCCTAGGCTTGAACGTCGTCATCTTCGGCTTCATGGGGGTGGGCAAGACAACCGTGGGGAGGCTCCTCGCCCCCCGCCTCGGCTACCGCTTCGTCGACTCCGACACCGAGGCCGAGAGGGAAGCGGGCATGAGGGTAGAAGAGGTCTTCGCCCGGATGGGGGAGCCCGCCTTCAGGGAGCTTGAGCGTGGGGTCATCAGGCGCCTGAGCATGGGCGACGGGCAGGTCATAGCCCTCGGGGGCGGCGCGGTCCTCAACCCCGCCAACGTCGAGGCGCTGCGGCGCACCGGCAGGATGATCCTCCTCACGGCGAGCCCGGAGGAGATAAGCCTCAGGACACGCGGCGACTCGTCCCGGCCCCTGCTCGCGGGCGGCGACAAGCTGGCGCGCATCCGAGGCCTCCTCGATGAAAGGCGGGAGCGGTACATCGCCGTAGCCGACATGGTCGTCGACACAAACGGCGTGCCGCCGATACGCGTCACCGACGCCATCTTCGGCAGGCTGGAGGTCGCCGCGAGATGAACGTGACCGTGAAGCCATCCGGGGTCTCCGGCGGCGTATCTGCGCCTCCCTCGAAGAGCATGACCCACCGCGCCCTCACACTCGCGGCGCTCGCCGGGGGGAGGAGCACGATCAGGAACCCGCTCACGGCGGACGACACCGAGGCGACCGCCCGCGTCCTCGGGATGCTGGGCGTCGGGGTGGCACGCGGGGGGGAGTGGGTCGTCGAAGGCGGTGAACTGCGGGCACCCGTCGGCGACCTCGACTGCGGGGAATCCGGGACGACGCTAAGGTTCATGGCCGCCATCTGCGCCCTCGTCGACGGAGAGTGCCGCCTCACGGGTGGGCCCTCGCTATCCGCGAGACCCGTTGGCCCGCTGCTCGATGCCCTCACACAGCTCGGGGTGCGTAGCCTGAGCCGCGGGGGTCTGCCCCCGGTCACAATCAAGGGCACCGGCGGCGTCAAGGGCGGCGAGGCGCGGCTACCCGGGGACGTGAGCAGCCAGTTCGTCTCCGCCCTCCTCACCGTCGCCCCGCTAGCCGACGCCCCCGTCGAGATCACACTCACAACCAGACTGGAGTCGAGGCCATACGTGGCCATGACCGTGGACGCGATGCGCGCCTTCGGCGTCGAGGCGGGGCACTCCCCAGACATGAGGCGCCTGACGGCGCCGCTCAAGCCGTACAGGGCGTCGGTCGTCTCCGTCGAGGGCGACTGGTCCTCGGCATCCTACCCCCTCGCGGCGGGCGCCCTCGCGGGGGAGGTAACTGTAAGGGGGCTTAACCCCGGCAGCTCGCAGGCGGACAAGGCGATACTCCCCCTCCTCGGCGAGATGGGCGCGGAGACCCGCGTGGGCGGCGACGCCGTCACGGTCACGGCTTCGAAGCTAGGGGGGGTCGAGGCGGACCTGAGCGACTGCCCCGACCTCTTCCCCATCATCTCCGCCCTGTGCGCCGCGGCGGAGGGGGAGAGCCGCCTCACCGGCCTCGCCAGGCTCCGGCTGAAGGAGTCTGACCGGGTCGCCGCGATGGCGGAGGGGCTGAAGCGCATGGGCGCCGAGGTCAGCTACGACGCCGACTCGGCGAAGATCAAGGGCGGTGCCCTGCATGGGGCCGAGGTAGACCCCCGGGGCGACCACAGGATAGCCATGTCGTTCGCCGTCCTCGCCCTCCACGCGGAGGGGGAGACGATCATCAGGGACGCGGGGTGCGTCTCCAAGTCCTACCCGGGATTCTGGGGCGACCTCGCCGCGATAGGAGGCAATGTGAAGATATGAGCAACAGCTTAGGAGCAGTGTTCAGGGTTACGAGCCTCGGGGAGAGCCACGGCAGGTGCGTCGGCGTCGTCGTCGACGGCTGCCCCGCGGGGCTAAGGCTAGACGTAGACGCGCTCGCCCGCGAGATGGCGAGGAGGCGCCCCGGCGCCAGCGGCGTCACCACGAGCAGAAACGAGGACGACGCCGTCGAGGTGCTCTCCGGCGTCCACGAGGGGCACACAACGGGGGCGCCAATCCTCATGCTCACGTGGAACCGCGATCAGGACTCATCGAAGTACGACGCCGTCAGGGATAGGCCGAGGCCGGGGCACGCCGACTACTCAGTCTACATGCGGTACGGGGGATTCAACGACCACCGCGGAGGCGGCAGGGCATCGGGCAGGGTCACCGCCGGATTCGTCATGGCGGGCGCAGTCGCCAAGCAGCTGCTCGCCACAATCGGCGTCGAGGTCCACGCCTACACACGCGCCATAGGCGGCGTCGAGGCGCCCGATCCAAGCATCGAGGAGATCAGGGCGGCGGAGGCGAGCATCGTCAGGTGCCCAGACGCGAAGGCGTCCGCGGAGATGGTCCGAGTCATCGAGGAGGCGAAGAGGGCGGGTGACAGCGTCGGCGGTGAGGTTGAGTGCATCGCCACCGGCCTCCCAGCGGGCGTCGGGCAACCCGTCTTCGACACGATCGAGGGGGACATCGCCAAGGCACTATTCGCCGTACCCGCCGTCAAGGCCGTGGAGTTCGGCGCAGGGCGGAGACTCGCGGGGATGAGGGGCTCCGAGGCGAACGACCCATACGAGATCACGGGTGGGCACGTCTCGACGGCCTCGAACAACTCGGGGGGAATATTAGGGGGCGTCACAACCGGCGCGCCGATCGTCCTACGCGCCGCCTTCAAGCCCACCCCCAGCATAGCGAAGACCCAGAGGACCGTCGACCTCGCCGCGGGAACCGAGGCCGAGCTAAACATCGAGGGGCGGCACGACCCCTGCATAGTCCCACGCGCCGTCCCCGTCGTCGAGGCGATGGTGGCGGTGGTGCTCGCGGACCACGCCCTCAGGCGGGGGCTCATCCCACAGGTACTAGGTGAACGATTATGACCTACGAGGAAGAGATCGCGCCCCACAGGGCGGAGATAAACAGGCTGAACGAGGAGATACTGGAGAGGCTGGCTGAGCGCGTCGAGGTGGCCCGAGCCATAGCCGAGGTGAAGCGCCGCCACGGGAAGCCCGTCGTCGACAAGGCGCGTGAGCGCATCGTCCTCGACAAGGCGAGGGCGCAGGCGCAGGCACGTGGCCTCGACCCCGACGGCGCCGAACGGGTCTTCCAAGCCATAATCGACCTCTGCGTCGAGGCGGAGGAACACATATGAGGGTCGCCTACCAGGGTGTGCCCGGCGCCTACAGCGAGGCAGCCGTGATACAACACTGGGGCGACGCGGCGGAGCCCATCCCAAGACCCTATCTTGAGGACGTCTTCTCCACCGTCGAGGCGGGGGAGGCCGAGGCGGGGCTCGTCCCCGTCGAGAACACCCTCGAGGGCAGCATAACCCGCACATACGACCTGCTCAACGAGAGGAGCCTCACGGTGCTCGGGGAGACGGTTTTCCGCGTCACGCACTGCCTCATAGCGAACCCCGGAGTCAAGCCCCAAGATATCAAGCGCGTCTACTCCCACCCACAGGCCCTCGGGCAGACACGTGTCTACCTCGCCACCCACGGCTACGAGCCCGTCAACCACTTCGACACCGCAGGGGCCGTGAAGATGATACGCGACGGCGGGCTACGAGACGCCGCGGCGGTCGCGAGCAGGCGCGCCGCCGACATATACGGGATGAGCGTACTCGCCGAGGAGATAGAGGACAACGGCGAGAACTACACTAGGTTCCTACACATCGGGCGCGGCTCGACGCAGCCGACGGGGCGGGACAAGACGAGCCTCGCCTTCACCGTCGACAACAGGCCGGGGACGCTCATCGCCGCGCTCCGCGTCCTCGCGGATCGCCGCCTAAACCTCTCGAAGATCGAGTCACGCCCCTACACGGGGAGGCCGTGGGAGTACGTCTTCTTCATCGACTTCGACGGGCACAGGGAGGACCACGCCTCCGCCGACGCCCTCCGGGAACTCGCGGCGTACGCGTGGAGCCTCAAGGTACTCGGCTCCTATCCCCGGGCATAGGCAGCGGGGCCTGCCCTCAAGGCAGAAATACGCTCCCCCGAGGGTATCTTGGGATTCTCGTTGAGGGCGGGCGTCGTCGGCGCGGGCGGGGGCATGGGCGGCTGGCTCACACGCCACTTGCGCGGCCTCGGCTACGATGTCGAGCCCGTGGACACGAGGACGGGCCCCCCCGAACTCGGTGGGCTGGACCTCGTCGTCATCTCAGTCCCGATAAGCGCGACGCCCGCCGCTATTCGAGCCGTCGCCCCGCGTATGCGTAGGGGCGCGGTCCTCGCCGAGATAGCCAGCCTCAAGGCGGGGAGCCACCCGGCGCTCGTCGAGGCATCCCGCATCGGCGTCACGCCTCTCTGCGTCCACCCCATGTTCGGGCCCTCCACATGCTCCCTCGGTGGGCGAGTTGTCGCCGTGGTCCCCGTCGCCGACGTCGAGGACGAGCAGCGGCTGGCGGGGCGCCTATTCCCCGCAGCGGAACTCGTCACCCTCGACGTTACGCGCCACGACCGCTGCATGGCCGCCGTCCTCTCCCTCCCCTACGCCTTGAACCTCGCCCTCGCCCGGGTGCTCGGCGGCGAAGACCTCGCACTCGCGTCGCGGATGGCTGGCTCCACCTTCGCCCTCCAGTACACCCTCGCCCAGAGCGTCGCGGGGGAGAGCCCAACGCTCACGAGGGACCTACTCAACGGGAACCCGTCGCTGGAGCCGCTGCTGCGCGCCTTCACCGGCGCCCTCGGGGAGCTATTGGATGCTTCAAACGACGAACAGGGGTTCTCCGCCCTCCACTCGGGGATCGTGGAGGCTCTCATCCGCGACCCATCATACCCGGATGCGGATCGGCGCAGGCAACGGGCGCACCGGGCGCTGGGTGCCTAGATTATTATACGGTCACCGCGCATCATCAGCCATGGTCACGATAGGCGACGTCTACGCGGCGCGCCGCAGGATGGGGCGCTGGGTAAGAAAGACCCCCTTCGAGCACTCACCCCTCCTCAGCAGCCTAACAAAGGGCGAGGTCTGGCTCAAGCTGGAGAACCGGCAGCTCACGGGCTCATTCAAAATCAGGGGCGCCTCAAACAAGATCGCCCTACTCACCCCCGAGGAGAGGGCGCGTGGGGTAGTCGCCGCCTCATCAGGCAACCACGCACAGGGAGTCGCCTACGCGGCGCGCGAACTCGGCGTCAAAGCCGTCATCGTCGTCCCCGGCAACACGCCGAATGTGAAGAGGGACGCCATAAGGGCGCTCGGCGCCGACCTGACCGTCCACGGCGACGAGTACATGGAGGCGGAGCGCCTCGCCCAGAGCATCAGCAGGGAGAAGAGGCTACCCTTCCTGAGCCCCTACAACGACGCCGACCTCATCGCGGGGCAGGGCACCGTGGCGCTTGAGATAGTCGAGGATGGCCCAGAGCTGGACGCCGTACTCGTCCCCGTAAGCGGCGGCGGCCTCATCTCGGGCATCGCCACCGTGATGAAGAGCGCATCCAAGGCCGAGGTCATCGGAGTCCAGACCGAGGCGAGCCCAGTCATGCACGCGAGCATCAAGGCGGGCAAGATAATCGACATCCCCATGTACGACACCGTCGCCGAGGGCCTCCACGGCGGCATCGAGCAGGGCAGCGTCACCTTCCCAATCTGCCAGAGGCTCGTCGACGACTGGATCGACGTGAAGGAGGCCACAATCGTCGACGCCCTACGCCTCATGCTCCTCCGCCAACACGAGGTAATCGAGGGCTCAGGCGCCGTCGGCGTCGCCGCCCTCATGGAGGACCCCCGCCGCTTCGAGGGCAGACGCGTCGGCGTCGTCATCAGCGGCGGAAACATAGACGAGACCCTCCTCCGCCGCCTGGCTCAATAGGTTTATAGCCACCGCGCCTCCGCCTCCAGTTGGGACCAGCTTTGCCACTCTGCGAGATATGCGGCATGGACGCACAGGAGCTCCACGACTGCAAGGAGTGCGGCGCCAAATACTGTTCCGAGTGCGGGGACACGAAGAAGTGCCTCTGCTACGACTGCCTCGGCTGGAACGACGAGGAGATCGCCGAGGAGTTCGGCGAGGAGGAGTGGGAGCAGGACGACCTCAACTAGCCCACTCACCTTTTAAGACGAGCCCAGTGAATGATAGGCGATGGCGGCGGGGGAAGGACGGGTCCACCTCGGATACGCCGAGGCGTTCAGACTCGGATACAACCAGCTCATCAGACGCCTAGACCGCTCCATGCTAAACGTCGCGTCGATAGCCCTCGGCCTCAGCTTCTACACGAGCCTGCTCCTCACGGACACCTTCTACCGCACATACACCGCCCTCGGTGGAGGCAACCTCAGCGTCGACGCCACATACTACTGGCTCGTCGCCATAGCCCTCGCCGTGAGCGTCGTCGGCATAACAAACGCGATGCTCATCAGCGTACAGGAGAGGGTGAAGGAGATCGGGACTATGAAGTGCCTCGGGGCGATGAACAGGCACATAATACTCCTCTTCCTCGTGGAGGCGCTCCTGCAGGGGATCGTCGGCGGCCTCATCGGCTACGCCGTGGGCGTCGCCGCCGCACTAATCACGACCGGCGGGACAACGGGCTACGACATAGTCCTCAAGGTCCCCGCGGCGCAGAGCCTAACCCTCTTCGCCACATCCCTCGCCCTCGCGGTCGCCCTGAGCACCGCAGCCACCATCTACCCCGCCTACAGGGCATCGAAACTCGACCCCGTGGAGGCACTACGATATGAGCTTTGACAACGTCATAGAACTGAAGGGGCTCAAGAGGTACTACGACATCGGCGGAGAGACGGTGAAGGCCCTCGACGGCGTCGACCTCGAGATCGGCAGGGGCGAGTACGTCAGCCTCGTCGGCCCAAGCGGCTCAGGCAAGACCACCCTCTTCAACATGATAGGCGGCCTCGACCGCCCCACAGAGGGAAGCGTCCTCATAGACGGCGTCGACATAAGCAAACTCGACGCCTACGAGCTGGCGTGGCTCCGATGCCGCCGCATCGGCTACATCTTCCAGAGCTTCAACCTCATAACCGTCCTCACGGCGCTTGAGAACGTCGCCCTCCCAACCGTCTTCGCGGGCACCCCCCACGACGAGGGAATCAAGAAGGCGCGTAAGCTTCTCGAGAGCGTCGGCCTCGGCGCACGCCTCCACCATAAGCCCACCCAGCTCAGCGCCGGGCAGCAGCAGCGCGTCGCCATAGCACGCGCCCTCGCAAACGACCCCGCCATAAT
This sequence comes from Candidatus Bathyarchaeota archaeon, assembly GCA_026394265.1. The sequence goes on from JAPKYO010000004.1 coordinate 12,498, forward strand.
TCTCGCCGACGAACCCACAGGCAACCTGGACCTAAACACCGGCACCGAGATCATCGACCTCCTACATGGCCTAAATAAGACACGCGGCCTCACACTCGTCGCCGCCACACACGACCTCAAGATGATCAAGGCGTCCGACCGCGTCGTCTGGATGCGCGACGGCGGCATCGAAAGGATCGAGCGCGGCTAACAACAATAAGGGGGGAGGGGGGGGTCACCAAAATAAACGAAAATAAGGCCCCACCACCCGAAAGAAGCTGGAAAAGAGCCCCGATCCGGATCGAAAATGTACAAAAACGTACATAAAACGACCCATAAATGCACGAAAAGTGTACTCAAAACGACGCATTTTTAACACGATAACGAGTGATAATGTGTTCATTATACGCGAAAAGGTGCATCAACTCGGTGCGCCCTGCCCTGCGTGTGGCGACCAACCCATAGTAAAAGGGGGGTACGTCGAATACCCACGAAAACGACGCATCCCACCAAAAGGAGCCATAAAACTGCTCCGATGGTGCGCCGATCTAAGCAAAAGGAGCATCTATTCCCTACAGTGCTCAGCGGGGCCGGTTGCTCCACTCCATCGTGATCAATCTTATCAGGGTCCCCGTCTCGTGCGCCCAGTCCTGCCCACCAGCCGACTCAAGCCGCACCCCATAGACCCCCCCACTCGGCTCCACGAAGACCGAGTTCTTCGTATAGAAGTTCCCCGTCGTAGCCTGATACGACTTGTAGATGAAAGACACCACGCGGGCATCACCGCGGGTCTCCAGCGTCACCCTGCTCGTCATCCGGACCTGATCCGTCTCCAGCCCACGCAGCCTCCCGAGCATGTACCCGACGTAGCTGTCCACGTCACCAGCCTCGATCTTGACCGGCACCGGGACGACCCACGGCTTGTTGAATCCGCCCTCTCCCTCATCCATCTTCCACTTCCTCGTCAGGCTTGGGGTTACGACGACGCTGCTCCTGAGCGCCGCGAATGCCCCCACGAGCACCGCGGAGATGGATATCCCGATCGCTGCCAGGCTCCACACCGCGGAGACCTTCTGGTGGACCTCAAGCGCGAGCCCGAGCATGGGCATCAACTTGTAGAAGGCGAGCCCCGCCAGGTACCCCAGCCCCCCGGCTATGAAGCCGGTGATGGACGCCTCCGCGACGAAGATCGACGATATCTCCGCCGGGTTGAGCCCCACCGAGGAGAGTATGCCGATCTCCCTCCTCCTCTCAAAGAGGGAGTTCAGCATAGTCACCACAACGTTGAGGACAACGATCGCCCACGGGATGACGAGCGGAAGCCCCTTCCCCTCAAGGTAGCTGCCGAGGGCGGCGTAGACGACGCTCGTCCCAGAGACGGACCACGTCTCGTAGCCGCGCTGCAGCGCCAGCCTCTCGGCGAAGGCGTCCTGACCCGCGGCGTCGACCTTCAACGCGATACGCGTCACGCCAAGCGCCCTGATCAGCTTCGCCGTCGATGCATCCACGAGCGCCGCCTCGGACGCCGGCGTCGCCTGCCTCTCCCAGTATGGGGGATCGCCAGGCGGACTCAGGTTGACCCACTTATCGGGGATATACGAGCCCCCGTCGAGGTCAGTCAACGACGAGAACGCGGCGTCGTCCAGCAGCCCCTCGAGGGTCAGGACCCTGTCCCTGAGCTTGACCGTGTCCCCCAGCTTGAGCCCCGCCTTGGCGGCTAGGGAGACGCTGAGCGCCACGCCCCCCGGCCCGGGGAGCTTTCCCTCGACGAGAGCCGAGGAGAGTGGTATGATCTGGGACTCCACCCCGGCGTCGACTCCCACTATCGAGTATATCCTGTTCCCGGAGATGGATGTGATCGCCGACTTCTGCGGCGTATTCTCCACCTTGACGGAGACCGCCCCGACTCCCTCCTGCCTCAGCAGCCACTCGACCTCGGCGTCGACGAACTCCATGAATGTTGGCTCGGACTCGGTCCACGTCGACGCGCGAAGTAGTACCCCCCGGTGGATTGTGAGCGAGCTAGACTTCACGACCATCAGCCCGTAGCCCTCGGAGAGGGACGTGAGGGCGACGAAGCTCATCACCAGGACGGTGAGGGAGACGAGGGTCAGGGCGAACCTGAGCCTCCTTCTCTTAAGGCTCCTCTTGGCGATGCTGAAGACGGGCACGAGCACGCCGCTGAGGCTGACCCGCCCATCCCCCCCGCCTCCGCCGAGGAACCTCGGGAGGAACACCGCCACCGCCACAACCGCGAGATACGAGGCGACCGTCGTCAACAGGAAGCCCTGAAGCGGCGTCGCCCCCACGCCGGGGTAGACCCTGCTCAACACGAGCAACGCAGCGGCGTAGACCCCCGCCCCCAAGCCTATCTGAAGCCTCGTCGAGTCAACCAGCAGGAACCCCGCAGTCACCGAGGCGACGGCGAGGAAACCGATTATGATGTAGACGCTCGAAGCCGCGTCGAGGGCGAGATTGCTCAGATCACCCAACGTGCTCTTCGCGTCTATGTAACTCCTCTTCGCGGAGTCGAAGCCCTCCGTGTACTCCCCGGCCTCGTAGTGCTGCTGCGCGGCGACGTAGTTCACCTCCGCCTTGGCGATTATCCCCTTCTCCCGGACGAGGTAGAACCCCTGCCCCTCCATGGTTACTATCCTCTGCGAGGCGTCACTGATGGCGGACCCCACGAGGCCAAGATTGTAATTGAGCGTGACCCCCATCACGTCAAACTCCGCCATGGTGCCCCCCGCAAGCGGCTGCTGCACACCCGAGGAGACGGACCTCGTTGTCACCTTCGTCCCAACGAGTATCGACGCCCCCACCCAGAGGCGATAGGGGATCCCCGCCGGCACTATGATCGTCGAACTGGGCAGGTTCGGTATCTGGATCAGGGTCGAGCCCTTCGAGCCGAAGCTCAGCGGATACCCACTCGGGGAGAGAAGAGTGCCGTTAGCGTCAACGACCTGATAACTGTACGAAACCGGGATGTTATCCGTGTCGACGAAGAGCAGGTCCCCCCTCATGCTCAGGGAAGCCGCGGGCTCAAGTGTTATCGAGACGACGCCGCCGGGTGGGACACCTACAAGGGCGGGGACGTAATCGTACCCCGGCGTCGAGGGATCATCCGAGTACACGAGGAGCTTGGAGACGCCCGCGTCAAGGGCAAGGATAAACGAGCCATCCGCAGCCGTTGTGGTGGACTTCACGATCTGATTATTGGCGATCGAGGCAACCGTGGCGGAGAGCGGCCGCCCACCCACACCCTTCACGGTCCCCGACACGCTATCAAGCGACTGGACACCCGGCAGCGACGCGGAGAGGAGGATGAGCAACCCCATAGCCAGAGAAGCCAGTCTCCTCGTCCACAAGTCCCTTCCCGCCAACTCACCCATAGAAAACCCCTACCGGTAAAAAGCTTAAGCGGGCAAGGCGAGACCTAGAGGGCGAAGTGCTCCTGTTGCCGAGGAAAATGAAGATCATAACCAAGTCAGCCGGCACCTTCAGCGCCGAACTCACCGGAGAGAATCCCACCACAGCAGACGCCGTCTACGCGAAGCTCCCCATCGAGGGCAAGGCAAACGTCTGGGGCGAGGAGATCTACTTCACCATCCCCGTCGCCCTCGGGGCGGAGTCCCCAAAGCAACTCGTCGAAGTCGGCGACATAGCCTACTGGCCCCCCGGGAAGGCGCTCTGCTTCTTCTTCGGCCCCACCCCCGCCAGCTGGGACAGGGAGATACGCCCCGCGAGCCCGGTCAACGTCTTCGCGAAGATAGAGAACAACGCCAGGCTCCTCAAACTCGTCCCACCCGGGGAGAAGATACGCGTCGAGAGAGCCTAACCCTGGGTCAGCTGCAGCTTCTCAGCGAGACACCGGGAGAGCTCGGAGGCGCCGAGATCCGAGGTCTTCCCCTCCCTCGACCAGACCCCAACATCCAGCGACTGCCTGAACACGGGGTCGCTGTGCCCCGGGGTCTTCTTGAGCAGTCCCCCGAGGATGTCGGCGAGAGACTCCCCGGTGACGGGCCCCCTCTCCAAGGCGAGCCTGTAGACCCTGGCGAAGAGGAGGGTGAACGCCCTTATCCCATAGGGGACAGCAGGATGTAGCCGGTCGGCTCGTCGAATGCCTCGGGGTATAGCCTGCTCAGCTCCCCCCAGTACAGGGCGAGACCCGCCGCGAAGTCCCTCACCGGGACGCCGACGAACGCCTTCTCCCTCAGCACCTCGGCGATCGCCGAGGCGAGGACCCTGTCCGTTGTCACCTGGCCCGGTGCCTCGCCCTCGCCCACCCTCCTGATCCTCCCCCTCCACGGCGAACCCGGGCTCGTGTTCAGCTCGTCGACGACCTCGCTCCCGAGGCCGATCCTCACCGCGCGTGGCCCCTCGAAGTCGTAGAGCCAGCCGCTTCCCTTCTCCCAGAGCATCCTCTGCAGGTGCCTGTTGGCGAGGTCCGTGGAGATGCCCTTCTGCCTGCGGTTGACGACGTAGAAGAGCATCAGCTCGTCGAACTTCTGGGGCTTCCTGAGTATGGAGACTATGACGGGGTAGTCCTCGAAGTCGGCGTTCCTCTCCATCGCGAGCCTGAGCGCCTCGACCCTGTGCTGCCCGTCTATCCCCCAGAGCCTCTCCTCCCCGAGGTCGAGCCTCCCCTTCGTTGACCAGCCCTCCTCCCCCTCGGGCTTGAAGCCTATCTCCCCCCTGACGTTTAGGAGTATGGATGTTGGGAAGCACCCAATCTCGCGCAGGAGGTACCTGAGGGCGCCGCCCCTCTTGTCCCCGAGGCGCCCGGCGACGGGGAGGCGCTGGTAACCAAGCGGGTTCTCCGGGCTCCACCTGTCGAAGGCGCACCTGCCAACGAGGTCAACCGCCTTCAGCGTCGAGACGTATATCTCGAAGTCCTCCGCGCCCCCCCTCTGCGTTATCCTGAAAGAGTCGATCTCCATAACCCGTCGCCACTACTCAACCATCACAATAATATAACATTTAACTATTACTAAATAAACGTGGGTCATTTTTAATAAGATAGGGGGGCGTCTGCCTATGCAATGGGCAGGCTAGGCGGCTTCCTCAGGATACTCAGACCGGTCAACTCGGTCATGATGGGTGTCGGCATACTCGTCGGCGTCGCCATGGCGGGTGGGCTCAGATCGAGCATCCCCCCCGAGTACCTCGCCCTCGCCTTCGTCACCGGATTCACCCTCACCGGGAGCGCCATGGTCATAAACGACTACTACGACCGGGAGATCGACGCAGTCAACGAGCCCGGCCGACCCATACCGAGCGGCGACGTGAAACCAAACGAGGCAATCGCATACTCCCTCATCCTGAGCGCCGTCGGCCTCGCCGCCGCCTACCTCACCAGCCTGCAGAGCCTCGCCATCGCGGTCTTCTCGTGGCTCATCATGATGGCCTACTCCGCTTGGGGAAAGAGGACGGGGTTCCCCGGCAACCTCATGGTCAGCACCTGCATCGGTCTCCCCTTCATCTACGGCGGCGCCATCGCAGGCAACATCTCAACCTCTCTCCTCTTCAGCGCCCTCGCCTTCCTCTCGAACACGGGGAGGGAGGTCACGAAGGGGATCGTCGACACCGAAGGGGATGGGGCACGGGGCGTCAAGACGATAGCCGTCGCATACGGGGTAGATAAGGCGGCGTACCTCGCCTCCGCCTTCTACGTAGTCGCCGCCGCGGCCTCGGTGCTCCCCCCTCTGCTCAACCTCGTCACCCCGTGGTACATCCCATTCGTGGCGGTCACCGACGCCGGACTCGTCTACGGCGCCGTGTCCCTTCTACGCGACCACAGCCGCGAATCGAGCAGGAGAGTCAAGAATCAGGTGCTTTACTGGATGCTCTTCGGGCTCCTCGCCTTCGCGGCGGGGACCCTACTATAAAGAGAATAGAAAAACTAGGCTTACCTTGAGGCGAACGCCACGCGCTCCATCTCGCGCTTCCTGCGTACACCGAAGCTGTTGCCATCATTCTGGGCAGCGCCGATGAGCTGGTCCGCGATGATCTCCTCGAAGGTCTTCCTGTTACCGAAGGTCTGCTCCTTGATCCCCTTCCCGATGAACCTCAACGCTAAGTCGATCCTGCGCTGGGGCGAGATGTCGACGGCGAGCCTGTAAACGACACCACCGAAGCCGATGCGCGTCGTGTCCTCGTTCGGCGAGCAGTTCTCGACCGCGCGCACGAGCACCTCGATGGGGTTCCTGCCGCTCTTGACACTCACTATCTTGAACGCCGTCCTCACCGCGTTGGTCACGCGTGGCTTGTCGCCGCCGCTGCTCCCAGGCTTGAGGATGTTGTTTATGAGGCGCTCGACGATGCTCATCTCACTCTTCTGGAATCTCCTTGCCTCGTGGCGACCACCGGAGTGGGGCATGAAGACGGGCGCGACCTTTAGGTACCTCTTGAGGCCGGGGTCCCGGACCTCTATGTTCTCGAAGCTCCACTCGCCGAACAGCTTTATCCCGCCGGTTCCCGCCGTAGTGGCCTCGATTGTTACTTCTTGTTCCTCGCTCACTTGGTCGATTCCCCTCGGATTGCACAGGGGAAGAGTGGGAACGTGAATAAAAGGGTTACCGAAGATCATCAGCCTTATAATAACGCAACGTCCTCCGCTATGGGTAACATGTCGAAAAAGGGCTTCAGCGTCTCATACATGATTCTATGCGTCGTCGCCCTACTCGCGATGTTCGCGACGAGCCTCGTAAACCCCCTGCTCTCCATATTCGCCAAGTCGATAGGCGCAACCGGCGTGATGATCGGCCTCAGCGTCGCCGCCTACTGGGTCGCGAGGGTGCTCCTCGAGATCCCGAGTGGCTTCATCTCATCCCGCTGGGGCTACTACTGGCCCATGCTCCTCGGCCTTATCCTCACAGCCATCGGCACATTCTTCAACGCCTTCGTGACCGACCCCGTCCAACTCATCATAGCTAGGGGGCTTCAGGGATTCGGCGCGCCACTCTTCTTCGCCGTCTCCATGACCCTCATCCTGAACATGTTCCCAGTCGAGACACGGGGTAGCGCCATGGGGATATTCCAGGGCATCGAGTTCGGCGGGACCATCCTGGGCTCAACATTCAGCGGGTTCATCATCACTGGGCTCGGCTTCTACGGCGGCTTCATACTCTCCGCCATACTATGCGTCTTCGCCGTGGCGCTCATACTCATACCCCGAGTGAAAAGGGAATCCTCAGCCATTCCCAAGTCACGGCCGATGAACGTCTCGGACATCCCGAAGATGTTCAGAAACAAGACCCTCCTCGTCGTCTGCCTCGCCACATTCGTCTCATTCGTAGTGAGCCAGGGCGTCCTCTACACAACCTTCCCACTATACGCCAACGGGACCTTGGGCATGAGTCTCACCGACATAGGCATCATAATGGGGGCGAGATCCGTCGGCTACGTCTTAGCCATATTCACGATGGGGATGATATCCGATAGAATCGGCAGGAAACCCGTCCTCATCTTCGGCATCGCGGCGACCGCAATCATGGTTCTGCCGTTAACACTCGTCTCAGGGCTCGCGATGACCTCCGTCATATTCTTCATGCTCGGCATAACGACGGGCGCGGTCTGGATAATCGGCCCGGTCCTCGCCGCGGAAGCGGTCGACTCAGAGAGCAGGGGAGCAGCCGTCGGGACATACCGCACCTTCTTCGACCTCGGCTCCATCTTCGGCCCAATCATGATGACGTGGGTGCTCGACACACAAGGCGCCTCATGGACCTTCTACCTCTCATCCATACTCATGGCCCTAGCCTTCGTCCCCAGCCTGATGGCAAAGGAGACGAAGCCGATGAGTAAAAAAATCCAGCTTAACTGAGACTACCTAAAAATAGTTAATCTGTTTTAACGGGTGGGCTTCTGGACCTTCCCGACAACCAGGAGGTTGAGCGGGACGCCGTTGACGGCGCTGACCTTGTAGCGCACACCGGGGATGTCACCCATGCTGCGACTACGGGGACCACTGATGCCCTCGATGGTTACCTCGTCGTGTTCATCGACGAAGTTGAGGGCGCCGTCACCGGGCAGGAAAGCCGTGGCGAGGCGACCATTCTTAATGATCTGTACACGGACACACTTGCGAATAGCAGAGTTTGGCTGCTTAGACTCTACGCCGACCTTCTGGAGGACGATGCCCCTACCCATGGGTGCGCCCTGAAGTAAGTCCTTCTTATCCGTCTTACGCTTCTGACGGAGGACGTAGTCCTTGCTCTTGTACCGCATAGCCCTCCTGTTATTTTTGAGCCTGCGGCCAGCGAACATACCGTTAGTCAAACGATTCTCCACCTTCCGGTGTCGGCTGACATGTTTAAACTTTACGCATCCCCCGAGGATAGCCGCTGGAAGGGGGTAAAAACGACGGCTACGCCCCGAAACCCCGGGGGATCAGGATGGTTTATAGATATGAACCGAACCTTTTTATCCACCACCCAAGTCGGATTGAGTAGGAGATTAGAGAAATGAGCGGAAAAGAGAAGCCACACATTAACCTGATCATCATCGGACACGTTGATCACGGTAAGAGCACAAGCATCGGTCACCTGTTCTTCGACGCTGGCGCCATCGATGCGAAATACGCGAAGGACATGGAGGCTGAGGCCAAACTCCAGGGTAAGGAGTCCTTCAAGTTCGCCTGGCTCCTCGACAGGCTCAAGGAGGAGCGCGAACGTGGTATCACCATCGACCTTGCCTTCTACAAGCTTGAGACGGCGAAGAACTTCTTCACCGTTATCGACAGCCCCGGCCACCGCGACTTCGTCAAGAACATGGTCACGGGCGCAAGCCAGGCAGACGGTGCGATCCTCCTCATCTCCGCCAAGAAGGGCGAGTTTGAGGCTGGAACAAACCCCGGAGGCCAGACGCGTGAGCACGCCTTCCTCGCCAAGACACTTGGCGTAAACCAGATCGTCGTCGCTGTCAACAAGATGGACGACGCAACGGTCGCATGGAGCGAGCAGCGTTTCGCAGAGGTCAAGGACGGCATGACTCGCCTCCTCCAGATGGTCGGCTACGACGCTACAAAGGTCAACTTCGTCCCCACCAGCGGCTGGGGCGGCGACAACCTCGTCAAGAGGAGCGCCAACATGCCCTGGTACAAGGGCCCGACACTCATCGAGGCACTCGACCTGTTCGTGATGCCCCCTAAGCCAACCGACAAGGCCCTCAGGATCCCCGTACAGGAGATCTACACCATCCGCGGTGTCGGTACGACTCCAGTCGGCAAGGTCGAGACCGGTGTTCTCAAGGTGAACGAGGACATCGTCTTCATGCCCAGCGGCGAGAAGGGCAAGGTCAACAGCATCGAGACACACTACACGCGCCTCGAACAGGCGGGTCCGGGTGACAACATCGGCTTCAACGTCAAGGGCATCGACCGCGAAAAGGTAAAGCGCGGCGAGGTCGCGAGCCACACCAACACGCCCTGCAAGGTCGCCAAGTCGTTCAAGGGCAGGATCTTTATAATCCACCACCCCACCGCAGTCGGCCCAGGCTACACCCCTGTGCTACACATCCACACCGCCCAGGTCGCTGTCAAGTTTGAGGCCATCGAGGCCAAACTCGACCCCAGGACGGGACAGGTCGTGGAGCAGAACCCCACATACCTCAGGACCGGTGAGGCGGCGATCGTGAAGTTCGTGCCCCTCGTACCAATTGCCATCGAGGCCTTCAAGGACTTCCCACAGCTCGGCAGGTTCGCACTGCGCGACATGGGCACGACCATCGGCGCCGGCATCGTCCTCGAAGTCGAGAGCTAAAAGCTCTCCCACCCTTTTTTCGATACATTTAAGTTCTCAGCAATCTGAAAAGACGGGGAACAGGTATGGCGCGACGCGCACGTATCAAACTCACAAGCACCGACACCCAGAAGCTAGAGGGTGTTTGCGACGAAATCAGGGACATCGCCCAGAAGATAGGCGTCAAACTTGTAGGACCCATACCGCTACCGACGAAGAAGCTCTTGGTCCCCACGAGGAGGACCCCCTGCGGCGACGGCAGCAAGACGTGGGACAAGTACGAGATGCGGGTACACAAGAGGCTCATCGAGATCGATGCACGCGATCGCGTGATGCGTAGCATAATGCGCATACGTGTACCCAACGAGGTCTACATCGAAATGGAAATCAAGTGATTTCCAAGTTTCGTCACTTTTTCCCAACTTCTTAAAGTTGTGATTTTTATAGCCTAAATCCGAGGCACATCCTCTTTTTGGATAAATTGTGGGCGAAATGCCTCAGCAGTCCGAGTTTGTTTACGACTAACCTTCGGGTGCGCGTGGAAGTGGGGCTTATTCTCCTGGATTGTTCCCGTCAAGCTTAGCTGGGGTATCTGAAAGCTCCTGGTTAAGCTGCGCCACCAGCATCATGGAGCGCATCCCCATCCGCGTCAGAACATAGTCCTTGGACTCGAACTGTTTGAGGTGCCCCGAGTTCACCAGCTTCCGAATATGGTAGAGAAGCTGCCCGCCATCCAAGCCGGTCATGTTGATGAAGTCGGTGAATCGATTCTCCCCCTTGAATACACTCTTCAAGATCATTAGCCGCGTCTTGTTACTCAACGGATCGAGAAGCTGCTCCGCGGCCCTCACGGGGTCAAGACCCTCCACCGTGATTCTCCCCTGCTCCAAGGTTAAGGCGGGGGAGCCTATCGAGCGAAGCTGGGTGAGAAGCCTCTCGCTTGAAGCGAGGACGTCGAGCTCGTTCTGGATACAGGCAACGCAGCCTTCCCTACCCTGCTCCTCCATCATCGCCTTGGATTGCAGCATGTTCTCCTGCACCTGTTTGAGCTCCGTGTAGGCGTCATCGAATCTACCCGTCTTGAGAAGGTTGGTGAATCGTTGCTGATGCTGGGTGAGCATCGCCTTGCAATCTGACTCCTCCAAGTTTCTGTCGCATTTGAGGTTGCGGACCGCATCCGAGGACACGTCTACTAGGTAGTCGGTTATCGTGTGGTTGTAGTTTAGGCTGACCTGTTTGGTCACTTCCCCCTCGATGGCTTCGAGGTGCTGCCTCGTCTCGACCCGGAACTTGCCAAGCTCCTTGCGAAGCTCCTCGATCTCCCCGTCCAGTCTCATGGGGTTATGAAAATAACCCTCTTGGTTATATCTTTTACCATTTGGTTGTTAGTGGGTTAAGTAAGATGGTCAAAATCCCGGAGGAAGCAAAGGCAGTCTTCAGCAAGCAGAAGGTCATACCGATCGCGACGGTATCGGGTGACGGTAAGCCCCACGAGGTTTACTTCATGTTCTGGTGGTGGGTGGACGATGAGCACATGGCCGTCGTCGAGAACCTGTTCCACAAGACTCACGAGAACCTGGCTGCGAAGGGTTGGGCGAGCATCTCGGCCTACGACATGAGCGTCCACAGGGCGTACCAGATAAAATGCAAGGCCGAATACCTGACGTCGGGAGCTCTCTACGATGCTAGGAAGCAGAAGATGGAGGAGATAATGAGAGGCTCCACCGAAAAGCTGCCCGCGAGGGCGGTCTGGTTGCTGAAGGCCGAGGAGATATATTCGATTGTTCCCGGCCCCGAGGCGGGTAAAAAGATCGCTTAAGCCATCGAAAGCTACATACACGCGTTCAATGAAGGGGATATGAAACATGGCTCATAAACATCCGGGCTACAGATTCGAAAACGACTGGGAGCCCGAGTGGGCAGTCAACAACGCTAAGAACACCGCCGCAGGCATCGCACTACCCGTCTACGAAGAGATCAAACTAAACAACACGGTACTGAACCTCGAAAGCGTCAAACGATACCTGGAGAAGGCCCACAAGATAGCCATACAGGACTGCCCATGCCGCACGAAGCTCCACCACTGCGACGCGCCACGGGACGTCTGCGTGCAACTGAACGACGCGGCCGAGAAGGGCATCGCCCGCGGGATATCGAGGGAGGTGACCATCGAGGAGGCCCTCGACGCGGTCACGAGGGCACACGACGCAGGGCTCGTCCCCATGGCCTACATACGCACAGACACCCCCAAGCCAGAGGGCGTAAACTACGTCTGCAACTGCTGCTCCTGCTGCTGCAGCATCCTCGGCGCGACCCTAAGATTCGGCATGGCCCCCCACATCCTCAAGTCAATCGCCACCACCATGACCGATGAATCGAAGTGCATATCCTGCGGCAAATGCGGAGACAGATGCCACTTCGGCGCCCGAAAAGTAGTGAATGGGAAGCTTGAGTACGACAAGGATCTGTGCTTCGGATGCGGACTCTGCGTAAGCACATGCCCGACGAAGGCGATATCCTTGATTCAGCTAGTGTGATCCGTGCAAATAGAGGGAGGTAAAGTAGCTCCATCCGCGTCTCATCGAGCCATTTTCTGCCCTATTTAGGGCAACTGTTTTTAACGACTTTCGTTTAACGCTTATTCCTTCCAAGGAAGCGTAACTATGGGAAAGCGTGTCTTGGTCGCCCTCGGCGGGAACGCCATCAAGCAACCCGACGAGAAGGGGACATTCGAGGAACAGATGAAGAACGTGGAGACCGCCTCCAAGCAGATCGCGCAGCTGGTGAGGCACGGCTACGAACTCGTCATCACACACGGCAACGGCCCACAGGTTGGGAACCTCTCAATCCAGCAGGAGGCCGCCGCGGACCAGGTGCCGCCCCAGCCGCTGGTCGTCCTAGGCGCCATGACGCAGGGCCAGATAGGCTACATGATGCAGCAGACCCTCCACAACATCCTTGACGGAGACGGCAAACAGGTAGCCACTATAGTCACACAGGTGCTCGTGAGCCCGGAGGACCCCGACTTCAAGGACCCGACCAAACCCGTCGGCCCATTCTACGCCGAGGAGGTAGCCAAGAAACTCTCGGCGGAGCGCGGCTGGGTTGTGAAGAAGGTGAGACCTACGGGCGACAAGACCTGGAGGCGCGTCGTGCCATCCCCTGCGCCGCTCGGGATCGTCGAGGCTAAGGCGATAAGGACGATGGTTGAGGCGGGGATGATAGTCATTGCCTCCGGAGGCGGCGGTATACCCGTCTACAGGAACAAATCCGGTAAGCTTGAGGGGGTTGACGCGGTCATCGACAAGGATAGGGCCGGCGCGAAGCTCGCCGAGGAGGTGGGCTCAAACGTCCTGCTCGTACTCACCGACGTAGAGTACGCCATGATCGACTACGGCAAGCCCACACAGACGCCGATAAGGAGGATGAACGTCGCCGAGGCGAAGAAGCGCCTCTCCGAGGGCCACTTCGGGGCGGGCAGCATGGGCCCCAAGGTCGAGGCCGCGCTGGGCTTCGTGGAGCGCGGCGGCGAGAGGGCGGTGATCACGAGCCTCGCGAAGGCCGTCGACGCCCTCGAGGACAAGACAGGGACACACATCGTCCGCGCCTGAGCCTCCAGCTTATATCTAGCTAAAACCCATTCTCCCACGATCAAACTTGGTTGAGATACTCACTCCTCTCCTGACACAGCTCGGAGTAGGCGGAGTCGCTGGACTCTGCGTTGGATACGCCCTCAAGAAGATGGGAAAGATAGTAGCGTTCATCATAGGTCTGGCGTTCATCGGTCTCGAGCTGCTTGCGTACAAGGGCATAATCGACATTCACTACGACGCACTCCAGGCGTGGGGGAGCGAGCTGATCGGTCAGGTCGGTGCGCTGGAGGGTGTGATGACTCTCATCATCGCCAACCTGCCCTTCGCGGCGAGCTTCCTCGTGGGATTCGCCATCGGCCTCAAGATGGGCTGAGGCGGACACAGTAGAGCCTCTCGAAGAAGAGGGGCTTCTCTTCGAGAACCTCCCATTGATACCCGTATCCTCCCCCCGAGATGCCCGTCTCGGAGGAGTAGATCAGGAGGATCGAGCCTCCGGCTGACAGGTGTTTGTGGGCTTCTCCGAGGAAACGTTCGATGGTCTCTCCTCCCCTCTCCCCGCCCGCCCATGTGGGGTCCTTCAACTCGCCCTCTGACGGTAAATACGGGGGGTTGAATATTGCCCAGTCGAAGCGGTCATCGATCTCCGTGAAGAGGTCGGATACCACGAAGGTCATCTTGCTTAGGACACCCGCTTCGGTTGCCCTCCTCTTCGCGGCTTCGATCGCCTCCGGGTTTATATCCGCGGCTAAGACGCTGTCGACCTCGGACTTCTGGGCGGCGGTCACCGCCTGTATGCCGCTCCCGGTTCCCATGTCCAGAACCCTGCCCGTGACCAGCCTGCTTACGTGTCTCTGGAGCAGATGAGAGTCCTCTGATGGCTGGTAGACTGAGCTCACGCACATTTAGAGGTGGAGGCTGTAGATGGGGGTTCCGCATTGGTGGAATACTGATACAATCTCACTGAACGGTGACGATGACCCGCTTCTTGAGCGGGGGGAGATATTCGAGGTCGATATCGACTTTACAGCGATGGTGACCCCGAACACGATCTCGGCGTGGGGGCTGTACCCTCACCCGTATGAGTCGTGGCAGAACACCTTGAAGCCGACGCAGGGCGGCACGCTGACCCTGAGGAGAACCCTCGGGACCATCAACAGGACCGTAGAGGCCATCTATTAGGCCCCCCTTTTCCCCGAGAAACTTAGTATGTTCTTGAGACGTAGGCGACGCTCTTCGCCGGGTCTCCGCATACTATGCATGGGCCTGTGGGTTCCTCGTGGTGGTCCCAGAGTGTTCCCCTGATCTCGCCGCTGACCTGCTCCTTGAGTCTCTCGGCGCAGTTTACGTCGCCGCACCAGTTTATGCGGACGAGTTTCTTCTGCTCCATGTAGTCGCGTAGTTCGTCGGTTGTGGAGGCGGTCGTGAGGCGGTCTTCGAGGACCTTCCTGCTCTTGGAGGCGAGGTTCTCCTGGATGGCGGCGAATAGGCTCCTCGTGGCTGCGGGGAGGTCCTTGAGTTCGGCCTTGCTCTTCTCGAATGTGTCCCTGCGGACGAAGGTGACTGTCTTTGAGTCGGCTTCGCGTGGGCCGACTTCTATGCGGAGCGGTACGCCGAACATCTCCCACTTGTAGTATTTTTCGCCTGGGCGGAGGCGGTCATCGTCGTCGACGACCGTCCTTATTCCGGCGTCGGTGAGGGTCTTCGCGACCTCCTTGGCGTAGTCCTTGCCGATCTCCTCCTTGCCCTTTACTGGGATGGGGATGACGACTACTTGCTTCGGGGCGATTATTGGTGGGAGGATGAGGCCGTGGTCGTCGCCGTGCTGGCTTATGACCGCGGCGAGGGTCCTCCCGAAGCCCATTCCGTAGCAGGTGTTCGTGGCGTTGACCTGCTCGCCCTTCTCGTTCTCGTATGTGATCTCGAAGGCTTTGCCGAAGTTGTATCCGAGCTGGTGGACTGTGCCGATCTGGTTGGATTTGCCGTCTGGGTTCCAGGCGTCGAAGGCTACGCTGTAGTCGGCTCCGGCGAATTTGTCGAACTCTGGGCGCTTGAGGCGGATGTAGCTGAGGCCGAGGGCGTCGTAGACTTGGCTGTAGATGTCGATTGCCATGAGTACGTTTGCTTCGGCTTCATCGTATGTGGCGTGGGCGGTGTGTCCCTCGTTCCAGAGGAACTCGCGTCCCCTGTAGAGTGGGCGTGTGGCCTTTGTCTCGTAGCGGTAGACGTTGCAGGTCTGGTTCATCCGTATTGGTAGGTCTGCGTGGCTCCTTGTCCAGAGCTTGAACATTGGGTATATGGCGGTCTCGCTGGTCGGGCGGAGTACGAGTCTCCTCTCGAGTTCGTTCTCGCCGGCGTGTGTGATCCAGAAGACCTCGCCGCTGAAGCCCTTGATGTGCTCCGCCTCCTTCTGGAAGCTGTCCTCGGGTATGACTACCGGGAACTGCATGGGGTCGTGTCCCGAGGCGTCGAGCTTCTCCTCTAGCATGGCGATGATCCGCTTGGCTATGCTGAAGCCCCACCCCGTGTAGACTGTGAAGCCCTTGACGGGGTAGCGGTCGTCGGCGATCTTTGCCTCTAGTAATAGGTTGTCATACCAGTCGCTGAAGCTATCCTTCTTGATTAGCTCCTTCTTATCTGAGGCTTGGTTCCCGGTCATGTTTCCTCAACCCTTCGAGGGGTTGTGGGGTGATTAAAAAGGTGTTGCGTTTGGGGGTGTTTTATGTCATAAAAACGTTAAAAAACTGGTTCTCGCGCGGGCGTGTCCCGCCGATGGCTCACTGAGCTTAGTAGCTTCTCGGTGGCCTGTGCTTTGCGAAGCATTCGTTGCAGTAGACGGGTCTGCTCTCGTTAAATTTTTGTGTGTTTTTTGTGGGATTTTTGGTTGGTTTGTGGTTGCGCATGTGGGTGGGGGAGGGGGTACCTTCGTCGCCGTCGCGATTCGATGGTTTGGGGGCTTCTTTTAGGATTTGGGGCTGTTTTATGGTGATTCGTGACGGTGGTGATTTCGCGGTGGAGCTACCGTTTGTCGATGTTTGCGCTACCGGTGGCTGTGACGTATCTCGCCGCCACCTTCCTGAGTTTGGTGTCGTCGGTGACTAGGATGGACGCCGTGGTGACGGCGGCGTGTATGTATGATGCGTCGTAGTAGCTGAGGCGTTCTCTGGAAGCTATCTCAAGCACCGTTTCAGCGTCATCTACTATTATCTCGGTCATGAATCGGAGGGTTTCAAGGGTCTTAGTTAGGTATTGTTTGCCGGCGTCCTCGGTCATCTCGTGGGTGAGGTTCACCATCTTCCACACGGCGTTTCCTATCTCGTACTGGGCGAGGGGTGTCGTGACGTGGTCGATGTACAACTCCGTCTTTCCCTCGTGACTGAGGTTGATGATTGCTGAGGAGTCAAAGAGGAGGCTCAACGCTCGTCACGGGACTCCCGTATTGCCTGTACCCATCTCTCCTTGGGAATCTTCTTGATGAGTTTTCCCGCCTCGTTCATGTCCTTAATGAGTCGCGCCCTCTTCTTCTCCCTGATTGCGTCGTCGATGGCCTTCTTGATGACGTCTGAGGGGCTTATGCCGAGTTGCTCCATCTCCTCCTTCTTGCTCTTCTCTATCTTCGCGGATACGGTTGCCATCTCGGTCATCTTTACTACCAAATCGTATTACCAAATCGTAGTATTAAAACGTAGTACCGTTAGTTTTGTCTACCCCGCGCAGTCTCTTGGATATTGTTTTTATCTGGGCCGACTGAAGGTCTCTACGCCTTGGCCGAGGGAAACGTCTTCCAGCTGCTCTGCAGGCCCGTCCGGCGTCTCCTAGAGGAGCGTGGGTTCACTGAGCCGACGGAGCCGCAGAAGAGGATGATTCCCTTGATTCTGGAGGGAAAGAACGTGCTTCTGATCTCGGCGACGGCGACGGGGAAGACGGAGGCGGCGATGCTGCCCGTGATGGACCGGTTCCTCATGTCGGGGCAGAGGAAGCCGGGGATAAGCATCCTCTACATCACGCCCCTCCGCGCACTGAACCGGGACATCCTCGACAGGATGACGTACTGGTGTAACCGGCTGGACATAAAGCTGGGGATACGCCACGGGGACACGGGGAGCCAGGAGAGGAACAGGCAGAGGACGAGCCCCCCCGACATGCTCATCACCACCCCCGAGACGCTGCAGGCGATACTCCTCGGGCGCACCCTGAAGCAGTACCTGAAGAGCGTCCGCTGGATTATCATCGATGAGATTCACGAGCTGGCGGATAACAAGAGGGGGAGCCAGCTCTCACTCGCGCTGGAGAGGCTCCGGGAGCTTACGCCGCAGCCGCCCCAGATGATCGGTTTGAGCGCCACGATCGGTAGCCCCGACAAGGTGGCTGCCTTCCTAGCCGGATCGAACAGGCAGGTGGAGATCATTCAGGTCTCCGCCCTCAGGGAGACGAGGTTCGAGATCGTGTACCCGGAGCCGGAGGCGGAGGACTTCGAGACGGCTACCACCCTCTTCACCCACCCCGAGGTCTCCGCGAGGCTGCGCGCCATACGCCGCCTCATAGAGGAGCACCAGACGACGCTCGTGTTCACGAACACGCGTAGCACGAGCGAGATGCTGGCGAGCAGGTTCAACCTCTGGGACACGGATTTCCCGGTGAGCATTCACCACGGGTCGCTGGCGAAGACGAGCCGGATCGCGGCGGAGCAGGGGCTCAAGGAGGGGCTGCTGCGTACCGTCATCTGCACGAGCAGCCTTGAGCTTGGCATCGACATCGGCAGCATCGACCTAGTCATCCAGTATAACAGCCCCCGGCAGGTAACTCGGCTCCTGCAGCGCGTTGGGCGGAGCGGTCACCGTTTGGGCAGGGTCAGCAAGGGCGTGATCATCAGCCTGAACAGCGACGACGCCTTCGAGTCGATGGTCATCTGCCGCCGCGCCCTCGGCGAGGTGATGGAGCCCCTCCGCGTCCCCGAGAAGCCATACGACGTGATGGTCAACCAGATCACGGCGGAGCTTATGGCGCGTGGGCGCCTCTACTTCCTGCAGGTCGCCAACCTCTTCAAGGGCGCCTACCCGTTCCGCGACATCACCACCGAGGACGTGAAGTTCGTCGCCGGCTACATGCACAACAGGTTCCCGCGCCTCGCGTGGGTCTCGGCGGAGGACGAGGTCATCATCCGCCCCCGGGGCAGCCGGAAGACCATCTACACCTACTTCTTCAACAACCTGAGCATGATACCCGACGAGAAGGACTACCTCGTGCTAGAGGCGAAGGATGAGTCCCCCGTGGGCGTGCTTCAGGAGGCGTTCGTGGCGGAGTACGCGAAGCCGGGCGTCAAATTCACCCTCCGGGGGAGGGCGTGGAAGATTCTGAACGTCCACAACGACAAGATATATGTGAAGGCGGAGGACGACCCGACGGGCGCCATCCCTAGCTGGATTGGGGAGGAGATCCCGGTGCCGCTTGAGGTGGCGTTGGAGGTCGGCAGGATCAAGGCGCAGATCGAGGACGGGCTTACCGCCGGTGAGTCGACGAAGACGATAGCCGGGAAGCTGGCGGAGGTCTACCCCGCGAGCCAGTCGACGATGGAGCGCGCCATAAGGGAGCAGGTCGATCACCACAAGGCGGGATACCCAGCACCCACCGACAAACGCGTCCTACTCGAAGAGTGGGAGGACAACGTCCTCATCCACGCCAACTTCGGCACACTCGTCAACCGCACACTCGCCAGAGTCATAGGCCACGTCATAAGCGAGGAGACGGGCTACCCCGTCGGCGTCCAGCAGGAGACATACATGATGTCGACCCAGACCGTCGGCGAGATAGACTCCCGCTACGTCGCAAGGATGCTCAAGACACTCGCCAACAAGGACGTGGAGAAGATCATAGAAAACGCCGTCACCAAGACGGGTCTCTTCAAGCGTCGCCTCATCAACGTCGCCCGGAAGGCGGGGGCGCTCAGCAAGTTCGCCGACTTCAGCAACGTCACCATCGGCCGGCTGATGAAGAGCTTCGAGAACACAGCCGTCTACGAGGAGGCGCTCAAGGACACATACAGGCTCGACCTAGACGTCGAGGGCACCATAAGCCTCCTCAAGAAGATGGCGGAGGGGGAGATAGAGATCGTCGTCCTCGACACGGAGGGGCAGCTCACGCCCCTCGGCAAGATGGCGGTCGAGGGCATCAGCATGAAGACCGACATCGTCCCACCCGACAAGATGGATCGGATCATACTCGAATCCGCGAAGGCCCGCCTCTACGGGGAGACCCGGATACTCGCCTGCCACGGCAAGCACGACTGGATCGACTCACAGCGCGTCAAGGACCTACCCGAGAAGCTAGTCTGCCCCAACTGCGGCTCAACGGAGATCGCCGTCTACGACCGCGGCATCGAGGAGGTGCAGGAGCTGCTCGCGCAGGAGAGGAGCCGAAGCGTGAAGGAGAAGCCGAAGTGGTGGGAGAGGGGCAAGGACGTGTCGAAGCTCGTCTCCATGTACGGGCGCCGCGCCGCCATAATAGGCTCCGCGAAGCGCGTCGACCTAACCGACGCCTGGGACATCCTCGCCCAGACGGAGGGCGAGTCCGACGACTTCTTCAACAAGATCGTCGAAGCCGAGCGCGCCGCCCTGAAGAAGCGCTTCGTCTAGCCGAAGATTTTAACCCGGCTGGGCACCTCTCTCTTCTCGACATGAAGAAGATCGGGATGCTCACAATAGGGCAGTCGCCCCGCGACGACATCCTCCCAGGGCTCAAGGAGATACTCGGCAAGAACGTCGAGATAGTCGAGGCCGGCGCCCTGGACGGCAAGACGATGGAGGACGTTAAGAAGATCCCCCTACGCGTCGAGGACTACATCCTCGTCAGCAGGATGAGGGACGGCACAGAGATCAAGATCACCAAGAAGTACATCCTACCCATGATGCAGGAGAAGCTCGACCTGCTCGAATCCAAGGGAATACGCCTCACCGTCGTCATGTGCACGGGCAAGTTCCCACAGTTCAAGTCGAAGGGCCTCGTCGTCACACCGATGGAGATACTGAAGGGCGTCCTGGAGGGCTGCCTCAAGGAGGGCAAACTCGGCGTCGTCTACCCCACCGCGGAGCAGATACCCATGGGCGAGAAGGAGTGGGGCCGCCCCGGCGTCACCATCTACAGCGACACCGTCAGCCCATACGAGCCAAAGGACGTCGAGGGACTATGCAGCCGCCTCGCGGCACAGAACCTCGACCTCATCCTCCTAAACTGCTTCGGCTTCCCCACGGACATCCGTAAGAGGGTCGCAGCGAAGACGGGCAAGCCGGTGGTGCAGGCGAACACGATGGTAGCACACGTACTCGCCGAGATGCTCAACTAGGGCTTCTTCTTACCGTATTCCTCAGGTTCACCGTAGTCGGGGAGGTTCTCGCCGGGGAGGGGTTCCTCCTCCTGCTGCTCCCCTTCGGCGATTGGCTGGGGTTTTCCCTCCGGATTAAAGTCCTCGGGTAGTACCCTGTCCCTGCGGAGGTTCTTGGCGACGACGTAGACCTCGGCGCTTCCCTTCCGGGAGGCCAGCGGCTTCACGATTATTACCTTCTCGAACATCGCCCTCATCTCGTTGATGAATGCCTCGTGCTCCTTGCCCTGGAAGACCTTGACTATCATCCAGCCGTCCTCCCTGAGGAGTTTGTCGGCGATGCTCAGGGCGATGCGCGCGAGGTGTATCTGGCGCAGGTCGTCTACCTCCCAGACGCCCATGACGTTCTGCGCCATGTCACTCATGACGACGTCCGCCTTCTCGCCGTGGAACCTGCCGAGGATCGCCCCCTGCACCGCCGGGTCCCTCACGTCGCCGACGATGGTCTCGACGTTCTCCATGTAGAGGTCATCGATCTCCTTCAGGTCGACGCCGAGGACGAGGCCGCCATCGATGGATTCGCCCGCGACCTGCAGCCAGCCGCCTGGGGCGGCGCCTAGGTCGAGGACCCACTTCGCCCCCTCGAAGAACTTGAACTCCTCGTTGAGCTGTTTGAGCTTGTAGCTGGCCCTGCTTCTGTAGCCCTCGGCTTTGGCCTTGTTGTAGTAGTGTTCGGTCTTGCGCTCGTGGAGCCATCGGCTGGGCATGGTTTTCCGATCCCTTCGCGGGTCTATCCTTTAATAACGTTTGTTAAATCTGCGGCGCTGGCGGTGGTCCTGATGCCCCGCGGGTCGAAGTGGGTGCGCGTCGCCCTGAAACCGGAGGCCGCGAGCTTCCCCATCACCTCCTCCATGTTGAGGCTCGACCTCCCCGCGCGGTGGCTGAACTCGTCTAGGTGATAGTAGGTGGGCGGGAAACCGATCTCGCCGCGTATCGTCTCGACTAGGCGGATGAGCCGCGGCTCCCAGCCACCGATCTTCACCGCCTTCTCCAGCATCTCCCCGGTGAACGAGTCGTCGGCGAGGTCGCCGAGCCACATGGGGCCTCCGACGACCATCTGCCCTCCGCAGGCGGTGCACGTCCTCGACGCCTTCAGGTAGGCCCCCTTCACCGCCTCCCTGTGGAAGCACCGGGGGCAGTGCACGATGTAACCCATCTCGGCGAGCGCCGCATCCGCCGGCTTGGCGCTGTGCGTGAGGCTCAGGTAGACGCGTACGTAGTGGTCGGCGTAGTAGCCGAAGAGTGGCTTGACGCCCATCTCGTGGATAGCCGCGGCGCGGACGGCGGCGCCGACGACGAGGCGCAGCGCGACCTCGTGTGTGTAGACGGTCCTCAGCGGTTTCCCCCCGTACTTGCGGAGGCACGCGGTGGGGCTGACGCCGCAGAGTGGCGCCATGTCCGTCGCCGTGAGGGCGATCATGCCCCCGTCCCTCGTGGCGCGCACCGCCGAGTCGAGGAACTCCGAGGGCGAGCCGAAGGGGTCGATGTCGACGTAGTCGATCCTGTTCATGGGGCTGCTGTGGAGGTTGAGCATGAGGTTGGCGTCCATGAAGCGGACGGTCACCCTGTCGGAGATGCCGTTTCGGCGGGCGTTCTCCTCGGATATCTGGACGCCGCTCGGGTTGAGGTCTCCCATGGTGACTCTCCCCGCCCCCGCCTCGAGCGCGAGGCGTATCCCCCTGACTCCGCAGCCGCACATCGGCTCACAAGCCTCAACCGGCCTCCCGAGTCTGTCCCCTAGGGTCGAGACAGCTAGGACCGCGGTGTCCCTGTTGAGCCTCATCAGGGGGTTGTAGAAGACTGCCGCCCTGCTGCGGGCGTGGTCGAGCGGCTCCCCCTCACCCTTTTTAATGATGGGTACGAGGAGCCTCGCGGCGCCCTCCGCGGTCTCCTCTACGGGGAACCAGAACTCCATGGCGGTTGAAGGGGGTGTCTCGTCTTTTATCCTTTCTTCAAGGCGATCTTCGCGTCGAGGCCCAGCTCCTGGCTGATCTTGCTGATCTGCTCCCAGGTATCCTCCGGTAGCTGTATGCCGTCGTGGAGCCTCTGCGCCTTGCTTATCCTCTCCGGGTCCCCGGGGATGAGCACGGTCTGCCCCTTCTCCGGCTTACGCGACTTCACGATCTTGATGACCTCTGTGGACTTCTCCTTGAAGGCGTCGAGGCCGACGAATGCCTCGGGGTTTATGGCTATGCAGAAGACGCCGTTGGGGCTCGGGGGGTTCTGGCTGTCGTCCATGCTCGTCCTGCTCCCGGTGAGGGCGGCTCCGAGCAGCTCGGAGGCCATCTGGACTCCGTAGCCCTTGTGCTCGCCGAAGCCGACGAGGTAGCCGCCGTCGTAGAAGGCGTTGGGGTCGTCGGTTGGGTTTCCATTCTTGTCCCTTATCCAGTGGCTTGGGACCTTGGCGTGCTTGGCGCGCGCCACGCTGAGCTTCCCCGCCGCGGCGAGGCTCGTGGCGTAGTCCATGAGGAAGTTCTCACCCGTCGCCGTGGGGGTGCTTATGCTGGCGGGGTTGGTGCCGAAGGTCCTCCCGGTGCCGTGGAATGGGGAGACGAGGGGGTTGCCCACGTTGGCGAACATCATCCCCACCATGTCCTGCTCAGTCGCCCACGTCGTGTAGTAGCCGAGGCGGCCGATGTGGTTGATGTTGAAGCCGCCTACGGCGGCGACCATGCTGGTCTTCGCTTTCTCCACGGCGACCTCGATCATCTTCTTGGCCGTGATCTGGCCGAAGCCCCACCGCCCATCGATGTAGGCGGATGAGGGCGTCTCCTTCACTATCCGGGGGTTCTCCTTGGGGTGGATGTGCCCGACCTTGATCCGTTCCCCGTAGACGGAGAAGTAGAAGACTCCGTGGCTGTCGTGCCCGCAGAGGTTCGCCTCGACGAGTGTCTCGGAGACGAACTCCGCTTTGGCCTTCGGCGCCCCTAGGGCGACGAATATCTGGGTCCCGAGCTCCCTGAGCCCCTGGGCCTCGGTTATAATCATAAAGAAGGAAGCGTGGGGAGGTTGTAAAAAAGGGTTGGCTACTTTACCTGCTTGGCGAGGCCTTCGATGAAGGCCTTGATGTCCTCGCGCTCGATGCCGTAGTGGGTGCATAGGCGCGTGCCGCCGCCGTGCCCCTCGCTCTTCCAGCCGATCTTCTTCGTCGCCTTGTTCCAGTCGGCATCCTTCCACCCGATGGGCGTGTAGTCGATGTAGACCATGTTGGTCTGGACCTGGTTCACGACCTTTATCCCCATCTTGCCGAGCCCCTCGGCGAGTAGCTTGGCGTTGTCGTGGTCGTCCTTGAGCCTGTCCACCATCTTCGTCATGGCGATTATGCCGGGGGCCGCGATGATGCCCGCCTGCCTCATGCCTCCGCCGAGCATCTTCCTGTACTTCCTCGCCTTATTGACGACGTCGGCTGGGCCGACCACGAGGCTCCCAACGGGGGCGCTGAGTCCCTTGCTGAGGCATATCTGGACGGTGTCCGCGTACTTTGTCAGCTCCTTGACGTCTACGCCGAGGGCGACTGAGGCGTTGAAGACCCTCGCGCCGTCCATGTGGACTGCGAGGTTGTGCTTCTTAGCCACGTCCCAGTCGGCCTTCATCTGCTTGGGGGTGAGCGCGATGCCTCCCGCGGAGTTGTGTGTGTTCTCGATGCAGATGAGGCTCGTCGGCGGGTAGTGGATGTTCTCCGCCCTGATGGCCTTCTCGATGTCCTCGGGCTTCATCCAGCCGAGTTCACCGGGGACGGTGCGCGCCATGAGCTGCCCCATGACGGCGAGGCCGCCCACCTCGTTCACGAAGATGTGGCTCTTCTGCTCGAGTATGATCTCGTCGCCGCGCTGGGTGTGGGCGAGGACGCAGACCGCGTTCCCCATCGTCCCGCTCGTGACGAAGAGCCCCGCCTCCTTGCCCGTGATCTCCGCGGCTATCCTCTCAAGCTCGTTTACCGTCGGGTCGTCGTGCATGACGTCGTCCCCGACCTTTGCCTTATACGCCGCCTCCCTCATCTCGGGCGTCGGCCACGTAACCGTGTCGCTCCTGAAGTCCAGGTTCTTTTCGACCATTGAAAGTCAAGTATCCATGGAGGCGTCCCTCGCTTAAGGAATTTGGGGGTGTTTCTGAATAAGCCTTATCAGAGACTAGCTCGCAGGACACCTGATAGCGTTGCCGGAGAAACCCAGTATATTCAGCAAGAAGGCGTTGATAGCCCTCGTCTTCATAGCACTCTTCACCCTTAGCCTAGCCGCCGTCTTCCTCAACCCCTCGCCGGCCTCGGAGACCAACGTAGGCTATGTCAACGTCAGTCGGAGCGAGAGCTACTGGGAGAACACACTCGGTAACGTGACAGAGGCGAGGTACCTCGTCAACTACGGAATATATGCGGTCTCCGCTGCCCCGAAGGTCACCATAACGGACAAGGCCGAGGCGCACCTGAAGCAGATCGATATCGCGCAGGATACCTCAAACGTGAAGGTTAGCTACGATGAGGCGACCGGCACGATAACCGTCGTCGTAACCGACATGGTCGCTGCGGACAAGGTGTTCGCTCAGGTCGCATTCGATATGGATCCCGTCGACATCTTCGCCCCCGGGGAGAGGCCGACGACTAGCGTTACACCTGAGAACATCTACTGGGGGGACAATACACAGGTTGACATAAGCATCGCCCCCTTCAGGGTAACGAGGACCGTGAACGTGACCGAGGTGGGCGTCTACACATGGCTCACGAACGCCGTAGCCGAGATATCCAACGTCTCGACGACCCCCACGGCAGTGTGCGACCCCCCCGCCTACCAGGCCATCTGGCAGTACAAGGCCCCCACAGCGTACAACTACGCCGCCCACAGGGCCAACTACACCGTGAGGCTCCCCACAACGACGCAGAGCGGAGACATACTGCTCAGGACGTGGGTTGAGGTAAGGTACTCCGGGGCGCTGAGGATGGCGAAGGATGGGACGATAGCCGGGGCAGACGGCTACTTCTTCAGGGTGGATTACTCGATAAGCTACCAGTACGAGAAGGCTATCTCGACTCGATCCGTGGGTTAGCTGTAGAGTTCTGCGTTTCTCAGGGCGAGTTTGAGTTTGTCCTCCGCGCCCTGGAGCACGGGGACGCCGTGCCCCGCGAGCATAACGTCGACCCTCAGCCTCGTCAGCTTCCTCAGAGACTCTATCAGGTCCTCGATGCTCCCCGAGTCCCCGTCGAAGCGGCCGAAGTAGCCATCCGGGAAGGCGGTGTCCCCGGAGAAGAGTATCCTCGGCTCCCTCGCGTAAAGGCACATGCCCCCCTCGGTGTGGCCGGGTGTCCAGATGACCTCGAGCGGCCACAACTCCGTCTGGATGACGTCGCCCTCCTCCACCTTGACGAGGGCATCACCGAGGCTTGAGGCGATATACTTCGTGTCCTTCGAATGAACGTAGACTTTCGGGGTCGCCTTCTCAAGTATCAGGAAGGCGCCCATGGCGTGATCGTGGTGGGCGTGCGTCAGAACCACCTTATCCACGTTCCCCGGCTTAACCCCCAGCTGCTCCAGTTGGGGCCAGACGGGGTTCAGCCTGTTACCAACCCCCGTATCTATGATCGTCGCCTTCTCCCCGCCGACGACGTAGATGTTGCTGCAGAGTCCATCGCCCACTATCATGTGGACGCCGGCGAGGGTCGGCGAGTCATTGGGGAGGTTGATTATCTGAGGCATCCAGATCGGTTAGTCTGGGATGCGCCCCTGTTAAAAGGCTTCTAGGGGACGCGGATCAGGTGGAGGCGGAGCACAAGGTACCCCTCCTCGTAGTCGTAGTCGAGCCCATCTAGGTCGTGGCCGTCGGGGATGTTGTAGTTCCTGCTGAAGTTCTTGTCCGCCGTGCTGTGTAGGTGGATCGATGCCCCGTTTGACTCAACGAGGATGGTCTTCTCCAGCTTCTTCGGCAGCTCCGCCGTGATGACGTATTCGACGTGCTCAAAGTTCTCGCCGCCGGGGAGGTTGCCCTCGCTGACCGTATAGTCCTCGTTCTCCGCGTATGTTGGTTTGCCCCTCGTGTGTATGAGCCAGGGGAGCAGGGACGCCGATGATATCGTTAGGAAGAATAGGAAGCTGTAGAGGCCGGCGACCCACGGGCTCACGTCCCCCACTAGGAATGGGAAGATGACCGTTACCCCCTCGGAGGGTATCCCCGCTACTATGCCGGCGGCGGCGGTTGATAGCCCGACGATTACTAGAAGGAGGCCGCCGATGAGCATAACCTTCTTCCTCGTCGCCTTGATGGTGATGTCTTCCTCGATGCACTCGAGGCACCTGTGGGTTGCCTCGTCGTAGCAGTCCCTGCATACGATGTGGCCGCACTTCGGGCACAGGGTGTCCGCCCCCTCGCCGCCGCAGACCCAGCAGTGGTCGTCCTTTATTCCGGTCACCAGGCGATCAACCCTACCCATGAGGCTGTGTAAAGGATGGCCGTGATGGCTATGCCTATTATTATGAAGAATTTAATGAGTTTCTTGCTCTCGCTCGCCTTGGCGAGGGGTCTGCTCAGGAAGCCGAGGCCTCTCCTGTCGAGTTCGGCAGGGTCGGCGCGTAAGCTGAGGTAGACCATTATCACGCCTAGCCACGCGATGATGAAGCCTACCCCGATTACTGCGACGGACGTGCTCACTTGAACCTCTCACATCAGGCTGGGCGGGTTGTCTTAAACCTTTCTAGGTGCCCCAGAGGCTGGCCTTGCCCATATACTCGTTGACCTCCCACTCCCTTATGGAGACGTTGTCCACGTCAACGACGTATATGGCGTGTAGGCGCGCGTTCCGTATCTCCTCGATGCTGACCGGCGGGTTGCTGTAGTAGAGGTCGCAGAGCTTCTTTATCGAGGCGATCTCCTCCTCGGTGCGGAACCGGGGAGGCTTGGTGAGGCTGGGCGGTATCTGGAGGACGTAGTAGGGGGGCGTGGCGAGGACGAACTTGCTCGCGTAGCCGCTGTAGCGGGTTATCTTGCTCGCCGCCCTGGCCCTGAGGTAGATGAGTGGGTCGAGGGCATTCTCCGGGGGGACGAAGCCCGTCTCCGCCTCGACCATGAGGCTGCCGAGGCCCTTCTCGGCGTGGACATCCGTGCTTATCCCGTTCACCGCCGTCTCAAGCTGTACGTCGAACCCCGCTTCGATGAGGTGCGCGGCGCATACAAGCTCCATGACTGAGTGGTTGATCTTAACCCTGTTCTGGCGGTGCATCCTTTCGAGGTCGTCGCGGAGAACCCTTATCTTGGGGTGGTAAGTTGGGTCGATTTTTTCGAGAATCTTGAATACGACGGAGTCTACGTCTCGCATGAACTCCTCTGTAGACCCTTTTGCCCCCATTTATGCACCGGAGCCCTTACTCTCACTCAGTGAAACTAACTATTAAAGTGAACCGGTGACCCCCGGGAGGTGATAAATACCCCCATGGGGGACAGTATTGCGACCAAATATGCCGGAAAAGAACGTTTGGGAGATATTCAGCACAGAGTGCCCGACCGTAAGCGAGGCTTACATGAAGCTCAGCCAGTCCATCTCGGCCCACGGCGGCTTGGACGATAAGACGCGACTACTCATCCTCATCGGCATCTACTCGACGACACGTGACCCGGTGGCGCTGCGCCACTTCGTCGGGTTGGCCCTAAAGGCGGGGATACCCAAGAAGCAGATAGAGTCCGCGGCGCTCCTCGCCTTCAACACGGGCGTGACCAACGCCGAGCTTGCCATCCCGATCATCGAGGAGATGGCAAAGAAGCAAGCGTAGACAGGTCCACTTTTTTCAGCCCCGTTTTTTCGATGAAGGCGAAGGATTTTACCCTGTAGAGGTGGCTCTCGCAGGCGCAGTCGCTGCACCCGAAGCGGGGGACGGCTTCCCCCTTCTCCGCTACCTTTGCTGCTATCTCGCACTCCATCCTGACGGCCCAGTCGGTGGCGTAGATGGCCTCTATCTCCACGCCGGGCTCGCGTAGGAGGTAGTCGATGTGCCAGTGTGCGACCCGGCCCTCCCCCCTGCTGGTTCGCAGGTGCCTGCCGAGGCGGGGGATGAGGCTGTTCAGGGCGGAGCCGACGTAGACGTAGCGCCCTGCGGGGAAATCGATCTCACCCAGAGCACCCACACTGATCTTAGAGTCCCTCTCAACCATTATGCAGAGGCAGTAGCTCCCCCGGGTGACCATGAGGGAAGAGCCACGCCTTCGTTTAAAAAAGGGTCACTTGAGGTGCCCGTTGAACCACTCGACCATGTCGTGGAGGCGCCGCTTCCTGATCGCCGGGCGTGCGAGGTTCCTGAATGTGTGGCTTCCCTCCGTGTAGAGGATGAGCTTCGCCTCGACGCCGAGGTACTTGAGCGCCGTGTACATCTGGATGCTCTGGTCCATCCAGCACCTGTTGTCGTTCATGCTGTGGATGAACATGGTCGGCGTCTTGACGTTCGCCGCGTATGTGAGGGGCGACTTCTCCGCGTAGGCGGCGGGGTTGCTCCATGGGTCGCCGCCGATCTGGTCTGGGCCGAAGTGGAACCCTATGTCTGTTGTGCCGAAGAAGCTGACCCAGTTGCAGATGCTGTTCTGGCTCAGGGCGCACCTGAAACGGCCGGTGTGGCCGATGACCCAGTTGGTCATGAATCCGCCGTAGCTGAGCCCCGTGACGGCGATGCGTGTCTCGTCGATCCAGTCGTATGCGCCGAGGGCGTGGTCGACGGTCTCCATGAAGTCATGGTAGTCCCGCGTCCCGTACCGGGTCCTGATGTCGGCGAACTCCTGGTCGTAGCCGTCGCTGCCCCTGATGTTTGCGTAGACGACCGCGTAGCCCTCCGAGGCGTATATCTGGTGCTCGAACATGGGGGCGTGGCCGTACTTGCTGCGCGGGCCGCCGTGTATGTCGAAGATGGCGGGGTACTTCCTTCCCTTCCTCCACCCGTAGGGCTTGAGCAGCCACCCCTCGATGGTGGCGCCGTCGCTCGCCTCGAAGGTGAAGTGCTCGCCATCGATCATCGGGGCATCCGCGAGCGGCGCCTCCGTGAGGCGCGTGATCTTCGCCTCCTTCTTCCCCCTCCTGACGTAGACCTCCATCGGCTCGGCGATCCCAGTCCTCGTGTAGGCGACGACGCCGCCCCTGACTGAGAACTCCTCGACGCAGAAGTCGCCGACCACGACGGGAGCGATCTCGCCGTCCTCGGGCCTGACGCTGTGAAGCTCGTACCTCCCGCCGTCGCTTACGGGGAAGTAGATCCTGTCGCCGTCCCAGACCGGGTTAGGGGCACCCGCGTACTGGCTGCGCAGATCGTTGTAGACGACGCGCCCGCTGCCGCGGTCAAGATTGCCCGTGAGATCCGTGGGCTCACCGCCCATCGGTGGGATGACCCAGACCGTCGTGTGTGTCGAGTAGCCGTGGCTGAGGTCGTTGCCCGAGAAGAAGAGTAGCTCGTCGTCTGGGGACCAGCCGAGGCTCGCTATCGTGTGCTTCTCGAGTATCCTCCTGCATTCGCCCTTCTGGTCGGCTACGTAGAGGGTGGTCTCCCTCGGGGCGGACTCCGTCTCGGCGACGGCGTATGCGACCCGCTCGCCCCTATTCGATGGGGCGTGGCAGGCGACGTCGACCTCGCCCTCCGTGATCTGCCTGACAGCCCCCGAGGCGACGTCCACCACGTGCAGGTGCTTCCTCCTGTAGTGGGTCCAGCCGACGCCGTCGAACCAGAAGGGCAGGTGATCCATTACGTGTGCGTCCTTCGGTTCCTCGCCGACGAAGCTGAGGTAGTAGATCCTCTCACCGTCGCCGCTCCACGCCGGCTGCTCGGCTCCCCCCGGTGCCTTGCAGACGAGGCGGGGCTCACCGCATAGTGTCGTGACCCATATCTCCGCCCCCTTCTCCCCCTCCTTAAGCCCCCTGTTGGAGACGAAGGCGAGCTGTGAGCCGTCCGGGTTCCACACGGGGCTGCGCGCCTTCTCCCAGTACTTCTTGGGGGCACCGTCCTTGGGGTCGACGAGGTAGAGCGTGGGCACGTATGCGTCACCCTGCGCCCTCGTGACGACGTAGGCTAGGCTCTCACCGTCAGGCGACAGCTGAGGGTGGGATGCCATGGCGAACTTTTCTAGATCCTCGATCTCGAGCCTTCTCGGCATGTGAATCACTGATCCTAAACATGCGCCGATCGGGATTTAAGATTGGGCAGACCTACCTGCCTGCAAAGTTTTTTCGGCGCAATACGCTGTAGCTGATAACATGGTTATCAAGCTGAAGGACGAGTTCCCACTCCTGAAGGGGAAGATACACTTCGACACCGCGACGACCGGCGCAATGCCCGCCTCCACGATAAAGGTGATCGGCGAGTACGTTGAGACTGTTCAGGCGATGTTCCGCGGCGAGCTGCCCTGGCAATCCGGGACGGGCGAGTACGCGCAGCGGCGCCTGAACTCGAAGAAGCTATTCGCCGAGATCATCGGCGGTCGGGAGGAAGAAGTCGCCTTCATCCCCAACGCTACTGCGGGCATAAACACCGCCATGAACATGATCCCCATGAAGAGGGGCAATAACGTCGTCTGCACCAACCTCAGCTATCCCATGACGGCTACTATCGTCAACAAGCAGAGGGACCGCGGCGCCAAGCCCAAGTGGATAAAGAACAAGAAGAGCACAGTCACCCTGGAGCAGTTCGAGAAGGCGGTAAACGACAAGACGGCGGTGGTGGTCGTCGACCAGCCCAGCTGGTTCAACGGCTACCTGCACGACCTCAAGGGACTCGCGGAGATATGCCACGCACACGGGGCGAAGCTCGTCGTCGACGGCACGCAGTGCGTCGGCAGCCTCGCTTGGGAGGCCGACCGCTGGGGCGTAGACTTCGTCGCCACGAGCACATACAAGTGGCTCATGGGAGGCCACTACGGCCAGTCCGCGGGCTTCCTCTTCGTCTCGAAACCCAACATCGACGCGACTCAGCCTGTTTACGTCGGCGAGAAGACCCTCCCCCCCGAGGTGGGGGAGAGGAACACCCTCGACGAGTTCACCCTCTACGACTTCAAGCCCCGCAAGGGCATCGAGCGCATCGAGGTCTTCCCCCGCCAGGAGATAAGCTACGTCGCCGTGGAGAACTCGATGAAGGTGCTTCTAGCGCACGGGAAGAAGGCGGTGGAGAGGCAGGTCAGGGACGTGGACAACGTCCTCATCGAGGAGCTGACGAAGAAGCACTTCAGGCTCCAGACCCCGAAGGAGGAGGAGAGGCGGATATACGTCAACGTTCAGGTCCCCGACTTCAAGGCGGTGGGGGAGAAGCTGATGGCTAGGAACGTGCACGTCGCGCCGAGGATCGGCGGGCTGCGCATAAGCCCCCACTTCTACAACACCGAGGAGGAGGCCGTCGCCCTCGTCAAGGCCCTCCACGAGGTAACCAAGCCCCGGTAAACCCTTTTCTTCCCAAGCCGGGTATTTCTCTCGATCCTGCTTTGAAGGTCCTAGTCGTCGGGAACGGCGCGAGGGAGCACGCCATCGCCAAGAAGCTCCACGGTGACGGAGCCGAGCTTACCTCCGCCATGGCGAAGAGGAACCCGGGCATCGCCGCAATCAGCAAGCGGGTCGAACTAATCGACATAAACAAGCCCGCCGACTACGACCGCTTCACCGGCGTCGACATCGCATTCATCGGCCCCGAGGCCCCACTCGCGGCGGGCATCGCTGACACCCTCAACGCCAAGGGCATCCCCACGGTCGGCCCCGTGAAGAACCTCGCACGACTAGAGTGGAGCAAGAGCTACGCCCGCCTCGTCCTAGAGGAGAACGGCATCCCCTGCAACCCAGCCTTCAAGATATGCAGGAACCTCTTCGAGGTCAAGACATTCCTAAAGGACCACCCCGACGTAGCCGTGAAGCCCGAGGGGCTCACGGGCGGGAAGGGCGTCAAGCTCACCGGGGAACAGCTCCACTCCGCGAAGGAGGTGGAGGACTACTGCGCCGAGTGCATAAGAAACGACGGCCTCGTCGTCCTCGAAGAGAAGCTCAGGGGGAAGGAGTTCACCCTGCAGGCATTCGTCGACGGCAAGCACGTCGAGGTGATGCCACTCGTCCGCGACTTCAAGAGGGCGTACGACGGGGACAAGGGACCCAACACGGGGAGCATGGGGAGCTTTAGCTGCCCCGACCACGGGCTGCCCGACCTATCAACTGCGGCGGTGAAGAAGGGCGTCGAGATCATGAAGACAACCATCTCCAGCCTCACCGAGGAAGTGGGGGAGTACCACGGATTCCTCTACGGTGGCTTCATGAACACCGAGCGGGGCGTCTACCTCATCGAATACAACAGCCGCCTCGGCGACCCCGAGGCAATAAACGTCCTCGCCCTACTCGACGACTCCCTCATCGAGACGGGTTTCAAGATGGTCGATGGCAAGCTCAGGAAGCCCGCCTTCAGGAAGGAGGCGACGGTCTGCGTCTACGTCGTCCCCGAGGGCTACCCGGACAACCCGAAGAAGGACCAGCCCATCACCGTGGGCAAGCTGAGCCACTCCGAGCCCTACTACGCCTCCGTCTACGAGGAGGGCGGCGTCATAAAGACCACAGGGAGCAGGGCGGTCGCACTCCTCGCCAAGGGCAAATCCGTCGCCGAGGCACGTGAGAGGGTCTACTCCGACGCCAACGCCATCAAAGGTGCCCTCTTCTATCGGCGCGACATCGCCTCCGGGGTCTAATCCACACAAGTTATTAGGAAACAACCAGAGAAGTTAGTTAACAGGGTGGGTACATGAGCGGCAGAGACGACAAGCTGGCGCGCCTCGAAGCGATACTCTACGCCTCAGGCCGCCCATTGAGCCTCGCCACGATAGTCGCCCACCTGAAGCTGGAGAACGAGCAGGAGGCGAAGCAGCTCACCATCCGCCTCGGCGAGATATACGAGCAGGACAGCAGCCCCCTCGAAGTCAGACACCTCCCAGAGGACCGCGTCGTCATCCAGCTAAAGACCGACTACACGAAGGAGGCGCGCAAGTTCAGCATACGCCCCCTCCTCACCGCCGGGCCACTCCGCACCCTAAGCTACATCGCCTACAACCAACCCATCGAGCAGAGGGAGGTCGCCATCGCCCGCGGCAGCCAATCCTACCAACACATAAAACAGCTCGTCCAGATGGGCTTCGTCGATAAGGAGAAGGGCAAAGGCAGGGCGAAGCTCCTAAAGACGACGGACGACTTCGCCGACACACTTGGCCTCAGCAGGGACCGCTCAAACATGAAGCGCCAGCTACGCAGCCTCTTCCACAAACTCGAAGCCGAGGACCTACAGAGCAAGCAGGACAAGCAGAAAGAACAGTAACTCGCCCCATTTTTTCACCCGCCCCCGCGGCAAGCCACACAAGATAAAAAAAGATAAAAATAGACAAATAAACACAGAAAAAGACAAAAATAGACAAAAAAAGATGAGGGAAAACGCTTTTTTCGAACCCAAACCGGAAAAGGAACCCTAAAACAGCTTGGATAGGTTCCAAGAAAGAACCCGGAGGGGGATAGGAAAAATATCTACTAGGTCACGCGCCCCGGAGACCCCGAACCAGTAAAATGATTTATCCTCATTCGACGGAAATCCATGCGATGAGGTTTTGACCGACCCCTTCCCCTACATCAAGGTCTCCGGCTCCGCCCACGAATGCGGCGTGAAATACGGTAAAGCGGCGAAGAAGCAGATCCGCCACAACGTCGACTACTACCTCGGCCTCTGGAGCCGAATATGCGGAATGACCCAGAGCGACGCCCTGAAGAAGGCGTCCACCACCGCCGACCCGATAAAGAAGTACGACGCCGGCATCTACGAGGAGATCGAAGGGATAGCGGAGGGCTCGGGCTCCAAACTCGACGAGATACTCGCCCTGAACACGCGGTACGAGCTCCTCTTCAGCCAAGTAAAGCTCGCCCCAGACGGCTGCACCGCCCTCGCCGCGCTACCCGACGCCACAACCGTGGGACACACACTCCTCGCCCAGAACTGGGACTACCGCCCCGGCGTCAAGGAAGGCTGCGTAACCCTCGAAATAAGACAAGAGGGAAAACCCGCCGTCCTCCTACACACTGAGGCGGGCACCGTCGGCCACAAGGGACTAAACTCAAACGGCGTCGGCGTCGTCCTCAACGCACTCGTCAGTGACAAGGACCACTTCGAGCCCCATCCACCCATCCTCGTCCAGTGCAGAAAGGTCCTGAACAGCGGAGGACTGAACGAGGCCATGATGGCCGTACTCAACGCCAAGCGGAGCGTCTCCTCAAACGTCATCATCGCCCAAGACGGCGGCGTCGCCGTCGACCTAGAGATGAGCCCCCTAGACACCTCAATAATGGTCCCCCAAGACGGACACATCGCCCACACAAACCACTTCATCGGCCCACGCAGCCTAAACATCAGGGACACATTCGTCACACAGATACCCAACACCATCTACCGCCTCAGCAGGACGAACGCCTCCATGAGGAGCTGGCAGCACCGCGTCAGCGTCGATGGCGTAAAGGAGATGCTCAGGGACCACTTCGGGAAGCCCTACAGCGTCTGCTGCCACACCGACCCAGCCGTCGTTGAGGACATGCAAGCCGAGACCGTCGCCTCGGTCATCATGGACCTCGACGAGCGAAGCCTACACATAACCAAGGGACCCCCCTGCCAGAGCGAGTACAAGAAATACACCCTAAACTAAGACCCCGAATCATAATCTTTTATAGCGACCAACACGCGCCTCGACTAGATGACAGATGGCTGAGCAGAACTCCCCCCTCATACTCATCGCCACAATCGTAAGCCTCCTCCCCGGCGCCTACTTCGCCTGGATGGTGCTGAAGGGCCTCATCCTCACCCTCCGGGGCGGCAAGGACGACGACCTCTAACTATATAGAACCCGTATTCTACGTCTGAGAACTTTAAAAGACGCCTCAATCATAGCTTAAACGAAGGACGATGAAGTACCAGATCAAGTACGCCCCGAGCTACTCCATGCTAGTCTTAAACCTCGAACAGGGTGAACAGATCACCGGCGAGGCGGGCGCCATGACATACATGACGCCGACCATGGAGATCAAGACCCGCAAGAGGGAGAGCAGCATCCTCGGCACGCTCGCCACCGCCATACTCGGCGGCCAAAGCTTCTTCGTCAACGACTACGCCGCCACAGGGGGCGCGGGAGAGATAGCACTCGTCGCCGCCCCCGTCGGCGACATCACCAAACTCGACGTCCAACCCAACAAGGGCTACATAATCCAGAAGGCGAGCTACCTCGCCTCCAGCCAGGCCATAGACCTCGACGTCCGCTGGGAAGGCTTCAGCAAGGGCCTCTTCGGCCAGGGCCTCTTCATGATCAAGACCACCGGCCAGGGCGACCTCTTCATCAACACCTTCGGCGCCATCGACAAGCACGAACTCGCCCCCGGACAGGAACTCATCGTCGACAACTTCCACCTCGTCGCCTTCAGCGACACATGCAGCTACAGCGTCGAGAAGGCCGGCGGGTGGAAGGAGACCATCTTCAGCGGCGAGGGACTCATGACGCGCATCACGGGCCCCGGCGAGGTCTACATACAGACAAAGAACCTGCGCGAGTTCGCCGACTGGATCTGGACGCTGATAGAGCCAAACGTCCAGATGCACAGCCGAGCAAGGTAAAAGGGGCTTAATCGCAGGGCTCCGGGTCCCTCTCGAGGCTGCCGCAGGTGCAGTGGATGCTCCCGCTGTTCCTCGGCCTTACGAGGCTGCTGCACTCGACCTCCACGACCTCGACGCCTATGGATTCGAGCCACTTCGTGTTCTTCGGGTTGCCGACGGGGACCATGACCTTCATGGGCTCTAGGACCACTCCCGTGTTGGGCCCGATCTTCGCACCGTGGGTGTCTGTGTAGACGAGTTCCTCTGGCGGCGTGATGAACTTCCAGTTCATCGTCCTCTTCATCCACTCGACGAGGTGTGGCTCGAACCACTTTGGGTCGCCGACGCTGGTGTGGCGGTCTATCATGGCGTAGTCGATGGTTCCCTTCGTCGAGCCGTAACCGGGCTCGATCTTGATGTCGACCTCTGGGTCTTGGAGCTTTATGATCCTCGCCAACTGCTCGTGGCCCGAGTCGTTCGCGTCGGAGATCGCCTTGTCAGCGGTGTTACCTCTCGCGAAGTGGACCTCTACGAGGAGGTGCTTCTCGTCGAGCCAGCCTATGGAGCCGCCCTCCGCCATGCCGTCGCCCATGATCATGCCCACGACGGGGCAACCCGCCTCCGCGAGTGTCTGGTAGGTGGGCAGCTCCTCCCCCTTCCTGATCCAGTCGTACATGCGGAGTATGACCTGCCCGTATACGGTGGGGTGGCAGACGTCGTCCGTGAAGATCGCCTTCACCTGATATGGCGGGTCGTGTGGGTCGGGCTTCCTCACGAGGACTCGTATCCCCTCGTCCCTGTACGCCTTGACGAGGTTCTCGTGGTGCTCCACCATCTCGTCGAGGTTCGGCTTGAATGTCATGCGCCACGCCGCGAGGCTCGCCTCGTGCGGCGGCCAGGGCGTCTTCTTCCCGACGCTGAGGAACTCCTTCCCCGGGCGGTGGACGAGGACGGTGCGGAGCTTGCCGATGCTGGTGTTCGCCTTCCACTTGCTCCCCCAGAACTTGGGCATGTCCTCCTCGAAGGTGGTGTGCACCTGCGGGTGGAGGCGTGTGTACATGTCGGTGAGCTGCTTGATGTTCTCCGCGCTGTTTGCCTGAGACATGGGTAAGGGGTGGGTGGAGTGGCTAAAACAGTTGCCCCGATCAGTGGTACTGGTTGTAGTAGGGGTCCTTGACGTAGTACCCCTGCCAGATGGACTTGCCCGCCTCGACTAGCTGTTTCCCCTTGGCGTAGACCTTCTCCACGTAGAGCTCCTCTGGCTTGTCGGCGACGACGATGTCGGCGTCGTAGCCCTCGGCTATCCTGCCCTTCTTGTCGTCAATTCCGAGGCACTTGGCGGGGTTGGTCGTGACCATCCTGAGCGCCTCCTCGAAGGGGAGGATGCGGTTGTGGACGATGTCCCTGACCTCACGGCGTGTGAAGTCGACGGGGGCGATGTAGACCTTGACCTGCTTGCCCTTAGCGTCCCTTATCGCCATGGGGCAGTTGGCGTCGCTGCTTATCGTTATGAATTCGATGGGGCAGCCCCCGGCGAGCATACGCTTCACGGCGAGGTCCGTCTTCAGCCCGGTCAGCGTCCCCTCCTCCTTCCTCATCTGCGTCGTTAGGTCGACGTAGCCGCCCCTCTTCGCCCACTCCGTCGCCTGAGCCATAACGTCTGGCGTAAGGCGATTCACGTGCGTCGGCTGTATGAGCCTCGCCGGCAGCCCCGTGTTCTCTATGACCTCGAAGAGCATGTCCATCCTCTGCGGGCGCCGGCCCACGTGGACGTGGGTGACCGCGGTCTTCTTCACGGTCTCGGCGCCTAGCTCGACCTCGCTCACCAGCTCCGCCATCTCCCGCCACGTGTGGTGGCTGGTGGTTGCGTCCGAGATCGCCGTCTTGCAGCCCCTCACCTTGTCGATGAGTACCACGTCTCCCCTAACGGTGCCCGTGATTGTGGGCGGCGGGATGTGGAAGCAGCCCGTATACATGTATGTGGTGATGCCCAGCATCTCCAGCTCGATGGTCTTCCAG
>JAPKYO010000067.1 GCA_026394265.1 Candidatus Bathyarchaeota archaeon
GTCGCCTGCACGGGCCGCGGCGAATTGGCCATCCGCCTCAGCCTCTCCCGAACCATCCTCTGCTACATAGAGAATGGCTTGACCGTCCGCGAGGCATGCGCCCGCGGCATGAAGGACATAAACGAGCTCCACGAGAAGGGCGGGATGAACTGCCTCGCCATGGACAACAAGGGCAACACCATGAGCGCCTCCACCAGCCGGGAGAGCATCCACTTCTACATGGACGTCGACTCCAAGGCGGCCGAGGAGCGCAAGGGCATCTGGATCAAGGAGTAGCCCCTGCTTGTCCAAGCCCCCGTACGACCCGAAGAAGATCACGCCCAGTCTCTACGGAGACCGCAGCCCAGTCGAGGGCAAGGTCGTCGCCATTCTACACGTCAGCTTCAAGGACCGCGGCCTCAAACTCATCGACACCAAGAGCCGCGCCGTCCCGAAGCATGAGATACACGAGATCATGATCACGGATGAGAAGGCCGCCGCGCCCGGCGGGGGCGCGGACCGGGTCGCAGCCGTCGCATTCTTCGAGATCACGAAGGGGGGCCTAATCGTGACGGGGGACGTGGTCACCGCGGCCGGTAAGAAGATCGGTGACCTCGTCGGCTACGACGAGAACCACATGCCCAACCACCTAGGTATAATACTCTGGGCGCCGACGCTGGACGAGCCCGCGCTCGCCGTCGGCGACAGGATAGTCTTCCACAGACCTGGCTAGCCCTTATCCGGCGCCCCTATCCCGAATATCCCTGAGACATCCTCCACCTTCTTGTTAACCCCATAGCTCATCCTGAGGCTCGGAGGCATCTTGGTGAAACGTTTGCCCTCAACTATCTTCACGGACACCTTGTTTAACTCGGGGACACCAACCCAGAGCTTCCTCCCGTCGACCTTCGACGAGAGGGCGTTTAGGAGTGGCTCAGCATACTCGGCGTGCTTCGAGTCGCATATCCAGGGCCCGACCCTCACGTTGGAGACGCCGGGCTTCGCCATGATGAAGCCGTATAGCTCTCCACCCTTCGACGCCTTGAAGCAGAGCTCGGGGAAGTCGTGCTGGACCCTCCTCAGCTTCTGCGCCCTGTCGAGGCCGAAGAAGCGCCTGTCGAGTTTGGCTACCTTTTCGAGGTCCTCCTTTATCATGGGCTCTATGCTGTGATGTGGGGCCTTGGCGGCGACGCCGCTGTACCTGAGTGACCAGTATTCGCCCTTGAATCCGAGGCGCTCGTAGAGGGGGATCGCCTTCTGGACGCCGTCGAGGCGTATCGTCCCGGCGCCATCCAAGGTCAACCTCTCCATGGCTCGGGTCATCAGCGCCGCACCGACGCCCTTCCCACGCGTCTCCGCGAGGACGATCAAGTTACCGATGAAGCCAACGTCGCCGTAGAGAAAGCTGTTTACAATCCCCACGTCCACGCCGTCGATGCTCGCAACGAAGCACCCCGACGGCTCATAATACAGGCTCCTCTCCGCGTCGGCGCGGGTGTTCCCCCAGCCGACCATCTCCTGCAGGCGCATGACTAGGTCGATGTCGCCGTGTGTCATCACCCTGATCTCGGGCAGACTCATGGCGTCAAACTTCGTCCGATGGTCTATAAAGGGGTTGGCTCAGGCGTCGCCCCTCTGCTCGAGAGCCTGCTCGACGAGGTCCCTGAAGAAGTCCTCCCCCAGCCCACCGCCGTGGCCGAAGCCGATGCAGCGCGCATCATACATGATCTCGAAGCTCCTCCCGTCCCTCTCAATCCAGAACGGGTACGTCCTGCAGAGAAGAGCCCTGTGCGGGTAGACCCTGCACCCCTCCTCCGTGAGGTAGATGCACGCGCCGCCGACCTTCTTCATCTCACCAACGAATGGCGCCTCCCCCTTAACATCTAATTTGAACCCGTCCTCCCCCGCCTCCGCGAGCCTACTGACGTCGGATGGGAGAAGCAGCACCCTCCTCGGCCGGTGGGAGGCGTCCCTGCAGCAGGCACCGCAGCGCTTGCACCCCCACCTCACGCCCTTCGGGTAGTAGAACTCGTATTCGCCGTTGGGCGTCGTAATCTTGCCCCTCGCGTAGGGGACGACGATCTCGCCCCCCTCCCTCAACACCTTCGTTTTCTTACCCAATGGTCATCCCTGCTCCTTCGGCAGCGCCTCGGAGACGGCTGCCTCGGCTAGGACCTGAAGTGGGTCGAGGATCGGCACAGGCAGGTCTCCCTCCCTGAGAACCAAGCTCACCTCGGTGCAGCCACATATGATCATCTCAGCGCCCCCCGCGATCAGCTCATTCGCGACGCCGCGCAGGAGAAGGCCGCCGTCT
The DNA here is from genome assembly GCA_026394265.1 of Candidatus Bathyarchaeota archaeon. The sequence continues at coordinate 2,294 of JAPKYO010000067.1, forward strand.
ATGAGGTTCCCCGCCTTTATACACTGGTAGATTGCCTTCATGACGTCCGCCTGCCTCTCCGGCGTGGGCTCAAGGATCTCTATCCCCGCCTCGACGTACGCCGACCTGTAGAGGCCGCTCCTCACGGTCCCATCCGTGGCGAGGAGGCCCGCCTTCTTCACCTTTGGGTAGGATCTCTGCGCCTTCGCCGCCGAGAGCCTGATCATGTGGAGTATCGGCACCCTGAGTTCCTTCTGGAGCTGATCGATGAAGTAGTGGGCGGTGTTGCATGGTATGATTATGAAGTCGGCCCCAGCCTCCTCCAGCCTCTTACCGGCTCGTATCAGCTCTGGCATCGGGCTCGGCCCCGTACCGAGAATCGCCGCGGTCCTGTCCGGCACCTTCGAGTTGCTGTAGACTATGACGCGGGGGTGGTCCTGGTCCCTCTTCGCGGGTGTCGCCTTTATTATCCTGAGGTAGAGGTCGGCGGTTGCCTCCGGCCCCATCCCCCCGAGTATGCCTATGATCTTCTCCGACAAGGGAGCACTCCAAGGGAAGAAGGAGTCTGCTAAATTAACGCTTGTCCCTCTCCCTGATGAGCTGGACAACGGAGAATATGCCGACGAAGACCGCGAGCGCATATATGGCGACCGTCAACTGGAACGACTCCGCACTCAACACGCTCTGCGTCGCGAGCACGACGAGGCTCATCCCGATGACTATGGATGCCATCACCAGGCCCAGCAGAATCTTATAGGAGGCCCTGTCGATGCTGTTCCCCAGCCTGTCAAGGTCGTCGTGGGCGATCTTGAACGTGAATGAGCCCTGCGAGAGCCGCTTCAGCGCCGAGTTTATGTTGCTCGGCAGATCCTTCGCGTCCCTGAAGGCGTCGAGTATGTCGAACCCTGCCTTCCTGATGTTCGCCTGGCTGAGAAGCCTCTTCCTCAGCGTGTCCCCGAGGAGCGGCTTTATCTCCTTGATGTAGTCGAACTCGGGGTAGAGCCTGTAGGCGTCCTCCTGGACCATGAGGATGACCTTGATCATGAGCATCGTCACCATGGGCACCCTGATCCTGTACTTTCTCAGGGCCTCGACGACGCCCTCGACTGCCCCGGAGTCGGGCTGGATCGCGCTATACTGCTCCCCCTCCATCAACGCGAGGTAGAGGTCGTCCTTGAAGGCGTCCACCCACTGGTCCCTCACACGAATGCCGAGGGCGGTGAAGACATCGACGAGCCCGTCGACGTCCTTGTCGACGATGGACATGAGCATCTTGAGCAGCAGGTCCCTCTTCTCGGGGCGGAGGACACCTATGAGGCCGAAGTCGAGGAAGACGAGTTCCCCCTTCGTGGTCACGAGGAGGTTTCCCGGGTGGGGGTCGCCGTGGAAGAAGCCGTCCTCGAATATCTGCTTCGTGTAGGCGTTGAACCCCAGTAGGGCGATGGCTTTCGGGTCGACGCCCATCTTCCCTATCTGCTCAACCTTGTCGATGCGCACCCCCTTCATGTACTCCATGACGAGAAGCCTCTGCCCCGAATGCTCCCAATAGATCCTCGGGACGCGAACCCTCTCGAAGCCCTTCATGTTCCTCGCGAGAAGATCCGCGTTCTTCCCGTCCCTGACGAAATCAAGCTCCGCCATTATCTGGCGGGCGAAGTCCGTCACCATGGCGGGGAAGTTGAATATCTGAAGCTCCGAGGAGGTCTTCTCCGCCCTGTCCGCGATGGACTTCAATATGTGAAGGTCGGTCTCAATGACCTCCCTGATCCCCGGGCGCTGAACCTTGAGGACGACGACCGTCCCATCCTTGAGCTTGCCGTGGTGAGCCTGGCTGAGGCTAGCCGCAGCAAAGGGGCGCTCGTTAAGGTAGACAAACATGTCCCCTATCGGGCCACAGTACTCCTCGATGGTCGGTTTGACCTTCACCCACGGCACCGGCTCAACATTGTCTGTGAGCTGCTTCAGCTCCTCGACGAGTTCCGCCGAGATGAGTTCCCTGCGTGTGCTCATGATCTGGCCGAATTTTACAAACGTGGGGCCGAGCTCCTGTATCGCGAGGCGGAGCCTCCTGTTGACGCTGAGGTTCACGGTGTCCGTTTTCTGCTTGTGAAGCCTCCACTGGATCGTGTTGGGGAGCAGATCCACGACCGCTACTTCGAATCCGTACTTGACCAGAATCGCCGCGATCTGCTCGTAACGTCTGATGGATAGGGCCATTGAGGAAGATTTTCGCATACTAGAAGTTAAACCAATACTCGCCATCGGAACAGGAAACTTAGTCAGCTATGAAGCAGGTCATTGTGGATCTGATGCCCTTGATGTTGCGGATGTCGTTTATGACCAACCGCTCAAGCTCGGCTGTGGTCTTCGCCTCCGCCTTGAGGTAGACGTCGTATGGCCCGTACAGCATGTGGGTCTCGATGACCTTGGGTAGCTTCTTCAGCTTCTCCAGCACCTGATTTTCTAGCGTTGGCTCGATCGTCATCAGTATGAGGACCTGCTGCATACAATCACCGTTCTACATTTATCCCACGGAAACGGTTGAATTTAATCATTTTGTTATTTCTAATTTATTTCCCAGTGTTTTTGATTGGTGTTTGTTGGTTTTACTGTGCAAACACACATTTTGGGAGGTTTTGTGGGGGGTGGTGGGCCGGGCCGGACTTGAACCGGCGACTTCCGCCGCGTAAGGGCGGCGTCCTACCGTGCTGGACGACCGGCCCCCATCCCGAGAAAAGGGTTGGCGGGTGTTTAAAACCGTTAGGTTGGGAATAGGCGCTACGTTCCATTTATCCTTCACATATCTCGGGACTCGGCTGCTATTGAGACTAAGTCGTCTAGAACTTGTCCCCGAGGACCGCCGTCATCTCCTTGTGGAGGTCCTTGAGGCGCTTTATGGCGGGGTGGTCGACTCCAAGCTCCTCAGCGAAGTTGTCTATGGTCGAGTCTATGCCCACCTCGTGTGCCCCCTCGATCAGCTTGTCGGCGTAGCAGACTATTTTCTCCTCGAGGGTCTCGGGGACGTAGTTGCCCCGTGGGAGGTTGTTCCTGCGTGCCTCGTCCGTGGTGAGGCCGGCGCCGACGTGGCGCTCGATGATGTGGGCGAGTTCCATGGGCATCCCGAGCCTCCTAGCCGTCTGCCCGCCGACTACCCCGTGCTCTATGCCGTGTGTCTGCCCCCGCCCGATGTCGTGCAGTAGGGCACCAGCCTCGACGAGCTTGACATCGACCCTGTACCCCTTCGCCTTGAAGGCGTTCGCGATGCGAATCGCTACCTTCGTCACGTTGATGCAGTGCTCAATAACCCCGTTGCTGCATCCGTTCTTCCTGAGGATCTGGATGCACTCATCTCGACTCGGGAGGCTCAGTCCTCAAGCTCCTCCTTTATCTCGACAACCTTTCTCTCGAGAAAATCGACGATCTCGACGTTGTCCAGCCTCTGCAGGGGTTCACCGCAGGTCGGGCATCTGAAGACCGTCTCCATGGCGACCTCGAAGGTCGTCTTGGGGCACGTCGGGTTCCCACAGTGGTAGAACTCGTGAAGCCTCTCGAACTCCAGCCTCGTCTCCAGCTTCTTGAGTATCTTCTGCTTCATCCCGTGGATGTATGCCTCGACGAGCTCGGGTTGAAGGCGCCACTGGAAGATGAACCACCCTGTCTCCTTGTCCCTGAACCTCTTCGAGGTCACGAGGCTGTGGTTATAGAACTTGTAGAGGAGCTTACGTACATCGTTTATCTGGATGTTCGTCGCGGCGCTTATGTCCTCGACAGTTATGTCCTGCTTGTCCTTGAGGACCTTGATGACCTCTACTCCCTGCTCGCCCCCGAGGACGCTGGCGATGCTGTACAGGGTTTCCTCGCTAACGGTCATCAAACATATCAAAGCTCCTACGTATACTCGTCCCTGCGCAACTTAAATGTTTAATATCATAGACAAGCTGAACAAAAACGTGAATCAACGTGGTAGCGCAGATTCCTTGTACGCGTCGAGGTATTCGAGGGCGAACCTGTCCGCGTACCTCTCTGTCCCCCTGTGCCTACCGCTGACCGACCTGAGGTGGTGGTAGAACTCGTGCAGGATCAGAAACGGGTCAGCCAACCCATCGCTGCTCGCCACATAGATGATCTCCTTCTCAACCACGTAGCACCCCAAGACGTTGACGTGGCCCTTCGGGAGACCCACTCTGAGGCCCGGTACATCTACGCCATAATGTTCAGCCAGGGACCTTAGCGCCTCCTCGGCATCGTGGGAGAGTATAAGGTGAACCACCTTGACCTCAAACACCCTATCGACATTCGACACTGAGGAGTCCCCGAGATAGGTATCAGAGTGCGAAGCTGCCCGTATTAAGGGAGAGCTAACCCGCTCCCCCTGTTAGCGGGTGTGGCTCGATGTCCATCTCGTTGGTTGTATTAGCTGTCTATACTCGCTTGGCGTGTGTTTGCAGTTTCTTGCCACGCGCCTGCGGGATGACTCTTAGGCGGGCGCCGGGGAAGTCGAGGCCGAGTTCCCTGCCCTCGTATAGCTCGTGTAGGAAGAGGGCGAGGGCGCTGACCTCTGAGTGTGGCTGCCCCGTCACTGCGACGTTCCAGTGCGCGGCACCGTACACCTCCCCGGGTACCTTTGCGCCGCCCACGACGATGAGCTTGGGCGCCGGGTCGGAACGTATCTCCCCAACGACGTCTTGGAAGGGGAGACCATACATGGTGAGGTGGACTACCTTCCCCTCCCAGCTGCCCAGCACCGGCTTCCAGCCGCTGGCGTACTCGAGGGAAAAGTCTCCCCCCCAGTCGGTGGCGATCTTCCTGATAGACTCCTCGAGTGAGTCGTCCTGTATGCCCGTGTAGTATGCCTTCTTGGCGCCGAAGGCGCGCGCCGCGAGGAGCAGGTGGGTGGAGACCCTCTTGTCCCGTGATGGCCTGTGGCCCAGCCGAAGGACCGCCACGGATTGGCTCACGTTCTCCATGTCTATGCCCCACAGTATGGAAAACGTATGCGATAAAAGGGTTGAGCCTCCTGCACCATTTTTAAGCGGTGCCCCGTATAGTCTCTGGAACCCCCTTGGCCGAGCAGAACGAGCAGGTGGAGGCGCTCCCACTCATCCAGAAGAGGAGGCTACTCGGGATAATCATCCCCGCGATAAACCTCCCATTCTTCGCCTTCAACGCATACCGCACGGTGACCCTCTACCTATCCGGGGCGCCGATGAACTCTGAGGACTTCTACAGCAGCGCCGTCCTCACCGTTGCCACCCTCTTACTCGCCTTCGCCCTCCCCCAGTGGGTCCCCGTCTACGCGAGCAAGTACACCCTCGAGGCGACCGGGCTCAAGATCGGCAGGCTGCTGAAAGGCAGCGTATCCCTGCCGTACTCGGAGATCGCGCGGGCAGAGGTCTACATCAGGGAACCCGGTGAGATCCCGGAGGATGCAATCGAATACACGAGGACCAACGCCGAGAAGCTCCGGAAGACCGGATTTGGCTTCGTCGACTTCACAAACTCGGAGTCCAACATCGTCCTACTCATGTCGGGTAGGAAGATCTACATGATCTCCCCCGCTAAGCCCAGGGCATTCCTGAAAAGCCTCAAGAAGAGGGCGCCCAAGCTCACGGCGAAGATCGTCGAGCTGAACGCCAAGGGCAAGACGATCCAGGAGCTCGAGTAGTTGACCCAGATTACGGGCATGAGGAAGATTCTGGCCGAGACGAGGGTGAAGGAGCACCCGGACGATTACTCCATCGTCTTCATAGATCCGAGGGACGAGGAGAAGGCCCGCACACTGCTCCGGGATCTGAAGCCCTACTCCTCCGTGACGTACACCGGTGAGGAGATCTCTGTGGTCCTACGCTCCGCCGACTGGGCGAAGCTGAAGGCGAGCTTCCCCGGATACAAGGAGGAGGGACCTTACAGGCTCATCACGTTCGACATCGTCCTAGACCTGTCGATCGTCGGCTTCCTCTCTGTAGTCTCCACCGCGTTGGCGGAGGCGGGCGTGAGCATATACGCCCTGTCGACGTACCTGAAGGACCACATACTGGTTAAGAAGGGGGACGCGGTGAAGGCGGTTTCCATATTGAATGGCCTAGTTTCCGAGGCTAAACGCGGCTAACGTACTACTATATTGGTAACAACCTTAATAGTGGTATGTTGGCTGTGAAGAGTGCATAATGATTAAAGTATCCACATCAAAAGGGCTCAGCTTCATCGCCCTCATGGCGGCGCTCGGCAACGTCCTCTCCTTCATCTCCATTCAACTATCACCGATCGTGCCCTCGATACCCCTCGGCCCCGTCAGCTTCTCTCTTGCACTCGACCTATCCCACCTCGCAACGTTCACGGCGGCTCTTCTGGGCGGCCCGGTGGTCGGCGGGCTCACGGGGCTCGTCGGGGGATTCGTCGCCGCCTTCCAGTTCGGATTCTCACAGGGGAACATCATCACCGGCATCGGCCTACCCCTGGGAAAGGCCATGACCGGGATCATGGCCGGCATACTCTTCCAACGCATCCGCACCGGCAAGTGGAAGACCCCCACCGTCACCGTGATCAGCTACATACCCGAGGCAATCTTCACGGCGGTGATCTTCGTCTACCTATACCCAATATTCTACGGCCTCCCCGCCGCCATCGCGGTGGTCGTTGCTTCCCAGATCATCGTGAAGGCGTTCGTGGAGATGCTCATAATAGGGGTAGTCCTGACCTACATCTCCAAGAGCAGCGGCTTCCAGACCTTCACGCGCTCCCTTGCTTCATGACTGATTTAAGCCCAGACCTCAAGTATCTGCTGGCCCAATGATCATCGACGTCCACACGCGAACGCGTCGTTCTCCCTGATAACATCCTAAACACCTTACTCGGCGCGGCTGTGATCGTTTTCATCTTCCGCATCCTTGTGAACTGGCAATTCAGGAAACCGGACGAGTCATGTTACGCTTTGAAGGGTGAGGTAATGAGACTCTACGTGCTCGGAGTGGTCGATGTCGTTTTAGGGTTAGCCTTGTTTTTCCAGTTATACTGGTAGAACCCGGATATTCAAAACATATTTAAATTTGTATAAACATGATTTTCTCATGCCCGAGTCAAGCGAATCCTTGAAGAGATTTGTGTCCTCTGGAAAATGCGAGTGTTGCAATGTCAGTGAGTACATCGAGGAACTCGAGGAGCTGGCTAAACGTGTCGCCAATCATAAGGATGCTAGGATCAAGGGGCGCTTCTTCAAGGCGTTAGGCGATGAGAGCCGACAACGGATAATCGGCCTCCTCTCCGTCAGGGAAATGTGTGTATGCGAATTGATGTCTGCTCTTAAAATGACCCAGCCGACAACTAGCCACCACTTGAAGATATTAGAAGATGCCGATATAGTAAAGAGCAGAAAAGAGGGCAAGTGGGTTTTCTACAGTGTCTCTGATCTAGGTCGTATGGAGTTACTCACATCACTTTTCCCATTAACCTTTTTTCCTTAAAATCGAAGTTGTTAAAAATCAGAAGGCTAATTCTAGTTGGAATTAAGCATGGCTCCATTAAGTGTATGTCATTTGTTAAGACGCCCATACTCCAATAACTTAAAATTACCTTTTTATATCAAAAACTTTAACAAATATATACTCTGGTGTTAAAGTTTGATTCATATTCTCCATATCGAATCCGATGTTGGGATAAGGGTATTTATTAAACAACGCCTTGAGGAGATTGATCCAGAGTTACTTGTTGAATCCACTAATGACACAATTAGTGACATCTCGAGTATAACTAGCACAAATTTTGATCTTATCCTAATTAGCCATTCTGCGTTGCTCAATACCCTCGATTATATGCGTACACTAAAAGGTATAACTAATGCTCCCATAATGATCTATACAACTGAAGGTCGGGATAATCGCGCTAACGAAATTCTCGATATTGATGTTGATAGTTATTTCATTTTAAAATTATCTCGTGATGAATCTACTCTCCTAGTAAAGAAGATCAAAACAATCGTTAAGAAGAGGAGAAGAGACGAACTGACTTCGGTAGCTCTTAACACCGGAGTAAATGCTATAGTTATTGAATGTGAAAATAAAATAATTTTTTTCAACTCAGTTTTTAAAAGACTTTTTTCGGGGTATAGCGACGATATCGTTGGGAAAAGTCTATCCTACTTCGTTTCGGATGTAGAGTGGAAAAATTTTCAAAATTTACTCCAGAAGGGTGGCGAAGGGATTGTAGATTTTACACTTGAGGGAGGGGAAAAACACAACTACCAAATGTGGGTAAATTTTTCTAAAATAAATGGAAAAGAAGTCACGATTATTCAACTCCAAGACATAACCACTACTCACCTATATGAACAACGGTTGAAAAAATTGCATGAATTTGCCCCTAAAATATTTTATCAACGTAATCTTGAGGATCTAATTAAGAACACTTTCAACGTTATTGAGGCGAATTTTGATTATGAGTTAATTAGTTTTTTGATTGTTGAGAGGAATGAGCTTGTTTGTTTAGATCGGCGTTGGAGAAAACGCGGCTTTAAACTATCACTAGATGGAGAGAGTATTATTGCTCGTTCTGTACGCGAAGGGAAGTCGGTTACAAATTATGATCATGATAATACCTTAATAGATGATATTATTATCAAGTCGGAGCTCTCGGTTCCAATTAGAGATAGAGCTGATGTTGTAGCCGTACTGAATCTTCGGAGCACCAAAGCAAATGCTTTCACAAATGATGATATAGTTCTAGTCGAGGTTCTTTGTATATACATCGGTTGCACATACTATCTTATTAGAGAGCTACAGTCTGTTATCAATTTTCGAACACAATATTTTGAGCTCTTAAAAGGGCTTGATGAGGCGGTGTACCTAATAATAGATTCTCACTTTGCTTATGCAAATCAAAGGGGTTTTGAATTACTTGGTTACAAACACTCCTCTGAGGTAGTTGGTAAAGAAATTTCTCCAAATATTGCCCCAAAATACCTAGCTATACTCCAAGAAAGGCTCAAAAACAAGTCTAATAATGAGTTTATTGATAACTATGAGATAAAACTTGTCAAGAACGATGGGTCGAATATTGATATACTCGTGATTGCTTCTAGCGTACTCTTCGATGGAAAACCAGCTTATCTGATCATAGAGAAGGTTAATGAAAATTCAAAATTAATGCAGGCACAACTCAAGAAATATTTAAATTATCTTGAGAATCAGGTTGAGAAGAAAAACCAAGAACTTCTTGAATCCCGACAGTTTGTATCGGCGGGTAAAATTGCTAGTATGGTCGGTCACGATCTTCGTAGTCCTCTACAATCAATTAGAAACGCGACCTATCTTATTCGCAAACAACCCGAAAGAAGTGAAGAGATGTTGACCTCGATCGAAACCTCGATTGAACGAGCTCTCTCGATGCTCGAAGATTTGAGAAATCAGACAATGGAGACATCCCTAAAGATCGAGTCAATAGACATCAATAAACTAATAACCAATATAACAAAGGAGATATCGCCTACAGAGAATATCGAGTTTGTTGTTAATTTAGATCCTGAGTTAATAGCTGTTGAGATCGATTCTCTTAAAATTAGGAGGGTTATTGATAATCTTTTAAGAAATGCGTTGGAGGCGATGCCTAATGGAGGAAAACTCGTAATTGAGACGAAGAGCGACGATGATAAATTCGCAATAACTATAATGGATACTGGTGTAGGTATACCCGAAGATCGCTTACCCCACCTCTTCAAACCGTTCTACACAACAAAGTCGAAAGGACTAGGACTTGGTTTAGTTTATTGTAAAACCGCTGTCGAGGTCCATGGTGGAACTATTGAAGTTGAGTCAAAGATCGGTAAAGGAACAGTTTTTAAGATTTTATTAAGGAAACGTGTTGCGTCGAAGAGAATGGGGTTATAATTTTGATAAATCGAAAACATGAGATGGATGTTGCTAAAACCTCATCTACTTCTTCTCGATCGAAAATTAGAACTCAATCTCAAAAATGTAACCGACTTAAAGTTTTGCATATCGATGACGATTTGAATCAACTCATGTATGCGAAGATATTTTTAGAAGATTGTGATCCTGAGCTTTGGATTGAGTCGGTCTCTCATCCATCCGAGGTGGTGGATGTCATATCCGTAGATGACTTTGACTGTATAATTTCCGACTATCAGATGGATGAGATGGATGGGATCACCTTGACCCAGAAGGTGCGTAAGACGAGTGACGTCCCAATAATTATTTATACGGGAAGGGGTAGCGAGGAGATCGAAGAAGTTGCATTGGCTGCTGGAGCCAATGGTTATGTCCAAAAGGAGATGGATCCGACCCATTACAAGGGTTTGTATGCGCAGATACTCGGCGTAGTCCATGAAAAAACGAGTGGGATAATTAGAAAATTTACGAATCATCCCCATCATTTAGGATAATTATTTATATTATGATTTATCCAAATTTTTCGAATTTGTCTTAAATAATATGAAATATCCCAAAAATAAAGCGATGCCGAGGGTGATGACTTCAATCGGATAACCCGGTATATCGTTGCTGTTCTTGGTTAAAACGATCTTTCGTGTGGTTGATTGGTCATCGGCTACCTGCGCTTTGGTTGTGTTTGCCTTGTAGCCGGTCTTCGATGCATTGATGGTGTAGTTGCCGATGCGGGCGTCACTGAATGTGGTCGTGCCGTCGGTGGCTGTGGTGGCTTGGAGTGGTGCTTGTCCCGTTGGGGTTTGTTTTGTCGTGATCGTTGCCCCTGATAATGGGGTGTTTTTTTCGTCTGTCGTTGTGATCTTGAGGGTGCCCGTTCTCGGGGTGATGCTGAGTGGTATCTGGGTGCTTGTCGCTCCCTCGTAGGTGGGGTCTCCGGTCCACGTGGCTTTGATGGTGTAGCTGCCTACTGCGAGGGTGATGGGTGCGGAGTAGGCGCCGTGTGTGGACGTCGTCGTTGTTAGTGTGGCCCAGTTGTCGCTTACCTTTTGGTGGATGGTGATAGTCGCGGAGATGTCTGCGTTTATCGTGCCCGAGATTGTGATCTGCTCGTTCTCCTTCGCGTTCGTCTTGGATGCTAAGCATGTTATGGTGGTCGGGGTCTTCGAGAGCGTGTAGGCGTCGTATAGGGTGGAGAGGACATCGGCGACATCGTTGGTGGCGTAGTTGACGGACTCCCACGAGCGTTCGGTGAATGTTGTGCTTGTCCAGTTGTAGTTCTGGTCCATCCACTTCGCGGTGTAGGTTTGTCCGCCGTCGAGGGTCGTGTCGAGGGCGAGTTGCCTCGTCGCGTCCCCAGCCGAGAGGGTAGTGAGGGCTCCGTCGAACTGGAGTGGCTTGATGTACGTCGCCGAGTATGTTGACGTTATTCCGTTGACGTGGTTCTCGTAGTCGGGGTGGTGGACCTCCGTTCCCCAGTCGGTCGAGGCGCCCATGACGTGGCCGAAGACGGCGACGTCGGCTATGTAGTGGGTCATGGCGCCGGAGTGTTTCGCGGCCTCTGGGTAGTTCGCGGCATTCAGGTATGTGAGGGCGGCTTGGTACTCCGCCTCCGCCCTCTTTGCCGCCGCGTCGTCCTGGAGCGCGCCGGTGGAGCTGTAGTAGATGTGGTGTTTGGTTGTGTCGCCGATGCCTCCCTGGGTCGAGGGGAGGTCGGGTAGCTCGGTGCCGAAGAGGTAGCTCGGGAGGTTGTCGGTGATGTATTGCTTCTTTTCGGCGGGGAGCCAGTCGAGGGCGTGTTGGGCGATCCAGTCGTGTGTGCCGTAGTCGGGGTTGTTGGGGTCTGCGCTGTAGCCTCCGTTGCTCCAGGCGTATGCGCGGGTCTGGGGGAGGGTGAGGATGAGGATGAGGACGAGAATGGAGGTCCAGGCGGCGCGGCGCATGGTGGATGAGTGGTGTGGTGGTGTTATAGCCTCTCCGGGTGGGCGCGTGCATGGGGTTTCCCGTTTCCTCCTCCGCCGCCGTCGCGTTTCCGGCTGTTTAGGCTCGTTTCCGGGTTTGGGGCTTTTTTCTGGGTTTGTTGGCGGCGGAGGGCGGCGGAGGATCGGTGGTCAATTCGTCGTCGGGGGTCATGGGGCCGATGCCTCGGAGCGCCCCGAAGCCGTCCATCTTCTTTTTCTCGGGTTTTGTTTCGCCCATGTGTGTTTCTCGTCTTTGGGTGATTTATGGGGGTGTTCCGATTCTCTCACGCCGCGTGTATTATGGGCCTGTTGGGGTGTGCCGCTTTCTCGGCTGCGTAGGCGGCGAGGGCGAGTGCCCAGAATCTGTCGTCGTGTGTGCCCGAGGCGTGTGTGAGGGTGATCCTGCCCGTCTTCGTCAGCTCGTACTGCTCGACGTTAAGCTCGTCGAGGAGGCTTCGGTCGTATGGTATCTTGAGGGTGCCCTCGGTGAGGCGCTGGCGTAGTATCTGCGCCATCTCCTGCTTGCTGTCCTGCGTGAAGGTGACGCCGACTGGGTTGGGGGCGCCGGCCTCGTTCATGTCCCTGATTATGTAGTCGCCGTGTTTTGTCGAGTCTACGTATGTGGCGTGTATCCTGCTCCACTGTTCGCCGAGTACCTTGAGGTAGCCGATTGCGGCGGCGAGGCTGGTGCCGAGTGGGAAGCGGTGCATGTGGACGAGTGTGAGGAGTGCGCCCTTTCGCCTGATGACGGCGATGGCGGTGTAGTCGACGCGCTCGGCTAGGTCGACGCCGGCGTAGAACTCGCCCTCGTTCCACTTGTTGATGTTCTCGTAGTCTGTGTCGTGCGTGCAGGCCTTGGCGAGGAGGTCCTGGGTGAGCCACGTGTCCGTCTCCTCGGCGAACTCGGCCTCGTACTCCATCCTGTAGGTTAGCGGCATGGTGTCGCGGGTTCGCTCTATCTCCTCGAGGAACTCGGGGCGGTAGAGTCCGGCTTCCCTGGCGTCCCTCCAAGTGGCGTGGTGTACCTCCCAGGCGGGGTTGGAGTTGATCCTGTAGAACTGCGTGTTCTTGCCCCACGGCGTGCTGCTGACGATCATCTTACCGCCCGTCGTCGCAAGCATCGGCGTGAGGACGTGCTGGAAGATGGCTTCGTCGTTTTGGAAGAAGGCGGCCTCGTCGAGGATGATGAGGTTGGCGGTGTAGCCTCGGAGGAGGTTCTCGCTGTTGGGCAGCGCCACGATCCTGCTGCCGTTTCTGAGGTAGGTCATGGTTCTGAGGCGTCTTCGGAGGATGGCTCCCCTGATCTTCCTCGGCGTGCCGTCGATGAGTGACTGTATTACGTCGTTTAGTATCATGCTCTGTCTCTGGCTGGGGGCGATGATGAGGGTGGTCGTTGGGGCGTGTGATACGGCGAACCAGATCGCGTAGGCGGCGAGGCTCAGGGTCTTCCCCGACTGCCTCGGCCAGCGGACAATGATCCTGTTGCTGGTTGAGGTCAGGAAGCGGAGTTGGTAGGGCGTCGGCTTGACGCCGAGGATGAGCGTTGAGAATAGGATAGGTTCCCTCGCGAGTTTGTCCAAGAGGTTCTGGTCGTGGATCGCCTCCTCGACGAGTGACGGGTTCTCCCGCCTGAGTGTTAGGGCGTTTGATGGGTCGGCTAGGATGTAGGCGGTGAGGCGCTCACGTTCTTCTTTGCTTAGCGGCATTCCTCACGCCCTCCACGACTATGCGGACGCGCCTCGCCCTCACATCGGGCTTACCGTCTCCGAGGTTGAGCCTGAGAAACTTCGTCTTGATATCGTCCCCCTCGTCCCCAAGCTCGTCCTCGCTGCCCTTCATCACGCCGTTTATCGTTGACGTGTGGTTGCTGAGGGCGTTCATCAGCCTGTGCCTCTCCGCCTTCGTGAGGTTGGGGTTGTTCAGCTCCCTCCGGTACATCTCGAAGAGGCTCCAGTTGATGCGAAGCAGGTCGATCTTGTCCAGCTTTAGCGCGTCGTCCCGCGTCATCAAATCGAAGGGATTCGGGTAGTTATCGGGGTTATTCACCGCATCGCGGCGAGTGCTTGCTTTCCTGAGCCTCATTCTCCTCGCCTTGCCCTCGATGGAGGAGACGCTACGCCCTAGCATATCGGATAGTTCCTTTAAAGACGCAGAGGAATAATTCTCTCTGAGCAAGGACTCCTCCTCCCCCGTCCACGCCCTCTCACTGGACATACTGAAGAAAACTTAAAAATCAAGATTTAACCATTTTTCATGATAAACATATAATGTCAGTTAATAATATTTACTAACTAGACGTTAAAATTGTTTTTAATAAATATCTTTGATTTTATATTTTATTAATTAATAATGTGTTCAGATTTATTTTTCAAATCCAAAATATTTATTTTAATTGTTATAAGAAAATTTAAAAAGAGTAGTTGAAAATAAGTTACATGGTCGATCCCGATGCGGCTTTTATAGAGTTTAAGAAAATACTTGAGTCTTTTGATATAAGTTTAAAGGAGTCGGATGTTAGATCCAAAATAATTGATCCTATTTTGATAAATTGTTTAGGATGGGATAATAACGATATAAAAAGAGAAGTATCTATTAACGAGGGTTCTATAGATTATGTATTATATATTAATAATGCTCCATGGATTATTGTAGAGGCGAAGAGGGCAAATTACGATTTTGTTTTTCCTGATACAAATAAAAAAGATTTTTCTTTAAGAGGAGTGATTATGAACGATGAGAATATTAAAAATGGTATTGATCAATGCGCTCGATATTGTTCTGAGACGGGAGTAAATTATGCAATAATAACTAATGGGCATCAAATAATTATTTTTGAGGGATATAGACCTAGAAAACAATGGAGAGATGGTGATTGTTTAGTATTTAAAAGTAAAGACGATTGTATTAGAAATTTTAATTTACTTTATGATTTAGTATCTAAAAAACGAGTTATGAACAATTCTTTTGAAAAAATAGTATCTAAAAATTCAAATCAAATTCAATTTGAAAAAACTATTGATAGTTTACCAGATAAAGATAACAACGTAGGTAAAAATAATTTATCTATATATTTTACAAAGGAAATAGAGGATATATTTGGACCTATGACTGATAATACTAAATTAGATTTACTAAGTAAATGTTATGTTGAACCAATTAAAAATATTTCATATGATGCCGAATTAGAAATACGACTTAAAGATAGCATACCGCTATGGGCAACAAATTTAGGTGTTCAAAAGCTAGACAATAATGACGCAAATTTCCAAAAAAGATATGAAATATGTAAAACCTATTTATTAGAATGTCCAAAAGAAGGTTTGCTTGTATGTCTTTTAGGTGGAATAGGTTCAGGAAAAACAACTTTTATGCATCATTTTTTTAAAATATTTAGAAAAAATAAAACTGATATCGCGTATTTTTTTATTGACTTTAAAACCTCTTATGATGAATCTCATATCAAACAATATATTTACGATGAAATCGTGAATTACTATAATTTATATTATAAAAATTTAGCTGAGCTCAAAGATTATAATTTTGAATTAAAAGCAACAGACGAATCTATGTTAACTTTATTTTCCTTATTAAAATCTCAAAAAATTATGACTAATATAATAATAGACAATATTGATCAAAAAGAACATATTTCGTCAACATTTTTATCAAATATTATTGATATATCCGCTTATTTGGCTAAAGAATTAAAAACTATTATTATTTTAAATTTAAGAGAGGAATCATGGTTTAAAAATAAAAAAATGGGGATCCTAGACACATATGAAACTCCCAAATATCACATAGCTTCTCCAAACGTAGACGATTTATTAACAAGCAGACTGAACTACGCAATTATCACTATAGAAAAAAAATCTGCTTTGACAATAACTAATTTCATGTCGCCTGAAAGTAGTGATCCTCAATCATTAAAATTATTTTTTCAAATAATCAAGAAGTCTTTTGATAGTGAAACAGTAACTGGTAGAAAAAATATCAAATTTTTTACTTTTGTATCTGGAGGGAACATGCGGCAAGTTTTAGATTATTTAAAAAGTTATATGACTTCGGCAAACACTGATATTAATGAGATGTTTTTTGAATATTATTCCAATAAATATGGTTACCAAATACCAATGCATCATATAATGAAAAGCTGTTTGCTAGGTGATAAAAAATATTATAATGAACAAAAAGGATTGATAATGAATATCTTCAAATTTAAACCTGAATTCGGTCCAATGCATTTTCTTAATTTAAGAATATTATCTTATCTCAATATCCGTAAAGATTCAATTCATAAGAAATATGGTGGTGGATTTGTTAATATATCTGATTTAAAGGAAGCGGCTATTTCTTCAAGAATAAATGAAGAAGCTTTAAACTCTGCATGTGATGATCTTGGTCAATTTGAATTAGTTATGTTTAATCATAATCTGCCAGATAATTATAATACGGCTGAAGCATTGTGTATAAGCGATAAAGGAAAATACTTTTTAAATGAGCTTATATATGAATTTACATATATTGATGCAATATCATTAGATGTCTATATACGAGACGAAAAAATACGCAATGAACTACGCACAATAAATCAAGATATAATTAAATATTCTGATGATAATGCCTATATTGTAGATAAGACCTACAGTCGTTTTAGGCGGACAGATAGATTAATAGATTATTTAAAGAGTGAAGAGATATTTGAATTTGAGAACAATCCCTTTTTAAAAGAAACTGATTTTGGCTCTTTTAAACTAATGGATAGAATAAAAGAAAAATTAAACGATGAAAAATATATAATTATAAAATCTGCAAAAAGAATGCAACGCCAGAAAGTATGGCGACCGCCGTTAGAAAAAAAATAAATCTTCACTTCATGATTTCAGAATAATATTGATACTTTCCATAAATGCCTATTTTTTGTATTATTAAAAATATTAGGGTAAAAACTGGTCTTCTATTATTTATGTGGCGCCGGGGAAGGGATTCGAACCCTTGGGCTCGTGAGAGCACCAGTTTTCAAGACTGGCGCCGTAGTCCGCTTGGCTACCCCGGCCCTCGCTACACATGACAGGGCGGAAAGTAAAACCTTATCGGAGCACTAATCCGACTCGAGGACGCCGTCGATGCTGACCTGCCTGCTCAGGCTCGTCACCCTGACGCAAACCCGTGGCTCGTCCCGGCGGATGTACCTCTTCTGCGCGTTCTTCGCCACGACGAAGCGATCATCCTCGTAGGCGACGCCGTTCATGGCGTCTAGGACCGCCTTCTCGAGGTTGTCGAGGTCCGGCGTCGTAGGCACCCAGAAGTCCTTCCTCCTCGACTGCGGGCGGTCCATGTAGAATATCAGCGACACCTGTATCGGCCCGGTGAGGGGCTGGGTGAAGTGTTTCGCCGCCTCCTCCTTCACTATCTTCTCCCAGACGGCGACCTTCTTCGGGGTGAAGCTCCACGTCCTCCCGCCCTTACGCACCGTTCGGGCGCGTGCCTTTGGCACGGGCTGCCCCTTCACCTCGAAGTAGATGTGCTGCATGGCAGCTAGATGCACGCGTCGCTTAGATGAGGCTTACCCCAGCGCCAGGAAGACGAGCAGGACCGATACTATCCCCGTGAGGTATATGCCGTCGAACGTGCCCGCGCCGCCGATGCTCACCACCGGGGCGCCGATGTCACGGACGCGGCCGAGGTTGAGCAGATCAGCCCCGATGAGTGTTCCCAGAGTCCCCCCGATGTAGGCGACCTGCGCCGGGGAGTGAAGCGGCGAGATGAAGTCGACGAGGATCGTAGCCAACACAGTAACCAGCGGCGGGACAATCGCCGGCGTCGCAACGCCGAGCCCCCCGACGACCTCCGCCGACCTATTCACGAGGACGGTGACGATCACAAGCACGGCGGCTATGGCGAGGTACTCGTCGACGGCGCTCCCCCCTGCCTGTACGAGTGGCAAGCCGAGCAGGTAGCCCGAGACCACCACCGGCAGGATCGCGCCCCCCGCGTTGATCAATATATGCGTCCTCGTCACCCCCACCCGCACGCTCGGCACCTGCCACCTCACACCGAAGGCGCTCACCTCCCGGACCCCCACCATCGGCACCCTGCTCTCAAGCGTCGCCACCGGGAAGTTCACGAAGCTCCCGAAGAGGCTGACGAAGAAGAAGGCACCCACCATGTACGCCGGGAGACCCAGAACCGAGACCAGCAGATCCCCCAGCAAGAGGAAGACGAGGGAGACCACGCAGACCAACGCGAGCAGCAGCATCAACAGGTAGAGCACGCTGACCGGGCGGAAGACCCGCCTACCCTCATAGCCCAACTCGATCAAGGGGATCGGGGATCAGAGCCTGAATAGTGTTTCGGCGTTCACCGTCGTCGCCGCCTCGACGTCTCCTAATGGTAGCCCCTTCAGCTCCGCCAGGTGCCGGAGCGTCAGCTTCACGTCGGCGGGCTCCGAGGCCCGGCTCAGGCTCTTTATCCAGACCGGGGAGTCGGTCTCGACGAGTATGCGTTCCAGCGGCGCCTTCACCATGGCTGCCCGGAGTTCGGGGCTCACCTCGACCGCCGGTGTGCAGGAGACACAGTAGCCCGCGTCGATTACTTTTTCGAGGACATCCAGTGGGCCGCTGTACCAGTGGAAGACGCCGCGCCCCGGACCGTGCTGCAGGGCCAGACTCAGGCAGTCCCCCCACGCGCCCCTGCTGTGTATGGACACGGGGAGATCCAGCTCCCTCGCCAGCTCCAGTTGCGCCACGTAGAACTCGGTCTGCCTCCCCTTCTGGGTCGCGTCCTTCCTGACGAGCCTGTGCCAGTAGTCGAGGCCGATCTCCCCGACGGCGACGCAGCGTCCCGAGTTGGCCCTGATGAGGGCGAGGCTGGCCTCGAGGTCCTGGTCGAAGAACTCGGTCGGGTGTACCCCGAGGGCGGCGTGGACGAATCCCTCGTTGCTCTGTTGCAGCCTCAGCGTGTCCTCGCAGGTAGCCGCCGTGGCGCTAACCGCGACGATGCCGGATAGCCCCGCCGCCCTAGCCCTCTCGACGGCGCCCTCGGGCAGGTCCGCCAGGTGCGCGTGCGTGTCCAGTGGCCCCATCCGCTTCGCCTACTCGCCGGATGCCCAGGAGACCATGCGCCTCCAGAGCGTCGTGTATCCCTCCCACTCCGCGAACTCACGGGGGCACCAGTGGGGGCCGATGTCGCTCGCCCACGCCACGGCCCTGCCCTCGCCGTGCTCGCCGGCGACCAGAAGCGGGTCAGAACCAATCTCAGCCAGCACCTTCGCCCCCTTCTTGGCCTTGAACCTGTTGTAGCCGAGGAGATGGGGCCACGCGGCGGGGAGCCCCTTCGTGATCTGGTGCGCAGCCTTCGTCTTCTTGGGCACGACTCCCTCGGGGCACTCGACGCGGTCGTCGTAGGGCGTCATCTCGACGGGCAGCGCCTCCTCGATGGGGGTGCCGTGGTACCTCGCCACACCATTTATCCCCTGATAGCTCAGGTAGCCACCCGCCATGATCAGGCCGCCGCCCCCACGCACATACTCCTCGATCAGCCTCAACCTATTCGGCGTCCTCTCCCCCCCGAGCCACGTCCGGGGGTGAAGGAGGAAGGTGTCCGCCCCGATGTCGCTGATTATGATAGCGGAGTACTCCTTCAGCCCCTCCAGTTCGAGGGGGAACCCCGCCTGAGCCTCGTGCCCCGGCATGTGGACCCAGTCACCCCACCCCTCCATCGCCCCCCTGAAGAAGGCGACACCAGTATCGTACCCGCCGCTCACGAAGTGGTCGAAGCCCTTGTAGTGGGTCGTCACCTGGACCCAAGACTCGCCGACGAGAAGAACCTTACCCAAGCGATGCACCTGACGACAAGTATCCTCGACGGGATAAAAAACCGAGGCTAAGACGGCTACGCGTGGTTAAAAACGTGGCCCGTTTGGGCTAGTCCCTGATGCCCTCTAGGACGCTGATCGCGTTCCAGATCCTCGTCCTACTGTACATGGGCATGTTCGGGTCCTGGCTTATGTCCTCGAGCATCGATATGGCGTTCGCCGCCCTCGCCGCGATGCTTATGGCCCCATCCAGCAGCATGTCAGACGCCTGCTTCGCGGCCCTGCGGATGTTCCGGGGGGTCGTGTTATCATCAGCGATCATGTTCAGGACGCTCTGAGCCTGCTGAAGCTTCTTCGCATACTCTTCTTTACCAGACACAATCAACACCTCTGCAAGGCACACACCGTGCGCCTTGAATTGCCTCAATAGAGTCTGAGAGCGGTTAAAAAACCTTCCACTTTCTTACCTATCCGTCTCATCGAGGTAGGCGGGGAGGTCGGCGACGCTGGGGAGGATGTTCTCGGGCTTGTTGACCTCCCACGACCTGTCGGGCCGGGGGCCTGTGGCGACGCCGATGAAGTGGCACCCCGCGTTCACGGCGCACGTCGAGTCGATGTGGTGGTCCCCCACGAGGAAGAGCTCGCCAAGCTTCAGCTTCATCAGCTTCGCGGCGTGTATCATCGCCTCGGCGTATGGCTTGGGCTGCGGCGTCTCCCCCCTGCCGAGGATGAGTTCGAAGTCCCCGATCATCCCCGTCTTCTCCAGCGCCTTGACGGCGTACTCGTGGTGGCTGCGGGTGAGGATGGCGAGCCTGTAGCCCATCTTCTTCAGCCTGTGGACGGCGTCCTTCGCCCCCGTGATGGCGGTTAGGGTGTCGACTGCCTCAAGCTCCCCCTGATCCATGAGGCGCGTCATCTCGTCACGTAGCTCCTGCCGCTCCTTCTCCGGCTTGCCCTGCTCCTCCCAGTACTTCTCCGCGTGCTCAAGAACCACGACCGTCGTCATCTTCGGCGTCAGCACCCCCCTCGGGGCGCCGTGCTCCTCGATGACCTTGATCATGTTATTCTTCATCTTGACGAAGTCCACCTCGGAGTTGACGAGGGTGCCGTCGAGGTCGAAGACTATGCCCTTGTACCTGCCCAAGCCGATCCCCGAACCATAGGGTGAAGCCAACTTAACCTTTACCCCCAGGCGTTGGGAACCCTTTTCCGGGGCACTGTCCTCCCCCAATACGGGTGAGGAGCTTGAAGGTGCTGTGCAGGGAGTGCAGGTGGGCGAAGGTGATAGACCCAGAGACCCGCCTCGCCCTCAGCCAGGAGAACAAGGCGATACTAAACAGCCTCCTACGCTCCCGCTACAGGATCACCGAGTTCCTATACTGCACCAAGCAGGGCTGGCTGGAATCCGCGATAGCGAAGAAGGAGTGCGAGGACTGGGTCGAGGCGTAGGCGCTAGTTCGCCTGCGCCTTCTTCTTGCGGAAGCTGAAGCTCGTGAACCGCGCCGTGATTATCCTCTCCGTCGAGAATATCTTCGCGGCTACCCAGAGCACGAGGAGCGTGAAGGCGCTGATGTAGGCGATGCTCCGAATCATCACCCAGTAGTTGCCGAGGAAGGCTGCCTTCGTCGCGAGCATCGTGTGCGTGTAGGGGATAGCGAGCAGGATCCACTGGATCGCGGGTGGCAGCATCTCTATGTCGCTGAACATCAGTATCATCGCCGGGATTATGAGGGGGACGATGAGCACCCCGGTGAGGCTCTGTGCGCTGCGTACGCTGTCGGTGAAAACGGCGAGGCTTATGGCGAGGGCGAGCGCCGAGACGAGTGTAACGAACATGACCAAGCCGAGCAGGGCGTACCCTACGGGCTGTATGCCTATCCCCGCCCCGTTGAGGTCGACGCTCGTCAACTGCGGCGCGAAGCTGAAGGCCGAGCTAGTATAGTAGCCGAACCCGATCATGTAGCTGATCGAGCCGGCGATGGCGATGACGACGGAGCCCGTCAGCTTGCCGCTCAGAATCGTCAGCCTCCCGACGGGCAGCGTCATCAGCGTCTCCAGCGTCTTCTGCTCCTTCTCCAGCGCGATGCTGGTCGCCGCCATCTGTATGGCGAAGATGACCATCATCATCACCATGATGGGCAGCATAATGCTCTGGCTCATGATCAGGCTAGTGATCTGGCTGGGAGCTACCTCCACCACGTTCCCCTTGATTATTGAGGCGTAGCTGACGGCGACCGGGTCGTGGATCGCCGCCGGTGTGCCAAGATCGCCGGTCACATTCATCAGCTGCTTGATGATCGCGAGCGAGTAGTAGTAGTTGTAGACGCTGACGATGCTACCCGCGACTTCCGTGCCCGACGCCTCAGCGATGTTCAGGTTCTTCATGTTCCCATAGATCTTAACTTGGCCTCTCAGCCCATCGGTGATGTTTTGC
>JAPKYO010000056.1 GCA_026394265.1 Candidatus Bathyarchaeota archaeon
GAGAAGGCAGCCAAGCACTACAACGACTTCATCGAGGGCGTAGCGGGCACCAAGCAGAAGCTGAGGGACGAAGTCGGCTACAACACCTCCTACATCCTCACCCTCATACACCACGCAATAGAGAAGGAGGCAACAGCCCCCCCGGCCGAGCCTGAACCAGAAGTCAGGAAGAAACCCGAGCCGATGCGCGTCAGGCACTACAGAAGCAGGAGATAAAGGCACACAGGGGCTCTGGGTTCTTTTCCAGCCCCCGGTTAACATCTAGATGCCTGAACATCGTTTGATTGGCGTCACATTTTTTTATTTTTGCCTGATAATAACTTTATTAGCGCCGCACCCCTTCCCTACTTGGCTGAGGGACGCCACTGGGGCCCCCCGTTGGATGGCTTCTGACCGAACGCCCAAGAGACAAACCCTCCCAAAGGATGCGACGAAAATGGAGTACAAGGGAATAGTCATGAACTACGGCGTCGGCTGCAAGATGCAGTACCCACACAGGATGATAATCATGGTCCCCGGGACCACACCCAGCGAAGCCAGAGGACTCGTCGGCTCAAAGGTGGCGTGGCCACACGACGACCCCAAGATATACGGCAAGATCACCCGCTTCCACGGCGTCCGCAAGGGCTACCTGCTCGCCACCTTCAAGAGGGGCCTTCCCGGAGACTCCATCGGCAAAGCCGTCAAGATAATAAAAAACGAACCAAAGACGGTCTAGCCAACATCCTTGGCTAAAGGTTCCACAGCCCGTGGAACATTCTAAATAGTAGTTTTACCGAAATCAAATACTATGAAACTCGGATTTTATACAAACTACGACGAAAAAACCGTCGAGTTCGCACACAAGGTAGGCTTCCGCTCAATGGAACTCTCGGCGTGGCCCGACTCAAGCCTAAACGCGGACAAGGTGACCGACCGCCGCATCAAGGAGGTCAAGAAGGACCTCAAGGACCACGACATCGAGGTGTCTGCCCTCGGCTACTACCCCAACTACCTCGACCCCAACAAGGCGAACGCCAAGGAGGCTACCCGGTACTTCTACAAGGTGATGGAGCTCGCCACGAGGATGGATGTGGACGTGGTCTGCACCTTCGCGGGCAGGAACATGCCGCTGTCGATCAAGGAGAACATCCCCCTCTTCGAGAAAGCCTTCACCCCCTTCTGCGCCGAGGCCGAGAAGCGGGGCATACGCATAGCCATCGAGAACTGCCCCATGATGGACCGCTTCTACCTTCGCGGCGAGAACATCGCCATAAGCCCGGAGGTCTGGGACGAGATGTACAAGGTCGTCAAATCCAAGTCGCTCGGCATCGAACTCGACCCAAGCCACATGATCTGGCAGGGAATCGACTACGTACAGGCAGTCTACGACTACGGGGACCGCATATTCCACATACACGCCAAGGACATGGAGATAAACCGTAGGGTCCTCAAGCGCGTCGGCATCATAGGGCAGGCATTCGGCGAGACGGTCGGCCTCGGACACGGCTGGTGGCGCGCACGCCTCCCCGGCTGGGGCGAGATGGACTGGCCCAAGTTCCTCACAGCCCTCATCGAAACAGGCTACAAGGGCAACATCGACATCGAACACGAGGACGACGTCTTCGCCGCAGCATACGCCAAGGAGCACATAGAGACCGAGTCCGGCATCGTCGAGACCTACGGGCGCGAGGAGAAGGGCCTCATCCTCGGGTACAACACCTTCTCCAAGCTCATGCCGGTAGAGGACTAGCCCCATTTTTTCGAAGACCCACGGCTTAATGCACGTGGATGCTCTCGATTATCATCGGGAGCAGATAATTCAAGACTATGAAGGCGGAGCCCACGGCGGGGAGAAGCCACGAGCGCCGCTTCAGTACACTCTCGGCTACAAACGGCACCGGGATCAGCAGGGAGACGACGCTCTTCACATCCCAGTTAAGGTAGAAGCCCCACACCTCCTTCGCCCAGACCAGCCCGAACCCGAGGCCGACCAGATAGAGGACATTCGAGACGAGCAGGACCCGGTACGGCGTCTCGCGTGAGAGGCTCTTCACGGTCACGTAGAAGTAAGCCACGTAGGCGGCGAGCGAAAGCACGATGTGAAGATAGCCTACCTCGTTCACGCCCTCGCCCCCCTCCTGCGCGTCGCGAGTATGAACAACACCCCCACGAGGTTCGCTGACGCCATCAGTATGAATAAGAAGTTCACGAAGAGCCCCAGCGCGCTCGTCGAGCCGAGCAGATTCATGTCGGTCCCGAGGAGGAGACTGTGTATCAGGACGAAGGCGTAGAGGATGTAGGAGGAGACGTGTATCATGCGCCACCGGGGGAACCTGATCCTCTTCATCACCGACTTGAAGGAGGAGGCCGTGACGACGATCATCAAGTAGAGGGAGAGGACGCCGAGGCTGACCCAGATGGCGTTCGGGGTTGAGAAGTTGAGCCAGAAGACCCGATCGACGCCCAGCCGCCACACGCTCGCGTCGAGTAGGTTGTTGACCGCGTGTATCAGGGAGAGGACGACTGAGATTATGCTGATTTCGTGGTGCCACTTGGTCAGGGAGGGGAAGGCGCGGCGGTTGATCTTGAGGAAGACGGCGAAGAGCATAGAGAGTGAGAGTGCGAAGTAGGCGAGCAGCCCGACGACCCTCACCGTGTACCATGCGACGAGTGAGAGCTCGCCGAACTCTATTGTGACGGTGACGAGTACGTCGTTGCCCACCTTGATCGTGTAGACGGAGACGTCTCCCTCGGAGACGACGTCGGGCGGGGTGGTTGACGCGCCCGTGGTCGAGTTGGTTCCGCTGGTTGACCCGGTCCCGGTGCTGTTGGTCGGGGTGGTTGTTCCCCCGCCGCCCATCTGGGTCCCGCCCCCACCGGTCTGTGTGCCGCCGCCCCCGGTTTGGGTGCTGTTCCCGGTCTGTGTCCCCCCGGTGCCGGTCTGAGTGCTGTTCGTACCGGTCTGCGTGCCCCCGGCCCCAGTCTGGGTGCCCCCACCGCTCGGCTTGACGATGTTAAAACCCTTCAGGGTGAACGTGTCCGTGTACGTCCCCTTGTAGCCGGGGTGCTGCTTTGTGTCACCGTCTAAGACGAGTGATGTAACCACCCTTATGGTGCCGCCGACCCTTAGCGGCGTAACCTGCAAAGTATTGGTCGATAACAAATCGAGGGCCGTCACGCTTACATCGAAACCGTCGGCTATGATCTTCGCAGACACCTTGACCGGGTTCTGGGTCACCTGAGAGGACTTGAGGGTGAATTTGATCTTCAGAGTCGCCGCCTTCCCCACCTCAAGCGAGTCGGGGTACTGGAAGCTGAAACTATAAGAGACCAGATGCCCGGCGCCGCAGTCTACCCCGATGACGCCGGTGTTCGAGTCGGGTAGGGCGAGGGCGGCGGGCAGAGAGGAGAAGAATACCACGGCGGCGAACATGATCGCCAAAACGGTCCGCCTACCAAACGCGTGAGACACGCAAATCTGAGGGAGATTGTATAACTTAAGGGACAGATTGGAACGTTCCGGCACACCCGTTCCAGAGACTGTTCTACTCTTTTTCAAAACGGGGATGCGGAGGTTCTTTTAACCCATTTCGCAGCTTAGATCACCATGTATGCGGGTAAAGGCAAAATAAAGATCACGAAGGACGGCCCCTACCTCGTGACGGGCAACATACAGCTACGAGAGATGATCATAGGCGCGGACGCGGACGGATTCAGCGAGAAGTGGCGCGAAGGAAAAGAGCACCCCCATCAAGAGAACTACACCCTGTGCCGCTGCGGGAAGACGAAGGACAAGCCATTCTGCGACGGCAGCCACATAAGTACCAGGTTCAACGGGAAGGAAACCGCGACGAGGGAGCCATTCGAGAAACAGGCGGATATGATCGAAGGCCCCAAGCTCAACCTCATGGACGCCCAGGACTTCTGCGCATTCGCCAGGTTCTGCGACCGAGGCGACGGCGTCTGGAGCTACACACACGCCTCCGACGACCCGGCGGCGAAGAAGGCGGCGATCGAGGAGGCCTGCAACTGCCCATCGGGGCGCCTCGTCGCCGTTGACAAGGAGACAAACAAAACCATCGAGCCGGACCTCGACCAGTCAATCGGGGTCGTCGAGGACCCCAAGATGGGGTGCAGCGGCCCCCTCTGGGTCCGCGGAGGCGTACCCGTCGAGGGCGCCGACGGCATGCCCTACGAGACGCGTAACCGCGTCACACTCTGCAGATGCGGCAAATCGGGGAACAAGCCATTCTGCGACGGCACGCACGCGAGCTAGCCAGTAAACACCTAAATCCCGGGAAACCACAGCATACCCAGCCCAGAGGAATGATGCAACGTGATAGGGCCCATACAGGTGGATGTACTAGAGCGCCTACACGAAGCGTCCGGCGGCTTAGCCGTCGCCGACCTCCTGAGGGGATACAGGTACAAGCAGGGGGGAGAGAGGAGCCTCGCCAGCCTCGAGCGGGCGGGCTACATCAGGGTCACGAAGGGCGTGGCCCACTTCGAGAAGTTCCCCGAAGAGATGCAGCCACGGGTCACCATAAAGACGTACTCCGCCGAGCAGCTCGAGGAGCTGGACGACCTCTCACGCAGAAACCTCCTCTACCTCTACCAGGACGAATTAGCCAAATACAAGGACGGAGTCGTCCCGGCCAACGCCCTCCCCACCGGCGTCAAGCGCAGCCTGCAGTCCCTCGGCGTCATAAAGTGGAAGATCCTAGAGCTAACCGACATGGGGCGCAGGCTCCTCGGCGAGATACTCGCGAGGTCCACGGCGCCCATGCCTGCCATAGTAGGCTACTAGACAAAACAGAATCGGGAAAACTCCTTTTCCCCGATTTTTTGTTGAAATAAAATCAATAAGCGATTCTTCGCGGTTTTACCCGCTCGAAAGGCTCAGGTTGTGGCTTAGAACCTTCTCGGTGGCCTGTGCTTGGCGAAGCACTCTTGACAGTAGACCGGGCGGCCCTCTGTCGGCTTGAAGGGGACTTCCGTCTCCTTACCGCAGTCGGAGCACGTTACCTTGTGCATTTCGCGGGGACCACT
>JAPKYO010000007.1 GCA_026394265.1 Candidatus Bathyarchaeota archaeon
GAGGAGCAGCTGGATGTCCCCAAGGGCTCCACGGCGGAGGCGCTGAAGCGCCGGGTTCAGGGGCTACACGACTCCCTCAAGGCGCAGGAGGGCAACATACTCGTAGCCGTCAACGGCTCCTTCGTCGAGCCGAAGCGGGTCCTCAAGCCGGGGGACGAGGTCGCCCTCTTCCCACCCGTGAGCGGGGGCTGAGACCGTGATCCGGATAACCCGCGACGACTTCAGCGTCGACGAGGAGCTGAAGAGGCTCGTGAAGCCCTCCGTGGGCGGGTTGGTGACCTTCGTGGGCACGGTCCGCGACGAGTCGGAGGCGGGGCGGGTGGAGCGCATGGAGATCGAGGTCTACACGGAGATGGCGGAGAAGCAGCTCGCAGCCATAAGGGGGGAAGCCATGGAAAAGTTCGGAGTCGAGGATGTCCTCGTCGTCCACAGGTACGGTGACCTCAGGGTCGGGGACAACATCGTCCTCGTCGCCGTCTCCGCGGGGCACCGGGAGGCGGCCTTCGACGCGTGCGAGTACGTTATTGACGAGTTGAAGAGGAGGGTGCCCATCTGGAAGAGGGAGCACACCCCCTCGGGGGCGCGCTGGGTGGAGGCTGGAAGACCTGACGAAGATTGACCCGTTTGGGATGGTCGACATCGCCGACAAGGAGTCGGTGCCGCGGACCGCGGAGGCGGTGGGCAGAATCACGCTCAAGAAGGAGACGATCGAGGCGATCAGGGCGGGGAAGGTGAAGAAGGGTGACCCGCTCGCCGTCGCCGAGATAGCCTGCATACAGGCGGTGAAGAGGACGCCGGACCTCATACCCATGTGTCACCAGATACCCATCTCCTCCGTTGACGCCTCGTTCGCCCTCGGGGCCGACTTCGTCGAGGCGCGGTGCAGGGTCTCCGCCACCTACAAGACGGGGGTCGAGATGGAGGCGCTCACAGGCGTCTCCGTCGCCCTGCTAAACATCTGGGACATGATCAAGTACATGGAGAAGGACGAGGCTGGGCAGTATCCGGCCACCGAGATCACTGGCATCAGGGTAGTCGAGAAGAGGAAGGGAAAGAAATGAGCGAGCACCCCACTGGCAAGAAGACGCCGACGACGTTCGCCCTCATAGTGACGAGCGACACGCGGACGGAGAGGGAAGATGAGACGGGGAGGATAGCCGTCGGCCTCATCGAGGGGGACGGACACAAAGTCGTCCACCACACAATCATCCCCAACAACGAGGAGAGGATCAGGGCGGAGGTCGAGAGGATGCTCCTCGACGACGCCGTCGCCGTCATCGTGACCAGCGGGGGGACGGGCATCGGCTCCAAGGACAAGACTGTCTCCGCCGTCGCGCCCATAATGGAGAAGGAGATGATCGGCTTCGGTGAACTCTTCCGCAGGATAAGCTACGACGAGATAGGTGGCGCCGCCATAATGAGCCGCGCCACAGCCGGCGTCGCACGCGGGAAGCTCATATTCTGCCTACCCGGCTCGCGGAACGCGGTGAAGGTCGCACTCACGAAGATCATACTCCCCAACGTCGGGCACATGCAGTGGGAGATAAACCGATGAAGCCATTCGGGAAGCTGATGACGCGCCTCGACGCGGTCCGCCTCATAGAGGAGAACACGCGCAGGCTCACGCGTGTCGAGGATGTGGCGATCGAGGACGCGGCGGGGCGGGTGCTCGCCGAGGATGTTGTCGCTGGGTTCAACGTGCCGCCGTTCGACAGGAGTTCGATGGACGGCTACGCGGTGAGGGCGGGGGACACGGCTGGGGCGTCGGCGAAGCCCGTCACGCTGAGGCTGATCGGCGCCCGCCACGCGGGTGAGGTCTTCGACGGCGTGGTTGGGGAAGGCGAGTGCGTCGAGATCGCCACAGGTGCACCCGTCCCGAAGGGGGCGGACGCCGTCGTCATGGACGAGTACACGCGACTCAACGGCGACGATGTCGAGATACAGAGGGAAGCGAAACCCGGCTCAAACGTCGCCCCCGAGGGCGAGGACATCAAGGTGGGCGAAGCCGTCGTCAAGGCGGGCGAGGTACTGACACCCGGCAGGGTCGGCGCCGTCGCCGCGCTGGGATTCTCCAAGGTGAAGGCGTACGCGAAGCCGCGCGTCGCCATCTACTCCACAGGCAACGAGGTTACCCCGCAGGGGAAGCCGCTGAAACCCGGGCAGGTCTACGACATAAACAGCTACACCCTCTCGGCGGTGGTGGCGGCGAACGGCTGCGTCCCCATGCGGAGAGGGCTCGTCCGCGACGACTTCGACGCCATCGCGGCCGCGGTGAAGGACGCCTCCGCCTACGATGTCGCGGTCTTCAGCGGGGGGAGCAGCGTCGGCGTCAGGGACCTCTTCGCGGGCGTTGTCGAGGATTTGGGGGTGGTCCACTTTCACGGTCTTAGGGTGAAGCCGGGGAAGCCGACTCTCTTCGGGGAGGTCGCTGGGACGCCCGTCTTCGGGATGCCCGGCTACTCGACGAGTTGCCTGAACAACGCGTACGTCTTCCTCGTGCCGGCGTTGAGGCGGGTGGCGGGTCTACCCCCCGTTGAGGAGCGGACGGTGGTGGCGAGGCTGAGCCGAGTCATCAAGGCGGAGGGGGAGAGGGA
The DNA here is from genome assembly GCA_026394265.1 of Candidatus Bathyarchaeota archaeon. The sequence continues at coordinate 2,595 of JAPKYO010000007.1, forward strand.
GCAGTTCTACTCCGTACGCGTCGAGGGGGGCGAGGCGGTCCCCGTTTTCAAGCAGAGCGGCGACATAACAAGCATGGCGTACGCCAACGGGTACATCATAATCCCAATAGGGACGAAGATGCTCGAATCTGGGGACGAGGTAACCGTCTACCTCTTCGCCTGAGGGTGGCTTCTCCGCCAGTCGGAGGCGATTAGGCCGAAGAAGAGCTCGTCGTGGAAGCCCTCCGCGTAGCTGTACCGTTCCCTGAGTAGTCCCTCCTGCTTGAAGCCCGACCTCTCAAGGACGTGGACCGACGCCACGTTCTTCGAGTCGGTCGTCGCCTCGACGCGGTTGATGTTAAGCTCCTCGAAGCCGTAGCGGAGTATCTCCTCCACCGCCTCAGCCATCAGCCCCTTCCCCCAGTGCTCCTTGAGCATGTCGTACCCGATCTCGGCGCGGCGGTTCTTCGCGGAGTAGAGGTAGAGGCCGATGGTGCCGATGGGCGCGCCGGTCTCCTTGAGCTCGGCGACGACCCTGAAGTGGGTGAGGAAGCCGGGTTTGAGGTAGCCCTCGTACATCTCCTCCGCCTCGGCGGGTGTGGCGATGTCCTCGAAGCCGCTGTACTGGTTTGTCTCGCTTCTGCCGAAGAGCGTGAGGACGAAGGGGGTGTCGGCTGGGGTGGCGGGGCGCAGCCTGAGGCGTGGCGTATCGAGTGTCGGGGTCTCCATCGTGTGACTATCCGTGGGTTGTTGAAAGAGGGCTCGGGCGTTGGGCTTAAAGGCTTCTGCGGGCAACACTCACCCATGGTTAAGAAGGCGTTCAGTTACGAGCTGGGCGAGGACTTCGCCCTCAGGATGGACGCGGAGGACCCCCTCGCCGTCTTCAAGAGCCGATTCTACCACATCCCCGGCAGCATCTACATGGACGGAAACAGCCTCGGGCTGATGAGCCGGGACGCGGAGGAGACCCTGCTCCGCGTGGCGAACGAGTGGAAGACCCTCGGCATCGCCGGCTGGGGCAAGGGCAAGATACCGTGGATCAACTACGGCGAGAGCCTCGGCGACCTAGAGGCGCCGCTCGTCGGCGCTGAGCCGGGGGAAGTCGTCGTCACAAACAGCACGACTGTCAACCTTCACAACCTCGTCGCCACCTTCTACGAGCCCAAGGGGCGGAGGCGCAAGATACTCGCGGATGAGCTGAACTTCCCCAGCGACCTCTACGCACTCTACGCGGACATACTGCTCAAGGGCGGGGACCCGGAGAAGGACCTCATACTCGTCAAGAGCAGGAACGGGCTCATCGAGGAGGACGATGTCATCGAGCAGATGACGGGGGAGGTGGCGCTGGCGCTGCTCCCGAGCGTCTACTACAAGTCGGGGCAACTCGCCGACATGGCGCGCCTAACCAAGGCGGCGCACCGCAAGAAGATATGGATAGGCTTCGACTGCAGCCACAGCGTCGGCGTCGTCCCACACTTCTTCGACGTGTGGGACGTCGACTTCGCCTTCTGGTGCAACTACAAGTACATGAACGCGGGCCCCGGTGGGACGGCGAGCCTCTACGTGAACAGGAGGCTCTTCGGGGTGCGCCCGGGTCTCGCTGGGTGGTGGGGTAACAGCCGCTCGACGATGTTCAACATGGAGACGAAGTATGATCAGGCGGAGAACGCGGCTGCTTGGCAGATTGGCACCATAAACATGTTCAGCGCGGCGCCGCTCGAAGGCTCCCTCCGCATCATGCGCGAGGCGGGGATAGAGCACATCAGGAAGAAGTCGTTGAAGCTGACCGGGTACCTGATGTACCTCATCGACGAGATGCTGGGGAAGGCGCCGTACAACTACTCGATTGCGACGCCCCGTGAGCCGGAGCGCAGGGGCGGGCACGTCGGCGTGGCTCATAAGGAGGGGTGGAGGATCAACCAGGCGCTCATCGCGCGCGGCGTGATACCCGACTTCCGCCCGCCGAACATCATGCGCCTCGCACCCATACCCCTCTACGTGGGTTACCACGACGTCTGGAAGGTCGCGCAGCACCTCAAGGGCGTCATCGACGGTAAGGAGTACCTGAGGTACACCGACGACCGGGGGACGGTCACCTAGACTGTAGGGAATAGATGCTTCTTTTGCGTAGATCCGTGATCGATCGGGTCCGTTTTCAGGCTTCTTTCATCCGGAGGCGTTTATTTCAGGGATATCTCATCCACCCCCTTTTTTCGCCGGTTCCCGGGGCTTATGGCGTGCTACACATCATAACGATTTTTTTCATCCTTGGTAGCGAATACGTGCTCCTTTTGACTAGATCCAAGGGTCATCGGGGCCGTTTTATGGCTTCTTTAGGCGGACGGCGTCGTTTTTCGAGTAGATCGGGGGTACCCCCTCCCCCCTATGGTTTTAGATATCTTCTTACCCGGATGTGGTGAGGATCAGTCGATGCCACGGGACGGATTCATCCTCGCGCTGGACGAGGGGACGACGAGCGCCCGAGCCCTGCTGCTAAACCACGAGGCCGAGGTCCTCTCCTCGGGCCAGTTCAAGATCAGGCAGTTCTACCCCAAGCCGGGGTGGGTTGAGCAGGACCCCCGTGCCATCTGGGGCGCACAGCTGCGGGCGGCGAGGAAGGCCATCCGCGGCGCGAAGATAAGCCCCGGCACCATAGCCGCCGTCGGGATCACAAACCAGCGCGAGACGACGGTCCTCTGGGACAGGGAGACCGGCGAGCCCGTGCACAACGCCATCGTGTGGCAGTGCAGGCGCACCGCCGAGATCGTCGAGCGGCTCAAGCCCTACGCCGCGCCGATAAAGGAGAGGACGGGCCTCATCCCCGACTCCTACTTCAGCGGCCCGAAGATCAGGTGGATACTCGACAACGTCCCCGGCCTCCGGGGGATGGCGGAGCGGGGGGACGTCCTCTTCGGCACCGTGGACTCGTGGCTCATCTACAATCTCACCGGCGGCAGGGTGCACGCCGTAGACTACTCGAACGCCAGCCGCACGATGCTCTTCGACATAAGGAGGCTCCGCTGGGACACGGAGCTCCTTGGGCTGCTCGGCGTCCCCGAGGCGATGCTGCCCGAGCCACGCCCCTCGAGCGGCATAATCGGGTACACGGACCCCAAGCTGTTCGGCGCCAGCATCCCCATCGCGGGTGTCCTCGGCGACCAGCAGGCCGCCCTCTTCGGCCAGACCGCATTCACCGCCGGGGAGGCGAAGTGCACCTACGGCACTGGCAACTTCATGCTGATGAACACGGGGGCGAAGCCCGCGAAGTCGGACAAGCTCCTCACGACGGTTGCGTGGAGCGTCGGCGGGGAGACCACATACGCGCTGGAGGGGAGCGTCTTCGCCACGGGGGCCGCAGTCGAGTGGCTCCGGGACGCCGGCGTGGCAAAGACGCCGCGTGAGGCGGAGGCCCTCGCCAAGAGCCTGCAGGGGAACGACGGCGTCTACTTCGTCCCCGCCCTCACCGGCCTCGGGGCCCCCCACTGGGACCAGTACAGCCGCGGCACCATACTCGGCCTCACACGCGGCACGGGCAGGGCGCACATCGCTCGCGCCACCTTGGAGGCCATCGCCTACCTGACCCGGGACGTCTCGGACGCCATGGAGGCGGAGGGCGGGGTCAAGATCAGGGAGCTGCGAGTCGACGGGGGCGCGACCAAGAATGATTTCCTCATGCAATTCCAGGCCGACGTCCTCGGGAAACGCGTCGTCCGCCCCGCGAACGCGGAGACATCCGCCCTCGGCGCCGCCTTCGCAGCCGGCCTAGCAGTCGACTACTGGGGGAGCAAGGGCGAACTCGCCAAGATATGGCACGCGGAGAGGGTCTACGAACCCGCCATGAGTGAGGGGGACCGCGAAGGACTCTACTCCCAGTGGCGCGAAGCCGTCACCCGGAGCCTCGGCTGGGCCAAGACCGGCGGCTGAGCCGGAATCAAGTTATATCCCGGAACCGTGGACACACTTGGCTGGTATCCTATGCCAGAGGAAGTAGCCTGGGTAAAGATCGAGACGCTCCGCAGCTTCATGGTAGACGTCTTCAAGAAGGTCGGCGTCCCCGAGGGCGACGCCGAGACATGCGCCGACGTCCTAATCGCCGCCGACAGGCAGGGCATCGACAGCCACGGCGTCAGCAGGCTCAAGCCCGTCTACTACGACCGCATATTGGCGAAGCAGCAGCACCCCGTCACCGACTTCGAGGTGATACGCGAGGGACCCACGACCGCCGTCGTCGACGGCCACAGGGGAATGGGCATGGTCGTCGGCAAGAGGGCGATGGATATGGCGATCTCGAAGGCGAAGAAGCTCGGGATGGGCATGGTCGCGGCGAGGAACAGCACGCACTTCGGCATCGCCGGATACTACGCCCAGATGGCCGTCGACGAGGGACTCATAGGCGTCGTCGGCACAAACGCCCGCCCATCCATCCCCCCGACCTTCGGCACCGAGAACATGCTCGGCACAAACCCCCTCACATTCGGCATGCCAAGCGACGAGCCCTTCCCATTCATGCTCGACTGCGCCACCAGCATCATACAGCGCGGCAAGGTCGAGGTCTACGCCAGAATCGGCAAGAAGGTCCCCGAGGGACTCGTCATCGGCGCAGACGGCGAATACATGACCGACCCCGACGAGATACTCCTCGACCTCACAAAGGGCACAGCCGCCCTCCTACCTATCGGCGGCCTCGAGGAGACCGGCGGCTACAAGGGCTACGGCTACGCCACCGTCGTCGAGATACTCAGCGCCAGCCTCCAGGGCGGAGCCTACCTCAAGGCGCTAACCGGCACAAACCTCGGCCACTTCTTCATCGCCATCGACGTCAACGCCTTCACCGACCTCACCTCCTTCAAGAAGACCACCGGCGACATACTACGCGGCCTCCGTGCGTCCCGCAAGATGCCCGGCCACGACCGCATCTACACCGCCGGCGAGAAGGAGTACCTCACGTGGCAGGAGCGCAAGAAGACAGGCATACCACTGAACAAGAGCCTGCAGAAGGAGCTCCTCCAGCTCAAGGAGGAGTGCGGTCTCAAGAAGTACAAGTTCCCCTTCTAAATCCCACAATAACATCGTTTCGTTATGGAGTTACCGTTAAAGTGGTCTTCGGCGTCTCCATTTCCACTTCTTGCGGTGACCAGACACCAGATACTAGATATTCCCCCGGCTGATACAATTCAAGTCCTGCGAAGGCTGAACGGCTATTCCACGAAGTTCCCCCTAAGAGACTCACCCGGCTTTAATGACAGTTCGTAGGCCAAGCCAGGCTCGTAGCGAGTCTCCAATATTGATCCAATTTTTTCCCCGTTTGTCTGATTGTATATAACAACGCGGAAGTGCCACCAGCGATAAAATTCGATGTGAGTCATGTTACCGATATTTATTAATTCGAATGTGAAATTCACCGCATCCGTATTATTTACTTTGATTACTTTTGGCTGAAAAATAAGTCTTAGATCGTCTTTCTCAACGCTCACGGCGGACCCCACGAATATGCTTCTCCGATCTCTGCTTTCATAGACGTATACTGCCCCGATTATGAAGATTAACAAAAATGTGGCAACGATTACGGAGATGTTTCTCTTCACAATTTTTTATCCCCCTACTTTTTCATAAACAAGGTGTTCGTTTAGCCACACCCTGTTTCAGACGGCACTGAGATAAGGCCCAACATTCACCTTCAAACCATGGAAAAAATAGCGTTGATATTTTTTCTACCGATTGCGCTTGTGATTTTACTTTACTCCATATCTCTACTGGATGTTAACACCCAGATTAATAATGCTCCAAACATCCCGATGATTCACTATCAGAAACTTAACCTCACAACTTGGTGGATAACCGGCCCACGTTCACCGGAGTTGATAGACGGCGCGTATAAGACGGCACGTGATAGATTAACGAGCCTCTACCAAAACCACACCGATCCGATCCTCGAAGAAAACCTCGTATCAGTTTACGTCAACCCGCATAACAACACGATATTCGTAGCACTGATCAAATCCTCCGGCGATATTCAAAGTCACATTATCGACATCATGCAACCACCCTCGGACGTGACTGTAATCTTCCGAAAAGGTTCAGCGAGTCTATCTGATCTCGAAAAATACGAGAAGATTGTGCTGACCTATGAGAATGAGCTGGCGAGAAACAACGTGACTGTGACCGTAATCACAAAAACCGTGAATGGCACGATACTTATGGGGATCAGAAACCTAGACCCGCCCAAGGCCGAGTCCATAGCGCGGATACTCGACGGCAAGATCCCGTTGGGCGTGTTGGAACTATGGGACGCAAACGAGAACACCGTTCAATGACGTGAACTCGCCTAAAAGTGGGGGGCGCACACGGGAACAAGTTAACCTGAGCCGGTCCACCGACACGCCCCGCCGCCCACCGCCGCCAAACCGAACCAGAAAAAGCCCCAAACCAGAAAAGCGGCCAAAAAACGCGGAAACGCGACGGCGGCGGAGGAGGAAGCGGGAAACAACACACACGCGCCACGACGCCCCCACACGCAAATATTATCAACACCCTCACCCCCATCAACACGATTCCCAAATGACGAAGATCCTCGAAGACATCAAGATCCTAGACTTCACACACGTCTGGTTCGGACCCTACTGCACCATGATGCTCGCCGGCCTCGGCGCCGACGTCATCACCGTCGAACCCCCATGGGGCAACATAGGCCGCCTCGGCCCCGGAGAACTCTACAAGGGCACATCCACCAGCTTCATGGCCGTCAACTGCGGCAAGAAGGGCATCGCCATCGACATGAAGAAACCCGAAGGCATCGCCCTCGTAAAGGAGCTCGTCAAGGAAGCCGACGTAGTCATACAGAACTTCGCCCCCGGCGCCATGGAGCGCCTCGGCCTCGGCTACGAGGAACTAAAGAAGATCAAGCCCGACATCATCTACGCCGCCCTCAGCGGCTTCGGCCAATACGGCCCCTACAGCAAGTACGGGAGCTACGCCGTCGTCGCCGAGGCGATGAGCGGCCACACATACGCCACCGGCAAGGGAATCAGCGAGGACCACGAGCCCGTCCAGATGGCCGGAGCCCTAGGCGACATCGGCCCCGGAGTCTTCGCCGCCTTCAGCATCGTCGCCGCCATCCGCCACCGCGACAAGACCGGCAAAGGCCAGATGATCGACGTAAACCAGGTCGACACCATGGCCAGCTTCAACTGCTGCGAGACAGTCGCATACGACCTCTTCAAGGAGAGCCCAATCGAGAGACGCAGGAAGCGCGCCCGCCCACCCAGCGAGCTCTGGGGCGTCGTCAAGGTAAAGGACGGCTGGGTACAGATAGCCGGCAGCCGCCCCAAGGCGGTCGAGGAGATGAAGGCAAAGCTCGGCGTCGAGGAAGTCACACTCGACTTCGTCAAGGAGAAGCTCTCCACGATGACGCGGAAGGAGGCATTCGCGTGGCTCGTCAGCTTCGACGTGCCCAGCGCCCCCATCTACGAGGCGTACGAGGGATTCGACGACCCCCACCTCAAGGCCCGCAAGACCTTCGTCGAGGTCCCCCACCCAGTCGCGGGCAGCTACAGGATACCAAAGTTCCCCGCCGAGTTCAGCGAGACCCCCGCCGAGATAAAGACCGGCGCCATCATCCTCGGCCAGCACACCGAGGAGATACTCAGCAAGGTGCTGAAGAAGACGAAGAAGCAGATCGAGGAACTTGAGCAGAACGGCGTCGTCACGATCTGGAGACCCTAAGGTCCCTTCTCGCGTTTACCTCATTGGAAAGGACCAGCGGAGAATGTCCTTAACCGACTTGTCGACGTAGTCTCCGCACCGCTGGGCTATGTCCCCAGAGGTTATTACGCCGTAGATGATTCCGCTCTTCACGACGGCGAGGCGCCTGACTCCCTCCTTATGCATTATCTCGGATGCCTTGAGCAGGTCCTCGTCCGGGTCGATGGCGACGAGAGGCGACTTCATGGCGTCCCGCACCTGCGTCTTGTCGAGGTCCTTCCCCGCCGCGACGACCTTGGTGACGATGTCCTTCGACGCAATCAGCCCGTTGGGCTTGCCCTTCTCGGTGACTATGATGTAGCCATGCTCGCCGCCGGCGATCATCTTCGCAGCCTCGCGTATCGAGGCGCCGACGTCGATGGTCATGAAGGTCTTGTCCATGTAGTCCTTTACCCTGTATGACACGTTTCTCACTCACGTCAACGAGGGGAAGGGGGGTTAATACACCTTATTTGCCGCCTAGTAGCGCGGGGCGCCGACCCGCTTCCCCACGACGCCCATGAAGGCGTCCCGATAGTTCCCCACGCCGAGCAGGGCTCTGATCGAGTCGTACTCCGCCTTCAGCTCCTCGACGCCCGGAACCATCCTCTGGGGCTCGTTGAGGCCGAGTTCGTTTCGAAGCGCGTCGAAGATCGCGGGGTTCGCGAGGGCGGCCCTGCCGATCATCACGCCGGCGACGCCCATACCGCGTAGCAGCCTCACCTTCTCCGCCGAGTCGATGCCGCCGTTCGCTATCACGGGTGTCCCATGCGCCGCCTCGACGCACTCAGGATAGACCGAGTAGTCGTCCTCCTCCACCGACTCCTGCGAGGCAGTCTTGGCGTGCACCACGAAGAGGTCCGCGTTCACCCCGCCGAGGCTGTTCAGGTAGACCTTCTGCGCCTTCTCGTAGGCGTTCGTCCCCAGCCGAATCTTGAGGGACGCCTTGAAGCCGTGGCCGTGTATGATGGAGACGAGTCTACCCGTCTTCGCCGCCCTCTTTATCATCGCCGCCCCCTTCCCGCGCCTGATCACGTCGGGGCTCGGGCAGCTCAGGTTGAGGTTGAAGCCCTCGAAGCCGAGGAACGGCTCGAAGCCGCCGAGGAAGGACTCGAGGTGTTCCTCCTTCCCCGTCAACAACTGTATCTGGACCGGCGTCTGATCCCGGACCTCGATCTTCTCAAGCGCCTGCTTGTTGCCCCGGAGGAAGCTCTCTACGTGCGCCATCTCGGTGAATGTCAGGTCGGCCCCGTGGCGGAAGCAGAGCGTCCTTAGGACGCTGTCCGTGTAGCCTTCGAGGGGGGCGAGCATGAGGCGGAACAAGACATGGATAGAAGCCGCTGCGGGGGATATATGCGTGACAGCCACTCACCGGGAGACGAACCCGTTGCCGTCGACGTAGAACCTGAGTTCCTCTGGGAGGTCGCGTGTCACCCCTATCCTGTGGCTTGTGCGGCACACGGGGACGCTTGGCGCGTCGAGGATGTGCACGGGGGAGCAGGCGTCGGTGACGGGCAACCCGCTCAGCTCCCGGGTGACGCCGAGGGCCACGCTCAGCTTCCCCGGGCCACTCGTCAACTCCCGCACGTCGCCGACGGGGCGACGCCTCATCATCGCCTCCACGCAGAATGACGGCTCTATCGCCCTGAAGAGGACGCCGCCAACCCCCCCGGGCACGTGGGCGACCACGTTCAGCATCCAGTGCTTGTGGACGTTGTAGACGAAGAGGCGCCCGGGCTCCTCCCACATCGCGGCGTTATACTCCTTCTTGCCATTGTAGGCGCGGCTCGCCGGGTCGCCGCCGCCGTGGTACGCCTCGGTCTCCACAACGACTCCCCCGAGCCTCTCTCTCTCGACTAGCCTGACGAGTATCTTCCCCAGCAGCTCGCGTGCCACGACCTCTGGGCTCCTCTCGTAAAACTCGGCGGGGAGAACACTGCTGGGAGACACGGGTAGACCCACGCCCCCGGGGGATATTTTAGTTACCCCTTATAGACTGGTGCGGCTCGTATCCATGATCAACGGCGGGTCACTGGGATGGATTCATTGGGCTGGCTGGGCATCCTCCGCTTGGCGGCGGAGAAAATCTACGATGCTGTATCCAAGGCGCGCCTCGCCGGCGCGGGGCTTGAGAACCGCGAATACAAGCACCTCCTCGACGAAGCCGCCCAGTGCGCCCTCGTGGAGACCCTACAGGGGCAGGGCGTCTCGACGCAGCTCATCAGCGAGGAGGGCAACGTCGTCATCTGCGGCGGAGGCCCGGTCATCATAGCGGACCCCGTCGACGGCACCACGAACCTCGCCCGGGGCCTACCCCCAGCGGTGACCTGCCTATCCGTCTCCGACAACTGCAGGTTCTCGGGCACACTCGCCGCCGTTGTCAAGAACCTCTACACCGGGGAGACATACGCCGCCGAACCCGGGAAGGGTGCGACACTCGAAGGCCACCCGCTAAAAGTCGCTACCCCCAGACAGGCGCGAGCCGCCCTCCTCTCCATCGACATAAGCAAGAACCCCAAACTCGACCGCGTCACACCCCTGCTAAACAACTGCAGGTACATACGCATGCTCGGAAGCTCCGCCACCGAGCTGAGCCTAGTCGCCGGGGGGAACCTCGACGCCCACCTCGACATACGCGGCACACTACGCGCCACGGACGTCGCCGCGGCCCTCCTACTCCTCACCGAGGCAGGTGGAACATACGCGGTAGACGGAGCCGTCGGCGGAGACTTCCCCCTAACGAAAGAGGCGACCATGGAGCTGGTCGCTGCCTCAAACGGGCCGCTGCTCGACGAGCTTCTCGCCCTAACGAAGACGGCGCCCGGCGCCCCAGCTTAAGGGTATAAGACCCCCAAAGAGACCCACGGATAGCCGCAGGGACATAATTATTAACAAACGCGTGCCGGTCAAGATTTATCGGGAAATCCAAATTAACATAAATAAGGTAAAACTGGATCGGAAGATAACAGATAATTGAAGCAGGCTAGTTAAAAAACGGCGTTTTTCGCCTTCACGCCCATAGGAACCATTTTTAAGCCTCCCGCCCTGCTATCACCCGATAGAGGCTCGCTCAATGTGTAAGCCGAAGACGCTGAGCGAAGAGGGCCTCACAGATACGGTCCCCCCGAGGCATACTGAAGACAGGGTAGGCTGATTTCCACGTGCCCAGCCAGGAAAAGATGGAACACAAGGCCGAGAAGCTGCAGAGGAGACACGAAGAGACATCTCTGATGCTGAACAAGAACCAGGAAGAGTTCAACGTCAGCGACGCAGTCTTTGACCGCCCCACCCTGGAGGGCATTCTAAGGCTCATCCAGAAGAAGAAGATCGACAAGATCAAGGGCGTGCTGAAGGCGGGGAAGGAGGCACACGTCTTCTGGGGCACCGCCCCCAGCGGGAGGGAGATAGCCGTCAAGATTTACTACACGACCACCGCCGAGTTCCGGAAGGGCATGATGAGGTACATCGAGGGCGACCCCCGCTTCAAGCACATCCGGTCGGACACCAAGAGCCTCGTCTACGCCTGGACGCAGAAGGAGTTCAGCAACCTACAACTCGCCGCGCAGGGAGGCGTAAACGCGCCGCGCCCCCTCGACTTCCTCAAGAACATCCTAGTAATGACCTTCATAGGCGTCGACGGCATCCCAGCCCCCCTTCTCAGGGAGCTGCCCCTCGAGGACCCCGCCGGATTCTACGATATGCTCACCGACGAGATGCGCGCCCTCTACCAGAAGGCGGGCCTCGTCCACGGCGACCTGAGCGAATACAACATCATGGTCTGGGAGAATAAACCCGTCATCTTCGACGTCAGCCAGGCCATGCTCGTGAATCATCCCCTCGCCCCCAGCCTCCTCCAACACGACGTGGAGACCGTAAACGCGTACTTCGCGAGGCTCGGCGTCGAGGTATACGACAACAAGGAACTAGAGGAGTGGGTTAAGACTGGAGAAGCGTAACTACATCAGGATACCCCATGACAGGGTCGGCGTCCTCATAGGCCCAGATGGCAACGTGAAGAGCCGAATCGAGAAGACCTTCAAGGTCAACCTCGTCATAGAGAGCGAGTCGGGGAACGTCGAGATAGTCCTCAACGCCGACCAACCCGACGTCTCCATAATATTCACCGTCGCGAACATAGTCAAGGCGATCGGCAGGGGATTCAGCCCCGACCGCGCCATGCTGCTGGGCAACGAGGACTTCAGCCTCTCCATAGTCGAACTAGAGGAGCACGTGGGACCCAGCCGCAGCACCCAGGAGAGGGTGAAGGGCCGCATCATCGGCAGGGGGGGTAAGAGCAGGGCACTCATCGAGGAGCTGACCGAGACCCAGATGAGCGTCTACGGCAGCACCATCGCCCTCATAGGCAACATAGAGTCCCTCCCCGCCGCGACCGAGGCCGTCATGATGCTCATCAGGGGCAAATTCCACAAGACCGTCTACAACTACCTCTTCGCCTACCGCCGCCAGCTCAAGAAGGACCGCGGCGAGATATGGTACGACCAGCCACCACCCGCGTCCGAGAGGAAGTAGTGCCATGACTCAATCACAGGAGACCGAGTACCAGGCAGTCAGTCCCAGTGACTTCTTCTACCGCAACAGGGAGATCGCGGGCTTCAGCAACCCCAGCAGGGCCATCTACGTCGGCGTCAGGGAGATACTCGAGAACAGCCTCGACGCCTGCGAGTCCGCCCAGATACCACCCGAGATCTATGTGCGCCTCACCGAGCTGAGCAGCAGCGGCGGCGAGAACGGCACAGCCGTCTACCTCCTACGCATACAGGACAACGGCACCGGCGTCCCCCAAGCAGAGCAGGGGCACCTTCGGCATGGGCGGCAAGATGACCATCCTCTACGGCCAGATCACCACCCACAAGCCAGTCATAGTCACCTCGAGCACCGGGGACGAGGTCCACGAGTTCGAGATGATGATGGACATCCAGAAGAACCTGCCACAGGTCCTCAGGCACACGACGCTGGCGAACGAGAAGGGGTGGCGCGGCACAATCGTCGAGCTACAGATCGAGGGCGACTACCCACGCATCCAGAGCCGCATGATAGAGTACCTCCGCCAGACCGCCATGGTCAACCCCTACGCAGACGTCACCTTCGTCGACCCCAAGAACAGGCTCTACCGCTTCGAGAGGGGCACAACCCAGATGCCCCCCGTCCCCCAGAGGGTGCAGCCCCACCCACACGGCATAGACGTAGAGACACTACGCAGGATGCTCCTCATCACCAAGTCCCGGGACATGAAGGGCTTCATGATCGACCACTTCCAGGGCATCGGGCCGAAGACGGCGGAGAAGTTCCTCGCCTTCGCCGGGATCAAGCAGGAGACCAAGCCCACCAGCCTACCCTCTGACGACATCGTAAAGCTTGTACGCGCCGCCAAGGAGTTCCAGGAGTTCTACCGCCCCGACGCGAGCTGCCTCAGCCCCATCGGCCCCGACCTCCTAGAAACAGGCATCAGGAAGGAACTCAACCTCACCGACGCCGACTTCATAAAGACCGTCCAGAGGCCCCCCGCCACGTACAGCGGCTACCCCTTCATAGTCGAGGCCGCCGTCGTCGCCGGGCCAACCATCCGAAAGATAGGCACCGGCATCACCCTCTACAGGTTCGCCAACCGCATACCCCTACTCTTCGACGAGTCGAGCTGCGTAACCTACAAGGTCATCAGCAAGGACATCAACTGGAAGACCTACAACGTCCAGCAGGAGACGCCCCTCGTCGTGGCGATCCACCTCTGCTCGACCAAGATCCCCTACAAGAGCGTCGGCAAGGAGTTCCTCGCCGACCAGGTGGAGGTCGAGAAGGAGATCACCAACGCCATCAGGGAGGCGGCGCGCGACCTGCGCATATTCATCAGCCGCAGCGTAAAGCTGGAGAAGCAGAAGCACCGCCTAAACATATTCGGCAAGTACCTCCCCAAGATAGCCGAGTTCGCCATGAAGCTCGGCGACAAGACCGACATACCCGACGTACAAAAGCTCCTCAACGAGATAATGGCTGTCAACCAGAAGGAGGAGGAAGAGGAGAACGGTGAGGAGAATGGCAACGGGGAGGAGAACGGCGTGCTCCCGCCAACGGAGGAAGAAACACCCGAGGAGGAGCTAGAGGAGGAGCTTAAGGAGGAGAAGATCGATGGCGAAGCGAATTAGCGAGGCCGATAAGCAGCGCGAGGCAACAGACAAGGCCCTGAAGCAGCTAGGCTCCCTCGTCTACGACCAGATCAACCAGGGCGAGTTTCCCTGGGTGATGATGCAGAGCCGCAGCATCGACAACATCCAGTACGACCCACACGTCCGCCAGTACATCCTCGGCGACAGGATGGTCAAGCGCCACAGCAGGAACATCAAACACATACGCCCATTCACACAGCTCATCTGGACCGCCTGGTTCGCCCGTGAACTAGTCAGGCAGAGGAAGACTAGCACCCTCAGGGAGGCCTACTACTCGGCTCGTGGCCAGCGGGACATCGAGTACACGGACCAGCAGGAGTCCGATAGCATAATCACCGACCTTGAGGTGTCGCTGAACAAGGCGAGGGAGAACTTCGGCATCTTCCCCGAGGAGCGGAGCGCCATATTCGGCGACATCACCATCGAGTACACGGTTCCAGGCTACGAGGGTCGGCGCACGAACCTCACCGACCACCCTGACGGCATCATGGTCGGGCCAGCCGTGACGAGCAGCGAGTTCATCGAGACCACGGCGAACAAGGTCATCGTCGTGGAGAAGGGCGCTATGTTCACCCGCCTCGTCGAGGAGCAGGCACATAAGAAGTTCAACGCAATACTCATACACACGGCGGGGCAGGCCCCACGCAGCACCCGCAGCATCATCCACCGCCTCAGCAAGGACTGGGGGATGCCCGTCTACATCTTCACAGACGGCGACCCCTGGGGCGTACACATCGCGCAGGTCATCTGTTCAGGCTCAGCCAACGCCGCCCACCTCAGGGGACTCACCACCCCGGACGCCAAGTGGATCGGTGTCTGGGCCAGCGACATCATCGACTACAAGCTCCCCACCGAGAACCTCACCGAGTTCGACAAGAAGAGACTCACGGAGCTGCAGACAGACCCCCGCTACAGCGAGGACCCGTGGAAGGAGCAGATAGAGCTCTTCATAAAGATACAGAAGAAGGCGGAGCTGGAGGCCTTCAGCCGCTACGGCCTCACCTACATCGTCGACAAGTACCTGCCGGAGAAGATCGGGGCGGCGACAGCCTCTTAAATAGACCCACGCGGCAATCCTAGATGGGTAACAATGTCCGGCAGGTTCCACATCCCATACGCCGCCTTGACGGTGGCCATCCTCGGCGCCGCGCTTCTCATCATCGGCGGTCTACTCTCCTACTACGCCATCTCCATCGAGTGGGTCGTAGGCCCAAGGATACTCACCCCGATAGGGGTAGTCATCGCCCTCATCGGGCTCCTCGTCCTCACCTCTAAGGAAGGGTAAGATGTCCATCAAGGGCGTCGTGTTAGCAGGCGGCGAGGGCACCAGGTTCAGGCCCCTCACCTACTACTTCCAGAAATGCATGATACCGGTCGGGGACGAGCAGAAGCCCATCCTCGACTACATCCTCCGCCTCTTCAAGTACCACGGCATCAAGAAGACCGTCCTCCTAGTCGGCTACAAGCACCAGCAGATAGAGAACTACTTCGACCACGGCGAGCGCTTCGGCGTCGAGATGACGTACATCCTCGACGACCCCAACCTGAAGGGGAGCGCAAACGCCCTCCTAAATGCCTACCGGAAGGGGGCGATAGGCGACGATGACACACTCGTCGTCTACTACGGGGACATCCTAAGCAGCGTCGACCTCGGCGCAATGGTCAAGCACCACCAGGAGAAGAAGGCCGACGCCACCCTCGCCCTCGCGCGCAAGTACAACATAAGCGTCGGTAAGGCCGAGCTGGACGGCACCCGGATAACGAACTTCATCGAGAAGCCCGACCTCATGCAGCCTATCAGCATCGGCATACTGACCCTGAGCGGCTCCGTCCTCAAGGAGATGGCGATGCTCCAGCAGCAGGGTCAGTTCCGCAGCTTCGACCTGATGGGTGACGTGATAAGCTACCTCGTCCAGAGGGGGCGCAGGGTAGAGGCCTACCTCACGGACGCCTTCTGGTACGACGTCGGCAGCATAGAGCGCTACGAGAGACTCAGCCCCGAGAAGCTGAGCGAGGTAATGGGCTTCCTCCTCAAGTAGCACTTACACCCCTTACCGGCGTTGCAGAAGTTTCTTAAACCGAGCCCCGCCCATCCTTAACCGCCGGTGAAGCTTGATGAAAGCATTAGTTCTCGCGGGTGGCTTCGGCACCCGACTTAGACCGTTAAGCTGCACGAGACCAAAGATGCTGTTCCCAATCGGGGACCAGCCGTTGATGGATTGGACGCTTAAGAACCTCTCACAGGGTGGCGTGGACACCGTCGTCATGGCGGTGAACTACATGGCGGAGGCCCTGGTGCGGTACCTCGGCCCCACGAAGTATGACCTCGGCATCATCTACAGCCGGGAGCAGCGCCCCCTCGGGACGGGCGGCCCCATAAAGAAGGCGAGGGACCTACTCAACGGTGAACCCTTCCTCGTCCTCAACGGGGACGTCATCTCGGACATCGACATCAGGCGCTTGATCGAGTACCACAAGGCGAAGGGGGGAATCGCGACCGTCGCGTTGACACCCGTCTCCGACCCAAGCAGGTATGGCGCCGTCGAACTCGACTGGGAGGGCAGGATAACTCGCTTCGTCGAGAAGCCCGAGAAGGGACTGGAGCCAAGCAACCTGATCAACGCGGGCATCTACGTTCTCGACCCAAAGATATTCGACTACATCCCAGATGGACGCGCCGCCAGCATAGAGCGCGAGGTCTTCCCAGTCCTCGCCAACGAGCGCAAGCTCTACGGCTTCGAGTTCCACGGCCTCTGGACGGACATGGGCATACCCGACGACTACCTCAAGGCGAATCAGATCATCCTCAGCAAGTATGAGGGCGGCGTCAAGATGGGCGAGGGCGCCAAGGTAGACCCGAGCGCCAAGATACTCGCGCCGTGCTACATCGGGCCGGGCGCCGAGATCGGCGCGGACAGCCTCATAGGACCAAACACGACCATCTGCGACCACGTACTCATAGGCAAGGGGTGCCGCATCGAGAACAGCATAATCTTCCCCGGCGCCGCCGTCGGAGACTACTCCTCCGTCAAGAACGCCATACTCGGCGAGAACGCGATCCTCGAACGCTGGGTCAAGGTCGAGTCGGGCAGCCTCATAGGCGACTACTCGATGATACGCGACGGCGTCACCATAACCGACGGCGTCAGCATCTGCCCCAGCAAGGAAGTAAGCGAGAGCATCCTCGAACGCCGCCAGGTGATGTAGACCCGGGGCCTAACCCCCAGCCAACGCTTCTTTTATCCACCCCGCCGAGATACCTCTGGGTATAGCATTCGGGAGACGTGTGCGTTTATGGGCAGGCTCTTCGGCACAAACGGCGTAAGGGGGGTCGCGAACAAGGAGTTCACCATCGAGCTCGTCACCCGCCTCGCCGCCTCATGCGGACACGTATTGGGCGAGGACATCGCGCTTGGCAGGGACGGCAGGGTCACCAGCCCCCTCTTCAGGGACGCCGCGGCCTCGGGCCTGCTATCCGTGGGCTGCAACGTCCACGACCTCGGCACACTACCCACCCCCGCCCTCCAGTACGCCGTCAAACGCCTCGGCCTAGACGGCGGCCTCATGATCACCGCGAGCCACAACCCCCCCGAGTTCAACGGCGTCAAGGTCATGGCCGCCGACGGCGTCGAGATACCCCGCCGCGTCGAAGACGAGATCGAGGGCATCCACTTCGCAGGGGGACCGAAGGCGGCTGATTGGGACCGCGTCGGCGAGGTCAGGCACAGTGAGGTGCTCAACCTCTACGTCGACGCCGTGGTCTCCAAGGTCGATGTGTCGTTGATCAAGGGTAAGCACCTCAGGGTTGCCCTCGACCCGGGGAACGGCGTCGGCACACTCGTCGCCCCCACAGTGGCCCAGCGCCTCGGCTGCCAAGTCTACACCGTAAACGCCGAACTCGACGGCAGGTTCCCCGGGCGCCAATCCGAGCCACGCCCCGACAACCTCGGCGACCTCAAGGAACTCGTAAAAGCGACTGGCGCAGACATCGGCGTCGCCTTCGACGGCGACGCGGACAGGAGCATCTTCCTCGACGAGAGAGGCGAGGTCCTCTGGGGGGACAGGAGCTTCGCGCTGGTCGCCAGCTACTACATGGATAAGCACCCGGGCGCGAAGGTCGCCACCGCCGTCAGCAGCAGCAACGCCATCGTCGAGGTCGTCGAGGCAGCTGGCGGCTCCATCCACTGGACGCGGGTTGGGAGCGTCGACGTCAGCCGCGCCATGGTCGAGAACGGCATCGACTTCGGCGGCGAGGAGAACGGCGGCGTCATGTACGGACCCCACCACCCCGTCAGGGACGGCTCGATGACCATGGCACTCATACTCAACATCATGGCGGAGAGGGACAGGCCTCTCTCCAAGCTCGTCGCTGAGCTACCCACATACGCGCAGGCAAAGGACAAGGTACGCTGCCCAAACGAGCTGAAGCAGAGGGTCCTCGAAGCCCTACGCGCCAAGGTCGCGGCGCCGCGGGTCGACACGATGGATGGCCTCAAGCTCGTCTTCGGGGACGGCAGCTGGATACTCGTCCGCCCGAGCGGCACCGAGCCGATCTTCAGGCTCTACGCCGAGGCGGATACCCAGCCCAAGGTGGAGATGCTAGTCTCCGAGAACAAGAGGCTGATCGAGGAGACGGTCAAGGCGTTCAGTGCCTGAGGCTGCGGGCGAGGTCGAGGAGCGCCGCATACGGGTCCTTCGCCTTCACGACGCCGCTGGCGACGAGTATGCCCTCGGCGCCGAGCTTCTGCGCGATGGCGACGTCCTCGCCGTTCGTCACGCCCGCGCCGCAGAGCACCCTGATCTTCGGGTTAACGTGCTTTATAGCGGAGACTGCCCCGGAGATGACCTCCGGCTTCGCCTTGGAGACCGAGATGCCGCTGCCGATGAGTTCGGGGGGCTCGATGGCTATGGCCTCGGGGGCGAAGGCGGCGACCTGCCTCCCCTTCTCGACGGTGTCTACGCAGACGACCGTCGATAGGTCCGCCTCGCGCGCCCGCTTAATCGTCGCCTTGATGACTTCGAGGGGGAGCTGCCTCTCACTGTGGTTTATGAGTGTCCCCGTGCACCCAGCCTCCGCGACGGACTCGGGGAGGATATGGCCCGTGAACTGCCCCATCCCCACGGGGTCGACGTGCTGCGCGAAGACCGGCGTCTCGCTGCTGTCGATCACTATCTTCGAGTCGGCGAGCTGGGGGGCGAGGACTATGCTCGTCCCCGTCTTCACGTGTACCTGCTCGGCGATCTTCGCGAGCTTGACGGCGTTCTCCCCCATCCCCTCCCTGTACGTCTTGAGGTTTACGAGGATGAGTGGGTACTTGACCAGAATTCCCTCCATGCCGGTATCGTTGACTAGATTCACCCGGCTCCTTTTGAGCTTATCCGGCTAGGGGCTGACCGTCAGCCGGGGGGACGCCTCGGTGGAGAGTGGTACGCCCCCTGATTCGAGGGTGTAGAAGTAGACCCCGGGCTGGCTTGGTGTGAAGCTGAAGAAGTATGTGGAGACTGTGCCCGCGGCGGCGGTCGTCCTCTTGGTTATAGTGGCAACAGGCTCCGCCTCCCCCTCCATGTATATCCTGCATGTTACGTTCTGTGTCAGTGAGTGGACCCTCGTCGGGTTGCTGAGCGATATGCTGACCGAGGCGAGTTCACCGACCCTCGTCGTCTTCCCGGAGCCGTCGATCGTCTCCCATCTGGATCCGTCGAGGGTCAGACTCGGCGGCAGGACTAGGGGGTACTTCGTCGTCTTGAAGGGGAGCGTGGACTCGAAGAACAGGACATTCGCTTTGGCGTGCCCCGTTATGGTTATCTCGACCTCACCCGCGTGGGCCGCCGCCGCCTCGCTCACAAGCCTCCTGAAGGCCGCCTTATCCTCGACTGTGAGCGGGATGTTCCTGTTGAGGAAGCTTATGAAGCCGACCTTCTGCTTGGGGAAGGTGTAGGTCTTGCTCAGAACCTGCTGTCCCTCGACGAGCATGATGAGGTCTACGTCCGAGACCTCGGGCTGGTTGACAACTATTGGGCTGAGGGTGACGCTTATGAGCCACTTCCTGACGTAGTCGGGGGTCTGGGTGACCTGTCCCTCGGTGCTCGTGAAGCCGGGGATGGTGACCGCCATGCCGACGTTCAGCGTCGAGTTCCTCCCCTGTATGGTGTCCCGGAGGTAGGTGGACATCTCCTCCTCGGTGAAGCTGAGGTTGACCGACAGGCGCGAGAGTTCATTGTAGCTGCTGTAGAGGTTGCCTACCTCGCGCCCGGCTAGGATGGCGGTGAATATTATGACCAGCTGGACGAGGCCGATGATTTCCTCCCTGCTTACGAGCTTCTCCTTGTCCTTCTCCGCCATCGATCAACCCTGAGATGTTGCTCCATATTATGCTTCTGGGCGGTCTTCGTCGCCATCCCTCCACAAACGAGATTTAAATATGGGCAAGGGCGTGTTAGAATGGACCAAAACTCACAGGAAGAAATACGATCGCTCGAAGCACCTCGGATGAGCCGAGGCAACGTGTTTTAATAGCCATAACCGGCTATTCGATCGAAAACTTCGGGGGGAGCCAGTCATGAAGGAACTGAAGAAGAGGATACTAGTCACATCGGCGCTCATCTACGCCAATAACTCGGTCCACATAGGCCACCTGTTAGAGAACACGCAGACCGACATCTACGTCAGGTTCCTGAAGCTGCGTGGCCACGACGCGTTCTACTGCGGGGCGGAGGATACACACGGCGCACCCATAGAGATAGCCGCCGCGAAGCAGGGCGTAACCCCCGAGCAGTTCATCGCCAAGTGGGCGAAGGAACACGAGGAAGACTACCGGCGCTACCTCATCGCATACGACAGCTACTACACGACAAACAGCCCCGAGAACAAGGAGTACACGGAGCTAATCTTCAAGCGCCTGCAGGACGCGGGGCACATCTACACGAAGGACATCGAGCTCACCTACTGCGAGCAATGCAAGCGGTACCTCCCCGACAGGTACGTGAAGGGCACGTGCCCCAAGTGCGGCGCAAAGGACCAGTACGGCGACGTCTGCGAGAAGTGCGGCGCCGCCTACAGCACCATCGAACTCGTCGAGCCCTACTGCAGCATCTGCGGCTCCAAGCCCATCAGGAAGCCGAGCCGCCACTACTTCTTCCGCCTAAACGACTTCAGCGACAAGCTACGAGCATGGCTCACCGGCAACAAGAACCTGCAGCCCGAGATCAGGAACCAGATCCTGAGCTGGGTGGATCAGGGGCTTCAGGACTGGTGCATAAGCAGGGACGGCCCCTACTTCGGATTCAAGATACCCGGGGAGGAGGACAAGTATTTCTACGTCTGGCTGGACGCGCCCATCGGCTACATGGCGTCTACGGCGAACTACTGCAGGGGCAGGGACTTCACGGTGGACGACATCTGGCAGAGTGAAGACTCTACTATCATCCACTTCATCGGGAAGGACATAATCTACTTCCATCTCCTCTTCTGGCCCGCCGTCCTCATGGGCAGCGGATTCCACGTCCCAGACAACGTCGTCGTCCACGGCTTCCTAAACGTCAACGGCGAGAAGATGAGCAAGAGCCGCGGCACATTCCTCACCGGGCGCGAGTTCGCCGACCTCCTCGACCCCGAACTCCTCCGCTACTACTACGCCGCCAACCTCGGCCACACCATGACCGACATCGACCTCGACCTCAAAACCCTGCAGGACAAGGTCAACAACGAGCTCGTAAGCAACATCGCCAACCTCGTCTACAGGACACTCAGCTTCCTCGACAAGAACTTCGACAGCAAAGTCACCACGACGCTGAACAAGGATCTTCTCGCCGACGTGGCGAAGAAGGCGGAGGGCGTCAGCGACAGCTACTACGACTACAACTTCCGCGAAGCCGTGGCGAAGACGCTGGAGATCAGCACCGTCGGCAACAAGTACTTCCAGGACAACCAGCCGTGGCTGCTCGTCAAGACGGACAAGGAGAAGGCGCAGAGGGTGCTCACGGACTGCGTCAATATCGTCAAGACAGTTGCAATCCTCATGAAGCCCATAACCCCCGTCTTCGCCGAGAGGGTCGAGGAGCAGCTAGGCCTACCCGACCTCAAGTGGGCGGATGTCGACCGCGTCATCGAGAACCACAGAATCGCAGGCGCCAAGATAATCCTCCGCAAGATCGACCCAATCGTGCTGAGGAAGTCGGGGGAGAAGCAGGAGGAGAAGAGGGAGGAGAAGCCTGCGAAGCCAACCGGCCCAGCCTCCCTCGACCTGCGCGTTGCCGTCGTCACTGAGGTCAACGACCACCCTCAAGCGGACAAGCTCTATGTCCTAAAGATCGACCTTGGCTCGGAGCAGAGGCAGCTCTGCGCCGGGCTGAAGCCCTACTATCCGAAGGATGAGCTGCTCGGGAAGCACCTCGTGGTCGTCACCAACCTGAAGCCCGCGAAGCTGCGGGGGGAGCTTAGTCAGGGGATGCTCCTCGCCGGGGACTCCGGCAGCGTCGTCGGCGTCCTCAACGCGCCCGACAGCCCCGCTGGGACGCAGGTTACCGCCGACGGCGTCTCGGGCAAGGGCGCCCCACAGATAGAGATCGGGGACATCGCCGCCCTAACCCTTGAGGCGAAGACGGGGAAGGCGTACGTCAACGGGAAGCTGCTGGGGACGGAGAAGGAGACCGTACGCGTTGACAAGGGCGTAGAGGGCAGGATCAGGTAACACCCCTACAAGCCCTTTTTCCACTGATTGCTTAAATTCGTCGGACCCCCAGAAGACCCAGTGAAAATCGTTGGCAAGAGACCCCGTCTGCGGTATGCACGTCGATGAGGAGCACGCCGCCTTCAAGGTCGAGCGGGGGGGCAAGACATACTACTTCTGCAGCGAGGGCTGCATGCTGACATTCCAGCAGCCCGACAGGGAGCTGAAGAAGCTCAAGAACCTCGCATCCTGGGCGCGTTGACCTTCATCGTGATGTTCGTGGATCTGCCGCTACCCCTGTTGCCTATGCACTGGTGGGCTCTGCTCCTATCGACGCCTGTGCAGTTCGGGGCGGGGTGGAGATACTATCGGGGGGCGTGGGGCGCACTCAAGGCGAGGACAGCGAACATGGACACCCTCATAGTCATAGGCTCCACGACGGCGTGGGGATACAGCGCCTTCGTTGTACTCTTCCCACAGTGGGCGCCGAGCCACGAGCTCTACTTCGACGCCTCGGCGCTGATACTCGCCCTGATCCTCGTGGGCAAGTATCTCGAGGAGGTGGCGAGGGGGCGCGCCTCCGAGGCGGTGCGCAAGCTCCTCGACCTCCAGCCACCCATGGCGAGGATCATAAAGGAGGACGGCTCGGAGGAGGAGGTCGGCGTCGAGACGATCATGCCGATGGACATCCTACGAGTCAAGCCGGGTGAGAAGATACCCCTAGACGGCGTAGTCACAGACGGCACGAGCACAATCGACGAGAGCATGATCACCGGCGAGAGCATCCCCGTCACCAAGAAGAACGGGGACCAAGTCATCGGCGGCACCATCAACAAGGAGGGTGCCTTCAAGATGGAGGTCACCAAGATCGGGATGAACACGACCCTCCAGCAGATAGTCCAGATGGTGGAGGATGCCCAGTTGAGCAAGGCCCCCATCCAGCGCCTCGCCGACACAGTAGCCGCCTACTTCACCCCAGCCATACTGATAATCGCGACGCTCTCCGCACTGGGCTGGTTCTACATCGGCCACGCCAGCTTCGGCGTAGCCATAACCACCTTCATCTCCGTCGTCATCATCGCCTGCCCCTGCGCCATGGGGATCGCCACACCCACCGCCATACTCGTCGGAGCCGGCCTCGGCGCCCAGAACGGGATGCTCATAAAGAATGGCGAATACCTCGAGAAGGCCAGGAGCCTACAGGCGGTCGCCTTCGACAAGACGGGCACCCTCACAAAGGGCGAGATCGCCGTGACGGACGTCGTCGCCGACGACACGGACGACTTACTCGCCAAGGCCGCGTCCCTGGAGAAGCTGTCGGAGCACCCGATCGGCGCAGCGATCGTGAGGCTGGCCGAGGATAGGGGGATGAAGCTCGTCGAACCCAAGGACTTCGAGGCCCTAGCGGGCCGCGGCGTTAAGGGCACGATAGGGCGCAAACACTACGTCGTGGGGACGACCCGCCTCATGGAGGAGATGAAGATCGAGTTCCCAGACGACGTTAAGGCGAAGGCCGAGGCCCTCTACGACCAGGGCAAGACTCTCGCCTTCGTCGCAGTAGACGGCAGGGTCACAGGCGTAATCGCCGTCGCCGACCAGATCAAGGACAACGCAGCCAAGGCGGTCAAGAGGCTCCGCGAGATGGGGCTACAGGTCGTCATGATAACCGGCGACAACAAGCGCACCGCCGAGGCCATAGCGAAGCAGGTCGGCATAGACAGGTACAACGCGGAGGTCCTCCCCGAGGACAAGGTCGGCGTCATCAAGAGCCTCCAGGACGAGGGCCTCGTGGTGGCCATGGTCGGCGACGGGATTAACGACGCCCCCGCCCTCGCCGCGAGCGACGTGGGCATAGCCCTCGGCAGCGGAACCGACGTCGCCATCGAGACAGGCGGCATCATACTCATCAAGAACAACCTCGAAGACGTCGCGAGGGCCATAGAACTCAGCAAACGCACATACAACAAGATAATCCAGAACCTCTTCTGGGCCTTCTTCTACAACACCGCCCTCATACCCGTGGCGGCGGGCATCCTCATCCCCTGGGGGATACAGATGAACCCCATCTTCGCCGCCGGCGCCATGGCGATGAGCAGCATAACAGTCGTCACCAACAGCCTGCTCCTACGCAGGTGGAAGCCGAGGGAATAGCCGTGCCCGATGTCACAAAGGAACTCGCCATCACGCGCATGGACTGCCCAACATGCGTCGTAACCCTCGAAAAATCGGTGATGAAGGTCCCCGGAGTCACGAAGGCACAGGGCAACTACCTCAAGAAGACCATCAAGGTGACGATGAGCGACTCCACGCCCCTCGCTGCAGTCGAGAAGGCGATAGAAGACGTCGGCTACCAAGTCGCCTACAAGAAGTATCCGGGCCCCCTGTCGAAGCTCCGCGGCCTATTCAGCAGGGGCGACTCCAAGGCGATCACCGCCATAACCGACGGCGACTTCACCGCTAAGGTTCTCGAAGCCGCGAAGCCTGTCGCCGTCCTCTTCAGCAGCGAGGGCTGCCCAAGCTGCCAGGTACTCAAGCCACAGATCAAGGCACTCGCCGAGAAGCAGGCGGGCAAGGTCAACTTCTACGAGATGGACGTCACCCACACCGAGGCGTGGAAGCAGTACAACGTCATGGGCATACCCACAGTCATCGTCTTCCGCGGCGGCAAGTCCGCGGAGCGCTTCGGAGCCATGCTACGCGTCGACGAACTAGAGAAGACACTCGCCTAGATTTCAGGTATTTTTATACAACAGCCCCCAGTATTCAACAAGTCTCGGTGTCCAGCGTGAACACACTGCACCACAACGGCGTCATAGTCCCACCAAAGTATCAGAGCCGCGGCCTCACCGTCAAAATCAAGGGTCAGACAACGAGCCTCACCGAGGAGCAGGAGGAGATGGCCGTCGCCTGGGCCAAAAAGGTAGGCACCCCCTACGTCGAGGACCCCAAGTTCGCCGAGAACTTCCACGAGGACTTCGGCAAGAAACTCAGCGTCAAGCTCCTGCCCGGGGACGTCGACTTCACGGACATCATACACCTTGTGCAGAGGGAGCGCGAGGCGAAGCTCGCCCTGCCCCCCGAGGTGAAGAAGGCGCAGGCAGCCGAGAGGAAGGCGCAACGCGACGCCAACAAGGAGAAGTACGGCTACGCCACCGTCGACGGGCAGCGCATGGAGCTCGGCAACTACAACGTCGAGCCAAATAGTATATTCATGGGGCGCGGCCAGCACCCGTGGAGGGGCAGGTGGAAGCTGGGCCCCGGATACGAGGACATAGAGCTGAACCTCAGCCCCGACGCCCCTAGGCCCCTAGGGAACTGGAAGGCCACTCCCTGGGAGCCCGCCACCATGTGGATCGCCCGCTGGACCGACAAGCTCAGCGGCAAGAAGAAGTACGTCTGGCCCGGCGACGCCAGCTTCCTCAAGCAGAGGAAGGACATGGAGAAGTACGAGAAGGCCAAGGCCCTCAAGGAGAGGCTGGACGAGGTCAAGGCACACATCGATGGCAACCTCACCGTCGGCGACCTGAAGAGGCGGAAGACGGCGACCGTCTGCTACCTCATCGATCGCCTCAAATTCAGGGTTGGGGACGAGAAGGACGAGGACGACGAGGCCGACACCGTCGGCGCCTCGACGCTCCGCCCAGAGCACGTCTGCTTCAACGCCGACGGCTCGGTCACATTCAACTTCCTCGGCAAGGACTCGGTGCCCATGAACATCACCGCCCAGCTGCCCCCCAAGGTCGTGCAGAACCTGCGCGACTTCGCCGCGGGCGCCGGAAAGGAGAGCCTCTTTGAGGGCATAAACTCGGGCCACGTCGGCGACTTCTTGAAGGAGATCATGGGGGGGCTGAGCGCCAAGGTGTTCAGGACACTCTACGCCACCGACGCCGTCGGCGGAAAACTCGCGACGGAGACCGTGAAGCCCGAGGACCCCGACTACGTCAAGCGCCAGGCCGCCCTACGCGCCAACCTCGAGGCCGCCATAGTCTGCAACCACAAGCGCACCATCCCCAAGACGTGGCAGCAGAGCCTGCAGGCGAAGAAGGACCGCCTCAAGCAGCTTGAGGCCAAGGCCTCCTCCGACGAGAAAGCCGTGCGCCAGAAGCTCGCCGACGAGGAGAGGAAGTACCGCGAGAGACTGGTCGAAGCCGAGAAGAGACTCGCCGAGGCGGAGAAGAGAGAGGAGGATCTACGCGCCCAGCTGGCGGAGGTCGAGAAGGCGGGCGGCGACCAGAAGGCCCCGAGGAAGCGCCTGGCAACTGCCCGGGAAAAGACGAAGTCGGCGCGCGAGCGCATAAGGAAGCTCAAGAACGTTCACGTCACCGCCTCGCTGAATGCGAAGAGGCAGCTGGAGGAGAAGAGGCTCCGCGACAGGGAGGCCGTGGAGCGTATGAGGCTGCAGGTGGAGGCGCAGGAGATCACCCGCGACTATAATCTCGGCACCAGCCTGAAGAACTACGTCGACCCGCGCATCTACTACGACTGGGGGAAGCGGGTCGGCTTCGACTGGCGCAGCTACTACCCGACGACGCTGCAGAAGAAGTTCAGCTGGATAGAGGAGCAGCCCGAGGACGAAGAATCATAAGCCCGACGCGCCCCCTTCTACGCCATGAGGAATCTGGTTAAGCACAAGCTCATGGCCGGGAAGCCGGCGATAGGGACCTGGGTGTCCATCGGCCACCCCGACATGACCATGTATCTGGCGGATATGGGCTTCGATTGGCTCGTCTGCGATATGGAGCACAGCGCCTACGGCCCCGAGACCTACCACAGCCTCGTGCAGAGCATGCTCTACGCCCGTGGCAAGTGCATGCCCCTTGCTCGTATCCCCTGGATCGACTTGATCTGGTGCAAGAAGGTGCTGGACGCTGGGGCTATGGGTCTCGTGCTGCCCCGCGTGGAGTCTGCGAAGATGGCGAAGGAGGCGGTACGCCTCATGAAGTACCCACCGCAGGGCGAGAGGGGGGCGGGTCCACGTCTAGCCGCCTTCCGCGACCCCGACTACTTCAAGACGGCAAACGACGAGATACTCGTCATCCCCATGATAGAGTCCGTGAAGGGCGTCGAGAAACTCGACGAGATATTCAGCGTCGAGGGCGTCGACGCCTGCTTCGTGGGGCCTAGCGACCTGAGCCTCGATATGGGCATACACAAGCAGTATACTAACCCCAAGTTCATCGAGGCGCTCGACAAGATCGTGGATGCAGGAAAGGAGCACGGTGTTGCGCCGGGGATGCACTGCTTCGTCACGCAGGACGCCACAGACATCAACGACGCCATAAAGCGGGGCTTCAGGTTCTGCGCCCTCGACACCGACCTCGGCTACCTCAGCCGCTCCGTAAAGACCACGCTCGGCTACGTCAAGGGGTGGAAGCCGGGTGAGGGCGGCGAGGCCCCCGCCGTCTAGCCCACGAAGGCTTCGATCTTTTTCACGATCTCCCCGAAGGCCTTAGCGGCGGGGCTGTCGGGGTTCTCCATTACAAATGGCTTCCCCGAGTCGGAGTCCTCTGCGACCCTCGGGTCGAGGGGGATGGAGCCGAGGAACGGCACACCCATCGTTGAGGCGACGCGCTCAGCCACACCCTTACCGAAGAGGTCTATTCTGTCACCGCAGTGTGGGCAGATGAGGTAACTCATGTTCTCGATGAGGCCGATGACGGGCGCCTTAAGCTGACGGGCGAATGTCACCGACTTCTCAACCACCTGCCCGCTCACCTCGTTGGGCATCGTCACGATGACGACACCGTCTATGCCCGGGAGGAGCTGGAGGACGGTTAGTGACTCGTCGCCTGTCCCCGGTGGGAGGTCGATGAGGAGGTAATCGAGGTCACCCCACTCAACCTCGGATAGCAGTTGCCTTATCGCGGACATCTTGAGGGGGCCGCGCCAGATGACGGGTGAGTCTTGGCTGGGGAGGAGGAAGTCCATGGAGGCGACCTTGATCCCGGAGGGCGACTTCGGGGCGATGATGCCGTCGTCCCCCGCCTCGAGGCGTGCACCCTTCATGCCGAGCATCTTCGGCACGGTCGGGCCGTGGATGTCCGCATCCAGTACGCCGACCCTCTTTCCCTCGGCGGCGAGCGCCGCGGCGAGGTTGACGGTGACCAGGCTCTTGCCCACGCCGCCCTTCCCACTCATCACGGCGACCTTATGCTTGATCCTGTCCATGCGCGCCCTGAGCTGGTTTAGCTCCTCGACGCGCCTGACGAAGTCCTCGCCCTTACGAGCCTCATTATCTGTAGACACAGGAGAGGCACAGCCTCCGATGTGTAATAAACCTATCCGGGTTCGCCGTTTGAGCAATTAGTATTTTAACCCCCTCGACGTTTTCAAGACGAGTGGTCCCCCTTGATCGAGAGGGATACAGTCGTAAGGGAGGTGCAGGAGGAGACGGGGATAGACCTCCATCACCTCACATACATCGGCGGCTTACCCATAATCTTCTCCTCGATGAAGCCCGACCGGGACGTTCTCCCCATCGTCTACCTCTACGAGGGGCGCCCAGAGATCAAGCTTAACCCCGAACTGACGGCGTACCGCTGGGTTCACCTCAAGGAACTTCGGGCGAGCAGGACGGTCGCGAAGGTGAAGGGGTGGGAGGGGGAGGTCTTCAAGCTCGGGGATGACATCGTCTGGGGCCTGACCTACAGGATGCTGGACAAGCTCCTTGAGATGCTGGACGAGGCTTAGCCCAGCGCTTTCTTTAGTGCCTTTGCGACGTCGACGGGCTGCTCGCCGATCGCTGCGCCCGCGCCCCTGAGGGCGTTCATCTTGCTCTCCGCTGTGCCAGCCGAGCCCTGTATTATGGCGCCGGCGTGCCCCATCCTCTTACCCGGCACCGCTGTGCGCCCAGCGATGTAGGCGGCGACCGGCTTCGTGAATCCGCCCGAGGCGATGAAGTCGGCGGCCTTCTCCTCCGCGTCCCCGCCGATCTCGCCGATGAGAGCGACTCCCCTCGTCTCGGGGTCCTTCTGGAACCACTTGAGGATCTCGATGTAGTCGAGGCCGACGACGGGGTCCCCGCCGAGGCCGACGCATGTGGACTCGCCGAGTCCCTGGTTTGTGACGTGGGCGGCGATCTCGTAGAATAGGGTGCCGCTGCGGCTGATGATGCCGACGGAGCCGCGTTTGAAGACCTGGTTTGGCATGATGCCCATCTTGGACTCGCCCGCCTTGATGAGGCCGGGGGTGTTGGGGCCGACTACTGTTGTGCCGAGCTGCTTGGCGCGTGCCACTAGCTCGATGGTGTCCCTGACGGGTATGCCCTCGGTGATGACGACGACGGGGTCCATCCCCGCATCCATGGCTTCGAGGGCGGCGTCGAGTGCACCTCCGGCGGGGACGAAGATGATCGACGCGTCGCATCCCTGTCTCTCCTTCGCCTCGATGACGGTGTCGTAGACTGGTGTGCCGTCGACTTCTTGACCACCACGACCGGGGGTGACGCCGGCGACTACCCTTGTGTCGTACTCCTTCATCCGGGCGGCGTGGAACCTGCCCTGCGTGCCGGTGATGCCCTGCACGACGACTTTGGTATCCTTGTTGATTAGCTTCATGTTTATGCCCTCTTTGCGAGTTGGACGGCTTTCTGCGCCGCCTCCTCCATCGCGTCGTTCGTCTCTATGCCCGCGTCGTGGAGGAGTCTCTTTCCCTCCTCCTCGTTCGTGCCCATCATCCTGACGACTATGGGCTTGTTGTCGCCGAGCTTCTTACGGGCCTCGATTATGCCCTTGGCAGTGTCGTCGCAGCGGGTGATGCCGCCGAGGACGTTTACGAAGAGCGCCTTGACGCGGTTGTCCCTGAGGACGAACTCGACGGCCTTACCGATGCGGTCCGGGCTTGCGCCGCCGCCGAGGTCGAGGAAGTTCCCCGCGTGGCCACCGTAGAGCATCACCGTGTCAAGCGTTGCCATCGTGAGGCCCGCACCGTTGCCGATGATGCCTATGTCGCCGTTAAGCTCGACGTAGGTCAGGTCCATGGCGCGCGCCTCCATCTCGCGGGGCGTAAGCTCCCCCTCGAAGCTCTCGAGGTACTTCGCCTCGAGCTCCTTGTGCCTGTAGAGGGCGTTGTTGTCCACGTTGAGGCGCGCGTCGGCGGCGATGAAGCCGTCAGTGGTCTCGACGAGCGGGTTGATCTCGGTGAACTCGGCGTCCATCTCGTACGCCACCTTGTAGAGCCTCATGAGTATGTCGCCGAGTTGCTGCATCTTCTTGCCGCCGTAGCCGAGGCGCTTAGCGACGCCGTTTGCGTTGTAGCTCCTGAAGCCCCTTAGTGGGTCGATGTTGTGTCTGACAATCTTCTCGGGTGTCTTTGCGGCGACCTCCTCGATGTTCATGCCGCCCTCTCTCGAGGCTAGGATGGTGTAGCAGCGGGATGCCCTGTCTACGATGACTCCGAGGTAGACCTCGTGCTGTATGGTGAGCCTCTCCTCGACGAGGACCTTGCGGACTGTGAGATCCTTGATCTTCATGCCGAGTATCTGCTTGGCGACCTCGAGCGCTTGCGCGGGCGTGTCGGCGGGCTTTATGCCGCCAACCTTTCCCCTGCCGCCGACGCCCACCTGGGCCTTGACGACGATTGGCTTGGCAATCTTCGCCGCCGCATCTCTGGCCTCCTCGGGGGTCGATGCCACGGCGCTAGCCCCTAGGGGGACGCCGTAGCGTCTGAAGACCTCCTTGGCCTCGTACTCTAGTAACTTCAACAGATCACCCTATCGATGGTGGAGAATATTCCGAGCCGGATAGATAATTATTCTGGGTGGGCACAGCCACAGAATCGAAACTGGGCGCGTTTTTTTAATTTTTTCCGGGTCTTTTTTGGATTTTTTACACAATTCCATAGGCAAAATTAATAACCGATGAGCGCGGTCTCTGGCGGTTAGGTGAGGAGTTGGCTACGGTCCCAACCCAATATTTACAGAGCGATCTCGTCGGCGCGGTTTCACCTTCGCCTTCTGCATCACGATGTCGCGTGGGCGTGGCCCTCTCCACTCAGATGTGATGAATGGATGGAATCGATCCTATTTACCTCTGGTATCAGCCTATTCGAACAAATTGCCCTGATAGTCGTCGTTCTGACGGGAATCGCTGCCCTGTGCTACGCCTGGATCTTGGCTAAGAGGGTCCTCAGGGAGGATCCTGGGACGCCGAAGATGCAGGAGGTGTCAAACGCAATCCGGGAGGGGGCCGTGGCATACCTCAACAAGCAGATGTCGGTTGTCATACCCATCGCTATCATTCTCGCCTTCGCCCTTTTCCTCACGGCGTATCTGGCCGGTTCGCCTTGGGACATCTCCATCGGGCGAGGCGTAGCCCTACTAGTGGGTGCTGGTTGCTCGCTCGCCATCGGGCAGATCGGTCTCCGATACATCGGGACACGCGCCAACGTACGCGTCGCGCAGCAGGCTCGGATAGGCTCCTTTAAGGACGCCCTCAGGGTGGCGTACCACGCGGGGACGATCGCCGGGATGCTCGCCGACGGCCTGGGTCTGCTTGGTGGCACGATTATTTTCCTCCTCTATGGCCGCCACGCCCCCGAGGTCCTCCTCGGCTTCGGCTTCGGTGGCACCATCCTCGCCATGTTCATGCGTGTCGGCGGTGGCATCTACACGAAGGCCGCCGACGTTGGCGCAGACCTCGTCGGAAAGGTCGAGGCGGGCATCCCCGAGGATGACCCGAGGAACGCGGCGTCCATCGCCGACCTCGTCGGTGACAACGTCGGGGACTTCAGCGGCATGGCTGAGGACGTCTTCGAGTCATACGAGGTCACCATCGTCTCCGCCATGATACTCGGCTTGGCCGTGATGCAGGTCGACCCCGCGCACAGCCTGAAGTGGATCGTCTTCCCCCTGCTGGTTCGCGCCATAGGTGTCTTCAGCTCCATAATCGGAACCTACGCGGTCGCCCTCTGGCCGGTGAAGGAGGACGCCTTCCGCGCCATGGACATAAGCTACGACCTATCCTCAGTCATCTCGATAGTGTCCTTCTTCCTGCTCTCATGGTTCTACGCACAGGACCTCAGGCTCTTCTCCGCTACCGCGACTGGTATCCTACTCGCCATCGCGTTCAACAAGTACACTGGCGCCTTCACGGAGCGGGGCACCGCCGCGGTGAACGACATAGTTAACTCGGCGAAGTCTGGGCCCGCCCTCGTCATCCTCAGCGGCTTGGCGATGGGCTACGAGAGCACCGTCTGGGCCCTCCTCATCATAGTCGTGTCCATAATACTGTCCATATCCATCTACTCCTTCACCTTCCCCGCGGCGATGATCACCACGACGCTGGTGTTGACCGGCGTCGTGGCGCTTGTCATCGGCTACATCCTAGCGAAGCGCTCCAAGAAGATCGAGTTGGGCGTCTTCGGGGCCGTCGCCGTCGTTGTGCTCGGCATCATATTCACAAGCTTCAAGGCCCCGGACACCAGCGCGGTCCTCTTCATCACCTACTCCATCGCGCTCAGCGGCATCGGCATGCTCTCCCACACAGGAAACAACCTCGCCATGGACGCCTTCGGCCCCATCTCGGATAACGCAGGCGGCATCGCCGAGATGTGCAAGGAGGAGTTCGACAGCGAGGAGGGTCAGAGGACCCTCTCCGAGCTCGACGCGACCGGGAACACGACCAAGGCGATCACCAAGGGGATCGCCATCGCCTCCGCCGTCATCGCGGCGGTCAGCCTATTCGGTTCATACATTGAGACGCTCCAGCAATCTGGGGGCGCCCCCATCATCTTGGACATCGCGGATCCGCGCGTCTTCATAGGCATCCTGCTCGGCGGGGCGCTGCCCTTCCTGTTCAGCTCCGTGCTCCTACGCGCCGTCCAGAGGGCAGCCTCCCTCATAGTCGAGGAGGTGCGTAAGCAGTTCCACATACCCGGCGTGATGGAGGGAACCGTCAAGCCCGACTACGGCGCCGTAGTAACCATCTGCACACAGGCAGCACAGAGCGAGCTGATCAGCGTCGCCCTGCTGGCCGTCCTGATGCCCATAGTCGTCGGTCTCCTCATCGGCGACCTCGCACTCGGCGGATTCCTCGCGGGGATAATCGTGACCGGCCAGCTCCTCGCCGTCTTCATGGCGAACGCGGGAGGCGCTTGGGACAACGCCAAGAAGCAGATCGAGGGGGAGCCCAGCGACGTGGCGAAGAACACGGGCAAGCGCTCCGAGAGGCACAAGGCGAGCGTCATCGGCGACACGGTCGGCGACCCACTGAAGGACACCGCGGGTCCCGCCCTCAACCCGATGATCAAGGTCGTCAACCTCGTCTCCCTGCTCATCGCCCCGCTCCTGCTCGTCGTCTCCCGTGGAAACGCAAACATGCAGCTGTTCGGCTACGCTGTCGGCTTCATCCTCCTCGGGGTGATCGCCTACGCGGTCCTCAGGAGCAAGAGGGCGAACCCCCACCAACTATAGGGTTAGGCCAAGGGCGGAGGTCCGCCTCTGGTCTCTTTTCAACCCGACTCAACTGACTTTTGAAAGATGTCTTCTCTTTTGATGCACGCGGATTTTAACCCCTTACCGAAACGAATCAACGTTAAATCTGAATCACACACACCTATCAGCCATGTCCAAGGACTCAATCAAGCGGAAGGTCGTTGACGCGATCGACGTGCGCGCTGACGAGATAATCGAGATCGGCGAGACGATCTGGAAAAAGCCCGAGCTCGGCTTCAAGGAGTGGAAGACCGCCGAGCTCACCGAGAAGAAGTACGCGGAAATGGGCTGGACATACGAGGGGAAGATAGGGATCACTGGCTCTAAGGCGTACCTGAAGAAGAAGGGCAAGGGACCCGTTGTGGGCGTCATCGGTGAGCTCGACGCCATTCGTGTCCCCGACCACCCCGAGTGCGACCCAATCACCGGCGCAGCCCACAGCTGCGGCCACAACGCACAGATGGCCGCCATGCTCGGAGCCGGCTTCGGCCTCAACGACGTCATGGGTGAACTCGACGGCAACGTCGCCCTACTAACCGTCCCCGCCGAGGAGTACCTCGAGATCGACTACCGGAATAACCTCAGGGAGAAGAAGCAGCTCGAGTTCTTCGGTGGCAAGCAGGAGTTCATACGCCTCGGATACATGAAGGACATTGACATCAGCATCGGCAGCCACACGGACAGCGAGATCAAGGAGAAGCTGAGCGTCGGCGGCAGCAATAACGGCTTCGTGGGCAAGATGGTCCACTACATCGGGCAGGAGGCACACGCGGGCGGCTCGCCACACAAGGGGATAAACGCCCTGAACGCGGCGATGCTCGGCCTAATGGCAATCCACGCCCAGCGCGAGACATTCAAGGACGAGGACACCATCCGCGTCCACCCAATAATCACGAAGGGGGGCGAGATAGTGAACAACGTCCCCGCCGACGTCCGTATGGAGAGCTACGTCAGGGGCAAGACCGTCGAGGCGATCAAGGACGCCAACGTCAAGGTGAACAGGGCGCTGCGCGCTGGCGCCATGGCGGTCGGCGCTGAGGTCGAGATAGACGACCACCCTGGCTACATGCCCTACATCAAGGACGCCGCCCTCGACGCGGTCCTCAAGGCGAACGCCTCCGCCCTCGTGGGGGATGAGCAGATCAAGGTCAAGGGGCACAGCACGGGCTCCACGGACCTAGGCGACTTCAGCTGCATAATGCCCACCACAAGCATCGGCATGGGCGGATGCACCGGCGCGGGCCACAGCCGCCACTTCAAGATAGTCGACAAGGAGACCGCATACATCCTCCCCGCCAAGGTCATGGCCCTCACCTGCGTCGACCTCCTATACGACAAGGCGAAGCTCGCCAAGGAGATCACCAAGGGCTTCAAGCCCACCATACCCCCGGGCGACTACGAGGGCTTCATGAAGAGCCTCGTCGCCTAAACCATTTATCCGTGGTTCCCCTCCTCCCCTTTGGGGCGCTTCTGCTTGATGGAGTACCGTGAGATCGCTAAGGGCGTCAGCATACCGATCCTCGGCCTTGGGACGTGGGGGATGGGTGGCAGGGAGGCTCCCGACAAGGCCAGGGACAGCGAGACAGTCACCGCCATAAGGATGGGCGTCGAACTCGGCCTGACCCACCTAGACACCGCCGAGTACTACGGCGCCGGGCACGCGGAGGAGCTAGTCGGCGAGGCCATCGAGGGCATGGACCGGGGCAAGCTCTTCATCACCTCCAAGGTATGGCATAACCACCTACAAAGAGACGACCTCCTACGCTCAATGAAGGCGAGCCTGAAGCGCCTCGGCGTCGACAACGTCGACCTCTACCTCGTCCACTGGCCCAACCCCGACGTGCCCCTTAGGGAGACGATGGGTGCCATGGATGAGTGCGTCAAGGAAGGCTACACAAAGTACATCGGCGTCAGTAACTTCAGCGCCCAGCTCATGGAGGAGGCCCAGACCTGCCTCAAGGAGACGCGCCTCATCGCAAATCAGGTCCAGTACAGCCTACTCGACCAGAAGCCCCGCATGGAGCTGCTCCCCGCCTGCAGGAAGATGGGCATCAGCCTCATCGCATACCGCCCGCTGGAGCGCGGTGCAATACTACAGACATCAAACCCGGTGATGGACGAGATCGCGGAGGCCCACGGCAAGACGCGTGTCCAGGTCGCCCTCAACTGGCTCATAGCGCAGGACGGCGTCTTCACCATCCCGAAGTCGACGAACCCCGTCCACCTCATGGAGTTCATGGGCGCCCTTGGGTGGCGCCTAAACCCCGAGGAGTGGGCGCGTCTCGCCGAAGCCTACAGGTGAATCGGCGACGAGCATACCCTCGGAGAAGGCAGCACTCACCGCGTGGCTCATGGATGAGGGCACGAGGCTCGGATTCCACGCCGAGGCCAACTACTCCAGCCCCGAGGACAACGCAGTCGCCGAGGCCGCGTGGTTACTGAACCCCCGCCAGAAACCCGTCTTCACGTTTACCATCGAGGAGGCGGACCCCATGAGGCTGGCGGCATCAGCCCTACAGTGGGTGGGGTCATCAACCGAACCCAAGTCATGGGTGCACACCTGCATCCTCCCAAGCGGATCAGCCGACCTCCTATCTTCGTTTCTCCTTCCAAAGAGCGTCATAGTATACGATGGGCGGAGTCTAGCCGTTCTCAGCCATGATCTCGAAGAGCACGTGGCCCGGATGGTTCGGCTTCTCCGACTCTACACAGACGACGAACCCGGGGGAAGCATCCCCGAGACAGTGAAGCGGCTCTCACGCCTCACCGCCGAGTGGCCAAAAGGCATGTGGAGCTCACGGCTTAGCCTCAAGGCACAAACAGCATTCACCGATGAGGGCCTGTACATATTTGCAGCGGAGGGCTTGGAGGACGATGAAGCCGATGTGCCCGTGTTGAAGCCGAGCAGGAAGGTCGTGCCCATGGAGCTAACGGGTGGCGGCACCTCCTTCGAGGGCGCCCTGATGCGCCTCACCGAGGCACGGGGTGGAGACCTCACATTCTCGACGGAGCACAGGAACTACCCCTTCATCTTCCGCCTCTCAGCCCGTGAAAGCGGCGGCGACTCCACTCTCGACCTCTGGTTCGACGTGGATAAGTCGAACATCCCTCAGGCGCTGAGGTTCCGGGAGCTGGTTGAGGGCGTGGTGTCCT
Organism: Candidatus Bathyarchaeota archaeon; assembly: GCA_026394265.1. The sequence continues at coordinate 39,749 of JAPKYO010000007.1, forward strand.
CGAAGGCTGCCCTCTTGGCGGGTTCCTCGGGTGAGGTGGCTAGGTTGACCCTGAGCTAGATCGGCTCCTCATCAACCGTGCGTAGCGGCTTGAAGTGCCACTCGAAGAGGCTCGCGGCGCCGAAGAGGGCCATGCTGCTGAGGAGGAACGTCACGGAGTACCCGAAGAAGAAGCTGATGTTGCCGCTGAGGAAGCTGCCGAGGAACATGGCTACGCTGCCTATGGCGCTGTAGATGCCGAGTGTCCCCCCCTGCCCCTGCTTCGGCAGGAACCTGTAGAGGAGCGCGTTCATCCCGATCGTGATGTTCGTGTACGCCATCCCGATGAGCAGGTAGAGGAGGAGCGTCACGTAGAGCACGTCGTGGCCGAAGAAGTAGAGGCTCTCGATAGCGGCGAAGAGGAACGCAATGGCGCGCAGCGACAGGAACTCCACCACCATACCTGGGTCCCCCTTCTTGCTGAAGCCGCTGAACCTCTGGGTACTCGCGAGGCCGTTGATGCACGTGATGAAGATGTTGAGGCCGGTGATCTCGAGGTAGGTGAGGTTGTTTGCCTTGAGGAAGGGCGTGTAGCTGGTGAAGAAGAGGTTGGCTCCGAGGAAGAAGAGGGCGTTAGTCACCATGATGAGTGGGATGTCCCTCGTCATCGCGCCGCGTGCATCCTTGATGAGCCCCCTGACGTCATCCACCTTTGGGGTTTTGAGGAGCAGCACGGGGAGGTGGGTGAGGCGCGCGATGAGTGCGTCCGCGTTGAAGGCGATCGCCTGCCTCTCCGTCGCCGCCTTGGAGTCCTTCACGAGGATCAGGGAGAGGGCGAGCAGGATGGTGCTGAAACCCACGGGGAGGATGGCCACCGCGGTCAGGGGCAGTGAGGTGAGGACTATGAACCCGAGGGCGTTCCCCGCGAGGCTCCCGTAGATCATGTACTTGAAGCTCAGCGCGCTCCCCTCACCGAGGTTCTCCTTCGACACCGTATCCATCAGGAGGAGGCTGAAGACCGTCGGGCTCAGGCTGCTGAAGAAGCTGTAGATGGCGTAGAAGCCGATCATGAGGTTGACGTCGACGCTCATCGCGATGAGGCTCAGCGTCAGCAGCTGCCCGACGGCGCTCAGGGCGAGAAGTGGCCTGCGTTTCCCGATGTAGTCGGCGAGCCTCCCCCCTATGAAGGCGGATGGGATGAGCACGATGTTATAAGCCGACGCGGCGAGTCCGATGCTTATCACGCTGCCCCCAAGGTCGAGGATACGCAGAGTGACGTATGTCCCGATGCAGCTCTGTATCGCGTAGAAGGGTATTATGGCGAAAAGCCAGCGAGGCTTCAGAAACTTCTCCGCCAAGTTTTAATCTACCCCTACTCAGATACCTGCGTTAATCTCACAGGATTAATAAGGGTTGATAGGGGACGCGGCGGTCAAACTTCTGGTGGCTCCTGCCCATCGCCACGGGCGTCGTCGCCGGCGTAGTCGCCACGGGGATAAACGACCTCATCTACTACTCGTGGGAGACCTTCTACGGGGACGCGCTGAAGAACCCGACGCTCTTCTTCGTCTTCCCCTTCACCGGCCTCGTCCTCAGCTACTTCCTCATCCACCTACTCGCATGGTACCGGACCCCGAAGAGCAGCTTCCACATGATACTGGAGGTCTTCCACCTCACGCCGAGTGGCATGATACCGCGGGAGGCAATAGTCAAGACGGCATCCGGCCTAGCCACCGCGATATTTGGGGGCTCAGCGGGACCCGAGGGACCCTCGGCTGTCATATCAGGCGGATTCTCCAGCTGGCTCAACAAGATACTCAAGATAAGAATGGATTCGGGGAAGGCCCTGATGATAGGGGTCGCCGCGGGCTTCTCCGCGAGCTTCAAGACCCCCCTCACCGGGCTGCTCTTCGCCCTCGAGCTACCATACCGTAAGGACCTTGAGAAGGAGGCATTCATAGAGGCGGCTATCGCGAGTTCGACGGCCTACCTCGTCTCGGCTGCTCTTGGTGCCCCGAGCCTTGTGCCGACTATTCAGCTCGAAGTCGCGGCGCTGCCCCTGTTCTGGTTGCCGCTCTCTATGGTCTTCGGGTTGGCAACGGGTGGCGTCGTCTTCATCTTCACGGGGGTCTACGGCGTCTGCGATAGGCTGGCGAAGCGGATAATCATCAAGGGCGGCTACCCCCTCATGTTGCTGATCGGTGGCTTCCTGCTCGGCGGGATCGGTTACGTGGCGCCTCAGGCCGTCGGCCCCGGTTACCAGATGTTCACCCTGCTCACAGGCGGCTCCCTGATGGTGCTCGGCATGGTGCTCCTCCTCCGCATCCTCTCCACTGGGGTGACGATGAACTTCGGCGGGACGGGGGGCCTCTTCCTGCCGACGCTCCTGCTCGGCGGCGCCTGGGGAGCCATAGTAGGCGGCGTCTTCATGCCGTCGATGACCCCCCTCTTCATACTCATGGGCATGGCCGCCTTCTCCGCCGGGGTCCACAAGATGATGCTCACCCCAATCATCTTCATAGCCGAGGTATACGGCGCCCCAACCATCATACCCATAATACTCGCCACGGTCGTCTGCTTCTTCATCTCGGGGGCCTACAGCTTCTACCCCATCCAGCCAACAAACAAGGTCGGTCAAGAGGAACTCGCCCTCGAGAGGTTCTACTACAAGGTGATGAGGAGCAAGCCGAAGGAGCTTGACAAGTTGACGGCTAGGGACGTGGCCACACCTAACCCTGTGAGTCTCAAGGCCGACATCAGCGTAAGGGAGGCGATGGAGGCCTTCGGGAAGACGAGCTTCAGGCTCATGCCCGTCGTCGACGCGGACTCGAAGGTCCTCGGCTACGCCACCCTCGAGGGCCTCGCCTTCCTCTCGAAGACGGCGCTCGACACGCCGCTGAGCACCGCCGAGCTCCAGCCTCCCCTGATCTTCCCCGAGGGGGAGCCGGTCATGAGCGTGATCGAGAAGATGATCGAGGGGAACGAGGATCACTGCTTCGTCGTCGACGGCGAGGGGAAGCTGACGGGGATAATCTCGACGATTGACGTGACGCGCCTGTTGATGAGGTACTACACGAGTGCCTGAGACCAGGCTACTTCTTGGCGACTCTAAGGGTCTCGAACGTGCCGTATCCGCCGGTGACGCCGTCCAGCTCGTACTCCCCGAAGCTCTGGGCGAGGACGGAGACTTTCCCGTGCTCGTCTAGGAACGGGAGGGGCACGACGGGTCCAGCCTTTCCCTTCAGGATGTGCTTGACGCCGTTACTATCCGTGAGCTCCAGTACGGAGCTGACGGGGATTACCCCGTCCCTGAACTGTTGGTCGATTATCTTGAAGCCGACGAGTGGCGTGTTCTCGCCGTCCTTCCAGATGTAGCCACCGACGCTTATGCGCCCGTCGTCTAGGACGATGGCGGCGGGGTTTATGGCGAGGTGCTCGTTGAACCAGACGACGTAGTAGATCCAGTTGCCTACGCCGGTCCAGTCGCGGACGCCGTGTGTGTGGTCGCGTTCACCGAGGACGTCGCGGAGGACGTAGACGTGTTCGCCGACCCTGATCTCGCCGCTGATCTTGGCCATCTGTTCCCAGTGCTCGTCGCCGCTCTTCTTCCCGATCTCTAGGGACTCGGGGGTCATATTCTCGCTGTACTCGTAGGTTGGCTGGGCGGGGGTGAATTTGAGGTGCATGGTGACGGGCGCCATGGCGGTGATGAGTGAGGGGTTCTCCCTGATCCTGGGGAAGTCGGATGGGTTCTTCACCACAGCCATCCTGCCCTGGAAGCTGTAGCGCCACGAGCCGTCGGGGCGCCTCTCATGGATCATGCCCGCCGCCTCGAGCCTCTCCGGGTATCCGTTGATCTTCTCGGCGGCTTGGAAGCCGGCGACTGAGCCGTCGGGGAGGAAGATGAGGAGGAAGGTCGTGCCCTCGTCCTTGTTGGGTTTGAAGCCGAGGCGCGTCATGCCGCTGACGCCGTTGCTCCTGTCGCTGAAGCAGAGGTAGTAGCTCTCGTTCCACTCCCGGTGCACGCCGGGTCTGTGCGTGAGTGGCTCCATGCTATTGTTCAACGGTGACCTCTCCCTTCACCCCGTCTATGGTGACTCTCTGCCCCGTCTTGAAGACTCTGCACGCCTCGTGTATGTTTGTTACGGCGGGGATGCCGTACTCCCTGCTTACGACGGCGCCGTGGCTGAGGATGCCGCCCGTCTCCGTGATGAGTCCGCCTATCTTGCTGAAGACGGGTGTCCACCCCGGGTCGGTGCGGGGCACGACGAGTATCTCCCCCGCCTGCACCTGCCATATGTCCTCGATGCTGCCGAGGACGCGCACCGGCGCGGTGAGGACGCCCTGGCTGGCGGGTATCCCCCTGAAGTGGTCCGCGTCGGCGGGCGGGGGGTCGTTGAACTCCCTGTCCCCCTGCAGAAACTTTGGGGGCGTCGCGTTCTCGTACTTGAGGAACTCGGCCCTCCGGGAGGCGACGGTGGCGCGCACCCCCTCCGGCGTCTCGCCGCCCGCGATGCCCCTGATCTCCCCCTTCGTGAGGAAGAATATGTCAGAGGGCTGACCAAGCATCCCCTTCTCCACGAGCCTCGCCCCGAGGGCGAGGTGGAGCCTGCGCGTCATCGTTATCCACTTGTCGAGGTTGAAGCGCTGCTGCTCCCTGAATACGATGTAGCGGCGTGCGCTCCCCATGATGCCTGAGAGGAGGCTCAGCTTGGCGAAGCCGAGGAACTGTCCCCCTATGGCATCTTTCACCCGCTTATCCGTCTCCTCCCTCAGCTTGCCGCTCTTCTCCTCGGCCGCGGCGGTGTCCACGGCCTCCCCCTCTGCGAGGGACTTCAGTATGTCGAAGATGTAGCCGGGCTCGTCCCCCCAACGCGGATAGTAAGTCTCTCTGGTGAAGCCCCTGACGCCGTACTCGGCGATGAAAGAGTCAAGCTGCCCCTTGAACTCCGCCGCTTCGCCGAGCTTCGAAGAAGAGATGCGGTCGTAGAGTTCCCGCGAGGGCTTTTCGAGTATCATTTTTCGCAGCTTAGGTGACGCCCTCACCTTCACGGCGAGTCCGCCGATCCTCTCGTTTGTCTCACTAGTCTTGTGCCTGAGGCCGGAGACGAGGATTGGGTAGACCCTCCTGCCCTCCTCTACCCCGAGGAAGCGTGCCAACAGGTACTGGGTGAGGAGGTTCATCCCGATGTTGTGGACGGGTATGCCGTAGCGGACCAGCCGGTAGTGGCCGATCATCAGCTCGTGTATCTCGTCTGCGAGCGCGATGTAGTCGGCGAGGGGGGCGCCTTCGAGTGCCTTCATTTGCTCCGGGAAGCCGTTGAAGAAGGGGGCGAATGTCCCGTTGCTCCACTCCGTGTAAGCCTTGTCGGTTTTCCCGCCGCCACCGTTCGGGTCCTTGAAGGTCACGCGTATCTCCGCCAGGACCCGCCCGACGGTGTTGAAGCGGAGCCCCCTCATCGTCTCCTTCCCGTAGGGGCCGGAGCCCTCGGGGAAGTAGTTGAGTACGTCGTCGTTCCTGAGGAAGGGGGGTATCTCGTTCTCGACCTTCCGCTTGAGGACCTCGAGGTTGAAGTAGGCGTGTGCCTTGTGGAGCTTTAGTAGCTGCCTCGTCTTCGGGGAGTCGAGGCTCTTGTACCCCATTATCTCGTTCAGCTCGACGTTGACGTACTGTGTGAGGTGGTCGCCGAGTAGCTCGAAGTAGAGGGGGGTGACTGGGTCGTTCCAGTAGTCGTCGCTGTAGCCGCGTGTCCAGACGATCTCGTCCTCGTTTTCGGCTCGGATGGTGGTTATGGGGCGGCTCTGGAGGACGTATATCTCGTCCTCTGCGCCGATGGCCCACTCGACGTCCTGTGGCGTCCCCATCACGACCTGTATCCTGTCGCCCATCTTGGCGAGCTTGAGGGCCTGCTCGTCCGTGATGCTCGGCTTCGAGCCCTGCTCGCCGTCGAGTTCGACGTATTCGACGCCCCCCTTGCCGCCTCTGGCGACGGTCTTCTTCTCCCCTATCTCCTCGGCGAGTATCTTGAAGGAGCCGTCTCCGTTTCTTCCGAGGACGTATTTGTCGGGGGTTGCCCTGCCCGAGACGAGTGCCTCGCCGAGGCCGAGGGTGGACTCGATGAGGAACTCTGAGCCGTCTGTGCTGAGGGGGCTGACTGTGAACATGACGCCGGCGCTCTGGGCGGGTATCATGTGCTGGATGAGTACCGCCATCGCGGCGTCTCCGGGGGTGAAGCCGCTCTGCTTGCCGTAACTGAGTGCCCTGCCCGACCATAGTGAGGCGTAGCACTTCTTGACCGCCTCGACTACCCCTCGGGGGCCCTTGATGTTGAGGTATGTTTCGAGTTGCCCGGCGAAGCTGGCGGAGGCGAGGTCCTCGGCGGTGGCGGAGGATCGGACGGCGACGGGGAGGCTCCCCATCTTCCCGTATCTCTCCTTGATCTCGGCTGCCAGCTCCGCCGGGAACTTGGAGGATAGGACGGCGTCCCTGATGTGCGCCGCGTGCTCCTCTAGGGAACGTGGGTCACTATAATCGACGCCTTCCAGTTCCCTCGTTATCAGGGCTTTGAGGTCGTTGTGCTCCGCGAAGAGTGCGTAGGCGTCCGTGGTGACGACGAAGCCTCCGGGGACCGGGAATCCCTTGTCCATGAGTTCGCCTAGGTTGGCCGCCTTGCCGCCGACCCTGCCGACGTCCGCCCTGGAGGCGTCGGCGAGACCCATAGTAAGCTCCGGCCCGGGCATGTTACTGCCTTCCCCGTTTTTCGTATATAACTGTGGCTCGCGCCATCTTGGGTCCGCCCGTCTATAGTGTTAAATCTGCTTTGCCCTGAGTAGACTCGATCCAGCCTTGTGCCAGTGGTGCATGAAGCACGGCGCCGGGGGCAAGTGGTACCTCAACGCCCGCAACTACTCGAATGAGCTCGCAGACGAGATGCAGATGGAGGCCTACCTGACGGAGCAGTGGATGAACTTCGAGCAGGTCTACATCAGGAAGATGATGGGGATAAGCAGCATCGGCCTCGGCTACAAACTGAAGATGCCCATTGTCGGCAGGCTCCTGCGCTGGCAGGCCGAGAACATGATACACAGCGAGGGCAAGCACAGGAACCCGGTGCGCGCCGACGGCCACTTCGGGCAGGTCATCCCCCTCGAGGAGGCGAAGACGATAATACTCACCCTCGCCGCGGAGCCAATCATCCAGAACTACTGCATGTGCCGCTGGATGCAGAAGGGGTGTAAGGACGTCTGCTGCTTCAACTTCGGCGCCCTAAGCGGGGTCATCGAGAAGCTGCCACGCTTCATCCCGAAGGACACGAAGGTGCGTCTAGGGCGGGACGAGGCGGTGGCCGCTCTTGAGGAGCAGAACCGGAAGGGGCGCGTGGCGACGGTCTGGTTCCAGCCCGTACCCTACATAAACGCCATCTGCAGCTGCGAGGTGCCTCAGTGTGGCGGGCTCCGGCTTCGCAACGACTTCGGCATACACACCGTCTACAAGGCGGAGTACGTCGCCGAGGTAAACCCCGACCTCTGCCAGGGCTGCATGAGGTGCGTCGCGCGGTGCCAGTTCGGCGCGATAAGGTACAACGAGACGATAAAGCGGGTAATCATCGATCAGGCGAAGTGTTACGGGTGCGGCCTCTGCAGGGACGCGTGCACATTCGACGCACTCGGGCTCATTCCGAGGGAAGAGGTGCCCGGCCTCAGGGGCCAGTACTAGGAGGATATGTGCATGGGCTGGACGAAGATCACAGTTGATCAGAAGAGGTGTGGGAACGCGACGGGCGGCGTCGACCCACGCGAGTGCGGCGAGTGCCTGAAGACCTGTGATCCGACGGTCTTCATACGCCACGAGACGCTAGGGGTCAAGCAGAGCAACCCCTACGACCCCGAGTTCTGGCAGGTGACCGGCGTCTGGACGGACCTTTGCACCCGCTGCGGTAAGTGCGTCAAGGCGTGCCCGCAGAAGGCCATCTCGGTCACGTGGTGACGCCCTTGGAGCGCATAGCGGTCGTCGGCAGGGGCGGCACGGGGAAGACGAGCTTCTCCGCCCTCCTCGCCAAACACTTCATAGCGAAGGGGGAGACGCCGATACTGCTCGTCGACCTCGACCCCGACATGAACCTCGCCGAGATGGTCGGCGTCGACCTTGAGGCAGCGGGGAAGTCGACGGTCTCCGAGCTTCTCCTCGACACGATGGAGAAGGAGAGCGACGGCACCGATAGGCCCCAGCCGTTCCCCCTGGAGAAGCTTGAGTCACGCATCTGGGGGGAGGGGCTCTACGAGGGAGAGGGCTTCGACCTTCTCACCCTCGGCGTCAAGTGGGGGGAGGGCTGCTACTGCACGCCCAACAAGGCGATGCGGATCGCCCTCGATGGGATGCTGCGCAGCTACCGCCACGTCGTCATCGACTCCCCCGCCGGGCTGGAGCAGCTCAACCGCCGCGTGACCCCCGAGGTCGACGACATATTCGACATCATCGACCCCTCCCAGAAGGCCTTCGACCACGTCAAGAGGACTCGCAGGCTGATGGATGAGCTGAACCTGTCATGTAAACGATTCTTTGTCGTGGGAAACTACCGGTTCCCCGGGGGCTGGGAGGCTGAGGCCGGGGAGAAGACGGGTGAACGATATCTTGGGAAGGTCGCGTCGGATGACTCCTTGGCGGAGGCCGTCCTCAGGGGTGAATCGCTGCTGGATCTCCCCGGTGACTCGGCTGCGTACCGTTCCGCTGAAGCCATCTTTCAGAAGGCCGGATACTAGGTGAGGGGCGGACTCCCCCGGCTCCCCTTCTAAGATTAAATAGAGGGGTGGAGTGATGGGTGGGGGTAGCCGGCCTTGGATCTCTCCAGCGTCCCGCCGATGGCCTTTGTAGTGTCAGGGATCGTCACCATCACCGGCATCAACATCGTGAACCGGCTCGCGATCAACTCGATAAAGACGCGTTGGGGTGTCATCGCGGCGAACTACTGCGTGGCCCTCGCCCTGAGTGCGGTCATGTTCGCCGCGGGTGGCTCGTATCAGGCGTCGACGTTTACGCTCGCCCTCGGGCTCGTTACTGGGTTCCTCTACATCGGCGGCATGTACCTCGGCATGGCGACCATCGGGAAGCGGGGCGCATCGATCGCCGTCTCCGCCAGCCAGTTATCCGTACTCATTCCCGTCGGCCTCTCAGTGGCCGTGTTCGGGGAGAGCCTGAGCACGACGCAGCTCGTCGGCGTGGCGATCGCCCTCGTCTCCCTCCCGCTCCTCGCGGCGAAGATCGGCGGCGGCTTGAGGGGGGGCCTCGACAGGGAGACGCTCCTCCTTCTCGTCGCCCAGATTCTGGTGCAGGGGTTCGCCCAGTTCTCATCGAAGGTGCTCGTCGCCACGGGCCTCGGGGCCGAGAGGAGCGTCTTCTTCCTCGCCGTCTTCACCTCGGCTACCCTGGCGACGGTTCCCATAGCTCTAAGGCATCGGGGCGAGATAAGGCGCGGCGACTTCGCCTACGGAGGCGTCGTCGGGGTGTGTAACATCGGCGGCAACCTCTCCATTCTCCTCGCCCTTGCGGCGTTGCCGGGGGCGATAGTCTTTCCCCTCGTCAACTCCGGTGGCTTGCTCCTCGTGACCATCCTGGCCTGGCTCATCTTCAAGGAGCGGATAAGCAGGGTCAACGCCCTCGGGATCGCCATGACCCTCGCCGCCGTCCTGCTTATCAACCTCTAGCCCCACTCAACGCTTAATACGGGAAAAAACCAGCAGCGCTCAGGGCGAACCACATGAGTTTCGAGTACCCGGTGAAAGAGTCCTTCGCCTTTGGGGCGAGTATACCCTTTTCGTCGTAGTAGCGAGGCGCCTTGAGACTGAGACGGGTGACTATGGAGAATCTCCCGATTGTATCTGGTCAACGGTCATGCTCGACTACCACTCCCCGGCTCAGCTTCAAAGGGCACGCAGTCTCCCCACGGAAGACTTAGGAATCGCCGTCAAAGGCTTAGTTTGGGTCAGCATGATAGTTCCTCTGTTGCTTTATTGGGTACCCTTCAAGTCCAATTTTTTATTAACTAGAGGACCCTAGTTTATTACTGACTGATTATGGAAACTAATTCATTAATCGCGATAATCCTCGACGTAGGGGTAGCCCTATTTCTCATATACGCGGTATATTACACATCACAGGCTCGAAAAAAGAAGCCAACGACAGCTGTACCCCCAGAACCGAAGCCACAAAGCATTGTAATCGAGCCACCGAAAGCCAAACCCGTTCAACCCATCGAAGAACCTAAGCCACAAGCTGCTCCAATCGAAGCCCCGAAGGCTGAACCCGTTCAACCGATCTCACCAAAACCACAGAGCGCGGTAGTAGAAGCCCCGAAGGCAGGATCGAATAATAAGCCGAAGGCGGAGTCTAAGCCAAAACAGGCTCAACCGACCACGGAAAAGAAGGAACACGGCTTCAGTATCATCGACATCGAGGGGATAGGCAAAGTCTACTCTGAGAAGCTTCACGCGATAAACATCTATCACACGTCTGAGTTGCTGAAGGCTGGCGCGACGCCCCGCGGTAGACGGGAATTGGCCGAGAGGACCGGAATCTCGCAGGAGCTTATCCTCGAGTGGGTGAATCTCTCCGACCTGTTCAGGATCAAGGGGATCGGTGAAGAGTACTCCGATCTCCTCGAAGAGGCAGGCGTCGATACGGTCGTTGAGCTGTCCCACAGGAACGCAGCGAACCTGCACGCAAAGATACTGGAGGTCAACGAGGCGAAGAAGCTCGTGAGGAGGCCGCCTCCCTTGGCGAGTGTCGAGGGCTGGATAAACGAGGCGAAGACCCTGCCCCGCGTGATAGAGTACTGATTTTTTTTATTTTGTTTTCAGGAGTTCCTCTAGGTCGTGGTACTCCATCTTCTGGCAGGCGGCTCCTTCCTTGTGGACGAAGCTGCCGTTGGCTATGTTTAGGCCCGTCTTGAGGACCGTGTTCTCCTTGACCGCCTTCACCCAGCCCTTGTTGGCGACGTCCCTCACGTAGGGGAGGATGGCGTTTGAGAGTGCCTGGGAGGCGGTTCTCGGGACCGCGCCGGGCACGTTGGGTACGCAGTAGTGGACGACGCCTTCGCACATGACGGTGGGGTGATCATGGTGGGTCTCCTGGCAGGTCTCTATGGGGCCGTCTGGGTCGCATCCGATGTCGACTATTACCGAGCCCGGCTTCATCTTGCCCACCATCTCCTTCGTGACGATCCTTTTCCGCGTCCTGAGTGGGTTGAAGAAGACGCCGTTGATGACTAGGTCGGCCTTTTTCACGCTCTCCTCGACGTTGTGCCTGTCGGAGACGAGTGTGGTGACCTTGTTGCCGAAGATGTCGTTCAGCTCGTTTAGGCGCTTGACGTTGACGTCGAGGATCGTGACGTTCGCTTCTAGCCCGACGGCGGCCTTCGCGGCGCCTGTGCCGACGGATCCTCCGCCGATGATGACGACCTCTGCAGGTCTGCACCCGGCCATCCTACCGATCATGACGCCCTCTCCGCCGAGGTGTGTCTGTAGGTGGTAGGCGCCCATGATGACGCCGTTGTGGCCGGCTATCTCGCTCATGGGGGCGAGGAGTGGGGTGAGCCCGTTTGCTTGGACTGTGTCGTAGCTGAAGGCGGTGACCTTCGCCTTTATGAGCGCCTCGGCGAAGGCGCGCTTAGAGCCGAGTAGGCCTTCGGTGAAGTGGAGGTAGGCCATTATGATGGTGCCCTCCTTGAGGAGCCCGTACTCCTTGGGGAGTATCTCCTTGACCTTGACGATGAGGTCTGACTCGAATATCTTCTCGTGGCTCGCCTCTATCTCGGCGCCCGCCTGCTTGTAGTCCTCGTTGGTGAAGCCGCTGGCGACTCCGGCGTCCTTCTCCACTATAACGCGGTGCCCGCCTTCCTTTAGCGCCTCTACGGCCTGGGGGGTGAGGGCCACCCTGTTTTCTCCTGATTTGACTTCGCTTGGGACTCCGACTATCATGGCTTGTCTGTAAGGGTCACTTCCATTTCACTATATATGGTGCGCGTGTGTATGCTCCCTGCACCTTGTCTATTTTTCACCATCTGGGTTGGAGTTGAAACGTTTCATAATAAGAATGACCGTGGCGGGGTGGCTGGTGTTAAATCGGTAATTGCAGGCATCTTCTTTGAACTGTAATGCCTAGGAAGATCACTCTCGATGACGTTGATGCGCTCGCGGTCGGCGGCTCGGTCCTCGGCGGTGGGGGTGGCGGGAAGGCCGAGTTCGGGCTCGCAGCGGGCAGGCTCGTGATGGAGCTTGGCGGCGTCGAGCTTTGGAGCCCCGAGGAGACGCCCCCCGAGTGGAACGTGATCACGGTCGCGTCCCTCGGGGCGCCGACTCAGAGGGGGAACACGAAGTACCGCCACTTCATACGAGCCATAGAGATGCTGCGCGAGGCGGGGGTTGAGTTCGACGGCGTCATCGCCGCGGAGAACGGGGGCTACAACAGCTTCGGGGGCTGGATACCCGCGGCGGCGCTTGGGATACCCGTCGTCGACTGCCCGGGGGACGGGCGCGCGCACCCCACATCGATGATGGGGAGCATGGGGATGCACCGCGAGGAATACCGCTCAGTCAAGGCGGGCGCCACGGAGGGCGCGGAGACGATCTGCTGGGGGACACTGCAGGGCACTAGCAACATGATACGCTTCATGGCGACCGACTGCAAGGCGGTAATAGCGATGGCGCGCGACCCGATGCCCGTATCATGGTGTCTTGAACACGGAGCGCCTGACGCAATTCAGCAGGCTATCGACCTCGGCTACGCCTACCTCAAGGCGAAGAAGGGGGAGGCAGCCGTGAAGGCGGCGGCGAAGTTCCTCGGCGGTGAACTCGTCGAGAAGGGCAGGATAGTGGAACTGAGGAACGAGGCGAAGGGAGGCTTCGACGTCGGCACCATGACCATCGAGGGGAAGAAGACGTGGGAACTCGGCTACATGAACGAGTACATGACGCTGGAGCTGGACGGCAAGCGTGTCTCCACGTACCCCGATCTAATAACCACCTTCGACGCCGAGGGCACACCAATCAATAGCACCAGCCTCAAGCAGGGCGACACCATCTACCTAGTCACCGCCCCCAAGGAGAAGATCAAGGTCGGCGACGGCAACAGATACCCAGAGATATACGACCCCGTCGAGGCGGCACTCGGCAAACCCATGAAGCAGCACCTCAAGGGCTACCTCAAGCCCTAACGATTAAAAAAACATAGGGGTGAGGGGATACACCCAATACCCCAAAATACTACGCCTCCCGCCAAAAGAAACCAAAAAATGGCCCTGATTACACGCGGATCTAAGCAAAAGGAGCACATATTCGCTACCAAGGTTGTAATTAAAATTCCTACGAGCCGCAACTAGTTAGAAGGGGGGTTGGTGCGGAGGGTGGGATTCGAACCCACGAACCCCTTCGGGATAGGAGCCTCAGTCCTACGCCTTTGGCCTAGCTGGGCGACCTCCGCCCACCTCAGTTACCCAGCAACACCAATTTAAAGGGTTTCCCTGCGCGGGGATGGGGCCTCTGCTGGGAGTCGAACCCAGGTCAAGGGATCCACAGTCCCATATGCTACCGTTACACTACAGAGGCCGCGCGGAAAAAGGGATACAGGGGATACATTAAAAGGGTTTCGCGGGAAACGCCCCAGTAACAACACGTGAGTACCCGACGCCACCATCCACAGTGAGTTTCGCTTATAAAGCGACCCACATTATCCAAACCAATAGACGGCGAAACACGATGGTGGAGGAGAAGAAGAGCGGCGGCCTCATCGGGAGAGTCAGGTCCGAGTTCGGGTTCATCACCGGCAACTTCGCCATCATGGTGGCGAGTTGGCTAGTCCTCGACTTCGCAAGCGAACTCCCCTACACCTACTACCCCCTCTACGTCCAGGCGCTCGGCGGAACTGCCGCGACCATCGGCCTCATCGGCGCCGTCGAAGGCATCTCCCGGGGAATCGTCCAGATACCCGGCGGCTACCTCGCCGACAAGTACGGGCGCAAGTGGCTCATAGCCTCGATGACCTTCGTCGCCGCGTTCGCCCGCCTCTTCTACATCTTCGCCCCAACGTGGGAGTGGATACTCGTCGGCGCCCTCCTCGTCGGCATCACAAACATCTACGGACCCGCGCTGATGGCGATCGTCGCCGACTCCGTCCCCAAGGAGAAGCGGGGGATGGCTTACAGCATCATCACGCTGATAAACAGCGTCTCCACGACACCCGCCCCACTCCTAGCTGGAATACTCTACGTACGCATGGGGCTCGTCCCCAGCATGAGGCTCGGGTACGGCGTCGCCCTCATGGGCTTCCTCATCGCGGCGGTGATGCGGATAAGGCTCAAGGAGACGGTCGAGAAGCCGGAGAAGTTCAGCGCGGGCGACGTGGCGGCGACGATACCCTCCTCGATCCGTGAGAGCCTGGGTGTATGGAAGCTCGTCCCCCGGGCCGCCTTCATCTTCTTCATATCCAACCTCTTCAGCAGCTTCGCGATCGGCCTCTTCCAGCCCGTCGTCACCCTCTACGCCGTGAACGACCTCGGCATCGACCCCGTGGCGCTCAGCTACATAATGACAGCGATGTTCGTCACCATGATCATCATCGCGATACCCAGCGGTAAGCTCATCGACAAGATCGGGCGGAAGAAGCCGCTCATAATCGCGGGTCTCGCGTCCATCGCTTGGATTCCACTCTTCATCTGGGGGGACTTCTGGAGGCTCATCCTCGCGATGACGCTCGCCGGGCTGCTGATCGTGCTATTCAACGCGGCGGGTAACACCCTCTTCGCCGACCTGATACCGAGGGAGCACAGGGGGAAGGCGAACGGCGCCCTCGGGTTCTGGAGCATGCTAGCCATGTCCGCGGGGCAGATCGCGGGTGGGTGGCTCTACGATAACGTCAACCACCAGCTCCCCTTCTGGGGCGAGGCGGTGATGATGATACCCAGCATCCTGCTGATAGTCTTCTTCATAAAGGAGCCCGAGAAGGTCGAGGACTAGACGAGCCCATTCACCGTGAGATAGTCGGGTAGCTCCCTGACGCTGGGGAGGACCACGTCGGGCTTCGCCGCTTCGATCTTCTCCCGCCTCTGCGTACCCGTGAGGACGGCGACCGTGTGCGCCTTCGCGTTGTGCCCCTCCTCGATCCCTATCCCCGTGTCGTCAATCTTGACGACCTGCGCCGGGTCCCTGATGTGACAGTGGCGCATCGTGCGCCTTATCATGGCTGGGCTGGGGCGCTCCTCCGCCACTATCTCGCTGCACGTCCAGTAGTCGATGAGGCCGGACTCCTCCCAGCGCAGATGCTTTACTATGTCGTGGGTGACGATGGCGGGGAAGCCGCTACCGACTCCAACGGCTACACCATGCTCCCTGAGCCACCTGAACGTCTCGGAGGTCCCCTGAATCTCCTTGACCCGGGTGACGTTGGCGGTCAGCATCTCGACGAAGTCCTTGTAGATGGCGGGGGCCTTGTCCCCGCCGAGCATGTTTATGACCTCCTTCTTGTCGCGCCCGCGCATGTCGTTCAGGGTCTCCATGGGAACCTCGACGCCGTGGCGGCGGAAGGCGTCATCGTAGCTGCGTAGGACGAGGGGCATCCCGTCGATCACGTCGTCGACGGTTGTGCCCGCCATGTCGAATACGGCTAAGCGTATCTTCGTCATCTAGCCCCACTCGTCTACGGAGACGATCTCCCCTATGGGCTTTCTCTTGCCCGGCTGCGTCCACTTCGGCTCCTTGGGGTATCCGAGGGGGGTGACGGCGGTGACGGTCCACCCCGGCGGAACATCAAGCATCTCCTTGATGGACTCGTTGTCGAAGAGCCCTATCCAGCATGTTCCGAGTCCCTCGGCGCGCGCGGCGAGGATGAGGTGGGTGAGGCCGATGGCGGAGTCGAGGAGGAAGCTCATCTCCCCCATGTAGCCGCCGCGGTCATACTTTATGTCGCATCCGCAGGCGACGACGACTATGGGCGCCTCGGCGATCCATGGTTGGCCGCCGCTTATGGTGGCTATCTTCTTCCTTAGTTCGGGGTTCTTGACGAGGATGTACTTCCAGGGTTGCCTGTTGCTCCCCGAGGGGGCGACCCTCGCGGCGTCGAGGACCCTCCCGAGGACGTCCTCGGGTATCTCGTCTGGCTTGTAGCTTCGGACGCTTCGCCTCGTGTGGACGACGTCGTAGAACTCCATGTGGATCAGTTGTTTCTTGGACGTTGAGGGATTTAAATGAGTGGAGCGGAGTCGGGGAAATGGTGGCCGATCCGCGTCTTTTTCGGTGTTTTCGGACGTGTTTCGGGGAGAAAAAGTGTTCATTTAGCGTACATTTTTGGGCCATTTTGGCGCGAAATATGTACGTTTTTGTACATTTCCGATCCCAATCGGGGCCGTTTCGTGGCTTCTTTTGGGTGATGGCGTGTTTTTCTAGGAGATCAGGTGGACCCCCCCTCCCCCCCTCTCTCATGGCATCTTTTATCTAGGCGTGGCGTGCATCTGGTCCCGACTTGTATGCAGACCACTAATCTGGGCGGCTTAAAGGTGAGCAGGCTCTGCTACGGGACAGAGCCCTTCAACTTCAAGAAGGGACCCGACGATAACATGACGCAGGGGGACAAGACGCCCGCGCAGGGCGGGGAGATACTCGCGGAGGCGTCGAGGCTCGGCGTCTACATGTGGGACACCTCCGACGACTACGGTACGCACCCGCACGTCAGGGAGGGATTGAAGCTGGTGAAGAGGAGCAGCGTCGTCGTGGCGGACAAGTCGAATGCGGCGACCTACGAGGAGGGCGTCAAGGCGGTCGACTTCGCCCGCAAGGACCTCGGGACCGAGTACATCGACATAATGTTCCTGCACATCGTCCCCCCTCGGCCCATCGAGAGGAAGGACGCGAACGATCGCGCCTACATCAGCCAGGACCTGAAGGGGCGCAAGGGGACGCTCGACGCGTACATCGAGGCGAGGGACGCGGGCCAGATCAAGAAGATCGCGCTCTCGACGCACAGCACCGACACGCTCCGCCAGGTCGTCGACGAGCCCGAGATCGACATCGTCTGCGCCCCACTCAACATGCGTGGCACATACGTCGACGACGGCTCCCAGCAGGAGAGGCTGGACGCGCTGAAGGCACTGCACGACGCGGGGAAGGGCGTATACGTGATCAAGATACTCGCGGCGGGCAGGTACAGAGCGGAAGGGGACGATTGCATAAGGTACGCCCTCGGCTTCCACGACTTCATCGACGCGTGGAACATCGGCATGTACGACGTCGCCGACGTGAAGCATAACCTCGCACTCTTCGCGACCGCCCTCAAGTAGGTCGCCACTTTTTAACCCGACCTGCACACCCATACAATTAGCGTCAGCATGTCTTCGCTCAGTAGATACCTTGCCCTTGAGGGGAACATACGGGTCCTCGCGCTCCAGACCCTGATCTCCCAGCTGGGCTTCGGTATGCTCGTCGTCGTCTGGCAGCCCTACATGCTCTCGGCGGGGCTGACGGTGGTTGACCTGGGCCTCATCCAGAGCGTGATCAACTTCAGCACGGCCGCTGGGCTCTTCATCTGGGGTCCCCTCAGTGACATCTTCGGCCGGAAGCGTGTGATGCTCCTCGGACACGCGTCGAGGGTGGTCGCCGTGCTCGCCCTCGTCGTCTCGGGCAACCCCATCTTCCTCTACGTCTTCGCCTTCTTCATCGGGTTCAGCGCGCTCTGGATGCAGGCGAACCCTGCTAGGACGGCGCTGCTGGCTGAGTCTGTTCCGAATGAGAAGCGGGCGACCGCCTACGGGACGCTGATGGCGATCAGCCAGGGGACGAACATGGTCATGGCCTCAATAGGGGGCTACCTCGCCATCGTGACGGGGTACTGGCCCATCTTCGCCATCACGGTCGTCGGCGAGGTCATCGGCATCGCGATAATGCTGCTCTTCATCAAGGAAACCCACCACACCGCCGGCGCAAACGGGCGGGAGGTAGGCTCCCGGATAATCCAGAACCTCAAACCCGAGAGGGAGATGATGCCCATCTACGTCATGCTGGTGATGATGGGCATCGGCTACGGCGTCGGCTACTCACTCTTCTACGGTGCCCTCACCGACACATACAAGTTCACAACCCTCGAACTCGGGCTGATGTCAACGGCGACGAGCCTAGCCTGGGCACTCGGCTCAATACCCAGCGGTAAGCTCTCGGAGAGGTTCAGCCCGCGGGTGATGGTGATGATCTCCACGGCCGCTTCCCTCATCACAGTCGTCGGCTTCATACTCTTCCGGAGCTTCCCCGCGTTCCTAGTCTTCAGCGTCTTCAACGGCCTCGACCCTTGTTTCTGGATTCCAAACTGGACGAGCATCATAGCGGATAGGGTGCCGGTGAAGGTTCGGTCCTCGATCTTCGGCAAGATGGATGCCTACAACAGGTTTGCGGCGATACCCGCGCCCTACATCGGGGGGCTACTCTACGCGGGCTACGGCTTCACGGCTCCCCTGCTCGTTCACCTGGCCTTCGTTTTAGTCTGGGGTTACATGTTGATCAGGATCACGGCGAAGCCGAAGGCGGCTACTTGACCCCGGCGGCGCGGAGTATGTCCTCGTGTATCTCGGGGATCGAACGATCCCCGTCCACGATGGTCCACTTGCCGTCAGAGACTAGGTCCATCGCCTTGTCCGCCGTCTTGCTGAGTTCGTCGATGGTCTCGAAGCGCTCCACCTTGACCCTGTTCTCGACGACGCGACGGAACGCCTCGGCGGGGGAGACATTCAGGTAGATGAGGCTGCCCTTCGTGGGGACTATCTTGGAGAAGAAGCTGTAGGCGAGCTTGTGGGCGGGGGCGGGGAGATACGCGGTCCCCATGAGGTAGCGGACGAAGATGACGTAGTCCACCCTCCTCCAGTGGTAGAGGGTTATGCTCCTTATCACGTCGGCGAGGTAGAAGAGGCTCGCCGCGATGTGCGCCTTCTTCCCCTCGATGAATAGGTACTCGCGCCCCTTGACGCCGAAGAAGTTGTCCCCGCTCGGGTGGCTACGGATTATGCACGTCTTGCCTTTTCTCCTGAGGTGCTCGGCGAGCATCTCCGCCTGCGTGCTCTTCCCCGAGGCGTCGAGACCGTCGATCACGACGAGCATGGACCTCAGATGCCCCCCGTGAGGAATAGGAAGGTGGCGGCGCCCACGAGTGGGACGGCGACGTTGTCCAGCCCCTTGGGGGATATCCCCTCGACGACGGCGGCTAGACCTGCGATGGCGAAGGCGGGGACGAGCGGGTTGAACGTGAAGGGGTAGAGCAGCCCGAAGTAGAGAAAGGCGAGTGTTAGGCTGACGAAGCTCCCGAGGAACATACCGAGGCTCCCCTCGAGGCTCTTCGTCTCGAAGACCCGGTACTTGTGCTTACCATAGTATTCGCCGAATATGGCCGCGAGGCTGTCCCCGTAAGCCATGGGGAAGATGCCCGCGGCGACGACGTAGGGCTTGACGCCGAAGAGGAGGGCTAGGGCGCTGTAGCTTATGGCGTATAGGACGAGTCCCCAGTGGTGCCCCTCCTCGGTGAGGCTGCTGAGCCCCTTCATCTTCTCACCGAGCTTGATGGGCGAGTTCGGGGTTGCGAGCAGGGTGACTAGGATGAATGGGCTTGCGACTAGGAATGGGTAGATGCTCGCGGTGAAGAATGGCATGATGAGTGGGAGGTTGCCGATCATGGCGTGCAGGACCTTCCTGCTCACCTTCCCCGATAGGCGGAGCCTCGGGGAGACGACGATGAGCGCCACGATGTAAGCGTAGCAGCCCACCATGACCGTCAGGTTCCAGAGCAGCTCATCCAAACACGCGCCACCGGAGACAAATACTCATCCACCCAAAGCGCCCTTATCAGCGTTCGGGTGACGATGCTCAAGGTTTATTTTAGCCGGATGTGAGGGATCAACTGTTTCTGGAGTGAGATTGTATGAAAGAGTATGTTCTACCGAAGCTACCATACGCCTACGAGGCGCTTGAGCCCATAATCGACGCGGCGACGGTCACACTGCACCACGACAAGCACCACAACGCCTACGTGGCGGGGTTCAACGGGACCCTGAAGAAGATCGTGGAGGCGCGCGAGAAGGGCGACTACGCCTCTATCAAGGCGCTTGACAAGGACCTCGCCTTCCACGGGAGCGGCGTCGTCCTACACAACATGTACTGGGAGAACCTCTGCCCCAAGGCGGAGTGCAAGGAGCCAGCGTCGGGCGCCTTCCTCGATCAGGTGAAGGCTGACTTCGGCGACCTCGCCAAGCTCAAGGCGGAGATGGGCGCAGCCGCGAAGGCCGTCGAGGGCTCAGGCTGGGCGGTCCTCGCCTGGGAGCCGGCGTCCAAGCAGATGCTGGTGCTTCAGGCGGAGAACCACCAGAAGCTCACCATCTGGGGCGTCGTCCCCCTCCTCGTCGTAGACGTCTGGGAGCACGCCTACTACCTCAAGTACCAGAACAACCGCGCCGCCTACGTCGACGCCCTCTGGGGCATCATAAACTGGGCCGCCGTCGAGAAGAGGTTCAAGGCGGCGAAGTAGCCGCCCCCGTCTTTTTAGAAGGTCACGTTCTTCTGCTCGGGCACAGTGAACGGCGGCCGTTTTCCCTCTAGGTATGCTTTGATGCTCTCGGCGCAGCGCTCCGCCATCTTGCGGCGCGTCTCCCACGTGGCCGACGCCATGTGTGGGGCGACGATTACGTTCTCCATCATCAGCAGCTCCTCGCCGAGGGGGATCGGCTCGACCTCGAAGACGTCCAGGGCGGCGCCGGCGATCACCTTCGCCTTGAGCGCCTCTGTGAGTGCCTTCTGGTCTATGACGGGTCCGCGGCTCGTGTTGATGACGATGGCGGTCTTCTTCATCATCTGGAACTGCTTGGTGCTGAGGATGCCCCTTGTGCTCGGTAGGAGGGGGACGTGGACGCTGATGATGTCCGAGGTCTTGAGTAGTTCCTCGAAGGTGACGTAGGTGACACCGTACTGCGCCTCAAGGTCCTGGCGGCGGACGACGTCGTAGTAGACCATCTTGACCCCGAAGCCCTTCCCCCGTTTCGCCACCTCTGAGCCTATGCGACCAAAACCGAGGAACCCGAGGGTCTTCCCGCCGATGTCCCAGCCGAATGGGAAACTCTTCTGCTTCTTCCCCCACTCCTCGCGGGTATACTTATCCGCCTCGGGGATGCGGCGCATCCAGCCGAGTATGAACGCCCAGGTGAGGTCCGCGACTGCGTCGCTGAGGATGTCCGGCGTGTGGCAGACGTAGACGCCGTGGCGCGTGCACGCGTCGACGTCGACTGTGTCGTAGCCGACTCCGAAGCGTGAGACGAGCCTGAGCTTCGGCGCCTTGGCGAGGAAGTCGTCGTTTACCCTCTCCCCTGAGGCGAGGAGGACGGCGGCGTCGCGTAGCTGCTCCTTGTAGTCGCCTGAGACGCGTACGACATCAGCGAGGGGGCGGAGCCTATCCGCCACATCCTCCGGGAAGTTGTCGCTATTATAACCGACCAGTACCTTCGGCTTCATGGCAATCGGGTAATGGTTGGGTGCGCCCCGGTTAAAACTGTCGAGGTCCCTACTTCTTGCGGGTGACGCGGAACTTTACGTCGTTCCACCTGTCCGGGCACTCATACTTGAACTCCGCCGGGTCGACCCAGGGTATCTTGCCGCCGTAGCAGCAGTTCATCAGCGTTGGGAAGAGGTCGTGGTAGCAGTAGCCGCAGATGCCGCCCGTCTTGTGTGTGTTTACCTCGAACTTGTCACCGACCTTGTGGCCGGCGCTGCACATCTTGCCCAAGTGGGTTACCTCGGCTACGTAGACTGGTTCCTCTGACATCTTGCTTCACTGGTTCCTCGGCTGCGGGTGTACTAAAGCGTTCGGGGGGTGGTGTTTTAGCCTCCGCTAGAGATACTACACACATGACGCTTTACAACGAGATCGCGAAGGAGATGAAGGGCTTCGAGAAGGTGCTCGGGGTTTCTGTTAAGCACCTCGGCACTGGGGAGGAGGTGAGCATCAACGGGGAGGAGCGCTTCCCCACGGCGAGCGTCTTCAAGGTCCCCGTCATAGTAGAGCTGTACCGACAGGCGGAGGCGGGTGGGCTGAGCTTCGACTCCAAGATGGTGCTCAAGGACTCGTTGAAGGTCCCCGGCTCCGGCATCCTCAAGGAGCTGAGCGAGGGGCTCGAGGTCACCGTCAGGGACCTGAGCAGGCTGATGATGATACTGAGCGATAACACCGCCACAGACATGATAGTGGAGAGGGTTGGGAAGGAGAACGTCAACGCGACGATGCAGCGGTTCGGGCTGAAGAACACCGTGGTATTGGCTGATTGCCGGGACATGCTCTTCGACCTCGTCGGCGGGAACAGCCTCCCGGACGGGGAGAAGACCCTCGACCTCTACCTCAGGCTGGCGAAGGCGGGGACGGATAAGGGCTCGTGGAGCCTCGGGACGGAGAGAAACGACGTCACGACGCCTCTTGAGATGAACAGGCTTCTGGAGTTCATCGTGGATGGCAAGGCGGCGGGGAGGGCGAGCTGCGACTCGATCCTCGCCACCATGGAGAAGTGCCAGACCGGCGAGCACAGGGTCCCAAAGTATCTCCCCGCGGAGAAGGTGAAGATGCAGAGGAAGACGGGGAGCCTACCGGGGATTAGGAACGACGTCGGCGTCATCACAATACTCGCGACGGGGGAGCGGTACTGCATAAGCTGCTTCACGAAGGATGCGTCGGATGTCTACGCCGCAGAGGAAGCCATTGCGCGCGTCAGCAGGAACGTCTACCAGCACTTCACCGGCGGGAAGTAGAGGCTTGTGGGTTGCTACACACGATAACGATTTTTTTTCATCCTCTGTAGGGAATAGACGCTTCTTTTGCGTAGATCGGCGTGCCATCGGAGCCGTTTTCAAGCTCCTTTCTGGTGAAGAGGCTCGGGAATAGAATATTGTTGGTACCCCCCATTCCCTATGTGTTTGTTGGGGTGTTTTTGATGCCCCACTCCACAATATACGCACATAAATACATACGCACATAAATACATGTCCTTATAAGCCGGTATGCACATATGTACTTATGCAGATAAGCGAAGTGATGGAGACAATGAAGACAAGAAGAATAGAAGAGAGCCGTCTCCCCTTTACTTACTGGAAGAACGTTTAGCGAGCGCTGAACAAACCAAGGGAAGCTGAAAGAAGATGGGCCGAATAAACGTGGAACTCTCGGACGAGCTTGAGAAGAAGCTCAGATTCAAAACGATCGAGAAGTTCGGCGGGAAAAAGGGCGACCTCACGAAAGCCATAGAAGAGGCCGTGAAGAAGTGGGTCACCCCAGATCAGGACGCGTAATCGACGCATAGTAGACCCGAATAAAGCAGTCGGTCCCCTCCGCGGGCGTGGTGCAAAATACGTGCATTATTCGAAGCGCACGCGGAGGAAGGTTGACACACCCGGTTCCTGGCGGAAGAAGAGCAAGAAGTAGAAGGAGAAAAACGCGATGACAAACAGCACCATAAACCCCGAGGAGCGCCGCCTGATAATACTCAAGGGAATAGGACAGGACCACACAAACATAGAGATCGCCGCAGAGATGGGTGTCGGAAAATGGATGGTGCTCAACGACCTCAGGGCGATGAGCTACAGCAAGGACCCCGAACTCAAACAAGCCTACATAGACAAGGAGACGCGCCTAAACGCCGGTAAGCAGTCCCTGGTGAATGTGAGGGACGAAAAGTTCCACCGCCTCACCGGGATGACCTTCCAGGAGAAGAACTTCGAGAACATGATCAACTACTACAAGGCGGAGCTGCAACTGATATGCAAGTCGAAGGATGAGTGCACCGCCATCACGGGCCTGTCTAAGGATGTTCGTAAGACGTTGAAGCGGAACGAGATCCTCACCGGGAACAGGGGCCGGAGTCAACTCACGGCCAAGGCGCGTAACTTCCTGTTGCTCAGGAACTAGGTGAGAGCGGTATTAACATCGAACCGGTGAGGCGCATCCCCTTCAACGAGAAGCTGGGCGGGAGACCCGACTCGAGAATGGTGTTCTCGGATGTCCTGAGCTTCCTGCCGAGCGATCTCCTCACCGGGATCACGATTCTGCTCCAGGACACGGGTTACATTACGATAAGGCTGATTAAGCTGGCGAGGGTGGATTGGTACCGGCTTGACCGGGGCGTGAAGAAGATGGGTGGCGTATGGGTCCGTGGCGCCGGCTTCAACCACTGGAGCATACCCCTGATGCGCCCCAACTAGTCGATGGATTAATCCTTGTAATCCTCTAGTTCTTCGTCTTTATCCTCTGCCTCGTCCTCTTCCTTTTCCGTCTCTTCGCCCTCGTGTTCCTTCTCGTGCTCGGCCTCGCGGTTTTCGGCTTCTATCTCCGATGGCTTGCCGTGTTCGCTCCGCCGGGCGGTGTGTGGGCCGGTCTTCGTCTTCATCAACTCACTCTCTAGCTTGTTCAGCATGTCCTCGAAGGTCTGCAGCATGTCGTGCCCCTCCCCGTGGGCGTTTATCTGCTCGGTTGGGCTGATGACCCTCGCCGTCATCTCGTACCTGCCGTGCCCCTTCTCGCTCGCCCTCTTGATGACTATGGAGACCTCGTCTATGTCTGGGTGGATATTCATCGCCTTCTTTATGACGCGGTCTACCTTCGCCTCTGCCTCGGCTTGGTCGAAGAAGTCCTCCTTTTTGAGGCCGATTATCTGTATGGGCAGCTCCTTGGCGGCGGGGCGCCTCGCTATGAGTGCGAGTAGCTCGCGTGGGGTGATTATGCCCTGGATTGTGCCCTGAGCGTCGGTTAGCAGGCATGCGCTCTTCTTCCTGTCGCGTAGGCCGCGTGCGACTTCGAGGGCCGAGGCTTCTACGCTGACCGTGAGCGGCTGCTCGTCCATTATCCCGCCGAGCTCGCCCTTGTACTTGGTCGTGTTTTCGCTCGGCTTCTCCCCCAGCTTCCCGCGCCCCTGGGGCTGTAGGAATATCAGGATGAGGTCCTGCGCGGTGACCATGCCGACGAGTTTCCCGGCGCGGGTCACGGGGATGTGGCTGATTCCCTTGTCCAGCATGGTGCTCCTCGCCTTGGCGATAGCCTCTTTTGCGTCCATGCTGGTGACCGGCTTCTTCGCCAGCTCCTTCGCGGGGACGTTCCCCAGCTCGGGGCACTCCGCCATCGCCTTGACTATGTCCAGTTGGGATATGATCCCAACCGGTTTCTTCCCCTCGACGACGGGTAGGGCTCTCTCGTTTATCCTGATGAGCTCGGCGGCGACGCCGGTCACTATGCTGTCAGGGGTGACCTGCGTCAGCGGCTTCCATAGGTGCACGAGCTTCGTGTTTTCGGGCTGTGTGACGTTAAGGAGGTGCCGTAGTGTTATCAGGCCGACCTTGTCGCCCGCCTGTACGGCGGCCTCGTAGCGGCCGGTCCTCTCCAGTTCGCCGAGGACTCTGCTGACGGATTCTTCGGGTGTGAATATTACTAGGCGTTTGTCGAGTAGTGTGGATATCTCGGTTCGGCCTATTTCTTCGAGGGTTTTTGTCATCGCGAAAACACCGTTTAGTCTTGGAATATGGCGGGATTTATACCGATCGTGTTCGCTGTGGCGGCGTCGTGGGCTGCGACGCGGTATCCTTTTACAGGGTGCCCCCTTCTTCTTGGTTGATATTTGTATGTCACAGGTTGAGGGGCGTAACCCGGTTCTCGAGACTTTGAAGCTCGGCGGGGTCCGTAAGCTGCTGGTGGCCGAGGGGTCGACGAATGACCCTAAGGTGAAGGAGATTGTGGCGATGGCGAAGCGGCGCGGGTCCCCGGTGGAGTTCGTGGAGAAGGAGAAGCTGGATAAGATGTCGGAGACGCGGCGCCACCAGGGAGTCATCGCCCTCGTCGATGCCCCCGGCTACGTAGCCCTGAGCTACGTCGTGGAGAAGGCGGGGAGGACCCCCTGCATAATCATCCTAGATGGCGTGGAGGACCCGCAGAACCTCGGCAGTATTCTCCGCACCGCGGACGCGGCTGGGGTGGATGCTGTGCTCATCCCGAAGAAGGAGAGTGTCGGGCTCACGCCGACGGTGCTCCGCGTCAGCATGGGGGGAAGCGCACACGTCCCAGTCGCCCGTGAGAACATCTACCCCGCAGTCAAGCTCCTCAAGGACGAGGGCTTCAAGCTCGTCGCCGTCGACCCCTCTGGGGACCACGACCTATGGGAGGAGGACCTAAGCGGCGCGGTGGTATTCGTCCTCGGCGGCGAGGGGGAGGGCATAAGCCCGACTCTCCTCGAAAAATGCGACTCCGCGATCAAGATACCCATGCACGGGATAGTCTCAAGCCTCAACGTCGGCGTCAGCGCAGCCATCGTGCTCTACGAGAGGCTGCGCCAGCAGAAGGCTAAGCAAGGGCAACGACGTGCGTGAGGAAGTAGATGCTCCCCGCCACCACGGCGAAGACGCACAGCTCCAAGCCGAGGAAGAATGCCTCACGCTTCTCTCTCTACTCGGCGAAGGCTAGGTAGAGGTGCGCCTCCGTGTGCATGTGCTTCTCGCAGAAGCTGAGCCCGCAGTGGTAGCAGACCTCCAAGGCTCTCAACTTCGCTGCTTGCCCCTGTGGCTATAAGACGATTATCGATCTATGACCCCTCTTCTAGGCAACGTTTTTAGGGGTTCGCTCCGGTTTGAACCTAGGTATGTCGAAGGAACCACGCCCCAGCTGCATAGGAATGCTCAGCGAGGACGAGGAGTGCCAGGAGTGTGAGTGGCACGCCGACTGCGATGTCCTGACGAAGCAGCTTGAGGCCGACGCGTACAGGGGTGGCACACACGTCCGCATCACCGGCAAGTACAGCGAGAGGAAGTACAAGCCGAAGAAGGTGCCCTAGCCATACGCCAGCTCCTGCGTCACCTTGCTCTCCCCCTCGATCTTCTGGACCCTGATGAGGTTGACGCCCTCCTCCTCCCCCTGCCCGTGGTGGGTGACGAGGAGCACCTGCCCTATCTCCCTGCTGCCCCGCGCGATGTACTCCAGCAGGTGGGGGACGTTCTCCGAGTCGACTGCGTCCGTCGGCTCGTCGAGTATGAGCAGGTAGGGGAAGTTGCGGACCCTGAGCAGGGCGAGGCGCTCCGCGAGGGCGAAGAGGCTCTGGTGCCCCCCGCCCGCGCGCCACGCGGGTAGGGATCGTGGGCTCCCCTTCGGCTGAACCTCAAGCGTGTACCGCTCCCTGTCGATCTTGCACGAGGAGTAGAGCTGCTGGTCGGTGAGGCGGCGGAAGTACTCGAACGTCGTGTACTCCAGCAGGCGTAGCGTGTTGTCGCGCAGGTCCCTCTCGTATGCGCCGTAGCGTTCCACGACGCCGTCGAGGGCGCGTATCTTCGCCTCGTACTCGGCGACTTTACCGAGCCTCTCCCTTGACTCCTTTAGTGTCTGCTCGACGCCGGCGAGCTGTGCCTTGAGCCTCTTCTCGGAGGCGTCCGCCTCCTGGAACCGCGCCGACCTGTCCCTGACTTCGCCCCCGAGTTGATTCTCAGTCGCGCGGAGTGTCTTGAGCTTCTCATCGACGCGCCTCCGCGCATCCTCGATGCTCCTCACGGGGCCGAACTCCTTCTCGACCAGCTCCGTGAGCCCCTCGGTGCCCAGTTCAAGCCTCTCGTTGAGTGCGGCGCCTTCCTCGTCGAGCTTCAGCATGTCTCTCTTGCCCTTGTCGAGGCTCGCCCTGAGGTCGAGGAACCTGTCCAGTGCCCTTCCCGCATCGATGCGCTTGTCTGTCGCCGTCTTTGCCTGTGCCCGTAGCTCCTGTATCTCGGCGACGGCGGATGCCTGCTGCTTCTTCGCTGTCTCCAGTTCCGTTGCCCACTGGGCTAGGTCCTTCTCGATGGCGGCTGGGTCTATGGGCTGCCCGCACTTGGGGCAGACGGTGAGGCCCTTGTCCTTGAGTTCCCTGTGTTCCGTGATCTGGTGGGTGAGCCTGTCGGCGGTCGCGGCGGCGGCCCTGCGTCGCTGCTCGACCTCCGCGTCGCTGAGCTGGCGCAGCCGATCCTCCGTCGCCTTCGCCGTGTTCGCCCTAGTTTCGAGTTCCCTGAGGCGCATGTCGGGGCTCTCACCCATCTCCGAGGCGACGCCCTCCAGCTCGTCCTCCTTCTTCTCGCGGAGTCTCCTGTTTAGCTCGTACTCCTGCTGGATGGCGTCTAGTTCGGTGAAGGTCGTCTCGTAGCCCTCGACGCGCTCGACGGCGTCCTTGGCGTTCTGAAGCTCGAAGCGCTTCACCTGAAGCTCGGAGACGAGTGTGGCTTTCCTGCCCGTGATCTCGGTTAGCTGCGCCCCGCCCTCGGCGAGGGTCTTCTCCGCGTTCCTTATCCTCTCCTCGAACGCCGGCTTGAGCGGTAGTTCGCCCCTCTGCTCGAGTTGCTTCCTGACCTCCCTGAGCTGCTCACGTATCTCGCTTGGGGCGGTGAGGCCGAGGATCGCGTTCATGCGCCCCCTGTCGGGGTTGAGTATGTCGACGAACTCCTTCTGCCGCGCGTAGACGACGTTGAAGAATGTGCCGCTGCTTATGCCGAGGAGTTCCCTGAGCCTGTCCTGAGCGTCCCTCTCACGGGTGATGGGGGCCTTCTCCCCCTCGACCTGCATGAGGATCTCCTTGGCCTTGAACGCCTCATCGGTCCCCTTCTTGGTGAGGGTCGCCTCGCGGTGGATGGTGACCTTCACCCCCTTCGGGGTCCTGAAGACCAGCTCGACGAAGAGGTCGCCGCCCCCCACGGGGAGCAGGTCCCTCTTCTCCACGCCGGGAACCTCCCCGAAGAGGCCGAAGAGAACCGCTTCGAGGATCGTGGTCTTCCCCGAGGCGTTCCGCCCGCTTATCTTGTTCACGCCCTTGGTGAAGCGGATGGTCTGCTGGCCACGGTAGCTCTTGAAGCCGCGTAGGGTGAGGGACTCGATCAAGGCTTCTCCCCCTTGAAGGTCTTGGCCTCGAATCGGCGCACCCAGTCGGCTATGAACTGCTCACGCTGCGTCGCGGTGAGGAGACCCGTCTTTGTGCTCGCCTCCTCCTCAAGCGCCTCCCGGACGCGCCCGTGCACCTCCCTGATGTCCTCGGCGAAGCCTGCGAAGTCCCCGAAGTACTCAGCCACATCGGTGTTCTCCGCCATGGGGCGCGCCACGCTCGGGGGCAGATTCAGCTCAAGAGTGTCCACGTCGACCCAGAGGAGCAGCGGGTCGGGGACAGCCTCCCTGATCCTGTCCTCACTAACGTCGCTCGGCCACCCCTCGCTCAATGTGCCCTCCAGCTTGATCCTGATATACCCCTGCTTCCCCTTCGCGTGCAGCTCGTCGACGAATCCGCGGAGCGTCTCCACCGCCTTCGTCTCGTACCACTTCGGGTCCGCGCCGCGCCCGTTCCCGATCTTCGTCTGCCTCATAACGTGCAGCGGCTCGATGGGCATCCACGTCCACTTCGGCCCCTCCGTGTCGACTATGTAGAAGCCCTTCTCCGGCTCCTCGGCGAAGTCGTAGACCTCTGTGCTGCCCGGGGTGGCGACCCAGCCGGCGCCGTTCAGCTTCCGAGGCTCGCAGCGCCTGTGGTAGTGGCCCGTGAAGACGTAGTCTGCGCCGGATGCGGCGAGCTGGTCGAGGCTGAGACTGCTGTCCCCCGGTGGGACGTCGTTGTAGTTAGCGACGAAGCCGTGTAGCATTAGAACCTTGACGCCCTTGCCCAGCCTGAGGGCGGGCTTTGCCAGCCTCTCGTAGGCGACGTCTATCTGATCATAATAGTTGAGCCCAACGACGTGCAGTCGGTCGTCGTCGTAGACGATGTTCTCGTCGCCGAAGACGTGCAGGTACCCGGCGAGTGGGTGCCGTATGTAGTCGAGGGCGTCGCTCTGGCTCCGCCCGTCGTGGTTGCCCCTGATGACGAGGATGCGAATGCTCCGTTTATGCTTGGCCTCCGTCTCCTTGACGAGGCGGAACAGCTCCCTCTGCGTGAACTCCACCATGTGCGGGCGTAGTGTGCGCCTCTCGAAGAGGTCACCGCAGACGAAGACGTAGTCAACCCCCGCTGAGACGATGGCGTCCACAGCCTTCGACAGCGCCCTCTCGAACGCGAGCCGCCTATGCTCCGCTATCGCGAGGGGGATACTCCGCCCGATGTGGAGGTCGGCGATGACGGCGAAACGCATGTGAGCCACCTAGTGTAGGGGGAAGGCGTCCCTCTTCCTCTTAATCTCCGCGTCCTCACGGGCCTGCCTGAGGAGGTCCGCGATCTCCGGCGTCCTGCCGCCGTGGCGCGTCTCGCGCCTAGCCGTCTTGATCATCACCGGCACCGGCACGAATGGGCCGACGAGAACCGCCTCCCCCTGCTCAAGCGCCGGGAGATCAGCTAATAGGTCCTCGCTGAATGACTCCGAAGCCGCCTGTATCGTGTTCTGGTCCGTGCTGTTGACGACACGGAGTATGGCGAGGTTGCTGCAGTTGCTCAGTATGTCCGGGTCGATGCGGCGCGGCCTCTGGCTGATGACGGTGAGGAAGACGCCGAACTTGGCCCCCTCCGCCGCGATGCGTGCAAGTATGTCCCTGCTGAACCTGCCACCGCCCTCGTCGGGCGGCGCCGCGAACCTGTGCGCCTCCTCGACGAAGACGAAGAGGGGCAGCTTCTCCTCGTGCCGGTACTTGATCTGGAAAATGCGGCGCAGGATCATGCCGACGAGTACGTCCTGCTCGTCGTCTGAGATTCCGCTGAGGAAGATGTCGCTCATGTGCTGGGGGGCGAAGAACTCCCTGACTGGCAGCTCCCCCTCGCTGAAGATGTTCCTCTCCGCGAGGCCTTCGAGGTGCTCTATGAGGCGGGCGACTCGTGTCGCGTCCTGCTTCGCCTTCTTCTTTTTCTTCTTCCCCTCTGTCTCCTCCTCTTCCTCGCCCTCGTCGAGTTGCTCGTAGAGGATGTCGATGATGTCTTGGAGGCCGTAGAACTTCTTGCGGGCCTTCGCCTCCTTGACGGCCCTGCCGAGGATTATCTTCTGGAGGCTGCCGGTTATGTGGGAGAGCCTGCAGAGCTCCCCGGTGGTGCACTGGCTGACGCTGATGTGCAGGGGCTTGACGTGTGGTGCGTCGAATGCCTCGGCTGTGTCGGGGCGATAGACTGTGACCTTGTCACGGAAGTACTCGTGCTCTGCGCCGTCTGGGTCCTGCGTCATGTTGGCGTAGTCGCCGTGGGCGTCGATGACGAGGATGGATGCGCCCTGGCGGAGAAGCTGCTCCATGATGCGCCCCGCGAAGTAGCTCTTACCGTACCGCGTCATTGCGAGTATCGCGGTGTGTCTGTGTAGCTCCTTGCCGCTGACGGGGACGCTTATCCCCTCCCTGTGCAGGAGGCTGCCGACCATGAGGGGTATCTCCCCCTCGCCGAGGGTGAAGAGCCTCTGGAGTAGCTCGTCGCTGGCGCGGTAGACGGGGCTCCCCGGCATCGGGGGGCTGCGGGGTCTGTGCACCTCGCTGCGGCCCCCCTCGCTGTGCAGGTAGCCGAGGACCTTGGCGTGCGCGAAGACCTGTATGAGGTCATCGTCGATGCCAAGCTCCCCCATCTTCCTAGCGGCGTCGGGGGTCGTCCTCTCGTCGTAGAAGGGGTGGCGACTCGTGATCGTCTTCACCTGCCCCAGGACCCTGATGCTCCTCATGGAGCCGTCCGGCTGTGGCTCCTCAACCTCGACCTCGACGTACTCGTAGCTCACCGGCCTGTTCTTGGTATCCACTATGTTGAACTCGAACCACGTCGGGTCGCTCTGCCCTATGATGCTGCCGTACTCCTTCATCCGAACTCCCTCTTCGTCCTGCGCTTGCCCTCCACGTCCAGGCCAGCCTCTTCGAGGCGGCGGATTATGAAGGGCTCGTATTTCCGGTGGTATAGGTCCCTGTCGAAGTGGGCCAGCATGTCCGCCTGCTTGAGCGGGATGTTGTACTCGACCTCGTTGCAGAACCAGTGTCCGAGGTGGTTCAAAACCTTTTCAAGGTTTGGGTTGGGGGCGAGGAACATGTTGCGGGTGTGGCTGTTCCACGCCTCGGGTCTTCCGAGGAGGTTGGCGAGGACGTCGACGCGGAAGGGGCGCGCCCTAGGGCCGGGCTTCCAGTAGATGGCGGCGACGCCGGGCGCCGTGAAGAAGCCCTTCACCGCCTCCTTGACGCGCGCCGCGGTGCCCGCCTCGAGGTACTTGTCAACCATCCTGTAGAGGCTGGGGGTGTCGTTGTCCGCGTAGTAGATGGAGGGGGAGAGGTAGAGGGGCGAGGTGTAGCCCGCCGTCTCGGTGGATTCCTTCACGAGGAGCGGGTCGCAGAGGGGACGCGCCTCGATCCACGGCTCAATCTGCTTCCACTCCTCCTCACTCCAATTCTGCATCTTACCCCTGAGATCGAGGGGGGAGGACGCCTCGTCGAGCTGCTTGACTAGGCCCCCGAGCCCCGCTTTCGTGACCGCCCCCTTGAGCAGCTCCATGTAGAGGAAGAAGACGCTCGAGTCCTTGGCGACGCCGACTATGGGGAACCCGTTGTCCCGCGCCAGCGTGCGCAGCCGGGTTATCGACTCGAAGAAGTCGACGAGCAGCTCGGGGTGGTGCCTGTACTCCCTTACGGCGTATGGGAACCTGCCGATGTAGAGGCTGCCGTCCATGAGGACGACGGGTGACCCACCCTCGTCGAGCACCTTCTTCGCCGCGGCGTAGGCGGCGTCGTACTCACAGATGGTTCGCACGTAGCCGGGGATGAAGCTCTTGTCCCTGTCCTCGTAGACCTGTCCGACGTAGATGCGGACCTTTCTCTCCATGCGCCGTCCCTCTCCGGGCTTGTGGATGAGGGCTATGGCGCGCCCCGCGGCTACGAAGTCTCCGTATGCGAAGTCGCTCTGCTGGATGCCGCCGTCGACGCTGATGAGAGTCCCCTCGCGGTCCTCTGAGTCATGAGCGTATGGCACCCACTTGGCCTTCACCTCGTCGGCGAGGATGGACGGCTTCGACTCCTCCTCGTCCCTCGCCGCTATCTCCCCCGCCACCCTCTCCAGCTCCGAGTAGAACTCGTCGAAGAAGAGGTCCCTTACACCGCTCAAGCCCCGTCAGAGAAGACTAGCCGGCTCCGAATATATGCTTGAGAGGTGGGTGAAGGTGGGTGCAGCGGTGGCTCCCATGGGCAACTGGGATGGCGTGACGCAGGTCCGCGTCACCCTCCTCCGTCCCGAGTTCCCGCGAGCGCCAAACGTTCAGACTTAGGTTGCTCCCTCCCGGGCCTGGCCAGGTTCGCCCGTCGAATGCACGCACGCCCCCCTACGAGGGCGTGCGACGCAGCCGCCGGCCCCGCGGGGCAGGACATCGACGGAGGGCTCCGCGCCTTACGCCACGCTTCCCCCGGCCACCCAAGAGGGTTACTGACCCCCTTTGTAGCCCGTTAAGGGTGCGGGGCAGGGCTGGCTCCCCGATCCTACCCACCACTGCAACCTATGAGGCGTAGCCACTCGGTAAAAGGGTTACGCAACACACGGTGCACGCCTCCCGGGTTAGAATCTTACCTCGAAAATGATATAACTACAAACTCCTCGGTAAGTGGGTCCCCCCCAAGCGAGGGAACATTTATGCCCCCAAGCACAGTAGACCCGAAGCTGAGGCGTAATTATTATCTCCTCATCCTCTCCGCAATCTCCCTCCAGATCACCGTCTCCACCATCTACATGGTGCTGCCCCTTTACTTCGAGCAGTTCGGGGTGAACAAGTCTGGCACAGGAGTCCTCATAAGCATAGGGACCTTCGCCGGCATTGTCAGCGGGATAGTCGCGGGCAAGTTTAGCGACAACTTCGGAAGGAAACCCTTCCTGATCCTGGGCACCGCGATGTACAGCATCGTGTTCTTCCTCTTCGCCTACGTTCCGGGCAGCTTCAACGTCTTCTTCATCCTCCGCTTCATCGAGGGACTCGGCTACTACATCATACCCGTCATCATAGTCTCCATGGCGGCGGACATCTTCCCCGCCAAGGAGCGAGGCCGAGCCATGGCACTCTACGGCATGAGCAGCGGCGTCGGCCAACTAGTCGGCCCCCTCACCGCAGGCTACCTCATCTCCGCTGGGAGCTACACAACCTACTTCCTATTCTGCGGAGGATTCGTCGTCACCAGCCTAGTAATCATGATCCTCTTCGTCAAGGAGACCCTGAACAAGGAGAAGACGACGGTGAAAATCGACGCTGGCCCCAAGATGAAGCTCGGCGAATCTGTGAAACACTTCCTCGGTCAGGTAAAGGGCCTCGGCGTCGTGGTCCTCGTCTTCCTCATAGCCATACTATTCTACCGCGTCGGGTACACGATGGTCGACCCACTCTTCACCCTCTACCTGAAGGATGTCCTAAAGCTGAACATCAGCGAGTCGAGCTACATTTACGCGCTGAAGGCGATCTGCACGCTGGCAGCTGCCCCAGTCGCAGGGTACCTCAACGATAGAGTCGGCAGAAAACCCGTGTTTCTCATCGGCATGGCCCTCACCGTCGTGACGATGTTCAGCTACAGCCAGGCCAACAGCATCGAGTTCGTCTACCTCATCCGAGCCGTCGACTCCGTCGCCCAAGCCACCCTCCTAACCACCATCCGGACGATGATGACCGACCTCGTGAGCCCCGAGATGCGCGGCTTCGGTCAGGGCCTCTACAGCTCCATCACACAGGAGAGCAGCACAATCGGCTCCATATTCGGCGGAGTAATCATCGACAGCTGGGGCTACACGGGGGCGTTCCTGACGGCTATGAGCTTAGCCGCGATCGCTCTCTTCGTAGTCTGGTCGAGGGTGCCCGATCCCGTTAAGACCGTAAAAAAGGAAGATGCGATAAAAACCTAGACCAGTCATCGCCCCCATCGCCGGGAAGTCGAAAAATTAATATCCCCTCTGGGTCGAGTCAAGGGCTTATCATCCAAGGCCCTACTAATTGACCGAGAGAGAAGTTACTCCGGAATGGCGTAGGCAATGGTATCTCACCATTGGCTCAATAGTGATGATGCAGGTCACATCATCCACCATCTACATGACCCTCCCGCTCTTTTTCAGCAGCGTCGGGGTGGGAAAATCTGAGAATGGGTTCCTTATCTCCATCGGAACCTTCGCGGGGATCATAAGCGGCCTGATAGCCGGGGCATCCTCAAACAGGTTCGGCAGGAAGAAGATCCTGATCCTAGCCGCGCTGATCTACTCCTTGACGTTCTTCATGCTCGTCTTCATGGGGCGCGACTTCTACTCCCTCCTGTTCTCGCGCTTCATCGCGGGTATAGGATTCTACATGATGCCCGTTATGGTTACGACGATGGCCGCCGACATCTTTCCCTTCAAGGAGCGAGGTCGGGCGATGGCCCTCTACGGTAGCTCCGGGGGTGTTGGCGCCCTCATCGGCCCGCTGATGACCCCCTACCTCGTCCACGGAAACGACTACACGTGGTACTTCGTCTTCTCGGGCGCATCCGTCCTCGTCAGCGCCATCGCGATGATCTTCCTCGTCAAGGAGACCCTACCCCCCGAGATCAAGGAGAAGGCCCGGGTCACCGCGGGGAAGAAGTTCGACATAAAGGAGTTCGCGACATCGCTGAAGGGGCTTGGCATCATCGTGCTGGTCTTCCTCATCGCCGTGACCATGTACCGGACTGGCTACACGATGATCGATCCCTTCCTCAGCCTCTACCTCAAGGAGGTGCTCAACCTCGACCTCGGCTCCGTCAGCTACATCTACGCACTCAGGGCACTCTGCACGATAATCTTCTCGCAGGGGGCGGGTTGGCTCATCGACAAGTACGGGCGTAAGAAGATGTTCATGATCGGCCTCGGCATGACCTGCATCACCACGTTCAGCTACACGATCACTCAGTCGTTCGTGCAGATGCTCTTCCTCAGGTCGTGGGACGCCGCCGCAAACGCCGTTACCCTGACCTCCATCCGAACATTGGTCGCGGATCTCCTGAGCCCGGAGATGCGCGCCTTCGGCATGGGCCTATACTCGGCCACGACCCAGCAGAGCTCAACGGTCGGCTCTATATTCAGCGGCTTCATCATCGACTCCTTCGGGTACAGCACCACGTTCTATACCGCCACTATACTCTGCCTGATCTCCTTCTTTGTGGTCCTGCTCTTCGTGCCCGAGCCGGGGAAGGCAAAGGCGGCCAAACCTCCGGGGGAAGCGAAACCCCCCTCCCGGGGCTGACTGCATCCACTAGTATTAGCAGTTTTCTGTAAACCGCGAAAGACTAATATTGACTCAGTTACCCGATGTCTGCATCACCTCCTCAGGCGAAGCCGACATGGGCGAAACCACGGTCACTCCACAGCAGAGGCGTAACTACTACCTCCTCATTCTCTCCGTCGTCTCTATGCAGATAACGAGCTCCAACATCTACATGGTGCTGCCGCTCTTCTTCGAGCAGTATGGGATCTCGAAGACGGAGAACGGCATACTCATCTCAATAGGCACACTCGCCGGCGTCTTCAGCGGCCTGATCGCCGGCAAGTTCAGCGACAACTTCGGGCGCAAGTGGATACTCGTCGGGGGCACCGCCATCTACTCCGTCGCCTTCTTCCTCTTCCCCTACATGAACAAGGACTTCAACACCTTCTTCGTCCTCAGGTTCTTCGAGGGGATCGGCTTCTACGTTATGCCCGTCCTCGTCGCGGCGATGTGCGCCGACACGTTCCCGACCAAGGAGAGGGGGAGGATGATGGCCCTGTTCTCGATGGCGGGCGGCCTCGGACAGCTCATCGGCCCGCTGATAGCCCCCTTCCTAATCATCGGGAACGACTACACCCTCTACTTCCTCTTCAGCGGTGGGTTCGTCGTCGTGAGCTGCCTGGGCATGATGTTCCTCGTGAAGGAGACGCTTCCGAAGGATCAGCGTGTCGTCCTCGACAAGAACGGCGGCGGCTTCACCCTGAAGGGCTTCGGGGGCTCAGTCAAGGCTCTCGGCACCGCCTTCCTCTTCCTACTGATCGCGATCCTCGTCTACCGCACCGGCTACACGATGATCGACCCGTTCTTCAGCATATACCTGAAGGACGTACTGAAGCTGAACCTCTCCTCCACCAGCTACCTCTTCGCCCTCAGGGCGATATGCACACTCGCATTCGCCCCCGTCGCCGGGTGGATGGCCGACCGCTTCGGCAGGAAGCCCACCTTCCTAGTCGGGATGGTCCTAACGGTCATCGCCTTCTTCGGCTACACGCAGATGAGGGGCACGTTCGACATCTACATCGTCAGGAGCCTAGACGCCATCGCCACCGTCATAGTACTCAACTCCATAAGGGTCTACACGGCGGACCTGCTCGCCCCCTCGGTTAGGGGCTTCGGCATGGGCCTCTACTCGACGATCAGCCAGGAGAGCTCTACCGTCGGCGCGATATTCGGCGGCTACATCATCGACGCTCTCGGATTCAACATGGTCTTCCTCGCCGCGGCCGCCCTATCGGCCATCACCCTCTTCATAGTACAGCTTCGCGTCCCTGAACCGGACAGGGGCGAGAAGGGGAAGGCCCAGTCAACGCCTTCCGCGAAGTGATTTTCGGGCTTCAGCCCTCACCCATGCTCCACACGTATATACCATGTCCTTACTTCTTTGGAAATGTTAATATCCGGACCATGCGGGTGAATGGGGTCGATTCACGAAGGCACATGGTTTGTCCGACCTCGATCCGACTCCACAACAGCGTAGAAACTACTACTTCATCATCCTCTCCGTCATCTCGATGCAGATAACCGCGTCGACCATCTACATGGTCTTCCCGCTGTTCTTCGCCAGCGTCGGCCTGAACAAGGCGGAGAGCGGCCTTCTCATCTCGATAGGCACATTCGCCGGGATTCTGAGCAGCGTCGCCGCCGGCCTCTTATCCAACAAGTACGGGCGGAAGAACATCCTCTTCGCGGGCACCGTTCTTTACACTCTTGTCTTCTTCCTATTCGCCTACGAGGGGAGCGGCTTCGGCGTCCTCATGGTTCTCAGGTTCATCGAGGGCATCGGCTTCTACATCATGCCCGTAATGGTCACCACGATGGCTGCGGACATCTTCCCAACCCGTGAACGCGGCAAGGCCATGTCCCTCTACAGCGTCTCGGGAGGCATAGGCTCCCTCATCGGCCCACTCATCGCCCCCCTCCTCATCAGGGGCAACGACTACACCTTCTACTTCCTATTCTCCGGCGGCTTCGTCGCCGTCAGTGTGATTATGATGTTCTTCTTCGTGAAGGAGACGGTGTCGAAGGAGAAGCTGGCGAAGGAGATGGCCGCCCCGAAGACGAGGTTCAGCGTATCCGGGTTCCTGAGGTCCGTGAGGGGGCTCGGCCTGGTCGTGGGCATATTCCTCCTAGCCATCTTCATCTACAGGACGGGGTACACGATGTTCGATCCCTTCCTCAGCCTCTACCTGAAGGACGTGGTCAAGATGGACCTGTCCCTGACGAGCTACATCTACGCGGCACGCGCCCTCTGCATAATCGCCTTCTCCCCACTCGCGGGGATGCTGATCGACAGGTCGGGCAGGAAGAACGCCATAGTTCTCGGCCTCGCCATGTCCGTCGTGACGATGATCGGCTACTCGTTCGTCACCGACTTTTTTGGCATGGTTTTACTCCGAAGCTTCGACGGCATCACTTGGGCGGTTATGCTGACGGCCATGAACACGCTGATGGCGGACTTGCTGAGCCCTGAGATGAGAGGCTTCGGCCTCGGCCTGCAGTCCTCCATAACTCAGCAGAGTTCGACGATCGGCTCGCTCTTCAGCG
>JAPKYO010000041.1 GCA_026394265.1 Candidatus Bathyarchaeota archaeon
TATCCTGCCGCCTGCGCCCCAGTAGTGCTCGAAGAGGTCCATGCACCACCTGTGCGTGGCGGGGTCCTTCGACGAGAAGCCGCGGTAGTCGAAGCGCCCGTCGGGGGCGGGGAAGCATAAGGCAGCTACCTACCTCTCCGATGCGGTGAGGCAGACCCCGATCCCCTCGACCGCCCTGTACTACCACCTGCCATCCGCCTCCGTGAGGCGGGGGTCGGGCTCGTAGCCGGGGGGCCTGACTATGTTCAGGGGCTCGATGGCCCTGAACTCGACGCCCCTCTCAAGGGCGTCGCCGATGTGGGGGATGGCGGTGAGTTGGTAGCGGTCCGTCATCCTCACCACGTACTCGCGTGCCTCCCGGATGACCCTCTCGACGTTGTGAAGGGTGATCATGACGTCGTCGACGAGGGTGGCATCGGAGAGTTCGCCGATTCGTGAGGCGAAGCATCGGGGGACCGATGCGGCGGTGTGGGAGGCGAAGTAGTCGCTGTGGGCAGAGGCGAATCGCTCCCCCTCGAGGAGGCGGAGGCTGAGTGCACTGTAGGGTGTGAGTGTGTAGAGGCCGTCCGGGCTCTTGGCGATCAGCCCGACCTCGACGAGCCTTAGTAGGTGTCTGCTAGCCTCCTGCGTGGGTATGTCGAGCCTCCGTGAGACACCCGTGGCGTGGAGCGGCGCCGCCCCAAGCTCCTCCATTATCCTGAGCCTGTCCTCGTTCGATATCTCGAATAGCAGGTCGCAGAAGTTCTCGAGGCCGGGCACGGTGGTTCTCCCGTGTGGTGTTGGCTCGGCTGGTTTAAAAAACTGTGGCGTCATTGGTGAGCGGGCGCCGTTCCCCTTGATGAAGGGTCCGAAGCCCCGGTTTTGGTGTATCCGGAACGATCATGTGGTGTATGGTGGCGTCATAGGGAGACGTTCAGGTCCTTGGCGAGGGGGACTTTGACGAAGTCGTTGATGAGGAGGCAGGTCACGAAGCCGTAGGCCAATATGAATAGATACATCGCCGGGGTTATGGGGGCCAAGCCGGGGAGACCGATCGTGGATATGATGTAGACGATGGCTGAGTTTATGACGAGGGCGAGTGCGAGCCAGAGGCTCGGCCTCGAGTCCCAGAAGTGGCGCCTCTCCCTTATGCTGAGCACCGTGTAGTAGCCGGAGATGGTGAGCCAGACGAAGACGAATGTCTGCAGCCGGGGCAGGTCCCCTCCGAGGGCGAACCAGTTCATCCCGATGTAGAGAGCGCCGAGTGACTCGGCGACGATGAGGGAGGCGTAGAGGACGCCGAGCTTTACTAGGGCGTTCGAGTTCCACCTCTCCGGGATGGGTGACGGGCGCACCTTGTCTGTGGAGATGCTGAGGGTGACGTAGTCGCTGAGGAAGAGGAGGAGTATCATGTTGAATGTTGAGACGACGAACTGGCCCGTGAGTATGAAGGCGAGGACTATGAAGACGACGCGTTTGAATGTGCGTATTATCTTGTTTATTGTCCACGAGGTGATCCTCTGGTAGACCATCCTGCCTATGATGACCAT
Source organism: Candidatus Bathyarchaeota archaeon (assembly GCA_026394265.1). The sequence goes on from JAPKYO010000041.1 coordinate 1,530, forward strand.
GTCGAGGATGCCCTCGAAGCCCTCCTCGGTGAGTACGACGCTCGATGCCTGTTTGGCTATGTCGGTGGCGTTGCTGACGGCGATGCCCACCTCCGCCTGGCGTAGTGCGGGGGCGTCGTTCACGCCGTCGCCCGTCATCCCCACGAAATGACCGCGCGCTTGCAGGCTCTTCACTATGAGATACTTGTCCTCGGGGTATATCTCGGCGAATCCGTCACTCTCCTCGATCAGCTTGAGTGTGGCGGGGTCATCGGGTTTGTTCTTGAGGTCGGGGACCTTGGCGATGTTTTCGCCCAGGCCGGCCTGCTCCGCGACCTCCCTGGCTATTGGGAGGGCGTCGCCGGTCAGCATCTTGACGCGTACGCCGAGGCGTTTGAGGTCCGAGATGAGTTTGGGGGAGTCGTCCCTCGGCTTATCGTAGAGGGCGGCGAATCCTACTAGCCCGGCTTCATCTGAGTTGGGTCCCTGTGCGACGGCTAGGACCCGATAGCCCTTGGCTGAGAGTGCTTCTACGCTCTCGTGGAGGGCTCCGATGTCGTCGTGGCAGTCCCTGCAGAGGTGGATTATTGTGTTGACGGCTCCCTTGGCGACGTACATTGTCCCTCCGCCGGCCTCGATCGTTGCCTCGGTTCTGCGCGTCGAGGGGTCGAATGGGGTGAAGTTGAGCTGCTTGTAGTCCTCTAGGGGTTGTTTTAGTTCCCGCGCCTTGGCGATGAATGCGAGGTCTATGGGGTCTTGGTTCGCCTCCTGTGTTGCGAGGGCGCCGTATAGGATGACGTCCGTCTTCGTGTGCTGCCCAACTGGAAGGACGTCGGCGACAGTGAGCCTGTTCATTGTTATGGTGCCTGTCTTGTCTGCACATAGGACGTCCATGGTGGCGGCGTCCTCTATGGCGTCGAGGCGTGTGACTATGGCGCCCTTCTTTGAGAGTTCGAATGATCCGAGTGCCATGCTTATGGTGAACATGGTTGGCATGGCGACGGGGATGGCGGAGATGAGGAGGATGATGGTGAGGGGTGCTATCTCGGCGGGGTCCATCCCACGGAGCAGGGCGAGACCCATCCCAACCGCGACGGCGGCGACGACCATTATGAGGAGCCAGCGGACGACCTTGGAGATCATCTCCTCTATGTGGAGCTTTGGGCGCGCGATCTGGACGAGTTCGGCGGTCTTGCCGAAGTACGTCTTGGTCCCCGTGGCGGAGACGACGCCGGTCGCCTCACCACTCTTGACGACGGAGCCCGAGTAGAGGGTCTCCCCCGTCTTCCTATCGACGGTGAGTGACTCTCCGGTCAGGGCGGACTGATCCACGTCTAAGTGGCCGTCCAATAATTTGGTGTCTGCAGGGGTCATGTCGCCCGCCCTGAGACGGATGATGTCTCCGGGTACTACTTCGCGGGCTGGGACGAGGCTCCACTCGCCGCCCCTCTTTACTCGGGCGTTGACTAGCAGCTTCTTCCTGAGGAGGGCGACGGCGTTGTTCGCCTTCTCCTCTTGTATGTATCCGACGACGGCGTTGAAGCACAGAAGAACGGCGATGAAGTAGGCTTCCATCGTCTTGCCGAGTGCGTATTCGAGTGCCACGGTGAGTTCGAGCATCCAGGGGGTGATGCCCCAGAACTTCTTGCCGAACTTGACGAGGGGGCTGGTCTTTTTCTCCGGTACCTCGTTTGGGCCGTATTCTGCGAGTCTGTGCTTCGCCTCCTCGGAGGTTAACCCGTCTGCCCCGTCGATCCGTGTTGCTTCACTCAAAAATCGGGCCTCTGCTTTTCGTCGATGGGTGTCTGACGGAGACGGGTAGTTATACGGCTTTCTGGGGTGTGTGCTCGATAACGGTATATAGTTGCGGGTCTCATCGGATGGGAAATGAGCGGCGGTTCTGCGGGGTCCGGTGGGTTCAGGTGGGCGGTTCTCGGCGTCACTTGGATGGCGTACATGAGCGCCTACCTTGTGCGGACCGCCGTCGCGCCCCTGTCGCCTTTCCTCATAGAGGGGCTGAGCCTCAGCCGATTCGAGGTGGGGCTGCTCGTCTCCGCCTCTGCCTTCGGCTACATGGCGTTCCAGATCCCCGCGGGGTGGCTCGTGGACCGGGTGGGGGTGAGGAAGATGCTGCTCGTGGGGCCTCTCGTGGCGGGTTCGTTCGTCCTCGGGATGTACTTCGTGGGCAGTTTCCCGGCGGCTCTGGCGGTGATGGCCTTGGCGGGCTTCGGGTGCGGGTGCTTCCCCACGGTGGCGACGAAGGCGGTCCTACACTGGTTTCCCCTGCGTGAGAGGGCGACGGCGATTGGGATCAATCAGACCTCGCTTAACGTGGCTGGGGTTCTCACGGCGTCCCTGCTCCCGACGCTGGCGTTGGTGTACGGTTGGAGGGTGGCATTCATCCCCGTGGCCCTCATACCCATCGCGGCCTCGGTGGCGGCCTACACCCTGTACCGGGAGCCTGCGGGTGAGGAGGCGCCGAAGTTGGCTAAGGGCGGCGTATCGTGGGCTGCGGTGCGCGGGGTCGTCCTCGACAGGAACATCCTGCTCGTCGCCTTGGCGTGCATGGGTTTGTGCGTCTGCGAGTTCGCTTTCACGGGTTACCTCGTCATCTACATGAAGGAGGTCGTGGGGGTCTCGGTGGCGGTGGCGGGTGGCTACCTCGCCCTCGCCAACTTGGGGGGCGCGGTTGGTAAGCCCTTCTTCGGCGCGTTGAGCGACAGGGTCTTCGCGGGGAGCAGGAGGAAGCCCCTCATAATCGTGGGCGTCCTCATACTCGTCTTCACGATCCTGATGCAGTTGATCAGCGCCTCGACGCCCTACTGGGTGATGCTGGGCATCATCGTCCTCTTCGGCTTCACCGCCATCGGGTGGGGTGGGATGAACCTCGTCCTCGCCTCCGAGTTCGCGGGGAAGGAGAACGCGGGGCTGGCGGTCGGCTACGCTGCCAGCATCTCCCTCATAGGAAACCTGCTTGGTCCGCCGATATTCGGCTGGATGGCGGACGCGACGGGCTCCTACACCCTCGGTTGGTGGTTCCTCACGGCCTCCGCATTCGTCTCGATAATCCTGCTCCTCTTCATACAGGAGAGCAAACGCAAGGCATGATAAGTCCTCAACCGAGGCCATTCTAGGGCGCTAATCCTCGTTTTGTAAAGGTTTTTATCGGTTCCCCTCACGATGCTGTTGAGGGTGGCGGGGATAGATCCACTCATCTGCTTGGGCATCGAGTCCACTGCGGACAACCTAGGTGTGGGTATAGCCTCAAGCGACGGGAAGATACTCGCGAACGAGGTTAAGGTGCATGTGCCGGACCTCGGCGGCATCCACCCGCGTGAGGCGGCGCGTCACCACTCGGAGAACATCGGCGCGGTCATCACCGCCGCGCTGGGCAAGGCACAGATCACCGCTCGGGACATCGACTTCGTCTCATTCGCGCAGGGACCCGGCCTCGGACCATGTCTCCGCACCGGCGCAACGGGGGCGCGCGCCCTCGCCAGCTACCTCAAGGTCCCACTCGTCGGCGTCAACCACTGCATAAGCCACATCGAGGTCGGCCGCCTCGCCACGGGGGCGAAGGACCCGCTCACACTCTACGTCAGCGGCGGCAACACAATAGTCTCCGGCTTCGAGTCGGGACGCTACCGCGTCTTCGGAGAAACCCTAGACATCGCCATAGGCAACTGCCTCGACACATTCGCACGCCTCGCGGGGCTGGAGTACCCCGGCGGCCCCGCCATAGAGAAATTCGCACAGCAGGGCTCCAAGCTCATCCCCCTCCCCTACGCCGTCAAGGGAATGGACATGAGCTTCAGCGGCCTACTCACCGCCGTCAGCAACGAGTTCAAATCCGGCAAACACAGCATCCCAGACCTCTGCTACAGCCTTCAGGAGACCGGCTACGCCATGCTCGGGGAGGTCACGGAGCGAGCCCTCGCCCACACCCGGAAGCCCGAGCTGCTCCTCACCGGCGGCGTCGGCGCAAACAAGAGGCTCCGCGGCGTCATCAAGGAGATCGCGGAGGAGCAGGGCGCACAGCCCTACTACGTCCCCATAAGCCTCGCCACAGACAACGGCGCAATGATCGCGTGGACCGGCATACTCGCCTACACCCACGGCATCAGGACACCCATAGAGACCAGCTACGTCGACCCCCGCTGGAGGCTCGACGAGGTGGAGATACCATGGCGCTGACACTCATCGCCAAGGGCGCGGAGGCGGACCTCCTCCTCGACCCCGACTGGAACGGCAGGAAGGCGCTCCTCAAGCGCCGCGGCGTGAAGAAGTACCGCCACCCCCAGATCGACAGGGACATCCGCCGATACCGTACGCTCCACGAGGCCGACATAATCCACCGCGCCAAGGAGGCCGGCGTGCCCACACCCCTCATCTACCAGCTCGACCCCGAGGGCGCCACGATCGTCATGGAGTTCATCGAGGGCACGAAGGTAAGAGACGTAGTGCCCACGTTGAGTCTCGGTGAGAACCGCGCCCTCTTCCGCCTCATCGGGGAAGAATCCGGCAGACTCCACGCCGCCTCCCTCATCCACGGCGACCTCACCACGAGCAACATGATCAAGGACGGGGACCGCGTCGTCTTCATAGACTTCGGCCTCGGCGAGATCAGCAAGGAGGTCGAGAAACGCGGCGTAGACATCAACCTCATGGTCAGGATGCTCGCAAGCACCCACTACACCATCATGGAGCCGCTCCTCGAATCCTTCAAGGAGGGCTACCGCGCAGCCATGGGGCCGGAGGCCGAGGAGGTATTCCAGCGCGCCGACGAGATAAGGCGCAGGGGACGCTACATTGACAAAGAGTAAGATCTGGTTCGCCACCGGCAACGCTCACAAGGTCAGTGAGGCCGCCACGGTCCTCGCCCCCTACGGCATCGCCCTCGAACACTACCCCCTAGAACGCGTAGAGATACAGGCTGACGACCCCGCAGACATCGCCGCCTACAGCCTCAGCATGGTCAAGGACCCCAGACCTCTATGCGTCGAGGACGCAGGCGTATCAATCACCCGCTGGGGCGACTTCCCCGGCCCATACAGCAGCTACGTCCTCGAACGCCTCGGCAACCCCGGCATACTAAAACTCATGCAGGGCGAGCAGAACCGCAGGGCACACTACGTCTCCGCCATCGCCTACCGCGATGAGTCCGGCGTACACACCTTCCGCGGCACCGTCGACGGCGAGGTCGCACAGAGCATACGAGGCACCAACGGCTTCGGCTACGACCCCATCTTCATCCCCGCCGAGGGAGACGGGCGCACATTCGGCGAGATGGAACCCGAGGAGAAGAACAAGATCAGCCACCGCGCACGCGCATTCCGCGCCCTCGCCGAGTGGCTGACTAAAAGCTGATGGCTTTCCCTATGCTTTAAGGATGGAGCCTCGCTTGGGGCCCCCAAGAAAGACGTAATCTTATGCATCAATTAACCTTCGCAACGGGCGGCACGTGATACTCGCCGTTCAGGATGGCTGGGCCGGGCTGGTAAGCGCGCAGCCAGAGTATGAATTTGCCCGCGGGAGCAGGCAACCAGTTGGATTCATGGCCCGCCGGGGAGGCGCTCTGAATGTAGATGTTGACGGAGCCGTCGGCGTTTGGCACGAGTCCCGACCGGTCGCTCACGCTGTACCGATTTATTGGATTCGGCACAAAGCGATTTTGCTCATTGCCCATGGTCAGTGACCAGAACGCGTCGTTCGGCGGGAGCTGTCCAGCCGGGAAGTGCATGATGTGGTCGTGCTCCCCCGAGAGCGGGTGACCCGCGCCGTCTACGTCCGTCGTCCAGTACATCGCCTCCTTCTGTACGTTTATCGGGCCAGGAAATACTTGGGCGCACGCGGCTCTGAACAAAAAGCCGTTACCGGGCTCGCCGCATCCGAACATTGTGGTCCAGCCGTTGATCTTCTTGGTCTTTATCCTCGCGTAGATTTGGGCTGTGACAAACGACAGCCCGAAGCCGATTAGGAAACCTTGTATCACATCATTGCGCACGGTTCTTGACTGGGCGAAAAAGAACAGATTGATGATGAAATAGACGCATACCCCGCCGATGAGCGCTGTCAGAATAGTGTATGTTCTGCTGTTCATACCGATCCCTCCTTGTTTAGCGGCGTGAGCCGAATCTGTTCTGCGAGATGATGGGCTGCAGGTAGGTCGCCGTCGCTCTCCACGAGCACTCGACCGATGACAAACACCGAGTTGTTGGGCGAGGATATCTGCTTCATTCCGCTCGGTGCCTGTATGTTGAGTTTCGGCCCCGTGATGAGGTAGTCGCCGGCTCCGGTTCCCGTGGTACGTTTACCGACGTAGGCGAAAACAGTGTTATTCGAGGGGTCGGTGAACTGCACGCTGTAATAGCGGCCACTCATGTCCGGGACGTGCAGGACCTGCGGTCCCTTGCTGAGGTCGAGAACGCCGACCGTTAGGAGTGTGTCGCGGTTCACGCCGGTAGTTGCCACGTTTGGAGCCGAGGTGGGCGGGTGGATGGGATCTGCGAATAGCGTTTGGGGCTCCGTATGGAGCGTATTGACTGGGATGGGGCCGTCGCCGAACCCTTTAACGAGGATCGCTCTCTTGAACACGTACAGAAGCATGCGTGGCCAATTGTATGTGAAAAGGACCCATGTTACGACCATGACCGAACCGAATATTAACAGATGTTCAGGCTCTATCACGATAGATTCACCTCCACGACTTCTTATACGATGTACGTGTCGTGGCCTCATTTTTGATGGGGCGGTTTGTTGCGAAAAATGCCATCACTACCCATGCGACAATTCCTAACGCAAAAATAGCGATGTTCATCCTTTTCCGCATAATATGAACCCGCCTTTCACATTGTACCCTTCCATTTCCCCCATTATTAACACACTCGCGCGCGCCCCATACAAGCGAACTGAAGGAATCGGTTGGTGCATGCGCAGTCTTGTTAGCCATTCTATGAAGCAAGCACCTAAGAGAAATCCTCCGTCGCCCTCCACCGCCAACGGAGCCAAAAACCAGCCCCAAACACGAAAACAAGCCCAAACAGGCGGAATCGTGGCGGCGGCGGAGGAGGAAACGGGGAAGCACATGCACGCACGCCCACGCGCGCAAATCAGTAAAGTTTTTTAAACCACCCCGGGTCTATCACTGACGCATTCCGGGTCACCCGGGCAAGGCGAAAACGAAAATGGTCGGCAAGTTATCAAGCATGCGGGGGCGCTCACTCAGCCAGAGGCCCGTCTCCAAGAGACCCCCAACCTGGGTGGTCTACCAGCCAGACGAGGTCAAGGCACTCATAATCAACCTATCAAGAGAGGGGCGCAAGGAGAGCGAGATCGGAACCACCCTCCGCGACGAGCACGGCATCCCACTCGTCAAGCCCATCGTCGGCTACGGCATCCGAAAGGTCCTCAAAGAGGCTGGACTAGTCAGCACCATCCCCGAGGACCTCTACAACCTCATGATACGCGCCACGAGGATGAAGCGCCACATGGAGCGCAACCGCAAGGACTTCGGCAACAAGAGGGGACTACACCTAACCGAGTCCATGATCTACAGGCTCACAAAGTACTACAAGAGCAAGGGCATCCTACCAAAAGACTGGAACTACAAGGACGAGATCGTCACCATCTAGTCTGACCCGAATTGGAGCCCCCAAAGGAGTTTTTATCCTCCTTCAAGCCCGCCGCCGATCTTTTCAACACACACGCTAATCAGGGCGAAGTCATACGCATCCTCACCCACAACGACGCCGACGGCGTCGCCAGCGGCGGCATCATCAGCAACACCGCAAAGAGGGTCGGCGCCCCCTTCAAGACCACAGTCGAGAAGCGCCTCGACGAGCAGATACTCAGGGGCGTCGCCGAGGAGAAACCCTCACTCGTCGTCCTAACCGACTTCGGTTCCGGGTACCTCGAACTCGTCGGCAAGGCGCTGCCCGACGTCGACACGATCATCCTCGACCACCACATGCCCCTGGGGGAAGCGCCTCCCCGCGTCGTTCAGGTCAACCCCCTCCTACACGGCATCGACGGCTCACGGGACATCGCCGCCAGCGGCGTAAGCTACCTCTTCGCCAAGACAATCGACGCCAAGAACGTGGACCTCTCCCCCCTCGGCCTCGTCGGCGCCCTCGGCGACCAGCAGGACAAGGGGGAGAAGAAGAGCCTCAAGGGCGTCAACACCCTCATCGAGGACGAGGCCATCGCCGCGGGGCTACTATCGAAGGACGTCGACCTCATCTTCTACGGCCACGAGACACGCCCCATCGCACGCGCCATAGCAAACACGACCACCCCCTTCATCCCCGGCCTCAGCGGCAGGGAGGACAGCAGCGTCGCTTTCCTAAACCACATAGGAATCCCCCTCAAGACCGGGGACAGGATGAGGAGCCTCAGCGACCTCGACGAGGACGAGAAGCGCAAACTCTTCAGCGCCCTCAGCAGCAACATGGTCGCCCAGGGATGCGACGCCAAGACCGTCCACAACCTCATCGGCACCGTCTACACCTTCAAGCGGGAAGAAGCTACCACGCCCCTCCGCGACGGGCGCGAGTACTCAAGCCTCCTAAACGCCTGCGCACGCATGAGGCGCCCAAGCCTCGGCATCGGAATCTGCCTCGGAGACCGCGGCGAAGCCATGAAAGACGCCGAGCAGACCGTCGACGAGTACCGCCGAAAGATAGGCGGCTACCTCGACTGGGTCAGAACAGGCGACAGGATCAAGGAACTAAACGCCATCTACGTCCTCAGCGCGGGCAACGACATAGACGAAAACATCGTCGGCGTCGTCTCAAGCATACTCCTCGGCCAGGGCATACTCAAGAGCACCAAACCCATAATCTCCGCCGCCAACAGCGACGACGGCACCGTCAAAATAAGCTCACGCATAGCCGAGGGCACCGCCTACATGGGCATCCACCTCGGCAAGATAATGCAGGAGGCCGCCAGCGGCGTCAACGGCGCCGGCGGGGGCCACGACAACGCCGCCGGAGCATTCATACCCCAGGGCACGGAACCCGAGTTCATGAGGAGAGTCGACGAACTTGTCGCCAAACAGTGGAACGGAAGCTGAACTAACCCTGCAGTACCCCGACGAGGAGACCGCAAAGGCCGTCGCCGAGGCAGTCAGCCCCGACAACTACCAGGCACCCGAAGGCATGGAGATAACCGTCAAACGCAAGAAGACCGAGATCGACGTACGCATCCGCTGCCCAAAGGGGGTCGGCAGCCTCATCCAAACCCTCGACGACCTCCTCAGCTGCCTAGCCGCGGCAGAGAAGACCCTAAGCAGCCTCCACTAGCATGTTGTTACGCTCCATAACACCCTCCTTATAAAAAGGAAAAACATGGAATACGACGCGGAAAATAACACACCGAATACAAGAGCCCACCCCTACCACGCCCAGAATAGCGCCCCCGCACAACAAGCCGCATGATGTTGTTGTTACCAATCAACCAAAAAACCGCCCCGCACACCCCCACAGAGAAAGGTATAAATTGGCGCCGAGCAGTTCCATGGTGCTGAAAATAGGAGAGATTCGAAAGATTGTCTAAGGCCGTCAAGGACAAATGGCGTAGGAAGGAATGGTTCGACATCATCCTCCCCCGCTACTTCGGCGAGACCAAGGTCGGAGAGACACCCGCCGAGGAGGGCCATCTCCTCAACGGCCGCGTCTTCGAGACAACCCTCTCGCAGATCACCGGAGACTTCAGCCAGGAGTACATCAAGATGTACTTCCAGGTCACCGGCGTAGAGGATCACAAGGCGACAACCGTCTTCAAGGGACACGAGTACCTACGCGACTACCTGCGAAGCCTAGTGCGCCGCAGGAGCACAAAGGTCGACGGGATATACCGTATAACGACCACCGACGGCTACAAGGTCAAGATCATCGTCTGCGCCCTGACGCAGGTCAGGATCAAATCGAGTCAGGAACACGAGATACGCACCATCATGACCGCGATAGTCGCAGAGAAGGCGAAGACCCTAACCTTCGACCAGATCGCGCACGAGATGGTCCTCGGCAAGCTCGCGAGCGACGTATACAACCAGGCGAAGAACGTGACGGCGCTCCGCCACGTCGGCGTCAGGAAGAGCGAGCTGCTCGCCGCGCCAATCGGCGGACCAGTCGTGACCCCCGTCGAAGTCGTCGCAGAGCCAGCCGAGACGGCTTAAACCAGTTTCTAACCGGGGAATAGAATCCCCCACGAATTTCTAGACAACTCACAAAAAGGGGGGAGGGGGTGTTTCAAATGGGCTATTTTTACAGCTCCTTTTCGATAAAAGAGCCTTGGAATCCTTCAGATTGGGATCGTAAATGTACAAAAACGTGCATAAAGTGCCTCGTAAGTGTTCGAAAATGTGTGGTAA
>JAPKYO010000055.1 GCA_026394265.1 Candidatus Bathyarchaeota archaeon
CACCATGAAGTCCCCCTCTATCCCGCACAGCCTCTCCAGAAGCCCCGGAAGCTTCACCCCCCCAGAGTCATAGGCGGCCGTGTCCTCGGCGGTGACCCAGATCTCCCTACAACCCGAGGCAACCGCCGCCTCCGCGTCGGCAACAACGCCCTCAAGGGGGAACGAGTAGAGCCGACCACGCGCAACCTTGACTATACAGTAGCTGCAGTTCCCGAGACACCCCGCCGCGATGGGGGCGATGTGGATCAACCCGCTACGCCGCTCGCGGGGGAGGCAAGTCCTATCCGGCGAAGAACCATCGAGAAAGACCCCCCTACCCCCCGCCGCCGCCAACTCAACAGCCTCAGGAATCCTCGCCACATCATCCGGCCCGACCACGCTAGCCCCCGGCGCAGTCTCCTCGACGAGACCCATCAACGCCTTCGGCATGCAGCCCGCGACGACGACCCTCCTCCCCCTTAGCTCCCCAAGCCTCCTGATGATCTTCCTCTCAGTCGGGGTCTTCACGATGCAGGTGAGGATCACCGAGACGTCTGCCTCTTCCGATGTCTGGACGAGGGTGTGTCCAGCCTCCACGAGAAGCCCGGAGGCTATCTCGGCGTCGGCCTGGTTGGCGCTGCAGCCGTAGACTTCGACGTGTACCCTCGCCAAATCTTTTCAAGACAGACGGGGCGGCGCCCCAGATAAAAGCCATGCTACCCCTTGTGGAGGACGCGCCAGAGCTTGCTGAGCCTTTCACCAAGCCCCGTCCCAGCACCCACGGCGCTGGTTCGCCCCTCCCGGATCGCCTTGATGACGTCCCCCGGCTCCCTGGACGCGGCGTCGACGACGGTGTATGATCTCCCAAACGTCTCGGGAATATGCGAGTCGCTCCCACCGGTCTGGGGTAGACGCAACTTCTCCGCTAAACCCCTGTTCCAGCCCATCACCACGTTGAAGGGCAGTTGCGCGGAGTTCGCCACCTCGACCGCGTCGAACCCAGCCGCCTCCGCCTCATTGAACCTCACGAAGCTTCTCGGTATCGCGTACGGGTGGGCGAGAATCGCCGTCGCGCCCTGATCATGTATCCTCTCAACCGTCTCAACTATCGATAACCTCGAGGGAATAGCCTCACTCGGATCAAGGCAGATTATGTGAGCGCCCCTCGCCGTGACCTCGAGACCCGGCACAACAACCAAACCCTCGGACGATGCACCCGCCTCCGCGAGGGCGTCGACTGAGTCGTGGTCACAGACAGCGTAACCGTCGAGTGAGAGCTCACGGCACATCTGATTGATCCCAGTGATCGAGTTCACGGAGTCCCCGCTACACCGGGTGTGGACGTGAAGGTCAAGCCTCAACGTGAGCCTATCCAAGCCGCCACACCTCAACACAATCAGCGGCGGTGATGCAATAAACGTTTGCGAGAGAGCTAAAATGGGGAAAAAGAAAAGGGTTCTCCGCCGATTTACTTGTCGGGGGAGAACGAGGCCCAGACTACGACTATCAGGAGGGTAAGCACCGTGCCACCGAGACCGGATAGGAACCACTCGGCCGTGAATATGTCTGGGAACATGCTTACGAGTATCGGGAACAACTGCTTGTACGCCCAGTTCGCGAGGATTCCCCCGACGAAGCCGAGCACGGCGAATACGCCGAAAACGGTCAATCTACCTGCCATTCGAATCCAACCTTGCTGAAGGATCGCCCTGTTTTATATATTAAGAGTGCTATAAGGGAAAAATGCTCAAAACATTAAAAACCATACTATGTTAATACGTTACTTGATTCATTGGTGTAATAGTTACTCTCATTCTCTAACTAAGTTGTTACAATACCGTGTTAAGATAGACTTTAGAAAACATGTGAAACTACGCGTTTAACGACATCTGCGATGCAACACTTTGATGCCATTTCCCCGTCGATTATATCTTCGAGCGTAATCTAAAATGAGCTTCGGTAGTCGATGGGAAAAGAATGATGATCCTTCCTTCTCCGCGAAGGTGAAGGACGCCGTCAGGCCCCCGGGCCCCCTCAAGCCCCGGCTAGACGCCGCCACAAAGCGGATCGAGATGCAGATCCAGCGCCTCGATCAGGCTAGCAACCGCTTCCAGGAGCGCGACAAGACGATCTTCAACAGGATTGTCGACGCATACGCCAAGCACGACACAGCACGCGCAAACGTATTCGCAAACGAGCTCGCCGAGATCCGAAAGATGGAGAAGATGATCTTCCACGCCAAGCTCGCCCTAGAGCAGATCACGCTGCGCCTCAAGACCGTAACGGAGCTGGGTGACGTCGCAGTCACACTCCTGCCCGTCGTCGGTGTCATCGGTGACATCAAGTCCGGCATGGCGGCCATCAGCCCACAGGCTGAGAAGGAGCTGGGTGAGATCGGTAACCTCCTAAGCGGCATCGTGGTCGACGCAGGCGCGGTGACAGGGATGACCATCAACTTCGAGTCGGTGAACGAGGACTCCGCCAAGATATTGGACGAGGCCCAGACCATCGCCGAGTCGAGGATGAAGGACACCTTCCCTGAGCTGCCCGGCGGCCAGAGCAAGGTAGGCTCAGGCCTGGGCGACAGAGTGTAAGAGGGAGCGAATCCGAGATGGAAAACCGCCCCTCCCCCTCTTTTTTCAACGTCCCCCTAGTTGGGGCGCAGAGTCTGGGCGATATCAGACTCAATTCTAGTCGAATTAGTTAAGGAGAGTGTCCAGATGGGAATATTGAACCGCAAACAGAGTATCCTTCCCACCCCCGAGTCGATAAACGAGCTAAAGCGCCAGAGCATGAGGCTCGAACAAGTCAACTCCAACCTCAGGGCGCGAGACAGGACCCTGTTCGAGATGGTCGGTAAGGCGGTTCAGAAGAAGGACACTGCACGCGCACAGATCTACGCAAACGAGCTCAGCAGGGTACGCCACATAACGCAGGTGATCACCCAGAGCCAGCTCGCCATAGACTGCATCGCAATCAGGCTGGAGAACTTCCTCGACCTCTACCAGGTGGTACAGGAGATGCGGCCCATCTCCGAGGTCGTCAAGGAGGTCTCGGCTGACGTACAGCAGGTCATGCCCCAGTTCGCCGAGGGACTCGCTCAACTCAACATGGTCGCGAGCGAGACACTGATGCAGACGACAATCGACTTCCGCCAGCCCGCGCTCGACGGCATGTTCAGCATCAAGAGCCAGGAGAGCGCCGACATACTGAAGGAGGTCTCCAACATGGTCGAGAACAGCCTCCACGAGAGCTTCCCGGAGCCGCCGATCGCCGTCGCGCCTAAGGTGGAGTCGAGGCAGGCCGAAGCCGTCGCGTACGGCTACGAGCCCACCTTCGCCCCGCGCATGACGCAGATGACCGAGCAGACAAACGACTGGAGCATGCTGTCTGATGACGTCGTCAAGATGCTCGACCAGATCAACTCGAAGGGCCGCGTGAAGATGGAGGAGATAGTCGCATGAGTGTAGCTACGATGCTTGAGAATGAGGCGATGAAGTACGCCGCCGACGCCGTCAAGTACGACAAGATGGGCGACAAGGACAAGGCGACCGACTCATACAAGAGGGCCGTCGAGCAGCTTACGCGCCTCATAAAGCTCTACCCCGACTACACCTTCAACAAGTTCTATGTTGAGAAGGTCACCACTTACCAGGAGAGGATACGGCTCCTCAAGTCCGATGACGGCGAGGAGACCGGCATCGAAAAGTTCACCAGCTTCGAGACGAAGCAGACGAGTACGCAGCAGTCGGTCGAGGAGGACGACTCCGAGCCGTCCGAGAAGCCGAACATCACATGGGGCGACGTAGCTGGCCTCGAGGACGCCAAGAAGGCGATCAAGGAGGTCATAGTCTACCCGGTGAAGCGCCCCGACCTATTCCCATTGGGATGGTCTAGGGGTCTGCTCCTATTCGGTCCCCCAGGCTGCGGTAAGACGCTTATCGCCGCCGCGGTCGCCAACGAGATCGAGGCTCAGTTCATTCAGATT
>JAPKYO010000059.1 GCA_026394265.1 Candidatus Bathyarchaeota archaeon
ATCGATCAAGATGGCCGAGGACATCGAGAAGACAGACCAGATAGAACTAGAAGGTGTATCCAGCACCACCATGGCGAAGCTGAGGAAAGCCGGCCTCAGCACCTACGAATCCATAGCCGTCACACCCAGCAGGGAGATAGAGGAACTCACCGGAATGGGCGCAGAAACCGCCCAGAAGGTCATGCAACTCGCACGCGTTAAGGTAGACCTCGGCTTCATCCCCGCCACACAGGTCCTCGAAAAGAGAATGAAAATGCTAAAATGCAGCACCGGCAGCCCCGACCTCAACAAGATACTAGGCGGAGGCATCGAGACCGACGCCATCACCGAACTCATCGGCGAATTCGGCTCCGGCAAGACACAGATATGCTTCACACTAAGCGTCCTCGCACAGCTACCCGTAGACCAGGGCGGCTTCGCGAGCAAGGTCTGCGTGATCGACACCGAGGGCACATTCCTACCCGAGCGCATCAAGCAGATCGCCGAGGCACGCGGCCTCGACTCCAACACCATCCTACAGAACGTCCTCGTAGCACGCGCCTACAACAGCGAACACCAGACCATACTCATCAAAAACCTCCCCCAGATCGTCCAGGAGCACAACGTCAAACTCGTCATCGTAGACTCCATGATCGGCCACTTCCGAGGCGAGTTCATCGGCAGGGGAACCCTCAGCGACCGCCAGCAGAAGATAGGCTCCTGCCTAGCCGCGCTGCTACGCGTGGCGGAGGCATTCAGCCTCGCCGTCGTGCTGACGAACCAGGTACAGGCCAAGCCAGACACCTCCTACGGTGACCCGAACAAGCCGACGGGCGGCCACGTCATGGCACACGCCTGCACTCACAGAGTCTACCTCAGGAAGGGAAAGGAGAACACCAGGATCGCCACCATAATCGACTCACCCTACCTACCCGAGGACAAGGCGCGCTTCGCCGTCGACGCCGCCGGCGTAGTCGGCTGCGAGCAGTAGCCCTACCGGATTAGCTCGAAGGGGCTCTGGAAGCCCCTGTGCGCCAGCTTCTTCCTGACCTCGTCCTTCAGGGCTCCGACGCCCTCGTCGGTGCGGGCGCTCACCGGGAAGACGGGTATCGAGGGACCCAGCCCCTCCTTTATTGCGCCGATGTTGTCCTCGATGTAGTCCCGTGGCCCCTTGTCCACCTTGTTCATGGCGACGAGGACGTTGATCCCGAGGTCCCGTTTGAGGAAGTGTACCATCTCGATGTCGAGTGGGATGAAGCCCTTCTTGGCGAGGCGCATCTCGGTCTCTAGGAACGTGCTTATGTTTACGACGTGTACGGCGAGGGCGATGCTGCCGGCGTTGAGCTCTAGGAAGTCGAGTATGTCGTCCTTCGTCTGCTCCTCCTTTGTTCGGCCGCCGCGTAGGCTCCGGCCGTAGCCGGGCATGTCTACTAGGGTGAGTCCCTCCGCGATGGGATAGCGTAGGATTCGCTGGGTGGTGCCGGGGTCCTTCCCGACCTCGACCTTGAGGCCGGTGACGGCGCGGATTATGCTGCTCTTGCCCGCGTTGGGCCTGCCCGTGAAGACGAGGAACTGGTCACCCATG
>JAPKYO010000031.1 GCA_026394265.1 Candidatus Bathyarchaeota archaeon
GCCGTCTTGCAGCCCCTCACCTTGTCGATGAGTACCACGTCTCCCCTAACGGTGCCCGTGATTGTGGGCGGCGGGATGTGGAAGCAGCCCGTATACATGTATGTGGTGATGCCCAGCATCTCCAGCTCGATGGTCTTCCAGTAGAGCTGCTCGAGGGTGCGCACCGCGTATTCGCCGCCGAGCGTGCCCACGGCGGTCGTCACGCCGCTCTCCACGATGTCCTGGAATGAGACGTCGTATGTGTGCCCGAATGGGCCCTGGCTGTCATCGGCCCCCGTGATGTGTATGTGTGGGTCCACCCAGCCGGGGTAGACTACCTTCCCCGAGGCGTCGATCTTCTCGCACTTGTACCCGCCCGGCGCCTTGAGGTCCTCCCCGACGGCTACGATTTTATCACCTGCAATCAGAATGTTGACCTTGCCCAGCTTCTCGGGGGCGTAAACGTCCCCGCCAACAATCAGCTTGAACATCGGCTGAGCCTCTATGTCCTGTGGTGGTCGTACTCGGCGTCCGGCGTCGTAATCGGCGTCACGGAGAGTATCCTGTCGTTGATCTTGTAGACGCGTAGCCCCGCGTAGGATATTTTGTTGCTCTCGAGGAGCTTCTGCGCCTTCTCCTCACTCTTCGGGGGGACGTATAGGAAGAACTTCTTCTCCTTCTCCCCGACCCCAGCCTTCTCCGAGAGGAGCTTCCACCTAGCCACTGATGATGGCGCAACCTCCCGGGCGAGTGCGACGTCGGCGATCTCCTGTATCCTGCCCTCCGGCTTTGTGATGACGATGCTCGGGTAGACAACCTCCTCCTCGGTGTCTATCCCCCTCCTCTTCACCTCGTCGTTGACGATGGTGACGTAGCCCTCCCCCCAGTCCTGCTGGTCGACGAAGGGGAACCTAGTCGCGGCGATGATCCTGATGACGCGGTTTCTGATAGTCTCCTCGCTTACCATTCTCGGTTCAGATACAAGGGTACATATGCGCCTTTTGAAACTTCATAGTCTGACGCCTTGATCGACACGATCCTCTTCGACAACTGGAACACGCTCGTTCAGGCACCCGGCCTTATGAGGGGAGGCGCCTCGGTGGAGATATTCCAGCGCAGCCTCAAAGAGCAGGGCTTGGATTACGACTCTAAGCGGTTCAGCGACGTCTATCGTCCCATTGCGCGTCGGCAGGTGGCGGAGGCCGAGGCGAACGGCTGGACGGAGATCGACTACATCGAGCGGCTGCTCCTCACGCTGGAGGGGCTCGGCGTCAGGGAGCCACGGAGGAGCCAACTAGCCATACGGGCGTGGGACGACTACCTCGCCGAGTGGCCCAAACAGACCCGCTTCTTCCCCGAGACCCCCGCCCTCCTAGAGCAACTGCAGGGCAAGTATAAGCTCGGCATCGTCACAAACTTCATGGACAGCCCCACCGCCCGCAGAGTCTTCGACGATCTGGGCTACGAGGACATCTTCGACAGCCTCGTCGTCTCGGCCGAGATCGGGTACCAAAAACCAGCCCCCATCCTCTTCCAAAGGGCGCTTGAGGAACTGGGCTCGAAGCCCGAGAACACCATCATGGTCGGGGATACATACGAGGCCGATGTCGTCGGCGCCCACAGGGCTGGGATGCGTGGGGTGCTCATCGACCTCTACGGGGCGCCCCCGGAGCAACTCCGCGGCTCGGACGCGGTGATAAAGAGCATAGGCGGTTTCCCGCGGGCTCTCGATGGTCTAGCGTAGCGAACTCTTCGCGGAGAGGCTCGGCTAGAAGCTCTCGGCTATCCCGACGAGGTCGAACAGGTCGTTGACCATTCTCGCGCAGCCCGCGTCGAGGAGCCTTTTCCCCCACTCCTCGTCCCGCTTGTAGCCGATGAACTCAACCTCGGCGGCGTTTGCCGTCTCGAGGTCGGTCGAGGTGTCGCCGACGTAGAAGACCTCCCCGGGCTTGGCGCCGAGGTGGGTTACGACGTCGAGCAGGTGGCGGGGGTCGGGCTTCGGGTAGGGAACATCGTCCCGGGCGAGGCATTTGTCGACGTAGCCGTGTAGGCCGGTTAGTTTCATGCTCTCGGCGGCGTACTCCCTGCAGCCTCGAGTCGCTATCCCGATGCCGAGTCCGCGGCCCCTCAAGGCCCGCAGGGTCTCCCCGGCGTTCCTCATAGGCTTCGACAGGTGTGCCCCCTCGAGCTCGACCTGATTCATGATCTTCTCCATCTCCGAGGCTATCAGGGGGCGTTTGATGGGGTCGACGCCCATCTCGGCCAGAACCCTGTCGCCGCCCCGGATTATCTGGTATATCTTCCTCCTGTCCGTCAGGTGCTCCTCCGGGACGCCCGCGGCGGAGAGTACCCCACGTATCATCCCCGCCATACGCTCGTAATCGATCTTAGAGTCGACCAGCGTCCCATCGAGGTCGAAGACTACCGCCTTGAGCCGCACGCAGAACCCTGCTATGCATCCGCTTATGAATCATGCGGCGACCCTAACCTCTTTTATCGCAGGGGGGCTCATCTGACCTATGGGGATCGAGAAACGTCCCTTCGGGGCGCTCCCAGATGGGCGCATCGCCGACCTCTACACCCTCGCATCGGGGGAGGTTGAGGCGCAGATCACCAACTACGGCGGCATAATCACCACCCTCAGGGTGCCGGACGCGAAGGGCGATCTCGGTGACGTAGTTCACGGCTTCGATGCCCTCGATGGATACCTGGGAAAACAACCCTACTTTGGCTGCATCGTCGGCAGGTACGCGAACAGGATAGGCGGCGCCAGGTTCACGCTGGACGGCAAGGAGTACCTGTTGGCGAAGAACGATGGGGAGAACAGTCTGCACGGGGGATTCAGGGGATTCGACAAGGTCCTCTGGGACGCCGAGGCCAGGGGCAACTCGCTTAGACTCACGTATCTCAGCCGCGACGGCGAGGAGGGCTACCCGGGCAACCTCAAGGCGACGGTGACCTACTCCCTCAAGGGGGGAGAGTTCTCGATAGACTACGAGGCAACCACCGACAAGCCGACCGTCCTCAACCTCACGAACCACACATACTTCAACCTCTCCTGCGGCGGCGACATAAACGACCACGAGCTGACGCTCGACGCCGACTACTACACGCCCATAGGGAGGGATCTGATACCCACCGGGGAGGTGAAGAGTGTCGCCGGGACACCCCTCGACTTCAGGCAGCCGCACAAGGTAGGCGCGAGGATCGAGGCGCGCCACGAGCAGATTGTCAACGGCGGGGGCTACGACTGCAACTGGGTCGTCAACGGCGAGGCGGGCAAGCTGAGGAGGGCGGCGACCGTAAGGGACCCAGCAAGCTGCCGAGCATTCGTCGTGCTCACCACACAACCCGGAATCCAGTTCTACACCAGTAACTTCCTCGACGGCACCCTGAGCGGGAAGGGGAGGGTCTACACGAGGCGCAGCGCCCTCTGCCTAGAGACACAGCACTACCCCGACTCCCCCAACCAACCCAGCTTCCCCTCCTTCGTCCTCAGACCCGGGGAGAAGTACCACGAGAAGACCGTCTTCCGGTTCCACGCGGGGTGACGCTGCTTGACGGACGAGGCCGAGATGCTGAGCATATTCGAGAACATCTATGGCATCAGGGAGGGGGTTATCGTGGGGAGCGCCCCGGGGAGGGTCAACATAATCGGGGAGCACACCGACTACAACGATGGCTACGTCCTACCCACACCCATTGGTAAACACATCTGGGTTGCCGCGAGGAAGAGGATCGACTCCGAGTATAGGCTCTACGCCCACGACTACGGGGAGAAGCACTCATTCACCCTCGGTAAGCAGGCGTTCAGTGAGAAGACGCGTTGGGCCAACTACGTGATGGGGGTCGTCGACGCACTCCAGAGGAAGGGGTACAGCATAGGCGGGGCCGAACTGGCGATAAAGGGGGATGTGCCCCAGTCTGCGGGGCTCAGCTCAAGCGCTGCACTCGAGGTCGCCACCGCCCGGGTGCTGAAGGAGTTGTTCGATCTTGAGATCGACCCAGTTGAGCTGGC
>JAPKYO010000060.1 GCA_026394265.1 Candidatus Bathyarchaeota archaeon
TAAAGGAAGCCGGCTACCACGTCGACCTCCAGACGGAGATAACCGCCCCAGACCTCCTCAAGGTCGCCGGTACCTACGACGCGCTCGTCGTCAGGAGCCGAACCAAGGTCACGAAGGAGGTTCTTCAGGCGGGGAAGCCGAAGCTCAAGATAGTGGCACGCAGCGGGGTCGGCCTCGACAACGTGGACGTCGAGGCGGCGAAGACACTAGGCATCCAAGTCGTGAACAGCGCTGAGGCCCCCAGCAATGCCGTCGCGGAACTCGTCCTTGGATACATGCTCAGCCTCAGCCGCAACATCAGTAAGGGCGATGCATCCATGAAACGTGGCGAGTGGTCGAAGAACAAGCTCACCGGTTTCGAGCTCAGCGGCAAGACGATGGGCATCGTCGGCTTCGGCAGGATCGGCTACCTCGTCGGCAAGAAGACGAAGGCACTCGGGATGCGCGTCCTCTGCTACGACGTAATGATCGACAAGATGATGAACTTCGTAAACGAGGCGGGCGCCGAGTCGGTGCCGCTCGACAAGCTCCTCGCCGAGTCGGACTTCGTCACCGTACACGTCCCACTCCTCCCACAGACCAAGCACATGTTCAACGCCCCAACCATCGCCAAGATGAAGAAGGGCTCATACATCATCAACGCCGCCCGAGGAGGCATCATCGAGGAGAAGGCACTCGTCGAAGCACTCAAGACGGGTCATCTAGCAGGCGCGGCGCTCGACGTCTACGAGGAGGAACCCACCAAGAACGTGGACCTCGTCAAGATGGAGAACGTCGTCTGCACCCCCCACATAGGCGCCGAGTCGAAGGAGGCGCAGCTGGGCAACAGCACGATAGTCGCCGAGAAGCTCATAAAGGCACTCGGCTGACCCCCACGCCAAGTTTAAGAGCCGTAACCTCCACCCATATGCAACTCCACGCGAGTTGACAATAATGAAGATCATAATCGGCGCGGGCCTATCCGGCCTGAGCGCCGCCTACCACCTCGGTAGAGACTACAGGATCCTCGAGAGGGACGGGGTTGTCGGCGGCCTTTGCCGGAGCGTATCGGCGAAGGGCTACACGTTCGACCTCGCACCCCACATCTTCTTCACGGGCAGCCAATACGTGAACGGCCTCGTAAACGAGCTTCTCAACGGCGACCTCATCAGGCAGAGGAGGCGCGCCTACATCTACACACGCGGCACCTACGTCGAGTACCCATTCGAGGTCAACCTGCACGGCCTCCCGCAGGAGGTCATCGATGAGTGCATAGAAGGGGCACGCCACAGGCCCAACATCCAGCCGAAGAACTTCATGGAGTGGATAACGGCGACGATGGGGGAAGGCGTAGCCAAGCACTACATGGTCCCCTACAACGAAAAGATCTGGAAGTACCCCCTCGAAGATATGAACATCGATTGGGTCGCCGGAAGGGTCCCCGCCCCAAGCGTCGAGGAGATGGTCAAGGGGGCACAGGGCAAGGTGGAGAGGGAGTACGGCCCAAACGCCTACTTCCTCTACCCACGCGTCGGTGGAATCGGCGCCATCCCTAACGCCCTATCCACGCGGGTCAAAGATATCTCGCTGAACTCTGACGTCTCCGAGATACACACCAAAGGCAAGCGTCTAGAGGTAATCTACACGCGAAACGGGGAATCAAAGAGGCAGGAGGCGGACAGAGTCCTCTCATCCGTCCCCCTCCCCGAGCTCATCAAGATGATCAAATCAGCCCCAGAGGACGTCATCAAGGCATCCGAGAACCTCATCTACAACAGCCTCGCATGCTTCAACATAGGAGTAAACCGAGAAGCCATCTCCGACAAGCACTGGCTCTACTTCCCGGATAAGGAGTACCCGTTCAACAGGATCAGCTTCCCCATGAACCTCTCACCCGAGACCGTCCCAAAGGGGAAGAGCAGCATCGTCGTCGAGGTCACGTACAGGGGCGCGAAGCCCGACGCTGAAGAAACAAAGGAGAAGGTCAGGGCGGGACTCGTAAACGCAGAGATACTGCGGGACGACGACGGGCTGGAGGTCTTCGACGCCCTAGACTTCAAGTACGCATACGTCGTCTACGACCTACACCACCAGAGAAACGTTAATCTCATCCAGACGTATCTCAAATCCCTCGGAGTCTCCTCAATGGGGCGGTTCGGAGAGTGGGAATACCTCAACATGGACAAGGCAATCCTCTCAGGAAAGAGGGCGGCAGAAGAAGAGGCGAAAAAATGATCACCGTAGTCGTGCCAACATACAACGAGGAGAAGAACATCGAGAGCTGCCTCAACTCCCTAGTGAAGCAGAGCATCCCCCGAGAATCCTACGAGATCATAGTCGTCGACGGGAACAGCAAAGACAGAACCACGGAGATCGCGGCGAAGTACGCCGACAGGGTCATACAGCAGGTCAGCCACGGAGTCGGCGGCGCCAGAAACGACGGAGCCATCGCGGCAACCGGAGACATCATCGCCACA
>JAPKYO010000068.1 GCA_026394265.1 Candidatus Bathyarchaeota archaeon
TACGACGTCTCGGACAGGCTCAACCCCGTCCTAGAGAGGACCTACGAGACTGAGGGAAGCTACATCGCGACGAGGATGATCGGGAACTTCGTCTACGTCGTCTCCCAGAAGGGGGCGTGGCTGTACGAGGGCGTCCTCGACCTGCCCGCCTACAAGGAGAACGGCAAGGTCTGCCAGGTCGCTGCGCCGAGCATCTACTACTACAACGGCACCGACCCACGCTAAGCCTACACGACGATAGCGAGCATAAACACCCAGGACTCGACCTTCCCGATACAGTCCGAGACCTTCCTCCTAGGCTCCAGCAGCACCATCTACTGCAGCGCCGATTACCTCTACCTGACCACCGGGGGCTACTCGGAGACGGGGGTCCACAAGATCAAGCTGGATAACGGTAACATCGAGGGCGTGGCCGACGGTAGCGTCCCCGGGTGGGTGCTGAACCAGTTCAGCATGGATGAGAGCGGGGGCTACTTCAGGATAGCCACAACGACGGGGCACGCGTGGGGTGGGGGCACGTCGAAGAACAACGTCTACGTCCTCGACGCCGACATGAAGGTCGTGGGGAGGCTCGAGGACCTCGCCCCGGGGGAGCAGATATACAGCGCCCGCTTCATGGGGGACCGCCTCTACCTCGTGACCTTCAAGAAGGTCGATCCGCTCTTCGTCATCGACCTGAGCGAGCCAACGGCGCCGCGTGTGCTTGGGAAGCTCAAGATACCCGGCTACAGCAACTACCTGCACCCATACGACGAGAACCACGTCATCGGCCTCGGCAAGGAGGCGGTCGACGCCGAGGGGGGTAACTTCGCCTGGTATCAGGGTGTGAAGCTGAGCCTCTTCGACGTGACAAACGTCTCGGCGCCGGTGGAGGTTGCGAAGCTGGAGATCGGGGACAGGGGCACGGACTCCCCCGCGCTGAGCGACCACAAGGCGTTCCTCTTCAGCAGGGAGAGGAACCTGCTCGTCATACCCATCCTTGAGGTAAAGGTCAGCGGCTCGGGCGACGATGTCGAGCCGAACACCTACGGCGACTACGTCTACCAGGGCGCATACGTCTTCCAGATTGACACGCAGGGCATCACCCTCAGGGGCAGGATCAGCCACCTGCAGGGGGACGAGCTGCTGAAGAGCGGGTACTGGTTCGACTCCGACTACTCCGTCTACAGGAGCCTCTACATCGGGGAGAACCTCTACACGATCTCGGGGCGGATGGTGAAGATCAACAGCCTGGGCGACCTGTCGGAGCTGAAGGTCATCTCCCTAGAGTAGCCGGGCCGGTTTTTCTTACGCCCGGCGATACTTGTGAAAAATATTTTTTTCTGGGGGCCGTTGTGTTAGGTTAATATGTAGGACGGGGGTTCTCGGTTTTTATGGCTCGGGGTGGTGGCGGGGGGCTGCTGCGGCTCGCCGGGATGCGTCTCTTCGCCGTCATATGGTCGGGACAGTTCTTCAGCCTCCTCGGCACCTACATGAGCCAGTTCGCGCTCAGCATCTGGGCGTGGCAGAAGACGGGGGAGGCCACCGCACTCGCCCTAGTCGCCCTGTTCAGTTTCACCCCATCAGTCATCATGTTCCCAATCGCCGGCGCCCTCGTCGACAGGTGGAACAAGAAACTCGTGATGATGATCAGCGACGTGGCCGCGGGGATAGCGACCATCGTCGTCTTCCTGCTGATGTCGTCAGGCAGGCTCGAGATATGGCACCTGTACGTGACGGGTGCCTTCACCGGGATATTCCAAGCCTTCCAGTGGCCGGCGTACAGCGCCTCGACGTCGCTGATCGTGGAGAAGAAGGACTACGCGGGCGAGCGGCATGCTAAGCCTGGCGGACTCGGTGTCGAACATCTACGCCCCCGCCGCGGCGGGCATCCTCATCGGGGTAATAGGGGTCGCCGGGATACTGACGATCGACATAGTCACGTTCCTGATCGCGGTGGGGATACTCCTCGTCATGGTCGTCCCGCAGCCGCCGAAGAGCGCTGAGAAGAAGAGCATGCTGAGCGACACCGTCTTCGGATTCAAGTTCATCTCCGAGAGGAGGGGGCTCTTCGGGCTTCAGCTCAACTTCTTCGCCTCAAACCTCATCATGGGCATCGCCTTCACGGTATTGACGCCGATGCTCATGCTGAGGACGGGCAACGACGCGGCCATCACGGGGACGGTTCAGGCGGCCTTCGGGGTCGGGGGCGTCGTCGGCGGACTCGCCCTCAGCGCCTGGGGTGGGCCGAAGAGGAAGGTGGACGGCGTCTTTCTGGGGATGGCTGGCAGCTGCTTGCTGGGGATGACCATCCTCGGCATGGCCCAGACGCCCGCGCTGCTGATGGTGGGCGCCTTCCTCACCATGCTGTTCATTCCCACGTCGAACGGCTCCAACCAGGCCATCTGGCAGGCAAAGGTGCCCCCGGAGGTCCAGGGGAGGGTGTTCGCCACCCGCGCACTCATAGCGACGATGTCGTCGCCCCTCGGCATGGCGATGGCGGGCCCACTCGCCGACGTGGTGATGACGCCCTCGATGGCGCCGGGTGGCGCACTCTCCGGAGTCTTCGGGTGGCTCGTGGGAACCGGACCGGGCGCCGGAATAGGGCTTCTGTTCATCTTCCTAGGGATAATCGGAGCCGTAATCACGCTGAGTGGCTACGCCTTCAAGACCATCAGGGATGTTGAGAAAGACATCCCCGACCACGACACCACAAAAAAGCAACCCGAGCAGGCGTCTGCGAAACCCTAGATTCGCCCGAGAATAATTCTAAACCAATATAAACAATGGTGCAAAATTGATACTAGGACAAATTATGAAGGTTCCATTCAACATCGACACGGTTTCGAAGTGTATCTGCTACAGGTGCCCGGTACAAATATCGAGCCCATGTTCGAAGATGGGGATGGATATGGGGATAAAGATCAAGGAGGCACCGGCAGATAGCAAACTGAGGAAGACGATTCCCCAGCCCAGGTCAGTCTCAGGAGTCTACTGCTCCTCGGGCGAGACCCCTTGTAACGACTTGGACTTCAGTAAAATATGCACATGTCCAGTATGCGAGATATTCAACGGGTACAATCTAAGGAGAAACGATCCGGACTTCATCGAGGGCTTTTTCTGCGGAGAGGGCACAACCGAATAATAAAAAACGGGTAGGGTGACGTTTTGGGATTTTTGGGTACACGGGCCGGTATCCCCGCGGATGTAAACTTGGTGCTTCAGATCGTGATGCTCTGCGCCCTATTAATCGGGAGGAGTCGAGCGAAGGGTAAGAACTTTGGCGAGCATGGTCGATACATGGCTCTGGCGGTAGCGCTTAACGCCGCCTCGCTGGCTACGATTATGCTGCCATCACTGCTGCTGGGGCTGGGCTTCTTGGAAAATTACCCCACGAGCCCGATCTCAATAATCACGATGCTTCACGCCGGAATCGGAACCGTCGCCGAGTCCCTCGGCATATATCTCGTGCTGAAGTGGAGAGCGGGCAAATCGCTTGTCGAGTGTTTGAAGAATAAGCGATTGATGAAACCCGCGATAGTCCTCTGGACGACGACGGCCGTGCTCGGCATCTTATTCTATCTTGAACTCTACGTACTCTAAGACAAGCAGGCAGGGCTATCCCACGTTTATGGGGGAAATGAGTCTTCAACAGGCTTCATTTACAGGATTAATTCGAGTTGAAGTACGCCCGTGCATCCTTGAGCACTTCTGGCTTGGCGAGGAACTCGACGAGTGTCATTGCGAGCGCCTTTGTGCCGACCATCATCGCTTCGAGCCCCTCCTTTGTCATTGTGCAGTCCGCTAGCTGCCTGCTGTGCCCGGGTGTGCCATCTGGGCCGATGCCGATGTAGCTCCCCGTCGCGGGGCACCTCTGGCTTACGTCGCCGAAGTCGGTCGAGGCCATGGGTATCCCCGCCTGCGTCTCCTGCCAGTCGTCGACCTTGACGCCCTGATCGACGTAGTTCTGGTAGAGGACCTTTACGAGTGGGATGTTTGGCTTCATGCTGCTGTAGAGCTTTGCCTTCTTGACGGTGACCTGTGCCCCGGTGGCGATGGCGGCGCCCTCGGCGCACTTCTCCACCTTGTCGACCATCGTGACGAGGTACTTTTCGTCGCTGCTCCGGACGCCGAACTCGCAGACGGCGCGGTCGGGTATGATGTTCGAGGCGAGGCCGCCCTCGGTTATGATGCCGTGGATGACGAGGTTTGCGTCCCTGCGCGCCTCTTGGCGGAGCATGTGTGTCGCCATGTAGGCGAGGGTCGCCGCGTTTAGGGCGTTCACCCCCTTCTCGGGGGACGCGGCGGCGTGGCTCGTCTGCCCCTTGAACTCCATCTTGAGCTGCCAGATGCCAAGCGCCTTACCCCCGACGCCGTAGTGCATCGCGGGGTGGAGCATTATGGCTGCGTCGACGTCGTCCCAGAAGCCCTTGTTGGCCATGATCACCTTGCTTCCGGCGCTCGACCCCCTGCCCTCCTCGGCGGGCGTACCGACGACGAGTATCTCACCGGGCAGATCCTTCGCCACTCTTGCGGCTGCGATGCCTGAGCCTATCGCGGAGGCGGCTATGTGGTTGTGGCCGCAGCCGTGGCCGACGCCGGGGAGCGCATCGTACTCGGCGAGCACAGCCACCTTCGGCCCCTTCTTCTTCCCCTTGAACGAGGCGCAGAAGGCCGTCGGCATACCAAACAGCGCCCGATCCACCTTCGCCCCCTGCTTCTCAAGCTCCGTCGTTAGTAGCGCGTAAGCCTTGTACTCCTCGGAGCCCAGCTCGGGATTCTCATACATCCACTTCGCGATCTCGACGAGGCGCTTCCTCTGAGACTCGACTTCCTTCTTCGCGGATTCCTTCAGGACTTTTACGTCGACCAAGTTGATCCAGTAGGAGTAATCCAGAAGGCTGATATCATTTGCGAGGCGGGGAAACGTATAAGCTGCAGTTGAACATTCGGGAGTTGATATGCATTGGCAGACAAGTCGCTGACTGAACTCGTCTCCCTCAAGGGGCGCCGCGCCCTGATAACGGGCTCCGCGGCGGGCATAGGGAAGGCCATGGCGGCGCGCTTCGCTGAGGCCGGCGCCGATCTCGTTCTCGTCGACATAGACGAGAAGAAGCTGAAGGAGACGGCGGGCGACCTGAAGAAGTGGGGCGTAGACGTTGCCACGGATAAGGTCGACCTCTCAAAGAAGCCGGAGATCGACGCCCTCTGGGACGCCCTCAAAGGCTCCGAGCCCGACACACTCGTAAACAACGCCGGCATCTACCCCTTCCGCGACTTCCTAGACATCGACGAGGCATT
Source organism: Candidatus Bathyarchaeota archaeon (assembly GCA_026394265.1). Next base: position 5,281 of record JAPKYO010000068.1, read on the forward strand.
CTTCCAGAAGGTCTACGCCATCAACCTCGAATCAGTCCTCTGGATGTGCCAACACATGATAGAGGCGCGCAAGAAGAAGGGCGGCGTCATCATAAACGTCGGCAGCATCGAGGCCATCCTCCCCTTCAAGAAGGGCATGGTCCACTACGACGCCTCCAAGGCCGGAGTCATCGGACTCACACGCGGCCTCGCCCGCGACTTCGGGGACAAGGGCTTCCGCATAAACGCCCTCCTACCCGGCGGAATAGTAACACAGGGTACAAGGGGGGCCGCGACCGAGTTCTTCAAGGGAAACGTCGGCCTCGCCAAGACGGCGTACGACTTCATGGCACGCATCCCACTCGGGCGCCTAGGCGACCCAGACGAGGTAGCACGCGCCACCCTATTCCTCGCCAGCGACCTCTCAAGCTACATGACCGGAGTCATGCTGCCCGTCGACGGCGGCTTCCTCTCCGCCTGACCCACTTTCACCCAACCCCCCCATCACAACAGGTGCGCACGCGTTATAAGCGAAAGTGGACCCAACCGAATCGATCAAGATGGCCGAGGACATCGAGAAGACAGACCAGATAGAACTAGAAGGTGTATCCAGCACCACCATGGCGAAGCTGAGGAAAGCCGGCCTCAGCACCTACGAATCCATAGCCGTCACACCCAGCAGGGAGATAGA
>JAPKYO010000026.1 GCA_026394265.1 Candidatus Bathyarchaeota archaeon
AGGTCGCCCACATAAGCGGTGTGGGGTGTGCCCGAGCCCTTCGTGATCTTCACAGCCTGCGTGAGCAGGGCGAAGGTGCTGAGCATACCGACCTTGACCGTGAACTCCCTCGTGTCCGTGTCAATGACAACGTCCACTGGGACTGGGGTCCCCTTGTACTCGCCGGTCTGCTTGTTGATCTCGGCGACGATATTCATGATGTTGACACCCATCGGGCCCAAAGCTGGGCCGATCGGCGGACCGCCTGTCGCCCCGCCACCCGGGACGATGAAGTTGAATTTCTTTTCGACCAATTTCTAATTAGCTCCTTTAACCTCCCGGACATAGTCGGCGTGGACGGTTATCGGCAAGCTAAACGCCGCCTCCAAGATCTCTATCGTTACTTCCTCCTTGGAGGTATCCACCCGCACCACCCTCGCCTGCATACCCTTGAAGGGCCCAGCTACGACGTCCACCAGGGTACCCTCAGCCAGGCCCTCGATGGCCGGCTTCGTCTCAAGGTAATGCTCGACCTCCGCGGGTGAGACAGTCCCCTGAATGCGCTCCCTGGCGTATCGGACGCCACGTATGAGCTCGTCGACCATGTGAGGGTTGACGCTCTCAATGATTATGTAGCCCTTCAGCTCCGACGGCGCGAGTATGGCTAGGACCGAAATGTGCTCGATCTTCGCCTTGTCGGCGAGCATCTCTGCAACAGTCTTTTCCTGGCCGTTTGTAACCTTCACCGCGAAGAGCTGGGTCTGGGGCTTGTCTGGCACATCTGCCACGTCCGGTTGCACCGTAAGCGTAAGTAGATGGCTCATATTAATATTGCTGAAAGGGTAAAACTCGCGAGCGGCGTTAACCGCCGCCGACTGGCTGGACCACGACGGCGATCAACCGAATTATGTAGCCGATGGCCCCGAGGATGCCAACGCCTATGAGTACAACCTTTAGGCTGAGGCTGAAAGTCTTCCAGTCGGGCTTGTTGATCGTCACTAGGAGGCGCTTTGCGCTCTCGATGAACTCTTTTATGCCCATGGCTTACCGCCCACTGAGAGGAGCATAGGCTTAAAATCTTTACGAATCCCCGAGCAGCTTCTCCGCGAACCACCCCGCGTCGAAGGGCTGAAGGTCATCGTATCCCTGCCCGACGCCGATGTAGATGACGGGCTTGCCTGTGAGGAAGCTGACGCTCAGGCTCGACCCACCCTTGGCGTCGGCGTCGACCTTCGTCAGGATGGTGGCGTCGAATCCCACCGCCTTGTTGAAGGTCAGCGCCTGCTCAGTCGCGTCGTTGCCGATGAGAGAGTCTAGGATCATGATCGTGAAGTCGGGCTGGACGACGCGCTTGATCTTCGTCAGCTCGTCCATGAGGTTGCGGTTGGTCTGCATCCTGCCCGCGGTGTCGATGAGGACGATGTCCACGCCCTTCGCCTTGGCGTGCTGTATGGCGTCGTAGCCGACCGCCGCCGCGTCGCTCCCGTACTGGTGCCTGACGACCTTGACGCCCAGCCTCCGGGCGTGCTCCTCAAGCTGCTCTATCGCCCCGGCGCGGTACGTGTCCCCCGAGGCGAGGACGACGCTGAAGCCCTTCTTCTGGAGCAGGTGGGTAACCTTGGCGATTGTCGTCGTCTTCCCCGTGCCGTTAATGCCGACGAACATGACGACGTATGGGCGACCCTGCTTCTTCGCCTCCCCCGCGGCCGCGATGAAGTCGACGGCCTTGTCAGTCTGCATGACGACCTCGATCGACTCCTTCAACGCCTTCTTGACGACGTCGGACTTGCCCCCGAAGCGGCTAGCCTCCTGCCCCATGAGGCGCTTCTTCAGCTCCTCGCAGACCTTCTCAGCGACCTGCACGGAGACGTCGTTGCTTATGAGCTGCATCTGGAGGTCCCAGACGAGTGGCTCGAGGTCCTTCTCGGTTAGGCCGGTCTTAGAAATCTTGTCGACTATGCCCTTGAGGCCCTGCTTGAGCTTATCGAACACGGGCGCCCTCACCCTGTAGCTCGGCTGAGAGCCTGTTCCCTGCGTCCTGGTGGCTCTGCATCTGTGCGAGCACCTGCCCAAGCTGTTCATCGACCGCCGTGAGGGTCTTCTCGACCTCTTCGAGGCGCTTGTTTACGTCCTCGACGGCCTTAGGGTACTCCATCTCGACGGAGACGTCTGCGCCGACGCCTACGATGACCTTGTCGAGTGGCGCCGTCTTGGCGTGTATGAAGGCTGCCCCCCCGACTGGCACAAGTATGGGTGTGCCGGGCTGTAGGTCCTTCATCTCGCCGAGGCTCTGCTGGCTCACGCGCAGCTCATTCTGGGCATTCGTGAGAATCTGCATCCTCTGCTGGAGGACCTGCGCCGTGCCCTCCATCATCTGTAGCTCGTAAAGAATCCTGCGTAGTTGGTCCTCTTTGTTCGGGGAGGCCAAGGTGCTTACCCTGCCTTTTCCGTTGGCTGGACTTCCTCTACGCTGAAGATGGTTATCTGGTTGCGCTTGGCGCGGTGGCGGCTACCCATCTCGGCGTAGACGCGCTCCACGGCGTGCTCCATCTTCGCGGCCCTGATCTCCTGGCTGAAGGACATGGGTATGAAGAACTTCTGCTTCATCACCTCGCCGGTTACGCGGAATACCTTGACTTCGCTCATTCCTTCTTCTCAGCCTCTACTTTTGGCTCTGCCTTTGCTTCTGCCTTTGGCTCTTCCTTGGCCTCGGCCTTGGGCTTCTCCTTCTTCTCGGCCTTCGCCTTCGGCTTCGCCTTGGTCTTCTCCTTTGCCTCAGCCCGGGCTTCCTTCGCCTCTGCCTTGGCGTCGACCTCAGCCATCGTGACGGTTACGTTGCCCTCGTCGTCCTTGGTCATCTTGACCCTGATCTTGTGGGGTGGACTCTTTATGCCCCTGGCCCAGATCGCCTCGTTGACGGAGGTGTCGACCGTGACCGTCGTCGCCTTCATGTGTCGGATGGTGAATGCCTTGAGGACCATCATGGCCCTCTCGCTTCGCCTGTAGCGCTGGGCGTTCCAGGCCTCCTTGAGAGGGACCGTGTAGATGCGTTCAAGTTCAGACATGTTTTATCAGTCCTTGAGTTTCCTTGTGCGCCATGCGCGCACGCTCTTGGGGCTCCAGCGTACCTTGCCGTTGGTCTTGGCTATGATCCACGCCGGAACCGACCTGCTGGACTTGCCCGCCTTTATGAGGCGTAGTTTGTACGCGAGCGGCTTGTTTCTTGCCATCTTTATACTCTCCTTATGCTTATGTCCCTCTTCTTCTGCTGCCCCTCTATCTGGACGAGGAGCCTCTTCAGCTGGTCGTCCGATATGGGGAGGGGTACCCTGCCCGCCTGGGCGATCTGGATGAGTTCGAGTTCGAGCTGCTGGCCGAAGTCGGGGCGCACCATCTTTATGTTCGCGAGTCTCTGCCTCGCCTCGGGGGTCAGGAGCCTTCGCATCAGCGACTGCTTCTGGGCCTCGGCGTCGGCCGCCGCATCGGCGCGCTGCTGTTCAGCGCCGCCCTGCTGCTGCCTTGCCTGAAGCTCTGCCATTCGCTGGGCCTTGAGCCTCTCAAGCTCCTCGTCCCTCGACATGGGCGTCTCCGCCTAGTATGCCTTTAGCTCTGGCGACTCTCTGTCCAGGTCCTTCTTTATCTGGGTCGACATGGCGTCGATGAGGCTGCGCCCCTTCTTGCTGACGACGCGGCCGGATTTCTCCACCTTGTCGACGAGGCCCGCCTTCTCTAGCTGCTGGAGTGAGATGCGTATGATGCAGCCGCCTGCCTTCTCGTGGTGGGCCGGTGAGTTTCCGACCCTCTTGCGTCCGCCGTACTCTCCCCTCAGTCTCTGTACGCCGAGTGGTTCGCCATTCATGTAGAGCTTACGGAGTATGGAGGCGGTCCTGACGTACCACCAGTCTGGGTCCTGTGGCACCCTCTCGACGTGGGTGCCCGTCTTGACGTGGGCGGCCCAATCGGGTGAGGTGACTTCCTTTATGTTCTCCTTGATGTAGTTTCTCAGTTTTCCTATGAGCACGTCTGCTGGCACGTCGTAGGCGGTCGTCATCTCGTTCCCTTTTCCCAGATGCTATTCTATCGGTGCGGGGACCGGCATATATAGGTGTGCCTTTCCCCGCTTTTTAGCAACTGTTAACCACGCCCTCCAAATTTAAAGGTTTAGCCGAGGCACCCCGATCCCCTTTGGGCTTCCGCGGGGATGGGTCGATTTTAAAAGAGGGGAGACATGAATCGCTTTGAGTGAAGTGGAGGGTGGATTCGCCGTGAAGGAGCCCCGGAGATGCGCGTTCATCGAGGAGAGGCAGTGTAACTTCGAGGCGGATCAGATCTCCATGGACTTCTGTAAGGTCTGTATCGACGCGTGGAAGGCGAGCGGGGGGGCGAAGGGCGCGCCGCAGGCGGATAAGTCGAAGGAGAAGCTCACTCAGATCGACGCCCTCTTCCAGAGGGGGGGAGATCGAGCCCGAGGACTACGCGCGGCTGCGCAGGAGCCTCATGGGCGAGCAACCCGCCGCGGATGCGAAGCGGGGGAGGAAGGGATTTCACCTGCTCCTAGTCGAGCGTAGCATGTTTTCGAAGAAGGTGCGCACCTTCCCGGCGGGGTGGAGGCTGCCCCCGACGATAACGGGGAAGCTCGTCGAGTCGCTGTACTCGATGTGTGACTCGGCGGAGAGGCCGGCGGATGTCCGGCTTGAGGTGGGTGAGACGAGGATCGCCTGCCTCGCACGCGATGGAGGCAGGCTTGCCCTGATTGTGACTGAGGATGACCTCGCGGCGTACCCGGAGCTCATCACGAGCGTGGGGGCGGAGCTTGAGAAGGGGGAGGATTGGGGGGAGTTGCTCCGGGTCGCGTCCTCGGGGCAGGGGTAGCTAGAGTTCTTCGCGGTCATCCAGCGCGTACATCTCTATGTAGCCGCAGAGTGTGCACCGTTGTGCCTTGATCTTTAGCGTCTTCTTCTCTTCGCTCTTTATGATGAAGCCCGTCTTGCGCCCGGTCTTTTCCTCCCAGTAGGGTTTGCTTGTGCTGCTCTGGTAGACGTTTGGGAGGGGGCTGCTTGGTATGCCGGTCATGTAGGCGTTCATCTGGTTTGGCATGACGGTGTCGCTGTCGAACCTGATGTCGCCCGGGTTCATGGCTCCGCCGCATTTGGGGCATTTTTCGTCCATGGCATTCACTTCGTTAGGTACTTCTTGGGTAGCTTGGCTGCAACTGTGTATAGTGGGTCGACTATTTGTGCTATCCTCGCCTTTGCGGCGATGCTTAGGAACATGTATGCGTCGTCGCGTTGCCAGCCGTAGTCGGTGGTCATCCAGTTTACGAGTTCGCGGTAGGCGAGGCGTGCGGCGTCCTCGAGGGGCTTGGCGCTGCACAGGGTCATGATCTCGTCGGGGGATTCTACGCGTGGCCAGGCGATGGTGTAGCCTTTCTTTAGGCCGAATCTGAGCTTGACGACGGCGGGTACTTCGATGGCTGAGCCGCCGACTTCGCCGTCGCCCTGTACGGCGTGTACGTCTCCGAGGCCGAATAGGGCTCCGGGTTGGTTTACGGGGAGGTGGAGGGTGTTGCCGGGTCGGATGTCGGGGCAGTCCATGTTTCCGCCGTGTGGGCCGGGTGTGAGGGTGTTTATGGCCTCGTATACGGGGGAGTTGCCGATTGTGCCGATGAAGGGGTCTGCGGGGACCTCGACGACGCGGCCGCCGTCGGTCTTGTAGAGGACCTTGCCGGATTTGATGTCGCTGATCTTGGTGCGTGGGGTCATGAGGTTGAGCCAGCCTTCTAGGCCGCCGAAGCCGGGGCTTATGGTGGTGGCGCCGTGGTCGGGCAGCTCTATCCCGAGTATCTCGACGGTGAGGGTGTCGCCGGGTTGGGCGCCCTCGATGTAGATGGGGCCGGTGACGGGGTTGACGGGGACCTTGATCCCCTTATCGAGGGCTTGTTTGCGGGTCTGGTCCGCCTTGACGCATCCGCCGAAGGCGTCCCATGTCTCTATTTCGACCTCTTCGCCGGGTTTTACGGTGGCGATGGGCTTGTTGAATGGGCTGAGGGTTGAGGTTCCGGAGGGGGTTAGCCTCTCGAAGGGTATCTTTGGTATCCTCGTGACCATTAGAATCGATCTAGATGGGTTGTATCTCCTTTAAACGGTTGCCACGCGGCGCGGGGGCGCGTGATAGGAAGGATTAAATGCATGATATATTGTTCCTTTCATAGCAGTTCAAGGAATAGGTGTATTAAAATGGAGTACATGTACGCCGCTATGCTTCTCCACAGCGCGAAGAAGCCAATCACTGAGGAGGCGGTCACCGCCATACTCGCAGCCGCCGGTGTCGCAGCCGACGGTGTACGCGTCAAGGCCCTCGTTGCCGCCCTAGCAGAGGTCAACATCGAGGAGGCGCTTAAGGCGCCAGTCTTCGCCGCCGCAGCCCCAGCCGCCGCGCCCGCTGAGGTCAAGGAGGAGAAGAAGGCAGCCGCCAAGCCAAAGGTTGAGGAGAAGAAGGAAGAGGACCTCCAGGGTCTGGGCGCCCTCTTCGGTTAGTCTCACAACCTATCATTTCTTAACGCATTCCATTTTCGAATATTCTCTTCACCTTTCAGCCCCTCCTAGTGAGTTGTAAAGTCGCGGTAAACACGGGCTGGGCCGGCATCCGATTCAAAAAGATTTTCAGTGAAGCCCAATCATACTCTTGGGATGCTCACCTCCGACGAAATCCGCAGCCGATTCCTCGCCTACTATAAGCAGAGAGGGCACGCCGAGGTCCCTTCGGCCTCCCTCCTGCCCGAGGGCGACGTGACGACCCTCTTCACGGGTTCGGGCATGCAGCCGCTGATCAAGTACCTGCTCGGCGAGCCCCACCCAAACGGCACCCGCATCGTCGACTCGCAGAAGTGCTTCAGGTCGGAGGACATAGACGAGGTCGGGGACAACAGGCACACGACGTTCTTCGAGATGCTGGGCAACTGGTCGCTCGGCGACTACTTCAAGGCGGAGCAGCTCCCGTGGGTGTTCGAGTTCCTGACTAAGGAGCTTGGGGTTGACCCGGCGCGGCTCTACGTCACCGTCTTCGCGGGGGAGGAGAAGTATGGGCTCCAGAAGGATGAGGAATCTGTCGAGATTTGGCGCTGCATCTTCAAGGGTGTGGGCATAGTGGCGAAGCCCGTCCACATAGGCGACCCCGACAAGGGCGGCGAGGTGGGGATGCAGGGCGGCAGGATATTCTACTACAACAGCAGGAAGAACTGGTGGAGCCGTGCCGGTCCGCCGGAGAAGATGCCGGCCCGCGAACCCGGGGGGCCGGACTCGGAGATATTCTACGACTTCGGCACGCCCCACGACGAGAAGTACGGGCACCACTGCCACCCCAACTGCGAGTGCGGGAGGTTCATGGAGATCGGTAACTCGGTCTTCATGGAGTACACGAAGACCGAGAACGGCAGATTCGAGAGGCTGCCGCAGAGGAACGTCGACTTCGGCGGGGGGCTGGAGAGGATCAGCGCGGCGGTCACCGGGAACTCGGACATGTTCCAGATTGATACCCTCAAGCGCCTGATCGACGCGCTCCCGGGGGGCGCCGAGGCGATGCGGTCGAAGAGGATCATAGCGGACCACGTGAGGGCGGCGGCGTTCCTCATCACGGACGGCGTCGAGCCCTCGAACAAGGACCGAGGCTACATGCTCCGCAAGGTTCTCAGGAGGTCGATCGTCCACGCCAGCATGCTTGAGCGCGGCGAGGGGGACGCGAACAACCTGAGCGCCGGCTCCGGTGAGACGCTTGAGCGCCTCTTCGGGATCGTCTGTGACATGTACGCGGGGACGTACAGCCTCGACAGGGAGAGGATACTCGCGGTGTTCCGTGGCGAGAACCAGAAGTTCCGCAACACCTTCGTCAACGGCATGCGTAGGCTACAGCGCCTTGAGGTGGTTGACACTGAGACCGCCTTCACGCTCTACGAGAGCTTCGGGCTCCCATACGAGGTGATAAAGGAGTTCGGCGGAGCCAAGGCAGCCACGCTCACAAGGGAAGACTTCGAGAAGAGGCTCGACATCCACAGGCAGCTCAGCCGCGCCGGGGCGGAGAAGAAGTTCGGGGGGCACGGGCTCATCCTCGACACCGGGGAGCTGAAGGCGAAGGATCAGGCGGAGATGGAGAAGGTGACGCGCCTTCACACGGCGACGCACCTGCTGCACGCGGCTCTCCGCGAGGTCCTCGGGGGCGAGGTGAAGCAGTCCGGCTCCGACATCACGCCGGAGCGGCTGCGCTTCGACTTCTCCTACCCGCGTAAGCTCACGGAGGAGGAGATCAAGAATGTCGAAGAGATCGCCAATCGTATCGTGGATCAGGACCTCAAGGTGGAGTGCCGCGAGATGCCCAAGGCCGAGGCGGACAAGACGGAGGCGCTCTCCTTCTTCAAGGCGAAGTACGGTGACAAGGTCAAGGTTTACTATATAGGGAAGAGCCTCGAGGGAGCCGTTAGCAAGGAGTTCTGCGGTGGACCACATGTTCCGCGGACCGGATTAATCGGCAGGATCAGGATCACGAAGGAAGAGGCAGTCGCCGCAGGAGTCCGCAGAATCAGGGCCGTTGTCGAGTGACATAGTTTTTCTTTGTGATAGAAATTTTTCTAATAAAGAAGCGTTAAATTAATTTAATGCACGAGAGTGATGATAATATAAAATTGGTCTATATAGTAGACAACAGTCGTTCTCTCTCTTCGATACCCTCCTGAACAGCTACAGCTTTTACTCCAATATTTTTCATATAATTTGATATTACATTCATTTGTATGATGTTTTCAACATCAGGTTCCAAACCTAAAAGACATAAAGTAATTTGGGTAAGGGATATTGCACTATTTTGTAGCGGATCTGCCAAACCATAGTTACTTGGCCCTACAAGTAAAAATTTATCTTGATACTCGTGCATTAATCCTAAACGATAAAAACCTTTAGCACCACCATGAATTGAATCACAAGAGAGATTATAAAACGGATGATATTTACCAAATTTTACATTTTTCTCTAAAGCTCCAAAGTTTCTATTAGATAATATGGAACGTGGAATCCAACCATAGTCCTCTTGAAATTTATCAGGATATTTCCTACACAGATATTCTTTTTCTTTTTTTATTTTATTAAATTCTTTTCGAGATATACTATCATAACCTAATTTTTTATAATTATCTTTATAATCCCCTGCTTCTTTAAACATTCTAACAATATCATGGTCTAAATATCTTCTTGATAATTCATCATTATTAGCGCACAAAAAATAAGAAATTACTGCAAGTTCGTGTAAACTACGCCATCTTGAATTTGCTCCATCAGCATATCCCGCTTTTAATAAAACTAAAATTTCGTTTGAGATTTGTAAAGAACGTGCATGAATCTTTATAAGAGCTTCATGTTTAGATTGGTTCGGATCATTTATTTTATTATTTAATTTTATTTTTTGCTGTTCACCGCACTCAGAAGAAACCATAATCAAACATTCATACAAATCCAATGGTTCTTTCCATGTATGATACAGACGTTTTTCAAAACCTTTTTGAATTTTCTTTTGAGAATTAAGCATTTGATTAGCGGTTGTATGAAGAGTACCAACTATTTCTTTAGATAATTCAGGAATAACTTCGTTCATAATAGTTTTTATCATTTTTTCTTCGTGGAGGATAGAAAAAAACTCCTTTCCATGTTGAATTAAAGACTCAAGTATTGATGTAATAAAAAATACATTCAAATTTGGATCGTTTATTCCTTGTTTTTTAATTTTTTCCTCTATGTTACTAAGATAATCCTTCGATTTTTCAAATTCAATTTGTTTTTCAATTTCTTGATTAATTTTTATAAAGTCCGGAAAAGCTATTTTGAGTTGTCTTTTAAAATTTTCATAACATTCATAATCAATTTTTATATCTTTTAATGATAAAGATAAAGCGGATGATACATTTTTTGTCGTTAATTTAAATTCACTTTTTATATATCCAATTTTTCCTCTCGGTAAATTTAATTCTTTTACTATTTTTTCATTAAGATTGAGAAAAAAAAGGTTGATTAAAGTCGCGTAAAAAAATGATTCAAATTTTATTCTAAAATAATTTTGTAAAATTATTGATTTACCATATTTATTGAGAAGGTTTTCTATACTCTCATATAGTTCATCCAACTGTTTATAAAAAGAATTCATGATAGTCAAGTTAATTTATTTCTACTAATAAATATTATTTTCTAAAAAATCGCTAAAAAAAAGCGGATATTTTATTAATAATAAAAAGAAAATTAAAGAAAAAACTCACTTAGTTCTCCTAGATTATTGTTTTCGTTAAACAAGTCATATAATTGGATTGGTAGAGATCAATAGGAAAACTACACACGCACAGTAACAACACGCCTACACCCTAAAGGGGGGAGGGGGTGTTTCAAATGGGCTATTTTTACAGCTCCTTTTCGATAAAAGAGCCTTGGAATCCTTCAGATTGGGATCGTAAATGTACAAAAACGTGCATAAAGTGCCTCGTAAGTGTTCGAAAATGTGTGGTAATGGCCATCAAGCTCATCCACACCAAGACGCGGGAGAGGATGACCCGACTCGTCGCAACCTGCTACGACAGATAGCCATCCCGAGGCCATGCAGACCACCCCACGAATACTTAGGGACCGACGACGCATAGATACCCGGGGGAGAACACCGACCATGGAGACGCCTGCGCCACGGGCATTCGGGAAGCGCGGCGCACTCATCCTGATAGCTGCCCTGGCAATCATCCTCCTCGCAGCCTCGACGAGCCACCTGTTCATCCTGAGAGGCGGCTCAGAAACCCAGACGAAGGCAGCCCTAACCGCCAAGGCCCTGCAGCTATTCGGCGTCCCCCCGGGCGCCATCGTCTGCGGCGACAACCTCCAAGGATACAACATCACCGGCTACCGACTGATGAGCATAGAGGAGATACGTGACCTAGCGGACACCGGCGGAGACGCCGCCTACGTGGGCGTGGGCAGGGTCGACCTCACCGGGGACGACACCAGCGTCACCATCGGCAACTGGCACGCCACCCCCCGAAACGCCAACAACACAAACCTAGCCGGAGAGGCCATCATCTACCAATTCCACAGACACCCCCTAGACATATGGAGCTGGGACGACAGCAACCACATACTCTCCTGACCCCACGAAGAAACACCCCACGCGGCGCGAACAGACGCGAAGCCCAAACCATCACGAATCACCCAAAAAAGACCCCGAACCCAAAACAGAGCCACCAAACCACCGAACCGCGACAACGACGCCACCCCCCCCGGGGGTATGTGCACGCACCGAGACAGAACCCGCCTCCGCAACTCTTTTTGCTCATAACCTTTAACCACAAAGCCACCCTAGAAACAACAAGGATAGTGGATACACCGCATGGTCGACTGGAAACAGCTGGAACAGAAATGGCAGGGACGCTGGGCGGAAGCATCCGCCTACGAGACCGACCCCGACCCGGAGAAGCCCAAGTACTATCTCACCGTCGCCTACCCCTACCCCAACTCCCCGCAGCACATCGGACACGGACGCACCTACACCCTCACCGACGTCCACGCACGCCACATGCGCATGAGAGGCTACAACGTCCTCTTCCCCATGGCGTGGCACTTCACCGGCACACCCCTATTCGCCATGGTCGAACGACTCAAGGAAAGAGACCCCGCCCTAGTAGACACATTCCTCAACCTATACGGAATACCCGAGAAGAAGCTCAAGGAACTCGAAACACCCACCTCCATGGCCACCTACTTCGCCAACGAGATCCAAGCCGGCATGAAGAAGATCGGCTACAGCATCGACTGGCGCCGCACCTTCACAACCATCGACCCCTACTACAGCAAATTCATAGAATGGCAATTCGCCAAACTCCGCCAGAAAGGCTACATCACACAGGGAAGCCACCCAGTCGGCTGGTGCCCACACTGCGGAAACCCCGTCGGACAACACGACACCATCGGCGACAAGGAACC
>JAPKYO010000049.1 GCA_026394265.1 Candidatus Bathyarchaeota archaeon
GTGAAGCAGGGGGATCACATCCTCGCTGGCGACGCCCTCTACGGGGGCACCCACAAGGTCTTCACGGACATCCTCAAGGGCTACGGCGTCGAGTGCATCCTCGTCGACACGAGTGACCTCACCGCCGTCGAGAAGGCGATAAAGCCCAATACGAAGCTCATCTACATCGAGACTCCGTCGAACCCGATGATGAAGCTCACCGACATGAAGGCTGTTTCCAAGATCGCAAGGGCACGCGGCATAACGACGATGGCGGACAACACGTTCATGTCGCCATACCTGCAGCGTCCCCTGGAGCACGGCATCGACGTAGTCGTCCACAGCATCACCAAGAGCCTGAGCGGGCACAGCGACGTCCTCGGCGGCGCAATCGTTGGCTCGAAGGCGTTCCTGAAGGCCATGGACCCCATGTACAAGAACATGGGAGCAAACCTCGGCCCATTCGAGGCGTGGCTCACACTACGCGGCATAAAGACACTGCACGTCAGGATGCAGCGCCAGACCGAGAGCGCCGAGAAGATCGCCAAGTGGCTCGAGGATCACCCCAAGGTGGAGTGGGTCAAGTACCCCGGCCTCAGGAGCCACCCGCAGTACGCCCTCGCCAAGAGGCAGATGGACGGCTTCGGCAGCATGATGAGCTTCGAGCTAAAGGGTGGAGTCGAGGCGGGGCGCAAGGTGATGAACAACGTCAAGCTCTGCAGCCTCGCCGTGAGCCTCGGCGCCGTCGAGACCCTCATCAGCCACCCCGCCACGATGACCCACGCCGTCGTCCCCAAGGAGGACCGCATCAAGGCAGGCATCACCGACGGCCTCGTCCGGTTCAGCGTCGGCATCGAAGACGTAGACGACATAATCGAGGACCTCGACCAGGCCCTCGCCAAGGCGTAATCTCCGTGGCCACAAAGATTCATACGGCCCAGCCCCTTTTTCAACACCCATGAGCGCCAAGATCGAGAGGATAGAGGGAACCAAGTTCAAGGCCACAGTCGGCGGCTTCGAGATAATCACGGGAAGGGCGAGCGAGGATTCTCCCCCCGAGGGGATGGCCGCGGGCGCCGTCCTATTCGCCGCAATAGGCCTCTGCACGGGGACACGCCTCGTGGAGCAGATGAAGAACCGTGGCTGGGAGGTGGGCGCAGTCCGCGTCAACGTCAAGCCAAAGGTTAGCAAGGACATGAACCGTGCCACCGAGATCGCGATGGAGGTGGAGCTTGAGGCCGACCTCACCGAGGAGCAGAGGCAGGAGATGCTCAGGGAGGCGGGGCGCTGCTTCGTAAGCAACACCATCAAGAGCGCCCCCGAGGTAAGGATCGAACTTAAACTCGTCTAGCCCAAATCCACACGCGTTGAGACCGAGTGTGCCTCCGGCGCATGGTTTCTTTATTAATCCCGATATGTCCCCTTCTTCACTTCAGGTGTTACCATGGTCAAGACATCCACCGTCTACTACGGCTCGATGGTTCACGGGCAGGCCGCGCACTTCGCCAGCCTCGGCACAAAGTTCGACGAGATGATCAAGAGGCTCGACTTCAGCACAATCAGCAAGGGCGACAAGGTCGCCCTCAAGATGCACCTCGGGTTCCAAGAGGACTTCCAGACCGTGCCCGTCTACTTCGTCCGCAAGATAGTGAAGGCGGTGAAGGCGGCGGGGGGCTACCCCTTCGTCACCGACAACCCCACGTCCATCTACAACGCGGCGGAGCGCGGCTACACCAGCGAGACCTGCGGCTGCCCCCTCATCCCCATCGCGGGGGTGAAGGATAGGTACACCTACACTAGCGAGATCGAGTACGGCGGCGTCGGCGAGATAGGCTTCGCCGGCGTGCTCCATGACGCTGACGTGCTCATCGACGTCAGCCACGCGAAGGGGCACGGCGTGAGCGCCTACGGTGGCGCCATAAAGAACATCGCTATCGGGGGCCTCGTCGCCGGGAGCCGCTGGCACAAGATGCACGGCGTCGAGGACCACATTCCGTGGTGGGACGGCGCCAAGTGCACACCCGAGCACGCCGAGGAACTCGTCAAGGCGTGCCCAAACAAGGCCCTAAGCTACGACGCCAAGAAGCACAGGATGGCGATGAACCGGGGCGCCTGCACGAACAGCAACTGCATGAAGTGCGTGGAGGCCGACAAGGGCGTCGACTGCATCCAGATAAGGGCGGAGAACTTCCAGGCATTCAACAGGATGATGGCACTCACCGCCTCCGAGATACTCAGCCGCTTCGACAGGGACAAGCAGTTCTACCTCAACTTCCTCCTCGACATCACGCCCCAGTGCAACTGCCTCGGCATGATACAGCCGCAGATAATCCCCGACCTCGGCGTGGCCGCCAGCAGGGACATAGTCGCCGTGGAGCAGGCCACCCTCGACCTCATCGCCGGGGCGAGGCTCCTCACGGAGATGATACCCCCCTACATCAGGGGTGTGAACCCCGACCCGAAACTCCACCCATTCCAGCGCATCTGGGGCGAATTCAAGAACCCCTACGACCAGGTCACCTACGCAGAGGAGCAGAAGCTGGGCACACGCAAGTACAGGCTCGTGGAGATCCTGCCCGCGTCCGAGACGGTGAAGCAGGAGGCTCCCAAGATAAAGTACGAGAGCCAGCCGACGTTCTACTGAGCGAGCTTCTGCTGCTCCTCTGCCTCGGGGAGCCTGCCCAGCGCCTTTAGTAGCTGGGCGTAGTTATCGTGCGCCTTCTTGTGGTCGGGCTTCAGCTCGATCACCTTCTTGTAGTGTTCCTCCGCCTCGGGGAGTCGGCGCAGCTTGAAGAGGACGTTGGCGTACCAGAAGTGGCCGTCGGGGAAGGCGGGGTACAGCCCGAGTGTCCGCCTGAAGTAGCCCTCGGAGTCGGCGAACTTGCCCTGGTTGAGGAGGTTGAGCGCCGTGTTGTACTGGGGCGTGACCCAGCTAGGCTTGAGGTCCGCCGCCTTCCTGAGGTGTTCCTCGGACTCCGTCATCCGTTTCCTCTCCCAGAGGAAGACGCCGTAGTCGTTGTGTGCCTCCGGCGAGTCTGCGCGCATCTCAAGCGCCTTCCTGTAGAGTGCCTCGGCCTCCTCGGGGCTCGCCCCCTTGGCCGCGTTTGCCTTCTTCAGCGTCTCCGTGGGGTCGTTTAGGCGGTACTTGAGCTTGTCGTAGCGTGCCTTGACCTCGGGCCACTCGGGGTGTAGCTCGAGCGCCTTCTTGTAGTGCTCCTCGGCTTCCGGGAACTTGCCCGAACCTTCGAGGATTATTGCGTAGTTTAGGTGGGTGTTTGCGTCCCCGGGCTTGAGTTCGAGGGCGTGGGCGACGTACCTCATCGCATCCTCGTGGCGCCCCCTCTTCCAGAGTATGACGCCGTATAGCGAGTAGGAGTCGCCGCTCGTCTCGTCGAGCATTATGGCCCTGCGGACGCTCTCCTCGGCGTGTTCGAGGTCACCCTTCTGCTGGAGGACGACGGCGAGTAGGAGCCTGTAGGCGGCGACGTCCGCGTCGGTGGCTATCACCCTGCGCAGGAATGCCTCGGCGTCGTCTAGGCGCCCGCTCCTGATGAGGTACTGGGCGCTCATGCTGGTGAGTGGGGGGTCCCCGGGGCAAGCCGCGATGCCCGCCCTGAGGCACCTCTCCGCCTCATCCTTCTTCCCCAGCTTCTCCAGAATCTCGCAGAGCAGGACATAGGCTGCGCCTACGCTCTGGTCGGAGAACACGGCCTTGCGTGCGTAGAACTCGGCCTCCTGGAAGTCACCCTTGTCCCGGGCGGCTGATGCCCGCGCTATAAATTGCCAGACCGGCTCGATTCCCAAGTCGACGCCCATGAGCTTCCCCTTATTGTTTCATGGACCCCGTTTAATGGGTTTCTAGTTTTTTTATATGGAGTTTTTCACATAGTATAACCAATTTTTTTATAAATTACTTTTTAGATGCATTAGCTACCAATTCTTGTGCATATTTGATAAGTAATTTAGTGGTAAGAAGTAAATTTTCTGCATCTTCTCCACCCACGCTAGTTTCTTCATTTATGTAATTTCCCCTTTTTTTAATATCTTCTATATGCAGGTCAAGTGATGCCCAATTCTCAAAACGAGAATAGGCTCGACCCCATTTTTCTTTACATGTAAAACTATCCGATCCAAACACATCTTTTATTTGTGTATCAAGTAGCTTACCGATTTCTCTACAATTAACGAATACACTTTTAGTGTCCCAATTTGAATAAGCTTTTTCTGCATTATTAATATAGGTCATTGTTTTTTGAAACATTTCTCCCTCTAATGGCATCTCAACTATGGTTTGTTTTTTCATTCCAAAACAAGGTAAGTAGTCTTGTACCCAATCAACAGCATTAATTGGCCATAACACCTCTACTTTTTGAAAAGACACTTCTAAAAATGTTGGAGAACTATCACCGGATAATATCCATCCATTTGAGTGATTTGTTTGGTAATCGGGGTCGTATCCCTTAACAACTATAGTACCTTCTGTTGGATTCCGAATTCCAACGGTAAGTGGTTTGCCAATTACCTGTTTAGGATCGAGGTAAAAATAGTGAGCTAAATTAGTTTTTGAATCAAGAGTTCTAAGAATTAACTCAAGCTTCAAGGCTACAGTATGTTTTACGTTAAGTTTTCTAATTTTTTCAATTTTTTCTAGACAATTATAATTTAACACAGAAATTAGTGTTACCACCATTTTTCCTTGATCATTTCTACGATCATATGTGCTACCTCGGGCTAGTAATCGGGAAGGTTGACTCGTTGACGCTTCGGAATAAATTTCCTGTAATGGTGCGATAAACTTGTTATCTACTGTTTTCAGACTTCCTTCAATAGAGATAATTGCATTTGAGCCCTCTCTCGTCTCTAATTCCACATGAAACATAATTGAGGGTGATAGAGAATCAGGAACCGCTTGTGAGTCAAGAACTTTTGCCATAAAAATAGTTAGTTTCGAACTATTATAAAAAAAAATCTGTGAAGAAGTAAATGAAGAAAACCTATTTTAATCTTAATTTATATGGAGGCCCGAGCGGGATTCGGACCCGCGACCTACAACTTACGAGGCTGCCGCTCTGACCGCTGAGCTACCGGGCCACTCCACCATACGGGTGAAGCACCTGTTTTTAAGAAAATCGGTGTGACTAGGCTTGGGCGACGACGCCGTTGTTGATCAGCTCATCGATCTGGGCGTCGCTGAGGCCGAGTACCCTGCTGAGTATCTCCTTGCTGTGCTGGCCGAGGGTGGGGGCCGCCGTCTTCCTCTCCACCGGGGTGAGGCTGAACTTTATCGGGTTGTTCACCGTCCTCACCTTGCCCGCGAGGGGGTGGTCTAGGTCTATGAACATGCCACGCGCCGCGAGGTGGGGGTCCGTGACCGTCTCGTCGAGCTGGTATATGGGGGAGGAGGGCAAGTCGGCCGCGACAAGCTCCGCTACGGCCTCGTCCCTGTTCTTGGAGGCGACGTACTTCTCGCAGTCCTCCTTTGTGGGCTCCTCGACGTTGAGGAACTTCTTCATGTTCTCCAGGGCGCTGGGACTGTAGGCGCCTACGCGTACCCAGCCGCCGTCCTTGGCCTTGAATATGCCCCCGATGCCGCCTGTGGGGTACTTCTTCCTCATCTCCCACATGGGCATCCCGCTGAGGAAGTAGCCGGTCACCCCAGGGTTCACTGCGACCATGCAGTCGAGCTGTGCGACGTCAATCATCTGGCCGAGGCCGGTCTTGTCGCGGTAGCGTAGCGCTCCGAGGATCGCCATGGCGGCGAGGCTCCCGGGCACCATGTCGCCGAGGGCTCCCGCCATCTCGATCGGCGGACCCTGCGGGTCGACGCCGTCCCCCGTCATTCGGGTGTGGCCGCTCATGGCCTCCGCGAACATGGCGTAGCAGTTCCTGTTCTTGTAGGGGCCGTACTGACCGAAGCCGCTGAGGGCAGCGTAGATGATGCCGGGGTTTAGCTTCTTCAGCTCCTCGTAGCCGAGTCCCAGTTTCTCCATCGTGCCGACGCTCATGTTCTGGACCACGACGTCGCTCTTCTTGATGAGTTCCTTGAGGATGCGCATGCCCTCCGGGTTCTTCAGGTTGAGTGCGAGGTCCTTCTTGTTCTGGTTTAGGTGGTGGAAGGTGTAGGGTGCCCTGCCGTAGAGCATGCCCTCGCTTATCCTGTCTATCGCCCCCCACGGGGGTTCGATCCTTATGACCTCGGCGCCCATGTCAGCCATCATCATCGTGGCCCAGGGGCCGAACCAGACGTGTGTCATGTCGACGACCCTTATGTCTTCGAGGGGTTTGCGCATCAAGCCGTTCACCAAGTTGTTCTATATCCATCCTGATGGGCGTATAAGATATTTTTCAGGACTCTTCCGCATCCTCGTAGTGAATGCCCCTAATGCTCATGGTTCTGCGCCGAGCCATGATACGGGTCAGCCGCGTCAAGGCGAGAAGAATGATCAGTGAGATCAGAATGTCTTGGACGTAGCTGACCGGGAAAAATAACAGGTTCTGTACTTCGAACTTGAAGAATACGATGAGTGAGTTTAAGGCGTAAAACGCGCCTGTTCCGAGTATAATCCTCCACCTGCCGCCCGACCCGCCTATGAGGATAGCCCCCATCATAGGCCAGAAGAGCCACACCCCGTTGTGGAAAACCGCCTCGACTACGAACATGGAGTAGAAGCTCCACAGCACCCCTGCGAGAGCCATCAAACCGGATGTAAAGAACACGACCTGCCCCCTGACGGACAATACGTCCTTCCCGAGGCTCGCGGCAGCGACCGGGTCGTCTGCGACGGCGGCGACGAGCCGCCCCCAAGGAGAAGCCTCCAGCCTATCTAATATAAGGTAGATAACGGTAATGACCGCAGCCGTGATGATCACGAGTAGAATACCCTGATACCCCTGTGCGAAGGCGAGAAAGTCGGGCACGAAGAGCCCCAGGGTGCCGGCACTGAGCCATGTGACGTTCCTCCCGAAGACGCAGCCCAGGTCGGTCAAGGCTAATGTTGCCATCAGCATCAGGACGGGGCTCAGTCTAATGGCGACCCTTGCCAGTAGCCAACCGCCTAGTCCCCCGAGCACCATTGAGGCGGCGAATGTGAACAGGATCAACCCTATGCAGAGCGCGGGGTTGTCGGCTAGGAAAGAGTTCACGAGCTGCGTGTTCTCCTTATTGTTGTAGACCCAGCCCTGCATATTGCCCCAGTCGAGAAGCTGCACCCCCGCCGACGCGGCGACGGCAAACACGAGCCTCATCGAAACCGCGCTGACCGTAAATGCACCGAGCATAACGGGTATCCTGTTGACGAAGGCGGGGACGCCGGCGTGGTTCAGCATGTGGTCAAACGCCAATGCGACTATGACGATCATCCCGCCGAAGAGGAGGGCGTTTACCAGGTACTCCAGCTCGAGAACCATGTCGACCCCTAGACCTCAATAACTCTCAGATCGGATTTAACGTTTATAGAACAACTGGGCTGGGTAGATGCTTATAATCGCCTCAGCCGATTCATAGGCATGGCCACCATCGCCGAGGTCGGGGAGCGGGAGCTAATCAGCCGCATCATGAGGCACCTCACGTTGATGCCGGGGATGCCCGTGCCAAACTGGGACGACGTAAACGCCATCAGCCTCGGCGACGGGCGCGCCGTCGTCCTCAAGACGGATATGCTCGTCTGGAAGACCGACATCCCCGCGGGGATGACACCGTTCCAGGCCGGGCGCAAGGCCGTGGTGATGAACTTCAGCGACCTCGGCTCCAAGGGCGTGCAGCCCCTAGCCTTCCTCGCCGCGCTCGGCGCACCCGCCACCACACCCGCGGACTGGGTCGAGGAGATAGCCAAGGGCTTCGAGGCGGGCGCCCGCGAGTACGGCGGCTACATGGTGGGGGGCGACACGAACGAGGCGTGCGACATAATCATCTCGGGTATGGCGTACGGCCTCGCCGAGGAGCGGAGGCTCGTCCTCAGGGGCACCTCCAAGCCCGGTGATATCCTCGCGACGACGGGCGGCTTCGGCAACACCACCGCCGGGTTCAAGATGCTACTCGAAGGCGTGGACGCGCCCAAGGCGCTCAGGGAAAGGCTCCTCAAGTCCGTCTACATGCCCCGCGCCCGCGTCAAGGCCGGCATCGCACTCGCAGCGTCGGGCGCCGCGACCAGCAGCATGGACTCAAGCGACGGCCTCGCCGTAAGCCTGCACGACCTCCAGAAGAGCAGCGGAAACGGCTTCAAGCTCACAAACGTCCCCTTGACGAAGGACGCGGAGAAATTCGCGGAGCTACACAAGTTAGACCGGGCCGCCCTAGCCCTATACGGCGGGGAGGAGTACGAGTTGGTCTTCACCGTCAAGCCCGACGCCGTCGAGGAGGCTAGGAAGGCGCTCCGCGGCGCCGGGGCGGACCTCATCCAGCTCGGCGTGGTCACTAAGGACCGAAAGATCGTCTACGTGGAGGACGGCGCCGAGAAGCCCGTCGGCAAGGGCGGCTGGGAGCACTTCACCGGCCTCAAGTAGCCTCGCGCTTTCTCAGTCCCTTCAGCAGAATCCAGTGAAGGGCGAGGGAGGCGACGATGGCGATGGCATACGATGCGCCGACGCCCCAGCCCACTATCGTTGAGCCGACCATCAACCAGAAGACTGCGGGTGTGAAGAGGCTGAGCGTGGCCCCGCGGACGAACTGCGACGCGGAGGCGACGCCCTGCCTGCGGTGTATCGTGGAGACCATGACGCTCGTGTAGATGGGGAAGGGGGTGAGCAGTCCGCTGAGCGTCGGTCCCAACGCCGGGGCGTACTCGGTGATGGCGAAGATGAGAGCCACCGCCCCCACTATCCTGATGATTATATCGCCCCACGTTGAGCCGCCCGAGGCCGTTGTCTCGGGGGCGTCCACCACCGGGAAGAGCCTCGCCACGAGGAGAAGCCAAGTCAAGACGCAGACGAAGGCAACCACCAAAGGCACCGAGGCAAATTCGAGGACGAACGACGAGGCGAAGTATATGCCCCAGCCCAGAAGCATCGAGGGCAGCCAACCGAGCTTTAGGCGGAGCGATAGCAGGCTGTAGGCGAGGGAGAACGCGGAGAGGGAGACGATGCCGAGCAATGCGCCCTGCGCCGAGGTCGCCGCGAATCCGCCCCCCTGCTCAAGGGCGAGCAGAAGGATCACGGGCGCCGATGTAAGTGGGAGCCCCACGATCCAGCCGCTCACAGTGTTCCCCCAGCGGTTCCCCGCGAGACTCGCCGCCAATATCAACAGGGGGGCGAGCCCGACCTTCAGCAGTAGGATGGCGTCCAGCAAACGGATTCAATCTCGTTCCTTTGCTGCGCGTTAAAAGGGTTCGCCCGCGGCGTAACCTAGAGCAGGAGCAGAAGCGGCACGATCAGGAGCGCCGTCATGTTCGTCAGCTTCATGAAGATGTTGAGGCTCGGCCCCGCCACGTCCTTGAGCGGGTCGCCCACGGTGTCTCCGGTGACGGCCGCCTCGTGTGCGGGTGTGCCCTTCATCCAGAACTCGCGCTCTATGTGCTTCTTGGCGTTGTCCCAGATGCCTCCGCCGAATGTGAAGAATGGGCTGAGGAGGGCGGAGGTACATAGTCCGCCGAGGAGCATGGCTCCGAGGGCGAACTTGCCGAGCAGGAGCCCGACGACTATGGGCGCGGCTATGGCGAGCAGCCCGGGGGCCACCATCTGGCGGAGCGCCTCCACGGTGGCTATGTCGACGCAGGTAGCGTAGTCTGGCTTCTCCGTCCCCTCCATGATGCCGGGGTGCTCCCTGAACTGCCTCCTGACCTCCTCCACGATCTTGAAGGCGGACTCGGCGGTCGCGCCGATTGCCATGCTGCTGAAGAGGAAGGGGAAGACGCCCCCGACGAGGAGGCCGACGATGATTATGGGGTTCGTCAAGCCGATGGCGACCTTGTCCATGCCGACGAGCTGGCTGTAGGTGGCGAAGATGACGAGGGTTGAGACGGTGCCGCTGGCTGTGGCGAAGGCCTTGGTGAACGCCTTCGTCGTGTTGCCCATGGCGTCAAGCTCTTCGAGCGCCTCCATATTCGTGGTGCTGCCGCTCATCTCGGCGATGCCCTGGGCGTTGTCGCTTATGGGGCCGAAGGCGTCGCTGCTCATCACCATGCCTATGGCGAGGTCGGTGCCGATGTTGGCGGCGACGAGGCCGTAGAGGCTACCGCCGGTGATCCAGTAGCTGAAGAGGATGATGACGAGGATGAAGACGTAGGGGAGGAAGGGGCTCTGCAGGGCGTAGCTGAGCCCCGTGATTATGTTGAGGGCGGAGCCGTACTCGGAGGCGGCGGCGACCTTCTTGATTGGGCCGCTGTTTATCCCGATGTAGTACTGGACGACTAGGCCCACGGCGAGGCTGGCGGCGAGGCCGCTGACTACGGCGTAGAATATCCTGATGTCGCCGAGCAGGAGCATGGTCGCGGCGTATGCGCCGACTATGCTGATGCCCGCGGCGACGAAGAGGCCGATGTTGAAGCACATTATGGGCTTGAGGTTCCCCCACTGGCGGGTGACGAATATGCCGACGATCGTGGCGAGTATGCCGACGGCGCCGAGCATGAGTGGGTAGACGTAGGCGTTTAGGCCCATGGGGATGAGTAGGATTGAGCCGAGCAGCATCGCCGTGATGTAGTCGTCGCTTATAGACTCGAAGAGGTCGCTGCCCCTGCCGGCGCAGTCGCCGACGTTGTCCCCCACTTGATCCGCTATCACGGCGGGGTTGCGGGCGTCGTCCTCGGGTATTCTCTTCTCGATCTTTCCCACGAGGTCGGCGCCGATGTCGGCGGCCTTCGTGAATATGCCTCCGCCGAGCTGGGCGAAGAGGGCGGCGAGGCTCGCGCCGAAGCCGAATCCGATTATGACGCTTGGGTCCATGTAGATGAACATGAGGAGGCTTACGCCGATCAGGCTCAGCCCCGTGACGAGTAGGCCCATGACGCCCCCGCCGCGGAAGGCGACGGCGAATGCCTTGGCCCCCGACGTCCTCGCGGCGTTCGTCGTGCGGACGTTCGTCTTCACGGCGACCCTCATACCGATGTAGGCGGCGACGAGGCTCATCGTTGTGCCTATGATGAAGGAGACGACGACGCGCGGGTCCCTGTAGAAGAGGCCGAGGGGTATGCAGACGAGTGCTGCGACGATGGCGATGGTCCTGTACTGCCTCTTGAGGAAGGCCTTAGCGCCGACCTCGATGGCGTCCGCGACGGCCTTCATCTCGGGGGTGCCGACGGGCTCCTTCAGGATGGACCAGACGAGGTAACTAACGACGAGTAACGCGAGAAACCCTACCGATGACGTTAGAAGAATAAGGTCCATCCACCGCTCACATACTCCTTTATCGATTTTATGAAACTTAGTTACTTGAAGCGGAGAACTAGGGCTATAAACCATTCTGTTTTGTTGTTGGCGCCGCCGAACGGACTTGAACCGTTGACCAACTGGTTAACAGCCAGACGCTCCACCTGACTAAGCTACGGCGGCACGACAACAGGAAACTACCAGATCGAAATATTAAGGTTTGGATGCCCGGAGGGGCACCCCGCGGTGCTCGCCGCCCCCGCCGTGCGACGGTAGCCACCATCATCCCCGTGGAAATACCGGAGTAGATGCATCAGTATCGTCTATAAACCCGGCTTTCCACCCACAAACCGATGAAGGCATCCGGGTACGACTTGGTCCTCGAGTTCAACCGGAGCTTCTACGAAAAGCTACTGGCGGATGTCTTCCGCACCAACCCTGAGGTCGCATCCGGCGGCAGAGCCGGCCTCCGCTACCGGCTATCTCTCAGGGAGCCGCCCGTTGTCGAGGGCTTCGAAGATAACAGGGTCAAAGTCGCCGGCGCCATCTCCATCGAACTAACCATCCTCGGGCACAGGTTCACGATGAAGCCCTTCCTCCACATGGTTGTTGCCCTCAACGTCGACCCCGAGAAGAGGAAGATCGTCGCGGAGGCAACGGGCTCGAGGTTTTCCTCCGGGTCGGGTATGGCGCACAGGGCCTTCTGGTCACTAGCGGGCACTCTGTTTGGTTCACGGCTCCTCCGACACTATGAACGCCTCTCGTTACCCGACGTCTACGCGATGGCGCTCCCCGAGAACCCCGGCGAGACGCAGCGCCCCATCGACCTCGAGATCACCAAGATCGGTTCGATAGGCGGCAGGGTCGTTGTAGTCTGCGTCAACCTGCTCGATAGGGATGGTGCTGCGCCGGAGTGGCTCGTCGACTTCACGGAGGGGCAGGATGTCGCTTTCTGCATCTTCGACGACGCCATCAGGCGGGTCGCTAAGCTTTGGTGGGCGGGCGCCGGACACGCCGAGGCCGCGGCGACCGAGGGCAGAATAGACGTAAAGGAAGACGTGCCGCTGAACGTGCTCACAAGCCTGAAACTCGCCCTCAGCGACATCCTCGACAAGCGCATACTCCCCAAACGGCACATAGTCACCGATTCATGGATCGACTACAAGATAGCCGCGCGCTTCAATGAGCCAGAGTTCCAGATACGGGAGGGGCAGGAGCTTGATGTCCCCAGCCTGAAGCTAAGCCTCGACCTCGACGCCGCTCTTCGCCTGAAGGTGCAACATCCAGACGCCGGGGGCGGGGCATCGGAGGACGTCGTGACGGTCACTACGTTCACCGAGAGGAATCTCGAACTGGAAATCAAGGGGGCGGTGGCGAAGCTCTACCTTGAGAGTGACTTCAGGGTCGTCGCAAGGATCGAGAAGCTGGACGTCGACTTCGACCTCGACTGGGGGCTGCCGGGGGAGCTTATCGACCACTTCATCGACGAGGTGGAGGCGCACGTGCTGAAGGTCTACCCCGCCATACCGGTCTCCCCCTCGATCTTCCAAGAGACCATCCCGGGTATGGGGCTGAAGCTTAGCCTAGACCTCGGAGGCATCAAGACGACCGATGACCGGGTGATCGTCGTCGGAAACCTCCAGTGAATCCGGAGAGACTTGATCCCTATATTTTATCCCCGGATGGCACGCATCTATGGTTCATGGCCGTCAGCAACCCACACTTCAACAAGGTGAGCAGGGAGTATGACAGGGGGCGCGTGAGTGAGGATATCTGGTTCTGGGCGGGGGAGGCGGAGAGGATAGCGCGCCTCGGGGAGGGTTCCCTCGTCGTCGACATGGGGTGCGGTACGGGTAACTACGGCCTCGGGATAGCGGCACGGACGGGGTGCTCCGTCGTGGGCTTCGACCCGAGCATAGGGATGCTGAAGCAGGCGCGTGAGAAGACGCCGGATTTCCCCGTAGTGCAGTCGGTTGCGGAGCACATGCCGTTCCGCGGGGGCGTCTTCGACCTCGTCTACGCGGCGCAGGTCTGGCACCACGTCCGCGGCAGGCAGGAGGCGTCAAACGAGTGCTGCAGAATCCTCAGAGCAGGGGGCACAAAGATCGCACACACCATCGGCCACGCCCAGCTAAACAGCAAGGTCGTCTTCAAGTTCTTCCCCGAAATAAAGCAGGGCCAACTCGACGCCTACCCCAGCGACGAGGAGTTCAAGAAGTGCTTCAAGAACGCGGGCTTCCGGGAGACTGAGATTATTCCCTACAACGTCGAGCGGTACCAGACGGCGGACGAGTTCATAGAGATCGCGGAGGGGAGGCTGTGGAGCATGTTCCGCCCCATCACCCCGGCGGGGCTGGAGGCGGGCGTCGCCGAGCTGAGGCGGTGGAAGAGAGAGCACGGGGACGAGCCGGTGCGGAACGACGAGATGATAACCCTCTTCGTGGGGCGCAAGTAGCCCGACACCGTTTTAGGCGCACGGCGCACCCGTATGTGCATGGTTAAGCTGCTAATCATAGCGAACGACGCCCCCTATGGTGGCGAGAAGACGTGGAACGCGCTCCGCCTCGCGGGCGCATCCGCCACAGCCGAGATAGAGATGCAGGTCAGGGTCTTCCTCATGGGCGACGCCGTTGGCGCCGCCAAGAAGGGGCAGGTCACCCCCGAGGGCTACTACAACCTAGAGAAGATGCTAACCGACCTAGCAGCCAAGGGCGTCGAGGTCAAGCTCTGCGGCACATGCCTCAAGTCCAGGGGCATCAAGGACGAGGAACTCGCCCCCGGCGCCCAGCGCGGCACCATGATGATCCTCGCCAACTGGGTCAAGGAAGCCGACAGGATAGTCACGTTCTAGGGCTTCGTGAATATACCCTCTAGACAGTAGACGGTGAGCTTCTCCTTCTCTGGGCAGAGCTTCCCCAGGTCGCATCTCGCGCAGAGGTCCGCGATGTGGCTCACCTCGGTGTCGAGGACGCCCCTCTTCTCTAGTTCGGTGTAGATGAGTTTCAGGTACTTGCCCTCGGCGAGGCGCGGGATCTTGTTCCTGTTCTCGAGGCCATAGAACTCGTATAGCCGTTTGGAGCCCTTCTTGGCGTTGCATGGCATGCAGCTCCAGATGGCGTTGTCTGGGTGGTCTGGGCCGCCCCGCGATAGGGGGATGAGATGGTCCGTGGTGATGTTTTCCGTGGCGCCGCAGTAGATGCACTGGCGGGGCGTCTCCCTCTCGTGGACCCACTCGCGTATCGAGGTGGACCACTCGATCTCGCCGGAGTCAAGTTTCTTGAATCGGTCCATGACGAATCCGTAGCTTTTTCTGCCGATGCCTGATGACTCGGCTATGATCTTGGCGTATTGCCAGTAGATCTGCTGGCGGATCGTCCTGATGGCTGTGGGCGGCACGGTGTAACGTTGCGTCCCAGTGCCTATAGTTTTTTCCGAATATACCCCTAGAGCCTGAACCCCGCGGCGTACCTGCCCTCTTTCATGCATGCCTTGATGCATTTTCCGCATACCTCGTCCTCGAGGGCTAGGTGTGCGAGGTACTGGCGGCACTGTTCGCGGTAGTTGGCGAGTTTGCCCTTGTTTCCGAGGATCGGGCAGGCGTCCAGACAGGCGCGGCAGTCCCCGCAGGTCTGGGACAGCGGCGGGGTGCGTGTGATCGGCTGCGTGGTGAGGACGCTCGCGAGCCTTATGGCCGGGCCATACGTTGGATGGATGATCAGCTCGTGCTTACCCCTCCAGCCGACGCCGCTCTGCTCGGCCGCCACCCGGTGGCTGACGCGTGTGGCGTAGTATTCTTCGACTGTGTCGACCTTCTTCGAGGTGCCCTCGACGGTGGCGGGTATGGCGACGCCCCCGATGACGCCGGCGATGGTGGCGCTGGTCTCGTTGAGCGCAGCGTTCAGGCGGGCGTAGGCGCGTGAGTATATGTTCCAGCGATCCTTGTCCCAGTGTCCCTCGGTTCCGGGGGCTATCGCCTCGATGGCGTAGGGCTTGTATGCGTACGCGATGCTGATTACTGAGCCCTCACGCATGAGGTTCTCGAAGGCGCCGTCTGATATCCCCTCTAGCGTCTGCTTCTGGGTCGGTAGCAGGGTGTCGTGTACCGCCTTGAACGGGGCGACCCCCATGGCGTGCTTCAGTCCCCTCTTCCCGCCCTCGGCGGTCAGTGTGGCCTCGACGCGCCGGAGGTTCTCGCTTGCGCTCATCACAACCTGACCGTAGCCACATCGTCCCTCAAAAAACTTGGCACAGCGGACCTACGCGTGGGCGTGATCACCGGATATTCTCACGGTGTACCTGATCTCCCCGGGGTCGTCGAAGGAGAGTGCCAGCCCCGCCCACGATAGTCTCCCCTTCACGCTCTTCCTACCCCGCCAGAAACCCGCCCCGCTCGGCCTCACAACCGTGAACGACACGCCGCCGTCCAGATCGGATAGGGTGGCCTCTTCGGCTAGGCGTGTGCCGTTCGTGATTAGGCTGGTGTAGAATCCCCTCCCCTTGGCGTATGCTAGGATTTCGGGGGTGTCGTCTCTGAGCATGGGTTCCCCGCCGAGGGCGACGTAGGCGACGAAGTTCTGAGCCCACGCCTCGTCCAGCATCCATTCTACCTCCCCCGTGGTCATCTCGTCGCCGTTCGGGGGGCTCCTCCAGATGTCGCATATCTTGCATCTGGAGTTGCAGCGATGGGTGAGGGCGTGCGTGAGTATGATGGGCCTACCTGTCACGAACCTGCTATGGATGTAGCGCAGGGCGTAACGTAGGTAGGGGTGCATCTGAAACCCCTCATTTCCTTATGGTTTAAAACACTATACTTCAGAAATGAGGGTTAAGATATTTCAGAGGCATGTTTTTCTCAAAAAAGTGTTAGTTTATACATATAGTAAGATTAAATAATGTTAACGGTATAATTCAAAATCGCGGGTGGTTCCACGTTGGCATCACTCGTAATCGTCCCGTAATTGAGTGGTTTGCGGAGTTGATTTTTCCGACAATTCTCTAAAGGATAGATACTCAATTTTATACATATCCCCCATTAGGGAGACAATTCTGTTACCTGAAAAACCTCAAAATGAAAATGACGTTCCTTATCTGTTATTATGCCACACACAAGCTACGCATGTGCATTCTTCATTTGTAAAGTGCTTAAGACCATCTGGACCTTCCTGCGGTGCAACTTTATCGAAACTCGGAAAAATCTTATCGAAGTACCGGTGATCATCTTTTTCATAAAACCTAAAAACGGAATAAGCACAGGCGTCAGCGAGCTGGAGCAATCTAGTGTCATGTGCCCCCGCAAAATATGGAATATCAACGATGTTGCCTAAATAACCATACTTTGACCCTTTTTGATATTCAGCTATCAACTCACGATAACGTTCCTGATGGGCTTGGTCTATGATTAGTAGTCCTTTACCCGGAAGTTTTTTACTGTATAATCTTTTTAAGAAAATGTTAAATCGACTTGTGAGGTCCTCAACAGCAATTTCTAAAGCTTCCTTCTCACTCGATAAAGCGCTTATATGAATAGCTGTTGCGAAGGATACTAAATTTGGGAATTTCTGTTTGCCTATCCAATCACAGATGTCAAGTAACAGTTGCTCTCTTTTTTCAGGTGGCAAGTGGTCAAAATGTCCCCTTGCCCCCTGAATGTTTGTCGCGTGAAGATCAAGAGGAATACGTATTGATGAGAAATACTTCTGTTGGATTTCATTCATTTTTCTGGTGAGTCTAAGAATCTGGCCTTCATGCACGGCAATTGCACCTAAGACGAAATGGCTCTGATTTTTCCAGCCGTTTGGATCACCTGATTCATCTACATATAACAGATGCATCTCTCTATCCCCTTCTAAAATTTAGATGATTTTAACACTTAAAAGAGTAATGCAACTGGCAGACAACGGATCGCCGAGGCAACCCTTCCAGTCGCAACTTAAATATCGTTAGTTACTGTATTAAAATCTTACGAAGTTATTATATCTGTTAATGGTGACTCCGATAGAACTCGCACTTTAATTCCCTTTGAATGCTTAGTTGGTGCGGGGGAGGGACTTGAACCCTCGAAAGCCTGAGCTACGGGATCTCTCACCAGAGACCGCCTGATCTTAAGTCTCGCCCCTTTGGCCAGTCTCGGGTACCCCCGCCCGACTCAAAAGGTCGTCTTTTAGAGGGTCAGATATAATCCGCCATGAACACGGACGATGTTAAGATGCGACTTAAAGGAAAAACGAAGAAGCGTTCCTACGTTGTTGTCACTTAGCCGCTAAGAGCTGGATCATCTCATTCTGGCTCTGAGTCAGAGTGGTCAGCGCCTCTATCTGAGCAGTATTCGCCTGGATAAGCGCTTCCTGAGCTTGGATCTGGACTTCTTTGGCTTGGATCAGCGCGTCCTTGGCCTGAACCTCGGCGTCCT
>JAPKYO010000013.1 GCA_026394265.1 Candidatus Bathyarchaeota archaeon
GAGTATCCACCTGCTGACGCCGTTTCGGGTGACGTCCTCCATTATCATCTTGCTGATTCGGGTGAGGAGGACGATGAGGTTCATGGCGAGGTCGTGGTTGAAGGCGGTGAGCTGGTAGGTTAGGTCGGCGTCGTTGAGGCAGTACTGTGCCAGGTCCTGCATGTTGACCGCCGTGATGTCGCCGATCTGTAGCTTCTCCATGTTCAGGAGGGTCTTCGATATCTCGTTGAGTGTGTTCTCCCTGTAGCGGTTGCCGAAGGCGTAGCCCTGTATGCTCCTGTTCATGAAGAACTTGTAGAGGTCGACGTGGACGCCGTTGCGGAGGAAGGCGAATCTTCGCCCCATGACTATGGGGTTCTCGGAGTCGGGGACGCCGAGGTTCTTCGCCCTGTTGCGCATGAAGCGGAAGTCGAAGTCGTCGCCGTTGAAGGTGAGGACGACGGGGTACTCGTCGAGTATCCTGAAAGTGTCCCGGATCATGTCGCGTTCGTCGGTGTAGACCTTGACCTCGGCGCCGAGGACGACGGGGGTGGGGACGTCGTGGCCGGTGTCGTTGAGCACGATTATCCTGCGGAAGCCGTCGCTGGCTGAGAAGCCGACGGCGGTGATGGGCTCCTGCGCCTCGTCGGCGTTGGGGAGCCTGTTCTGGACGCTCGGGCGGACCTCGATGTCGACGGCGACGCGGCGCAGCTTGGGGACTGGGCACTGCAGGAGGCGCGTCCACTCCTTCATGTTGCCCCTGAACTCGGGCTCGATCTTTTCGAGAATGGCGTCGATCTTGGTCTCGGTCTCGGCGTCGAGTTTGTAGCCGGCGTCGACGAGGTTGCCGTTCTCTACCCTGTATGGCATCCCGGTGATGAGCTGCCTGTCGTAGATGTAGCACTGGTAGTAGCGGATGCGGCTCTCCCAGCTGTCGCCGATGATGCTGCGGATTGGCTGGCCTCTGCCTCCGCCGATGCTTAGGGGGTCCTTGGCGACGACCTTGGTGACCGTGATCTCCGCGTCTGCGAGGGGGTCGTGTTTCTTGACCTCCTCCATGAAGAAGTAGCCCTCGTGGCGGAGTAGGCGCTGGTTCTTCTCAAGCTCCCGCGAGGATTCCCTGCTTATGCAGTAGGGGAGGTGGCTGGTGTTGTCGTACCAGAGGTAGACCTGCTGGCTGACGGGCTCGTAGAGGCGTAGGTACGCTTTCTGCTCCTGGCCGTCGTAGCCGGCGCTGAGGAGGTAGCTTGTCGGGAGGTTCTCGGGGGCTAGGCGCCCCTTTGGCCTGATCTCCTCCTCGCTCTCGTCCATCGTGAAGTCAGGAGCAGCCATCGCGTAGTCTTGGGCTCGGTGGGATATATGGGCTATGAGGGGGGCACGCGGCGCGCTCTTCCGGCCAGGTAGAGGGCTTCGAGGACGATGTAGGCGGCCTGGATCGCCGTTAGGCCCGAGTCGTAGCTTGGTGAGACCTCGTTCAGGTCGAATCCGACGAGGCGCCTGTCGACGATGCCGGCGGTGAGGTCGAGTAGCTGGGTCACGGTGATGCCTTCGGGGCTGGGGTTGCCGACGGCGGGGGCCTCGGCGGGGTCGACGGCGTCCATGTCGACGCTCAGGTAGACGGACTCGGCGCCTTCGAGGGTGTCCTTGATCATTTCGAGGACGGGTTCGACGCCGAAGCGCTTCACGTCCTGCGCGGTGATGATGGTGATGCCCTTCTCGTTGGCGTACTCTATCTCCTCGGCGCTTAGGGCGCGCGCCGCGACGATCACGAGTTTGAAGCCCTGTTCTTCGTGTGCCCTGCGCAGGTAGGTGGCGTGGCAGAGGCGCTCATCGAAGAGCGTGTCGCGTAGGTCGAGGTGGGCGTCGAAGACGACGACTGCGGCGGGGCGGAGGGCGCGTAGCGCGCCGAGTGTTATGGTGTGCTCGCCCCCCAGCATGGCGGGGAGCTTGCCCAGCGCCGCGATCTCCTCGACGACGCGGCGTATGTTCTCGACGGCGGGCTCAACCTCCCCCGCTTCAACGATGTCGCCGATGTCGGCGAGGCTGAGGTCGTCCCAGTCGAGGCCGGTCCTGACGCTGTAGCTCTCCATGTATTGGCTCGCCTCGCGTATGGCTGTGGGGGCGAAGCGGCTGCCACCGCGGTACGAGGTGGTCCTGTCTAGTGGCGCGCTGAAGAGCAGGATGTCCGCGTCCTCTGGCTTCCCCGACTTCTCGAAGAATAGCTCGGGGACGGGCTTCAGCAACTCGTCGAAGGTCATCGTTGTACTTCCTTCCATCGGTAGCATTTGGTGAGGTGGTCGTTGACCATGCCGGCTGCCTGCATGTAGGCGTAGCAGATGGTCGGGCCGACGAATGTGAAGCCGCGTTTCTTTAGGTCTTTGCTCATGGCGCGGCTTTCCTCGGTCTCGGCGGGCATCTCCTTGAAGCTCGTATAGGCGTTGATCTTCGGCTTGCCGCCGACGAAGCCCCAGATGTACTTGTCGAATGAGCCGAACTCCTTCTGGACGGCGAGGAAGGCGCACGCGTTCTTCACGGCGGCCCCTATCTTCAAGCGGTTGCGGATGATGCCGGGGTGCGCCATGATTCTCTCGGCGTCGGCGTCCGTGTACTTGGCGACCCTCGCGGGGTCGAAGTTGTCGTAAGCTTCGCGGTAGGCGTCGCGCCTGTGGAGGACGGTGCTCCAGCTTAGCCCCGCCTGCACGCCTTCGAGGACTATGAACTCGAAGTGCAGGCGGTCGTCGTGTACGGGGACGCCCCACTCCTCGTCGTGGTAGGCCGGCATCTGTGGGTCGCCGGTGCCCCAGCCGCAGGTCTCCCTCATGGGTTGAGCCGTGGGCGGATGCCCTGAAAAGCCTTACGAGTACTCACATCAATATTCTTAAATATGTAGCTGTGGGAGCTTCTCCAGAACCATAATGGCGAGCGCGAAGGAGATCAAGGAAGCGGTAAAGAAGAGATACACGGCTGTGGCCGAGTCAAGCAGCTGCAGATGCGGAGGCGGCTGTGGCTGCGGAAGCGAAGCAGAGGGCGGAAGCTGCTGCGGCGGAGGCGTCGACCCGAGGCAGGCAGCCGAGATGATAGGGTACAACGTCAAGGAGCTTGAGGAGATCCCGCAGGAGGCGATACTCGGCCTCGGATGTGGGTCACCCATAGCCTACGTCGGGCTCAAGCCGGGGGAGACCGTGCTCGACCTCGGCAGCGGCGGGGGCATAGACGTGTTCCTCGCCGCGAAGAAGGTGGGCGCCAAGGGAAAGGTCCTCGGAGTCGACATGAACGAGGCGATGATCAGGAGGGCGAAGGAGGCCGCGGAGGAGTACGGCTTCAAGAACGTCGAGTTCCGCCTCGGCGAGATCGAGGAGATGCCCGTCGAGGACGGCACAGTCGACGCGATAATCAGCAACTGCGTAATCAACCTCAGCCCAGACAAGCCCCAGGTCTTCCGCGAGGCGCACCGCGTCCTCAAGCCCGGCGGCAGGATAACCGTAAGCGACATAGTCACCGAGGGCAGGATACCCGAGGAGATAAGGAAGGACCTCGACTCGTGGGCCAGCTGCGTCTCCGGCGCCCTCCCACAGGAGGAGTACCTCAAGGACATAGAGGCAGCCGGCTTCAAGACGCCCAAGATACTCAAGGAGTCCTACTACGACACAAGCGAATACGACATAGACTTCAAGGTCAAGAGCGTCACCGTCGAAGCCTACAAGCCCAAGTAAAGGCGATTAGGATGGGTTCTCCGCGATGAGGACCATCCTACTCATGTTCCAATTATATGGCGTCTTATCGAATCCACTATAATACGCCTTCAGTGTCCAGCCTGCTTCCGTGAGCAGTTTCTTCATCTCGTGGAGATTGTAGAGGCGGTGGTCGAACCGGATGGTCTTCAGGTGAATCAGGTTCTCCCCCTGCTTCCTGTAGTACGTCCACGTGACCTCCATCCTGCTCGTCTCCTGATTGAGGGTGCGCGCCTCATTTCGGACGACGTCCCCGAAGTCGACGAATCCCACGGGCCTGAAGGTCCTCGCGAAGTAGTCCCTGTTCGAGTGGTCTACGATCAAGTATCCGCCCTTTCTAGTGGCTTTCCTGAACTGCGTGAGGACGTTTCGGTCGGTCTCGTCGTCGTAGTAGCCGAGGCTTGTGAAGAGGTTGAGGACCGCGTCGAATCTCCTTCCCTTGTAGATGGTCGCTGTTTCTCGCATGTCGCCGTGGGTAAACCTGCAGCTGTCCGAGAACCCCCTACCGGATGCCTTCTGCTTGGCGGCTTCGACGAAGGGCTCAGAGAAATCGAGGCCCTCGACGCGGTAGCCCCGGGAGGCGAGTTCGACGCCCCAGCGCCCGTTCCCGCAGGGCACGTCGAGGATGCTTGAACCCGCCCCGATCCCGAGTTCGGTGAGAAGCTGGGCGAGGATCGGTGAGTCACGGGTCACCCAAGCCATCCCCAGCTCGAAATCCCTCGCGTAGAGGTCCGCGTTCTCCTTGAACAGGGTCTCCGACCAGTGAGCCATGGGTTAACTTAGTTTCAATGAAATATAAGCAAAATGGGCAATGTCCATTACTCATAACCGAGATTATTTCCGAAATCAATGACGATAGTTAAAACTAACCGTTAACTATCTTTAACTTTGGTTCGCCATGGGTGACGATATAAAGCGTGGATGGGGCGATGCTGGGGAGACGTGGGCCAAGTACGTGCGGGGCGGAAACGACTACTACCGGTACTACATGACGCTGCCAGCCTTCCTGCCCTTCGTGGGCGACGTGAAGGGGCTTAGGGTCCTCGACGTCGGCTGCGGGGAGGGCTACGTTGCGAGGATGCTCTCCGAGGGGGGTGCTCGCGTCACGGGGGTGGACATCAGCCCCACGATGATAGCTGAGGCGAGGAAGATGGATGCATCTACGCCTCTTGGCATCACGTACATCGAATCCGACGCGAGGAGGATGTCCATGCTCGGCGACGCAACATTCGACGCCGCCATTAGTTATCAGACCCTCATGGACATCGAGGACTACCAGTCAGCGCTCTCCGAGGTCGCGCGCGTCCTGAGGAGTGGTGGGCGCTTCTACGCCGCCATGCTCCACCCCTGCTTCGCCACCCGCCTCAGGGGCAAGGAGAAGACAATCGGCTGGGAAACCACCACGGGCGCCGACGGCGCCGTCGAGTACACCCACCTTAACGTCACCGACTACTTCGACAGGTCCACCGGCGAATGGCTCTGGCAGAACAGGGTCGAGCGCCCCTTCGTGACCGCCCACTTCAACAGGACCCTCTCCGACTACGTCAACGCGCTGGGGCGCAGTGGGCTACTCGTAGACGGGATGGTTGAGCCGAAGCCCATCGAGGAGGGCGTGAAGCGATACCCCGCCCTGAAGAGGTTCCAGAGGGTGCCGCACGACATCCTCATCAGCGCCGTAAAGAGATGAGAAAAAAATCGTTATCGTGTGCCACGCGAACTAGCCGGAGTAGTAGTAGCGTCCAGTCTCCTTCTGCTCCCTGTCTAGCCTGCTCCCCGGCTTGTTTACGCGCGGCCTCTTCGTGTCGGCGTCGCGGCGGAAGGTCACACCCATCTGCTTCAGGAAGGCGTTCATACCGTCCTCCAGGCTGAGTGGCTGGCCCGCGTGGCCGCTTATCCCCGCCTCGCCTGTGAAGACCATGAGCTTGTCCGCGATGAAGTCCTGAGTGACTATGTCGTGCTCGACGACGAATGCGGTGACTCCCCTCATCTTGGTGATGCGGCGGATCGACCTCGCCACGGCTAGGCGCTCCTCTACGTCGAGGTAGGCTGATGGCTCGTCGAGCAGGTAGATGTCGGCGTCCCTGCTGAGGCACTCGGCGATGGCGACTCTCTGTAGCTCCCCGCCCGAGAGTACTTTTACGTCCCTCTCAAGCATCCGCTTGACGTGCAGGGGGTCGATGACCTCGGCGGTGAACCACTGCTCGCCGTATTTCTCCCCCGCCGCCTTCCTGAGCACCTGCTCGACTGTGCCCGGCACGCTGCTCTGGCTTATGTACTGCGGCTTGTAGCTCACCCTGAGCGTCGGGTTGTTCACCGCGCCCTCGTCTGGCTGCTCGACGCCCGCGAGCATCTTGATGAAGGTAGTCTTGCCGATGCCGTTCATGCCGAGGATGCCGACGACCTCGCCGACCCCGATCTTGCCCGCCTCGACGTCGAGGCTGAAGCCGCCGTACTTCTTCTTCAGCTCCGTCCACTGCAGGAGGGAGCGGACCCTGCCCCTGTCGGGGTTCGGCGGCTTGTCGTGGAAGATGATGGGGGTCTCCCTGAAGCGGATGTTCTCGTCGGGGATGTAGCCGTTTATGTAGATGTTTATGCCCTCGCGCACCGTGTGTATGTGGCTCACGATGCCGTAGACGTCCGGCTCACCGTAGAGGAGGAAGACGTCGTCGCTCATGTAGTCGAGGACGGCGAGGTCATGCTCCGCGGCGACCACCATCTTATCCGCGTCCACGAGGCTCCTGATGGCGCGCGCCGCCTTTGTGCGCTGGTAGACGTCTAGGTGGCTGCTCGGCTCGTCAAACAGGTAGACCTTCGCGTCCCTGAGGATCGCCGTGGCGATTGCGACTCTCTGAAGCTCGCCCCCCGAGAGGACGTCGAGCGGCCTATCCATCAGGTGCTCAAGCTCCAGATCCTTCGCCACCTGCTCCACTACGCCCCTCTGGTCAAGCCTCTTTAGCACCTCGCCCACGGTGCCCTTGACTATCTTCGGTATCTTGTCAACGTACTGGGGCTTGAGCATCACCTGCATGCGCCCGCCGTAGAGGGCGTCGAGGTAGTCGTACATCGGCTGCCCCGCGTAGTTCTCCTCCACCTCCTCCTTCGTGGGGGGATCCATGTAGTTGCCGAGGTTGGGGATCAGCTCCCCGCCGAGGATTCGCAGGATCGTGGACTTGCCTATCCCGTTACGCCCGAGTAGGCCGACGACGCTCCCCTGCTTCAACGTGGGTAGCCTGTAGAGCGTGAACGCGTTCGGGCCGAAGCGGTGCGTGTGATCCGTCTTCAACTCGTCGGGCAGGTTAACGATCCTCAGCGCGTCGAATGGGCACTTCTTGACGCAGATGCCGCAGCCGCTGCAGATCATCTCCGCCACGTACGCCTTGCCATCGTCCCCGACGCGAATCGCCTCCCTACGCGTACGCACCATCGGGCAGAACCTGATGCAGACAAGATCACACTTGTCCGGCTTGCAACGCTCCTTGTCGACGACGGCGACCCTCAACGCTCGCACCCAGTCGTCGATTATTGATTGAGCCCCTTATATAAGCAGTAGAGGCTAGGGGAGCCTCCTCAGCTTCGCCCCCTTCGGCGCCCACGCCTTCGTCAGCGTCTCCTCCACGACCCCCCTGTGCCCCGCGGGGTCATACATCGCAGCGACGAGGGCATCGTAATCCAAGCCGTTCACGACCTCCGCCCCCGC
Source organism: Candidatus Bathyarchaeota archaeon (assembly GCA_026394265.1). Next base: position 7,408 of record JAPKYO010000013.1, read on the forward strand.
GTTGAGCGCATTTACATTGAGCGTTATCGCCCTCTCGACGGGCATCCTCTCCGGGTTTATGTCGATGCCGTAGAAGCCCGAGTAGGCGTACATCTTGAAGACGAGCAGCGTCGCCAGCATCTGGTCGATGCCGAGGACGCCGGCGTTCAGGTCCTGGTCGTAGTTGCCGAGTGGCTGGCTGTTCCAGTGGCTGTGGGCGAGGCGCCCCTCGCGGAGCACCGAGGCGAAGGCCCCGGGGAGGTCCTCGTGCCCCATCAATACATGCCCCACCTCCGGGTTGAGCCCCACCATCGCGTGCCCGTCCCTCAGCAGCTTCAGGTTCTCCTTATTCTTAAGGAGTGCCTCGACGTTCCGCGCGAATAGCAGCCCATTCGCCGTGTTCCTGTAGATGTTGTTCCCCCGCGGCTCGTAGGGCTTCGGCTCCATAGCCACCCTCATCCCGGGGACCTCGTCCATCGCCTCAGCGACGGCGCCCTCGAAGCGGCTCCACATCCCATAGTAGTCGTGGCCAAACGGGTTCTCGTAGCCGTCTATGCCCGGCCAGATGACGCAGACGTCCGTGCCGAGCTCCTTGTTGAGGTGCAGGCTCTCCTTGAGGCGGTCCGTGGCGGCCTTCCGGACCTTCTGGTCGGGGTTGCTGAGGCTGCCGAACTCGAACTGCCTGTCATAGAAGAGCATCGGGATGCAGGTGATCAGCTTGATGCCGGTCTCCTTCTCCAGCGCCTTGTAGAGGTGGATGTTGTCGCGGTTTACCTCGTTGGGGTAGTGCGCCTCCACGCCGAGGGACCCATCCACGATCCCCGCGTCCTTCATCACCTTGATCTTCTCGACGCAGTCGACGATCGTGCCCTTCTCGACGTAGGCGTCGTGGAACCTCCCACCGCCGGGGTAGAAGTACCAGACGCCGACGCTGAACCGCGGCTTGAGCTTCGAACCCTTGAGGTGCCTGAGCATCTCCTCGGGGCTCTTCTCCACCTTCTGTTGTCTCAGGTCTAGCATGGATTGATGGTGGCTCGACGTGGTAAAACAGTTTTCGGGTCACGAGGCGAATGCGCCGCGGAGGTCGACGCTGAGCCTGTCCTGCAGCCTCTGGAGCTGCTTGTATTTCCCTACTTTTTCCCCGTCGGGCTTGGAGCGGGTCGCCTCGTCGAGGCGGACAAAGGAGTCGGTTATCCCCGAGATGGAGCCGCCGTCGCGTGTCCAGAGCGCCTGTAGTGCCGCCCCGTAGGCGGCGCCCTCGTCCACTTCGAGGCACACGGTCTCGACGCCGAAGACATCGGCGCACATCCTCCTCCACGCCCTGTTCTTAGAGCCCCCGCCGGTGAGGCGCACCTCGCTCGGCTCTATCCCCATCTCCTTGAGGCGGTTGAAGCCGAAGTTGAGCCCCATCGTCGCGCCCTCCATTGCGGCGCGTGCGAGGTTGCCCGCGTTGAGGTTCTCGGGGGTGAGCCCGTAGAGGACGCCCTTGCCGTCTGGGACGTTCGGTGTCCGCTCCCCCGTCAGGTAGGGTAGGAGGAGGACGCCGTTCGAGCCGACCGGTGCCGCGTTCACCACCTCCTCCAGTTCATCGTAGTTGAGGCAGAGTAGCCCCCTCACCGCCTCGGTGGCTACTGTGACGTTCATCGTGCAGGCGAGTGGGAGCCACGCCCCCGTGGAGTCGCAGAAGGCGTGTGCCTCGCCCAGAGGGTCGACCACGGGCCTCTCCGAGTACGCGTAGATTGTGCCCGATGTGCCGAGGCTGACGGAGACGATGCCGGGGCGCGTGTTCCCCGTTCCTATGGCGCCCATCATGTTGTCGCCGCCACCCGCGCTAACGGTGATGCCCTCCGGGAGCCCGAGAAGCTCCGCCGCCTCCCGCCGTAGTGTACCCGCGGGCTCGCTGGAGGGTCGTATCTCCGGCAGCTTCGCCATCAGCTCCGGGTCGATGGCGTCGACGACCTCCCTCCTCCACCTCCGCGTCTTCACGTCCATGAGGGCGGTCCCCGAGGCGTCCCCGGGCTCCATCGTCGCCCTCCCCGTGAGCCAGTAGTTGAGGTAATCGTGGGGGAGGAGCACCTTGGCGAGGCGCGCGTAGTTGGTGGGCTCGTGCCTCCTGAGCCAGAGTATCTTCCCCGCCGTGAAGCCGGGGAGTATTGTGTTGCCCGTCAGCTTCACGACCTCCCCGACGCCGCCGAGGCGCTCGATGAGCCACCTGCACTCCTCGGCGGTGCTGGTGTCGTTCCACAGCTTCGCGGGGCGGATGACCTCGCCCTTCGCGTCGAGTGGGACGAAGCCGTGCTGCTGCCCCGAGACGCCGATGCCCTCTACCCTGCCTTTTACCTTCGCCTGACTGAGGGCACCCCTGACGGCGCCGGTCATCGCCTCGACCCAAGTCGACGGGTGCTGCTCCCGGTGCCCCGGTGGAAGCCCCTCGATAAACCCGTAGCCGATGTAGCCGCTACCTACGACCCTACCGTCCCCACCGTCGACGACGACTGCCTTCGTCCCCTGCGAGCCGCAGTCGACGCCCACAAAGAAACCCGCGTGGCCCATCGATCAACCCTCCCCACAGGTTGCCTAAGAATCCGAGGGTTAGTCACCCTAGGTTAATGTATTCTCTTTCACCTATCCAACAGTATGCGTGCCAGGATCTCGGTGAGAATAGGCGAGCCGCTAAGGCAGAGAATGCGAAGCATACGCATAAACTGGTCCGAATACATACGCGAAGCCGTCAAAGCCAAGCTTCACGAAGAGGAGTTGAAACATAGGGTCGATGAGGTGAATGAAATCACCGAGGCAACTACTGGTGTATGAAGTGGTGCTGCTGAGATAAGAAAACGTCATGATGGGGTGAACTCGGCAAACTGATAACTATAATCCACCTACATTCTGGTAGGTGTACTATTTGGCGCGACACGCCGAGCTAGCCGAGCTGCAACTGCCCGAATTCGGCACCCCGACGAGGGAGCCGACCATCCCAGCCGAGACCTACCTCGAAAGGATAGAGACACTCCGCGGGAAGGCGAGGGGAAAGGGCTTCGACTCATTCGTCGTCTACGGTGACAGGGAGCACTTCGCCAACGTCGCGTGGCTCACCGGCTACGACCCGCGCTTCGAGGAGGCGCTCTTCATCATCGACATCAAGGGTGGGGCGAAACCGCTGCTCGTCGTCGGCAACGAGGGCAAGGGCTACACGGGGATAAGCCCCATCGAGAAGAGGCTCCGAATCGCCCTCTACCAGAGCTTCAGCCTCGTCAGCCAGCCACGCGGCGAGAGCAGGCCGCTGAAGCAGATTCTCCGCCTCGGAGGCGTCAAGCGGGGCAGCAGGGTCGGCGTCGCCGGGTGGAAGTACTACACTGACGTGGAGGTCGAAGACCCCGAGGCCACGCTTGAGGTGCCCAGCTACATCGCGGACACAATCCGGAGGATGGCTGGCAGGGGAAACGTAGCGAACGCGAACACGCTCCTCATCCACCCCACCGAGGGCATACGCGCCATCAACGACGTGGACCAGCTCGCCCGATTCGAGTACATCGGCACCTACACGAGCCAGGCACTCCGAGACGTCCTCTTTGGCCTCCGCCCCGGGATGACGGAGCATGAGGCTGTCCGCCTGATGAGGCTGAACGGCCTCCCCCTGAGCTGCCACCTCATGCTCAGCGCCGGGCCACGCGCCCCCATGGGGCTGCCGAGTCCGAGCAGCCGAGTCATAGAGCGCGGTGACCAATTCACTATGGCCTATGGGGCTTGGGGGAGCCTCAACTCACGCGCCGGATTCGTCGTCGAGTCGGCGGAGGAGTTGCCTAAGCAGATCAGGGACTATGTCCCCAAGTTGGTGGCCCCCTACTACGAGGCGGTAGCAGCGTGGTACGAGAAGCTGAGGATAGGCGCCACGGGCGGCGACCTCTGGAAGGCCGTCCACGACCGCATCGGTGACCCCTTCTACGGCGTCCACCTCAACCCGGGTCACCTCACAAGCCTAGAGGAGTGGTTGAGCAGCCCAAGCTATGAGGGGTCGAAGGAGAAGCTAGTATCGGGGATGGCGATACACGTCGACGTCATCCCCGGAACGGGCACCAGGTACTTCACTTCGAACATCGAGGACGGTCTCTGCCTCGCCGACGCGAAGCTGCGTGGGGAGTTCGAGGAGAGGTACCCCGAGGCATGGGCACGTATACAGGCGCGCCGCGCATTCATGGTCAAGGGGCTCGGCCTCAGGGTCGCACCCGAGGTCTTGCCCTTCAGCAACATACCCGCCTACCTCCCCCCCTTCATCCTCTCCCCCAACCGGGGGATGAGGATGGTCTAGCCGGCATCGACTTTTTAACGGGTTGAGCCACTAGCTCCCCATGCAAGGCGTTATCGGCGTCTACTCACGGGAAGACGTTGGGATCAAGAGCCTATACACCCTCTATGGTGTCCAGCACAGGGGGCAGGAGAGCGCGGGCGTAGCCGCGGCGGGGGACAGGAGCCTAAGGGTCTGGAGCGGGGCGGGCCTCGTCTCGCGCGTATTCGACGAGCGCTACACGCCCTTCAGCCACCCCGACGACTACATAGTCGTGGGCTGTGCCTCAGGTGAGGGCGTCTCCGGCGGCCTCACGCCCCGGGTCCTCGAAAACGAGCGGTACAAGATCGCTTTGACCCTCGACGGGTACCTGCCAAAGAAGGCGGGGGACTCGAACGAGAAGGCGTTCTTCGACGTCCTCGAGGCGAAGCTGCAGGGCACGAGCATCATCCCCGCGATGCGTGAGACCATGTGGAGTCTGCCCACCGCCTACTACAGCCTCGTGGCGGCCGTCCTCGACAAGAAGGAGAAGAAGAGCACGCTCTTCGCCGCACGCGACCCCCGCGGCGTCAGGCCCCTACACGTCGCGAGGACCAAGGCAAAGCTCTTCATAGCCTCCGAGTCGGCGCCCGTCGACGTCCTCGAGGGGATGGGTGAGGCATTCGACGACCGGAGGGATGTCGTCCCCGGTTCAATGATCTACATGAGCGACGAGGGCATAAGGGAGGAGCAGGTGATAGAGCCGCGTCCCGCCCACTGCGCCTTCGAGTGGGTCTACTTCGGCCGCCCCGACTCCGTCATGGAGGGAAAGAGCGTACACGTCGCCCGGAAGAACCTCGGCCACGCCCTCGTTGAGACACACGACCTCAAGAGGCAGTACGACGTCGAGAATGGGCCGAGGAGCGACCTCGCCGTCATCCCCGTCCCCGACTCCGGCAGGAGCGTCTGCACGGGCGTCGCGGAGGGCCTCGGCGTCCCCGCGGACGAGGGGATAATAAAGAACGCCTACCTCGGCCGCACATACCTAATCTACGACCCCGCCTTCAGGAAGACGGCCTCGGATCTCAAACACAACGTGATACGCGCCACGGTGGGCGGGAAGAAGGTCGCCATCTGCGACGACAGCATAGTCAGGGGGACGGTGAGCGAGTCGGTCGCCAAGAGCCTGCGCAAGGCGGGGGCCACCGAGGTCGACTTCCTAGTCAGCTACGCCCCCATCTTCTACCCATGCTTCAGCGACCCCGCCGACAAGCCGCTCGCCGCGAAGCCCTTCAAGGGGAAGAGCATCGAGGAGATAGGCCGCCTAGTCGCGCAGGGCCTGCCGAGCATCGACCACGTCCTCTACAACACGCCGGAGAGCATAGTCGAGTCGATCGGGCTGCCGAAGGACCGGGTCTGCACCTTCTGCATAACGGGCGTCGACCCCTTCAAGAAGGGCGACTAGAAGGCGTAGCCCTTACCCTTCACGGGGGGCACGGCGGCGTCGTGCATCCTCTTGAACATCTCCGGGTGCTCGGTGTGCACGGGGAAGACCTTCTTCGGGCGTATCCTCTCAATCGCCTCCGCCAGTTCGCCCCTGCTTATGTGCCCCGAGGCGTGCAGCTGCACGTGCTCCAGCCCGAAGTGGCTTATCCAGTTCTTCAGCACGGTGCCCTCTACCTCGTCCTCGCTGAAGTGCTCGCTCATGCTGTAGATGAAGGGGGTGCCCCGCTCGGGGCGGACGTCGATCAGCTCGGTGAGGCCGGTGAAGTCGATGTTTACCATGTAGCCGCCGGGCTCTCTCTTCAGCTCGGCGGGGGTCACCATCTTGTCGAGGTAGGGGCGCTCCCACCTGAAGTAGTCGCTCTCGTCGTAGCTGCCGCTCTTCTTCCTCCGGTAGTAGACGGCGATGCTCTCGTCTTTGATGGGGTCGGGGAGGTCGAGGTGCTCGTCGTGGATGAGCTTGGAGAGTAGGTGCGCCGTCTTCGGGGCGATGACTATCTTCCTGCCGCATGCGGTGGCGGCGGCGTAGAAGTTCCTGAGCCTGTCCATGTCGCGGGGGCCGTGGGTGTATATTATGAGTCTCTTCTTGTGGTGTGGGTCGTTGCAGACGCCTGCGATGCCTGTGGCGACTTGTTGCTCGGTGAGGTTCTGCCTGTGGTCCTCGGGTGTGACTCGTGTGCCCTCCGTTATCATGGCCCTCGGCTTCGCATGGGCGGCGGCCTCTATGAACTCCTCCGTCATATCCGACTTGGGGCCGTGTGCCCTCATGTCCCCCGTGTAGACGAGGGTGCCCTCCGACGTGTAGATTATGAAGCCGTAGGCGCCGGGGATGCTGTGGTCGACGTGTATCGGGCATACCTCTAGTGAGCCGATCTTGATCCGTGCGCCGGTCCTGAATGCGTGGTAGGCGTGCTCGCCGAGGCGGTTCTGGCTCGTCTCATCCGAGGCCTCCATGAAGAGCTTCGTCCCCGCCCCCGTGTAGACGGGTATGCTGGGGTCGACGAAGCCGAGGTGGCCGACGTGGTCGCCGTGGGCGTGCGAGATGATGATGCCGTCGAAGCGGGGCTCCCCGTACTTGATCTCCGTCTCCGCGAGCATCTCCTCAGAGTAGAGCCCCTCAATCTTCGGGAGGAGGTCGAACTCGAAGTAGTCCTTGAGCCCCGCGATGCCTCGGGGGGCGAGGTACCCGGTGTAGTAGTCGGCGCCGCTGGTGAAGCTCTTGCCGAAGTCGAGCCAGACGCGTGTGTCGCCGTCCTCGAGCATGATCTTGTTTCCACCCACCTCGCCGACGCCTCCGAGGAACCTGAGCCCGACCATCACAGACTCCCATGTGTCCCGGTTATTTAGGCGTTGAACGTGTCCGCAGGGGATATAACCGCGTCTGCGCCATGTGGGGGCATGGGAGCACCCAGGGCAGTCGCCGTCGTCGGCTTCAAGGCCGCGGGGAAGACACGCGTCGTCGAGGCGCTTGTGGCTGAGCTGACGCGCAGGGGGTACAGGGTGGGCACGCTCAAGCACACGGCGGAGGATCAGCCCCTCGACAAGGCGGGGACGGATACGTGGCGCCACGCCGAGGCGGGGGCAGTCTCATCCGCGATCCTCTCCGATAATCGCACCGCCATCTTCCTCAGACGCGCCATGAACCTGCAGCGGGCAGCAGACGCCCTCGGCGACGTGGACTTCATCGTCATGGAGGGCTTCAAGACACTCGACGTCGCCCCCCGCGTCATCGTGCCGAGGAGCCCCGATGAGGTCGGGAAACTCAGGATGGGGCTGGAGATCGCATCGGTTGATATTGAGGGGAAGGTGGGGGAGGCGGGTGACCTGCCCGTCGTACCCATCGGTGACGCCTCCGCCCTCGCGGACATCGTCGAGGCGCGCGCCTACCCGCTCTTGGCTGGCATGAACTGCAAGGCGTGCGGCTACAAGACCTGCGGCGAGCTGGGGCGCGCCATACTCGCGGGGGAGGGGAGCGCAGCGAAGTGCGTCAAGTACAGCGCCGAGGTGCTCCTCCGAGTCGACGGCTCCGTCATAGCCCTCAACAAGTTCACGGGCAGCGCCCTCGCCAACGTCGTCCTCGGCTTCCTCAAGACCCTCAAGGGCTCCGAGGCGCCGCACCGCGTCGAGCTAGAGTTCGAGGTGAGGGACGACGCCTGAGGAGCTGCACATCTGCGTAGACAGCAACGAGGCCAGCGCACACAGGGACATACTAAACTACCTACGCCTCTCGGGGGTCGTGGTCGACATCCAGAAGCTGACCGTCTGCGACTACGTCGTCTCCGACCGCGTGGGGATAGAGAGGAAGGACGTCAGCGACTTCCTCGGCAGCATGAAGGATGGTCGCCTCTTCAGCCAGGCGAAGGCGATGGTCGAGGCGTATGAGAGGCCGGTCATCATCCTCGAGGGGCAGGTGAGCAGGGCGCTGAAGCGGAGCGCGATGAAGCCCGCCGCCGTCTACGGTGCCCTGAGCAGCCTCGCCCTCGACTACGGCATCAGCATCATACCCACAGAGGACACGGACACGACGGCGATCCTACTGCAGCGCCTGGCCTACAGGGAGCAGGCGAAGGACAACAGGGCCATCCAGCTCAGGAACGTGGACAGGAGCCTGCCGCTGAACAAGCAGCAGCTCTTCCTGCTCTCAGGCTTCCAGCAGATAGGGACCACCTCCGCGGAGGGCCTGCTGGAGAAGTTTGATACGCCCCTCAGGGTGATCGAGGAGCTTGCCTGCGCTGAGGTGCACGTCTCGCCTTCGGGGAAGACTAAGAAGCTCATGGGGCCCCTCGCGGAGGTTGGGGGCATAGGGCCGACGATCGTTGAGTATGCCCAGACGCTCCTCAAGAGCAGCTACCGGCAGGCCTGCGAGGATCACCCCGAGTAGTCGGCATCGTTTATCTTGTGCGGAAAAAGTGGTTCGTCTATGGAGTCGCTTACACACACTTTCTCGATCAAGGCCCTCCTCATACTGCTCAGGGAGGACCGTAGGATGACCGTGGAGGAGATAGCCGCCTCCATGGGTGAGCCTCATGGCAGCGTCGTCCACTCCATCGATGCCCTGCGTGAGGCGGGCGTCGTCGAGGCCAAGACGCGGCGCGGGGAGCCCTACGTGGAGGATGTCTCACTCACACCCGCGGGGAGGATAGCCGCGGGGAAGCTCAAGGAGATTGAGTCGGCGATCGGCTGGGCCGGGCGCGGCGGGATCACCTAGTACTGTATCCCCTCGCGGGAGACGAAGGTGGCGGGGGCCTTTACCTCCCTGACCTCGTTTACGAAGTCGGCCCTGTCGATGAGTTTCTGGGGCGTGTATCTGCCGGTGAGTATGGCGTCGGTGCCCGGGGGGAGCTTGTCGAGGAGGGCGAGCACGTCGGCGGTGTCCACGATGCCCATGTGGGCGGCGAGGCAGACCTCGTCGAGTATGAGAAGCTCCGGCGGGTGATCCCCCTTTAGCACCCTCTCCGCGTACCTGAGCGCCTCCGCGGCGGCCTCCTTGTCCTCCCCGGATGGGCGGCGTAGGCTCGCCTTGAATCCCCCTATCCTGACCTCGTCCCCGTCCTTGGCCGCCTTTATCCAGCCCTGTCTGCCGAACTGCATTATCGTGTAGAGGGGGCCGATGGTCTTTGCGGCCTTGTATTCTCCGGTCTCCTTCCAGTGTTTTAGGAACTGTATGATGGTGACGTGGTGGCCGTGGGCGACGCTGCGTAGGGCGATGCCGAGGGCTGCGGTTGTTTTGCCGCCGCCTGTGCCGTAGTAGAGGTAGATGTGGCCCATGCCGGTCACCCGCAGACCTCGCAGCCCTCGATGGGGCGGCCGCCGGCGTACTCGGCGCTGGCTGTGGCGACCTTACCCTCGCCGCGTGCCTCGACGCCTAGGTTTAGGACCTGTGTGCCCTTGCTGCCGTAGCGGTAGACGGTGACGCCCTTGCAGCCGAGCTTGTGGGCGAGGCGGTAGACGCCGTCGACGTCGCTGAGGCTTGCGTCCTCGGGGAGGTTTACGGTCTTGGAGACGGCGTTCTCCGTGTGGCGCTGGAAGGCTGCCTGTATCTTGACGTGCCACTGGGGGGCGATGTCGTGGGCGGTGACGAATAGGCGGCGTATGTCCTCGGGGATGCCTTCGATGTCCTTGATGGTGCCGTGGCTGACGATCTTCTCCAGCGTCTCGCCGCCGTAGAAGTCGCGCTCCTTCGCCATCTGCTCGAAGATGGGGTGGAGTTCGAATAGTCGTGCGCCTTCGAGGACGTGGCGCATGAAGGCGACGGCGAATAGTGGTTCGATGCCGGAGGAGCACCCGGCGATGATGCTTATCGTGCCGGTGGGGGCGACGGTTGTGACGGTGGCGTTGCGACGCGCCTTGAACCTGCCCTTCCAGATGCTCGCCGGGAAGTTGGGGAAGCTGCCACGCTGGAGGCCGAGTTGCTCGGATGCCTTGCCCGCCTCCTCGTTTATGAACGAGGCAATCTCTTCACCGACCTCCGCCGCCCTCTCGGAGTCGTATGGGACGCCGAGGAGGATGAGTAGGTCGGCGAAGCCCATGACGCCGAGGCCTATCTTCCTGTTGGCGCGGGTGATGGCGTCCGTCTCCTTTAGGGGGTAGGGGTTTACGTCGATGACGTTGTCGAGGAAGTGGACGGCGGTGCGCACCGTCTTGCCGAGCTTCTCGTAGTCGATCTTGTTGCCGTCGATCATCTTGGCAAGGTTGATGCTACCGAGGTTGCAGGACTCGTAGGGGAGGAGAGGTTGTTCGCCGCAGGGGTTGGTTGACTCGATGGCGCCGAGGGTGGGGGTGGGGTTGTGGCGGTTGACCTCGTCGATGAAGACGATGCCGGGGTCTCCGCTGCGCCACGCGTTGTCGACGAGTCTGTCCCAGACGTATCGGGCGCTGAGGCACTTGACGGGCTTCTTTGTTCGGGGGTTGATGAGGTCGTAGTCGGTGTTCTCCTCGACGGCGCGCATGAAGGCGTCTGTGGCTGTGACGCTTATGTTGAAGTTTGTGAGTGCGCCGGGGCGGGTCTTGGCGGTTATGAATTCGATGACGTCGGGGTGGTCGACTCGGAGTATGGCCATCATGGCGCCTCGGCGCCTGCCTCCTGCTTTGATGACCTCTGTTGCTGCGTCGAATATCTTCATGAAGCTGACGGGGCCGGATGCGACGCCCATTGTTGTTTTTACGACGTCGCCTGCGGGGCGGAGCCTGCTGAAGTCGAATCCTACTCCTCCGCCGGTCTGTTCGATTAGCGCCATGTTCTTGAGGCTTGTGAATATGCCTTCGAGGCTGTCTTCGATGGGGAGGACGTAGCAGGCGCTTAGGGCGAAGCCGGTCTTTGTGCCGGCGTTGAAGAGTGTGGGGCTGTTGGGTAGGAATTCGAGTCTGCTCATGGCTTCGTAGAACTCCTTGGCGGTGGCGGCTGGGTCGTCGCCGTAGAGGTGGTCGGCTTCGGCGACTGCCTTGGCGACGCGCATGAACATGCCGGTGGGGGTCTCCATGAGGTTGCCCTTGTCGTCCTTGAGGAGGTAGCGTTTTTCGAGGACCTCCATGGCGTTTAGGGTGAGTTTGGGTTCGTCGAGGATGCCGAGTTCGCCCCTGAGGGCGCGTAGTTCGGCCTTCTTGGTTCTGTAGGTTTGGTAGTCGTCGGCGACGCGTGTGTGGCCGGTCTCGTGTAGGGTCTGGACGACGAGGTCTTGGATGGCTTCGACGCCGGGGGTCTTGCCGGCGTAGAGTGTGTTGAGCTTCTCGACGACCCTGTCGCTGATGGTTTTGGCGGTGTCCCCGTCTTTGCCCTCGACGGCGTAGAGGGCCTTGTAGATGGCGTTTGTGATCTTGGTCTGGTCGAAGGGTGCTAGTCTGCCGTCCCTCTTCTTGACGCGTGTTACCGTCATCGCCGTTTCACGGTTATTCGGTTGGTCACGGCTGTATTAGAACTGAGGGGTGGGGTTAGGGTTTGGAGTAGAGGTCGAGGGGGGTCTGCCCGGTGAGCTTGGATTCCTTGATGAGGAAGTCGCGTAGCTCGGATTCGTCTTTGAAGATGCGTGTGCTGTACCATTCGAAGAATGGGCTTGGTTCGTAGGGGTAGTAGACGTAGACGAGTTTGGCGAGGCTCTTGGCGTAAACCATCTCGCACATGACGCCGGCGCTGATGCTTTGGCGTGGGTGGTAGACGACGACGAGTTGGCTGTTTTCTATGATCTTGTAGTCGGTGTCGATGATTTGGAAGCGTAGGTTTTTGATGGCGGGTTCGACTTCGGCGGCGTCTAGGGTGACTTGTTTGGGGCCGTCGCGGTACTGTATGCGTACGGGGATGCGTGCGGGGCGTGGCTCGCCCTTGTCGATGGCGGTGTTTAGGGCGTCGCGCCACGACTCGACTATCTCCCAGTCCTTGATCATGATGGGGTCGTAGACTATGTAGTAGTCCTTGAGGGAGTTGGCGAATTTGGTGAAGCGCTTGAAGGCGTCCTCCTCCTCGCCGGTGATGGGGTGGCTCAGGTAGAACTTCTCCTTGCGTGGGTTGTAGATGAGGTCGCGTAGGAAGTCTGGGCCGTTCTCGTAGGCGACTATCTGTACCTCTTTGCGGGGGGTGAAGTTGCGGGCTTGTTCGTAGACGTCTGCCATTTCTTCGCGGCGCCAGTTGGCTATTTCGCCGAGGGTGTATCGGTGGTCGCTCCACTGGGGGTCGGCTGCGAGGCGTTCGCGGACCCTGATTATGTCGTCGAATACGACGATGAAGAGGTCGGGGTTGAGGCGCTCGACGTCGCCGTGGTCTAGTCCTTTGAAGCGGTTGCCTTTCCACTCGAAGTGGTGGGGGGTGCTGATTATGTGGACGCCGGGGTGGTCCTTGATCTCGGCCTCGATGCGTGCGACTGCGGCTTCGCGGAGTGCGTCCATCTTGTCGGGCTGGCTGTCGTAGAAGTCGAGGATGTTTAGTTTGCTTAGGTTTGTGCCGTCGGCCTTGGCTTGTTCGACGATGTATTGGAAGAGGTGGTAGTAGTGGAAGCTTGCCTTCTCCTTCATCTTTGTTAGCATCTCGTCGCGGCCGTTGCCGGGGGGGCCGGTGCAGACGATGACACGCCGAAGAGACATAGGTGAAGATTAGACGGAGCGCACTTTTATCTCCATATCCTTACAACGAATTTTACTCTTCTTAACTTTTATAAAATTTAATTTTATGTTAACTTTTTTATGTGTATACCCTTACTATGATGTGAGCTATATGATTCCTGATTATGGCAAAATAATGCTTCCCTTATTAAAACAACTTTCAGATGATCAGATTCATACAAATCAAGAATCGATTCAATATATTTCTAAAATATATAATTTGACTGAGGAAGAAAAACAGGAATTACAGCCAAGTGGTTGGCAGAGAGTTATTGATAATCGAGTTGGTTGGGCAAAATTTTACCTTGTCAAAGCAGGGCTAGTCGAAGCTCCCCGAAGAGGATCGATGAAAATCACAAAATTAGGCCACGAAGCGCTAAAGAAAAAACCCGTTGAAATTGATGTTGATTTTCTTATGCAATTCGAACCTTTTAAGGAATTCAATTCTTCTATGCAGCAAAAAGGGAGAGAGAAAAAACCAAAAAACGATAAGAAAAAGGATGTTGAACCTCTAACTCCCGAAGAACTCATGATTTCAGGTTTTAAACAAATACAAGAGAAACTCTATAGTGATCTTTTAGACCGGCTACTTCACGTAAAGCCTGAAATTTTTGAGAGAATCGTTCTCGATCTGCTTCAAGCGATGGGGTATGGTGATTTTAGACCCGATGCAGGAAAAGTTACCGGAAAAAGCGGGGATGAGGGGATCGATGGGGAAATTAAGGAGGATAAATTGGGGCTCGATATTATTCGAATTCAGGCGAAACGCTGGAAGGCTTCTGTTGGAAGGCCAGAAGTAATGAGTTTTGTAGGTGCCCTTGCCGGGAAAAAATCCCGAAAAGGCATTTTCATAACTACCTCCTCATTCACAAAAGAGGCTATTGACTATGCTTCAAACCTCGAAAACAAAGTAATTCTCATCGATGGTTCGTCTTTAGTTAAATATATGGAAGAATATAGCGTCGGGGTCTCGTCCAATTATAAATATGAAATTAAAAAGATCGATACAGATTACCTCTCTTTTGACGAATCGGCTCAATAATTTTTTTCGTTATCTATGGTGGCGTAAGTTCGCGCCCCGTGGAAACGCTTTAAACCCTAATCTTCAAACCCTAGGTGGTGTGAGCCCGTAGCCCAGCGGATAAGGCGCCGGCCTCCGAAGCCGGAGAACGTGGGTCCGAATCCCACCGGGCTCGCCACAACCAACACTCGTTCCGCCATCTGAACCACACAACGAATGCAACAAACAAGAGATGTCTCCCCCGAAACCACACCTAACCCTCCATAAGTCTTAAAAGCCAAGCCCTCAAGCTTTTAATCGCGGATGAAACCAACGCGGGAGAGTCCGCAGCGACGGCGTCTTTCCAGCCTTCGGCGAGAGGGCAACACGCAGCCGCCGCGAAAATGGGCGCCTTCAGCAAGCGCCCCAATCTTTTCATCCACCGAACGCTCACCCATATAAGCCTGAAGCGTAACATTTACTTGGGGCTGTAAGATAATGGAAAGACTGGCGGGCTGCTGACCCGCATAATGCGAGTTCGAATCTCGCCAGCCCCACAACGCAGCTTCAGGGAACTATCCCGAGGCGCCTGAATCTCTTCCTTGCATCTCCCCGCATCAACCTGAGAATCTCCTCAAAGTCGGATGGCAAGAAGCCAGAGCAATCCTCCCAGATCGACTCTTTTTCCTTGTTTCCTTTATCGCATTCGTTCTCTTCCATCCCAACTCCTCCCGGCATTTCCTTGTGCGCCATTTTATGGTACCGTAACCACAGAATGCCCCCTCATTGAAATAACCCAACTCACCCCTGCGACGAATATCGCCTGATCCGCCGCCACATATTCGCCGCTAACGGAGCCAGAAAACAGCCCCAAAACGGGAAACAAGCCCAAACATCCGGAAACGCGACGGCGGCGGAGGAGGAAACGGGAAATCACATGCACGCACGCCACAGAGAGCCCTAGACGCGGGAACGAAGCACTATTACTTCTCCGAGGACTCGGGAAGCGTCGGGTAGAGGTCCACGAACCTCTTCGCATACGCCGGGTCTATCCCATGCTCCCTCATCCCCTCGACCATCCACGAGACGTATTTCTTCGCCGGCATGTACGGCCCCTCCGGCTTCACGACGCGGTAGAGGTCCGCCGTGTACCACCTCCCATCCTCCCCAAGCACCTTGAAGCCCTCCCTCTTGTAGACCCCCAGAGGCACCTTCTCCAAGATGTCCAGCGCCGCTATCTCCTTCGGGTCCACCTCGTAGATGACGCCGTGAACCATCTCCCCCGGCGCCTCGATGATCGTGCTGATCCCGCCCTTCAGATTATCCGAGTAGCGCCTGAACTCTATGTGGAAGTTGGGTAGGAGGGCGCGCCTCACGAAGACGGCGCTCGGCGTATATTGCCTCACATACTTCGTGGATAGGTTCGAGCCATAGGCAAAATAGAGCATGGGTACCCCACGCCACGAACCCATAAGAGACTTACCCCGCTAAACCTTAAATCCCGCCATCCGCCGGGGACGAACATGGCGCCCGACTCACACCAAGAACAGGAGGACGAACTCGACCACGGCATAACCCTCTCAGTCAACGTGAAGATCGACGTCGACCACACCGTCTACGACCTCACCGAGGCCAAAGCCATCCTCGCCAAGGCGCGGAGAATCGCCGTCGGGGACTGCCCATGCCGAAGCGAACACCACAGATGCGATGCCCCCCTAGACGTCTGCCTCAGCCTCGACGAACAAGCCGACGCAGGCATCAAAGGAGGAGGCAGCCACGAGATCACCCTAGACGAGGCACTCGCCACACTCAAGCGCAGCCACGAGGCAGGCCTCGTACACATGGCATACGTCGCCAAGGGCAACGACAAGCCCAAGATACTCTGCAGCTGCTGCGGCTGCTGCTGCAACACCCTCCGCCCCATGATCGAGAAGGGCACATACCCTCTCATACTCACCTCACGCCTCATCGCCGAAGACGACCACGACAAATGCACCGCCTGCGGCGCCTGCGTCAACCGCTGCATATTCAGGACCAGGCAACTCGTCGACGGAGAACTCGTCTACGACCCCACCCACTGCATGGGATGCGGCGTCTGCGTCTCAACATGCCCCACCGGCACCATCAAGATGGTCCCACGCGGGACAGAACCAATCAGAAAGTAGCCACAAATGGAGCGATACTCATTTTAGGGCGCTACCCCCCCGCCATACTGGACAAAAGAGTGAATTGACATGTCCAACCCACTCGCGAAGCTGAGAGAGGAGTGCCAGCGCCAGCTAGCGGCAGCCACGGAGGCCGCCTACCCCGGCACCGCCCTCCCCGAGTCCAAGTTCAGCCAGCCGCCCGACCCCAAGATGGGCGAGCTAGCGTCAGCAGCATCATTCCAGCTCGCGAAGGTGCTCAGGCAGAAGCCGGCAGACATAGCGGTAGCCATAGCGAAGCACGTGAAGCGCCACGGCCTCGTCGCCTCAGCCGAGGCGGTGAACGGCTACATAAACTTCCACGCCGACGAGGGCAACTACTACAAGCTCGTCTTCGAGACCGCCGCCGGCGACCCCGAGTACGGGTACCTCAAGGTCGAGAAGCCCCAGAGGGTCATGGTGGAGCACACCTCCGCCAACCCCATCCACCCCATCACCATCGGCCACGCCCGCAACGCCATCACAGGCGCCTGCCTAGCAAACATGCTACGCCTACGCGGCAACACAATGCGCGTAGACTTCCTAGTAAACGACATGGGCCACCAAGTAGCCCTAGCCACGTGGGGCTGGACCCTACTCGGCAAACCCGCCCCCGACACCCGCGGCGAACTCTTCATCGGCGCAATCTACGCCTCCACAAACGTCAGCATGGAACTCCTACGCGTCAACAAGGAACTCAAGGCCGCGGAGGAGAAGGGCGACGTCCCCATGATAGCCGAGCTGCAGGAGGACCTCGAAAAATTCGAGACAGCCGCAGCCGACCTCGAAAAGACCAGCCCCAAGATATACGCGGCACTCAAGGCAAAGATCGCCGCCTACCCCGACCCCGCCGCCGAGATAGCCAAACTCAACACCGCCTACGAGAACAACGACCCCGAGACCAAGAAGGCGGTCCGCCACCTCGTCAAGATATGCATCGACGGCTTCACCCAGACCATGGGCGAGATGAACATCCGATACGACTCATTCGACTACGAGAGCGACCTAGTCTGGCAGCACAAGGCCGACGAGGTACTCGACGCCCTCAAGAAGACTGACTTCGTCGAACACGATCAGGGCGCGCTCGTCCTCAACTGCGACTCGGTCGCCAACATCTACGCCCTAAAGCAGCGCTGGGGACTAGCCCCCCACCACTCCATACCCCGCCTCGTCCTCGTCAGAAGCGACGGCACAACCCTCTACACCCTCCGAGACATGGCGTACAGCATCTACAAGTTCGGCACCGGCATGGACAAGGTCATAAACGTCATCGGGCAGGAGCAGGCGCTCGCCCAGCTACAGCTACGCATAGCCCTGGTCGCCATCGGCAAACCAGAGATGGGCGACAACCAGCTACACTACGGCTACGAGTTCGTAAAACTCCCCGAGGGCAAGATGAGCGGACGCCTCGGCAGATACGTAGCACTCAACGACGTCATGGACCGCAGCATCGAACTCGCATACGATGAAGTCACCAAACGGGTCCCGGACCTCCCCGAGGCACAGCGCCGCGACATCGCACGCATGGTCGGCCTAGGCGCCGTCAAGTACACGCTGCTCAGCGTAGACTCAAACAAGCAGGTCACATTCGACTGGGCCAAGGCACTAAACTTCGAGACAAACAGCGCCCCATTCATACAGTACAGCCACGCACGCTGCTGCAACATACTAAAACGCGTCGAAACCCGACCCGCAGCCGACTTCAGCCAACTCACCGACCCCAAGGAACGCGAGGTCGTAAGCGCCGTCGCCAACTGGCCCGAGGTCTTCGCCGAGGCCGCCGACGTACTCAAACCCAGCACAATCACAGCCTACCTAAACAGCCTCGCCGACAAGTACAACAGCTTCTACTCAAGCCTACGCGTCCTGAACGCGGATACCCCCGGCCTCATCGGCGCACGCCTCGCACTAGTAGACGCCGTCCGCATCGTCCTCAGAAACGGCTGCACAGCCCTCGGCATCGAGGCACCCGAGCGGATGTAGCTAACCCAGCGCCCCGAGCGTCCTGTTTATCGTCCCGAGGTGCTCCCTCTCGTGCTCAAGGAAGCGCCTCAGCACCTTCCTGAGCGTCCACTGCTCACCCGGGTACTTCGTGTACGCCCTCCTCGTGAACGGCCACTGCCGCCCATCTCCGAGGGCCGCCTCCAGGGCAGCGATCATCGGGGGCCTAGTAACCATGAGCCTCTCGACGGCGGAGAGCCGCCTCCTCCCCTTCGCCTCCCTCAGCCCCCCCTCGTAGACACCCTGATACCTCCGCCCCAGCCGGGAGACGTACCACTCCTCCGCGTTGACTATGTGGCCGACGTCGCGCCTCACCGTACGCTTCCCCGGGACGGGCTCGGCATCAAGCTCCCCCTCCGTCAGCCCACCCACGACGCCCAGAAGCTCCCCCCTGCTCAGCGCCATAAGCCCCAACGCCTCGCCGAGGACAGCCCCGTCCACCGGCTCCAAATCCGACCGGAAGAGCGCCACCGCGCCGCCCGACTCCCCGAGTTCGGGTATCCCCGCCTGCTCCTCAACCACCTCTAGGCCGGAACGCTCGGTGCAGCCGATCCCCCTCGCCCCGAGCCACGCGAGCCGCGCCCCCACCGCCCCCGGCAGCGCCGCCAGCGCCTCCCCACGCGACGCCCCACGCGTGAAGCACCCCGGCAACCCCACCAAATGCGCGTACCACCACACGCCCCCCTCCAGGTTCACACCCCAACCCGCCATGAGAAAACCACCCACCCACACCGGAAAAGACCACCCCCACCCGCCAAGCCCCAACCATCACGAATCGCCAAAAAACGACCCCAAACGCCAAAACAACCCCGAAAACACCCGAACCGCGACGACGAAGGACCCCCCCTCCCCCCCCACCCCCACGCGAGCCCATCCCTTAAATCCCGCCGCCACACACCAGACACCCCATGCCAAACACAGGACTCCTGAAACTCCAAATAACCATGGCGACCACAGTCGCACTCATCATAGGCGTAACCACCCTCGCCTTCTCAGCCATCCTCTGGTGGTACGACGCCCTAGACATCACCACACTCATCGCCACCGTCGCCATCTTCAACATCGCACAGTGGCTACTCGCCCCATACCTCGTCAACTTCATGTACGGCGTCAGAAAAGCAGACCCCGCCGAGCGCCCAGAGCTACACACAATGCTCCAAGGCATCAGCCAACGCAGCGGAATCAAGACCCCCCAACTCATGATCAGCAAACTCACCATCCCCAACGCCTTCGCCTACGGCTCCCCACTCACCGGCAACATGGTCGCAGTAACCGACGGACTACTAACCACCCTCGACACCGACGAAGTCGAAGCCGTCATCGCCCACGAAACCGGACACCTCAAACACCGCGACATGCAGATAATGATGGTCGTCAGCTTCCTCCCCAGCCTCTTCTACATACTCGCACGAAGCCTACTCTACAGCAGCTGGTTCGGCGGAAACAACAAGAAAAACAACGGCTCCAGCCTCGCCCTCGTCGGCGGCCTCAGCATGATCATCTACTTCACACTCACCCTACTCAACCTCGCCCTAAGCCGCCAACGCGAATACTACGCCGACAAACACGCCGCCGAAACCATCCCAGACGGCGCCCACAAACTCAGCACGGGACTCGCCAAGATAAGCAGCCGCACATGGACCCAGCAACGCAGAGGCGAAAAGATCGCCGAAAGCGGCTTCAAGAGCCTCTTCATCGCCGACCCCGACCGCGCCGGCATAGACGTCGCCGAACTCCAAGCAGCCAAAACCGGCGAACTCGACTCCCAGCTCGTCGACGAGATACTAAACCGCCACGTCACCGGATTCGACAGCTTCACCGAACTCTTCAGCACCCACCCAAACATCGTCAAACGACTACAGGCGCTACAGCAGTAGCCGCGCAAGCGCCGCCATATCCGCATCGAGTTCCCCCAGCAGCTTCCTGTTATAGATCGCTGCCGCCGGGTGGTAGAGCGGGAACACCACGACCCTCCCCCATGGGGCGTCGACCTCCCGCGACTTCCCGTGCACGTTCCCGATCACCGCCTCCCCCAAACCAAACCTCCCGAAGACATACTCGATGGCGCTGTTACCCATCGGCGCGACCACCCCCGGCTCGATTATCCCAAGAAGCTGCTCAAGATGACCCGAACAAGCCTCGACCTCACCCCGCTTCGGCCTCCTGTTCCCCGGCGGCCGGCAACGCACCACATTCGAGATGAATACCCTATCCCTGCTGAACCCCGCCCCGGCGAGAAGCCTATCGAGGAGCTTGCCCGCCGAGCCCACGAAGGGACGACCCGTCTCATCCTCCCGGCGCCCCGGCGCCTCCCCCACGAAGACCACACGCGAGTCAAGGTCACCCTCACCGTTGACCCTGTTCCTCGCCCCCCCGCAGAGACCGCAGGCGCGACAAGCCGCGACCTCCGCGACAAGCTCCCCGAACAGCCTCGCCTTCTCAGCAGCCAAATTCAACACCAGAGCCCGAAGGGGCGGGAATCCACGCCAAATAGCAGCCCCGGGGACGTAAAAACCCCGCCCCACCCATTACATTAAAATATACCGCTACAACGCCCTGTAGTGATATCCTTGAGCAAAGGCTCCGACATAAAGATCATCAAAGACCCCAAAGTCGCCAAACTACTCGCAGACGACACACGCCGTCGGATACTACACATGCTAAGACACAAGGAGATGTCCCCCGCAGACCTCGCCAAGGCACTCGACAAAAACTTCTCCAGCGTACAACACCACCTCAACCTCCTCATCGGCGCCGGCCTCGTCGAACAGACAAAGGAGGAGAAGGTCCGCAACATGATCCAGCCATACTACCACGCCACCGCCAACCGCTACCTCATCTCCTACTCACTATCCGAGAGCCTCCAGAAAGACGACGAATACGCGCAGTATCAAGAAGCCACGCTCCAGAAGATGATACCCGGGCTCAAGGTCTTCAACATCGACGTCCCCGAGGAGAAGCGGGCGCGCGCCCTCACACTCATAGGCAGATGCGTCGAGATGGAGCGAAAAGCATTCGAGGAGGCGGTGGAGAGACAGAGCGACCCCGCGACCCTCGACAAACAGGTACAGCGACCCCTACTCCAGCTCCTCACCCACCTGACCCTCTCCAAGGACCGCGACCACGCCGCCGCGATGAATGAGCTAAACCAACTCCTAAACCTCTAAGGTGCCAACAGATGCAACCCACGAACACAAAGGCCAAACCAGACGAAGGCAAACAGGTCGGTAACTTCCGCCGGATGATGGGCTACATCACCGGCTTCTGGCAGTTCAAGGCCGTCATCGCCCTCATCCTAGTCTCCACATTCCTCGACGTCCAGATGCCGATGATGATCGGCGACATAATCGACCTAGTCAGCAACATATCCGCCGGGAAGACCCTCGCGGAGTGGAACGGCGGCCTCATGGGCCTCCTGCTTCTACCCATCTCCCAGTGGATAACGTCGAACTTCGGTTACGACGCCGACTACTCCGCCCTCGGCACCTTCGTGATCAGCCTCATCCTCGTCGCCGGGAGCGTCGCCATCCTAAACTACGTCATCCGCTACGGCGGCGCATGGATCAGCCAAAGAGGCACATACGGGCTCCGGAGCGACATGTACAACAGCCTCCTCGAGCAGTCCTTCAGCTTCTACGACAAGCAGAGGACCGGCCAGCTCATGGCGCGCGCCACCGGGGACATCGACCAGATCGACCGGTGGTTCGACATCGGGCTGCGCATGAGCATCTCCACAGTCGTCCTGATAACGATGGTCCTCTGGAGCCTCTGGAACACAGACGTCTCCCTCACCCTCATCACCCTGCTCGTGATCCCCTTCCTATTCGTCACCATGCTCACATTCGGGCGCAAATCCTTCCCAGTCACACAGAAGATGCGCCAGCAATACGGCGAGATAACAAGCGTCTTCCAGGAGAACCTCATGGGACTCAGGGTCGTCAGAGGCTTCGCACAGGAGAAACAGGAGGAGGAAAAGATCGAGCGCGAGCTAACCCAGTACTTCGACTACCACATCATAACCGCCAAGTACCGCGCCTTCTTCCTACCCTTGGCGACCCTCATAACCAGCGTAGGCTTCGTGATGATCCTCTGGTTTGGGGGCACTCAGGTAATAAGCGGGGCCATAAGCATCGGAAGCCTCATCGCCTTCTACCTCTACCTCACCCGCATCGCGCAACCCGTCAGGATGCTCGGAAACATATCCAACCTGCTCCTCAGGGCGAACGCCGCGGCGAGCCGCGTCTTCGAGACCATAGACGCGCAGATCGCCGTACACGACAAACCCGACGCAATAGAGATAACCCAACTCAAGGGACACGTCCAGTTTGAACACGTCAACTTCGGCTACGACGAGAAGAACATGGTACTCAGGGACGTGAACCTCGACGTCAAGCCGGGGATGACCGTCGCCATACTGGGCGCCACGGGAAGCGGCAAGAGCAGCATAATCAACCTCATCCCCCGCTTCTACGACGTAAACGGCGGCTCGATAAAGATAGACGAACACGACGTCCGCGACTACCAGATAAAGTCCCTCCGCGAGCACATCGGCATCGTCAGACAGGACCCATTCATATTCAGCACGACCTTCCGCGAGAACGTCGCCTACGGCGTCGACAACGCCAAGATGGAGGACATCGAGGCGGCGGCGAAGCGAGCCAAGATACACGACTACATAGCCTCCACCCCGAAGGGCTACAACACCGAGGTCGGGGAGAGGGGCATCACCATCTCGGGCGGCCAGAAGCAGCGCATCGCCATAGCCCGCGCCCTCCTCAAGAACCCCAAGATACTCATCCTCGACGACTCCACAAGCAGCGTCGACACACAGACAGAACACGACATCCAGCAGGCACTCGATGAGCTACTCACCGACCGCACCACCTTCATCATCACCCAGCGCCTCAGTTCGATAAAGAAGGCCGATTACATCGTCGTCCTCGACAACGGGGTCGTCGCCGAGGAGGGTACCCACGACACGCTCATGGCCGAGAACGGGATATACCGGAAGCTATACGAGACGCAGGTCTCCGGCGCCGAGAGGCGGGAGGCTGACTAGCATGGGTATGCGTGGAGGCGGAGGAGGCGGTGGCGGAGGATACCACGGTATAGTCGTCGGAGAGGACGAAAACGACGTACGCCAGGTATCTGACACCGTCCTAGCCATCCGGATGCTCAAATACGTCCTCAAGTACAAGAGGCGCGCCCTGCTCATGTTTGTGACCGTCGTCTTCACGACGGCGCTGAACCTCATCCCAACCCTGCTCTACGGCGCCGCGATAGACCAGTACATCCCCAACCTCGACGCCGCGGGCCTCGCCCTCATCGCGGTCGGCTACCTCATCGTGGCAATAGCCACATACGCCGCCCAATCCACCCAGAACTACCTCATAGAGTGGCTCTTCGGCAAGATGGAGTACGACCTACGAGACGACGTATTCGACCACATCCAGAGATTAAACATAGGCTACTTCGCAGACAAGGAGCCCGGAAGCCTAGTCAGCCGCGCCACAAACGACATCGACAAGCTCTCAGAACTCATCTCCTCCGGGATAATCACCGCCGCCGCGGACCTCCTCACCATCATCGGCATCGTCGTCATCATGTTCTCCCTCGACTGGCAACTCAGCCTCCTCAGCTTCGCCGTCATCCCCATCATGCTCATCTGGATGGTCATCTGGGGCAAACGCGTGAGAACCGTCTACCGCGAGACACGCAAGTCGATAGCCAGCGTCTCAGCTCAGATGGAGGAATCCGTCAGCGGCATCAAGGAGATACAGAGCTTCAGCAAGGAGGACGAGACGAAGAAGGAGTTCCAGAACGTCAACGAGACGAACCGGGCGGCGAACACCGAGGCCGGGCGCGTCATGTCCGCCTTCTACCCGACCGTCACCTTCTTCACATCGATAGGACAGGCACTCGTCCTCTGGTTCGGCGGGATAGCCGTCATACAGCACGTCGTGACCGTTGGGACACTCTTCATCTTCATGAGCTACATAACACGCTTCTTCCAGCCCATCCAGGAGCTGAGCAACATCTGGACCAGTGTTCAGTCCGCCTTCGCCGCCGCGGAGAGGATCTTCAACATAGTAGACGCCCCAATCGACATCAAGGACTCCCCAGACTCGGAGCCAATCGGCCCCATCAAGGGCGAGATAACCTATGACCACATGTCATTCGGCTACGAGAAGGACCGCCCCGTCCTCCGCGACATCACCCTCACAATCGAGCCCAACACAACCGTCGCCTTCGTCGGCCCAACCGGCGTAGGAAAAACGACCATGATCAACCTCCTCTACAGATTCTACGACCCAGTCGAGGGGCGGATACTCATCGACGGGAAAGACCTCAAGAAGATACGGGTCGAGTCCCTACGCACACAGATGGGCATCGTCCTCCAGGACCCCTTCCTCTTCAGCGGCACAATAATGGACAACATCCGATACAGCCGACCAGCGGCGAGCGACGATGAAGTAGTCGCCGTATCCAAAGCGATAGGGGCACACGACTTCATCGCACGCCTCCCCGAGGGCTACCAGACCGAGGTCAAGGAACGCGGCGGCAGACTAAGCGTCGGCCAACGGCAACTAGTCTCCCTCGCAAGGGCGCTCATAGCCGACCCACGCATCCTCATAATGGACGAGGCGACGAGCAGCATCGACGCATACACCGAGCTACTCATCCAGAAGGCGATGGACAAGATACTCCAGGGGAGAACCGCCATAGTCATCGCCCACCGCCTCTCGACCGTCCGAAACGCCGACAAGATCGTCGTCATAGAGAACGGGCGCATCGCCGAGGCGGGCAAACACGACGAACTACTTGAGAAGGGCGGGCTTTACAAGAAGCTCTACGAGATGCAGTTCAAGACCGAGCCGGAGAAGCCCGCGCCCGGCTAGGCACTGAAAAAGCATTTCAGCCCCAACCCCCCACTATCCCCACATGGAACACGGCAAGCCCCACCCCGCCTTCAAGGTCTGGATGGAGACCGAGGACGGCTACGTCTTCGGCCCCGGCGTCTACAGCCTCCTGAAGAAGGTCATGGAGGTTGGCACCCTGAAGGAAGCCTCAACTGAGCTAGGCATGAGCTACAGATACGCCTGGGGACTAATCCGGAAAGCCGAGGATAAGCTCGGGGAGCCACTATTATCCGCCCACAAGGGCGGGAAATCCGGGGGCGGCGGGGCTGAACTCACCGAACGCGGCAAAAAGTTCCTCCTCGAGTTCCAGAACCTACGCGAGCAGATGAGACAGGCTTCTGAGGCGCCGCCTCAGCACTTCGTCTCAGGCACCGTGAAGGATGTCAAGGTTGGCCCGAAGGAGACCGAGGTCACTATCCGCCTAATCCCCGTGGATGACATGGTCTTCAAGAAGGGTGACAGCGTAAGCATACGAAAGAGCGCCTAGGCCGTCCCTCTTCGGGGGAGATCCTCGTTCTTCATTATGGCGATGTACTGCTCGTATTTCGACTTGATGGCGAGTCCCCCGTCGGTGATCTTGTAGAAGCAGCGCCCCTCGACCTCGTTGTCGTCCCTCGCGACGTAGTTCAGCGAGCAGAGGTCGTTGAGGTGGTGGTAGACGTTTCCTATGTCGTTGTCGTCGAGGTAGATGTGGAACTGGTCCTTCATGGTCTTCCATATGTCGTAGCCGTAGGACTCGTGCCCTGTGGCGGAGTTGTTGGAGATTATGGCGAGTATCTTCATCTTCGTGGCGCCGCAGGTGCCCTGTGGTTTAGGCAAGTTCTACCAGAAACCTTATAAGCAGCACGGGTATATATAACTTACGTATATGTAAAATATACTCTTCTCAGGACCTACCCTCCAGAGAAGAAGGTGAGAAAGATGAAGATTGAAGAAGACACGAGAAAATGCCCGAAATGCGGAAACGCGAACATCATAAGCGACCCCGAGAATGGTGAACGCATCTGCAACCAGTGTGGCCTAGTCCTCGAGGAGACCCCGATCGACATGGGCCCGGAGTGGAGGGCATTCACGGCCGACGAGAAGAACAGCCGGAGCCGGACGGGCCTAGGTCCATCCCTGACCCTCTACGACAAGGGCCTATCGACCGTATTCAGGGGGGACAGAGACGCCGCAGGTAGGAAGCTAAACAATGAGGCACGCCTAAAGATGGACCGCCTCAGACGCTACGACAACAGGAGCAAATTCGACGAGACCTGGCGCAGGAACCTCAGCGTCGCCATGGCCGAGCTCGACAGGATATCGGTCGTACTCCACATCCCAAGCAACGTTAAGGAACAGGCAGCCCTCATATACCGCAAGGCACTCAAAGCGGACCTCATAAGGGGCCGGAGCATCGACGCCTTCGTAGCCGCGTCCATATACGCGGCGTGCAGGGCAACCGAGGTACCACGCCCGATAAAGAAGGTATCAGAGGCAAGCACAAGAGACCACGCAGAAGTCGCCAGAACTTACAGGCTCCTAATCAAGGAGCTGAAGCTCAGGATGCCCGTAGACGAGCCCATGAAGTTCGTCCCAAGCATCGCGGCCAAGCTGAGACTGAGACGGGACACCGAGCAGAATGCGATAAACATACTAAAGTCCGCGAAGATCAGGCAGGGGCTCGCGGGCAAGGACCCCCGTGGCCTCGCCGCGGCGGCGCTCTACATGGCGTGTATAAAAAACGACGACAAGCGCATCCAGAAAGACGTGGCTATCGCGGCCGGAACAACCGAGGTCACCCTCAGGAACAGGCTCCGCGGCCTCATAGAGGTTACCACACCTTCCCAGCCGGTTCAGTCCCTGATTGATGTGACCCTCTCGGTACCCGTCACAGCGTGATGCGGCTAGGCTAACCCTTTTTAACGCCATACCCTTCCTTCTGCCTCGATACAAGTCATGGCAGAGGGAAAAAACCCCGAGAAGAAGAAGCTCACCGTCGATGAAACCATGCGTAGAATGAGGCCCTTCTTCGTAATGCTGATGATGTTTCCCCTCATTGGTATGATAGCGGCGATGATCATCGTCTACATGATACAGCCTAAGAACCTTCTACTTATCGAGAGCCTGATTTTTTTCTCAATGGCCATATTCGTAGTGACCACATACCTCTTCATTAAACGCATGGGGCAATTTTCTACGAAGAAACCCGCTGAATTAACCTCAAAATAGGCCGGGTGAAATTTTGTGAAGGCACAGAACATATATGTGCCCTAAAGTTTTTAATGGGAAGAACCGCATTAAGGTGAGTTGCCTTGATGAAAAAAGTCACAATCATCACCTTCCCGGAGTACGAGAGTCTTGTACTCGACTCCCTCGGCTCCGCGGGTGTGACCCAGCTCAAAGAGGTCACCGGCCCCGACTACGACGAGTATCGGAAGGAGGCTACCGGACCTGACTATAAGGCACTTTTCGGTGAGGTAGAACCCCGCTACAAGGACCTTCAGAGACTCATAAGCTTCCAGATTGACCGTACGACGCCGAGCCTCGATGTCCTCAGAGACTATGCTAGGAACCCAGAGATCAAAACCAAGGCGACTGTACAGCAGCTCGACCGGATACTGGTCCTGCTCAGGGGGGCGAAGGAAGCCCAGTCCAACGAAGCTGAGAGGATCACTAAGGAACTGGACGAGAAAGTGAGCAAGGGAAGCGCCATCTATCACGAGAAGAAGCGAACCCTGATCGATCAGCAGTCTCGCTGGATGGTGAAGATCGAGTTCCTCAAGGCGCTGGGCACCGACGACTTGAAGGGCAGCCTAGGGAACGGCGTGATACACACCGAGTTCGTTAAGCGCCTCGAGCAGCACCTGGTGAAGCAGACGGAGGTCAAGATCAAGGCGACGTCGATCTCCCCCTCTGTGAGCTTCATCATCGTTAACGGTCCTCAGGAACTTGAAAAGTGGGTCAATGACCTCTTCCTAGTCTTCGAGGTCGCGGACATATCGACCATCCTGGGCGCAGACGCGAAAACAGTTGTCGACCCCACAAAGAGGGTGAAGACGCTCGAAAAGCTTCAGGCGGAGATGGCGACGTGGGTTGAAGGCATATCCGCTAAGGGCGACACCTTCGAGGAGAAGATAGCCTCGATGGAGAACAACCACCAGGAGACGCTAAAGCTCCTCGAACAAGAAAAAGAGGAGAAACTCAAGGCATCGGCAGAGCAGTGGAGTGAGCGCTCCGCAAAGATAGAGACCGATGTAAAGGAGAAGGAGATGAAGGCGCTAAGTGAGATTGCCTTCAACTATAACCTGCTCCGCCTCGGCGCAGACAAACGCGCTCCCGTGATGAGGACGAAAGTCTTCAGTATACTCCAAGGCTGGACCCCCGCTGAAAACATCGCCGAGTTCAAGGCGGCGTTGAGTGTGGTCGAGGCGAAGATCGGAGAGACGATAATCGCTGATGTCGAGGACATCGAGCACGGCGCCAAGGGCGTTCCGACGCCGACGCCGAACATGAAGCCAAGCATACTCCTCCCGACGTGGAAACTAACCACCCTGCGTGGCTGGCCGACCAACAGTGAGCTGAACCCCGCATACATCAGCGTCATCGTCTTCGCGTTCCAGTTCGGTCTAATGTACGGAGACGTTGGTCAGGGGCTCGTCATCCTCATACTCGGTTTCGTATTCGCGAGCAAGTTCAAGCGTGGGATGCTGAAGTACCTCGGCGGCCTGTTCATCCCGATGGGGATCGCTGCCACCATCTTCGGTTTCCTCTACGGCTCGATCTTCCTCAACGAGACGTTCCTCGAGCAATTCTATCACCCGATCATGCCGAACCCTATCCACCAGACGACCAAGTTGCTGCTGTTAGTCTTCGAGATTGCGGCTATCGAGATCATTCTTGGCCTGTGCATAGGTGCCTACAACCAGATCAAGAAGGGCAACCCGGTGGGCGCCCTCGGCGAGCACGGCCTGGGCATGATCCTGTACGTCGGTGGCCTCTACATGACCGCGATGTACTTCATATCAATACACATGAACTTCATGATGGCGCTCACTTACCCCGGCTTCTACGTGATGATACTCGGGATGCTCCTGAGCTTCGCGGAGCCGGTGATTCACAGCATACAGCACGGTCACGGAGTTGGGATGGAGAGCATCGGCGAGGGCGTAGGCGGACTGCTTATGACCTTCGTCGAGGGGCTGGCGAACCTCTTCAGCTTCCTTCGTATCGCCGCGTTCGCATTGGCTCACGCGAGCCTCGCGATCGCTGCGGAGGCGCTGAGCGCGGCAATCGTCCTGCCGATACCCATCCCGATCGGCCTCGTGATCATGAACATCGTGGCGCTCACCTTCGAGCTCATATCCAGCACGGTTCAGAGCCTGAGGCTGCTTTACTACGAGTTCATGGGCAAGTTCTTCGACGGGAAGGGGGTCCCGTTCAAGCCGTTCACCTTGCCGAAGGAGAAGCGAATATCCGAGTGACCCCCGTTTAGAAAAAGGTTATAAACGAAACAGATGACCTATAGGAGAAAAAGGTGTGGAATATCGAATGATCTACTCTGAGGCAACCCACCGTTTGATGGAGGGGAGGCTCTGAGATGGTTGATTTTCTTCCCGCTGCAATAGTTGTCGGCGCTAGCATCGTCGGCGCGGCGTATATAATGTCCCAGGGAGCAATCGTTGGGGCATCCGCGGAGGTCGAGAAGAAGAGCACCGTCTGGGGAGCTGCCCTGAATGCTTTCGGTGGTTTTATGATCGTTTTGAGCGTACTCTTTACGATCATCATATTGGCTGGAGGTGAAACTGGAGTGATACCTGAGACTGCATGGCCCCTCCTGACTGGAGCGATGACGATGATTGGAGCCGGCTTCGCTGCCGCACTCTGTATCATGGTCGCCGCGAAGGCAGGTTCCGAGATGTTGAGCGAGAAGCCTGAGCTTTCGATCTGGGCTCTGCTCTTCATCGCTCTCGGTGAGGGTCTCGCCATCTACGGTCTAATCGTCACCATTCTAATGGTGAACAAGTAGCCGTAGGGCGGGCCACCCCGACCCACTTCCTTCTCTTCTTAATACTTTTCGGAGCAACAATAACACCCCCGGCTGATGCCATGGATGTGTTAATCTTGCTCGGAAACCCTTTTAATAATTAACACGGTTGTTTACCCCAAGGGCTTTTAGCCCTACCGTGGATGGATTAGGCATGAAGTTCAAGGCCTTCGTCTACGTCACCCTCAAGGCGGGCTACAGCGACCCCGAGGGGGAGACGACAGCTCACGCCCTCAGGGGGCTGGGCTACTCGGTTGATGATGTCCGGTCGAGCAAGGCGTACGAGGTCTCGTTCGAGGCCGCCGACCGGGGGAAGGCGGAGAAGCTGCTTGACGAGATGTGCAGGCGGCTACTGACGAACCCAACGAAAGACGACTACCGCTTCGAGATAAGTGAGCTGAGATGAGTAGGATCACCCGGAGCAAGCAGCCCTTCGAGCACTTCCACGTAGACCTACTTAACGCCAAGGATGGCGATCTCAAGGAGATCGGTAAGACCCTTGGTCTCGGCCTGAGTCTTGAGGAGCTACGCTACATCAGGGACCACTACCTCCTACGCGAGAGGAAGGCGACCGATGTAGAGCTCCAGACCTATGACCAGACCTTCAGCGAGCACTGCAGCCACAAGAGCTTCCGGGGCGTCGTGGTGACCCCCGAGGGGAAGGTGGATGGGTTGCTGAAGACCTACATCAGGCGCGTCGTCGAGGAGCTGAAGCCTTCGTGGTGTTTCAGCGTCTTCGAGGATAACGCGGGCATCGTCGACCTTGAGGGGGATTACAAGGTTGCGATCAAGGTTGAGACACATAATCATCCGTCGGCTATCGAGCCCTTTGGCGGGGCGGCTACTGGGTTGGGCGGCGTCATCAGGGACATACTAGGCGTCTGGGCGGACCCGATAGCCTGCACCGACGTGCTCTGCTTCGGCCCACTCGACTATCCCTGGGAGAAGCTGCCCGAGGGTGTGAAGCACCCGACGTACCTCTTCAACGGAGTCGTCGACGGCATCGGCAGCTACGGCAACAGCATAGGCATCCCGACGGTCAACGGGGCGACCCTCTTCGCCGACGAGTACACGGGCAACGTCGTCGTCTACGCGGGCTGCATCGGCGTCCTCAAGGCGGACCAGTATATCCACCGGGGGAAGTCGGGCGACTACTGCGTCCTCGCCGGCGGGCGCACGGGCCTCGACGGCATCCACGGCGTCACATTCGCCTCGGCTGAGCTGACGAAGGAGTCCGAGCAGGTCTCCCGACCCGCCGTCCAGATAGCGAACCCAATCGAGGAAGAGAAGCTTAAGCGCGCCATCCAGCAGATAAGTGAGCTACGGCTCGGGTCCGCCATCACAGATATCGGCGGTGGCGGGCTTAGCTGCGGCGTCTGCGAGACCGCGGATAAGTACGACCTCGGCATCGACGTTGACCTCGACAAGATCCCGCTCAAGGCCGCGAACATGGCGCCATGGGAGATCTGGATCTCCGAGAGCCAGGAGCGTATGCTCCTCGTCATCCCCCCCGAGAACCTCGACCGCGTCCTCAAGATATTCAGGGATGAGCAGACCGAGGCAAACGCCATCGGGCGCTACAACGACTCAGGCGTCGCCAAACTCACCTACAAGGGGGTAAAGGTCGCGGACATCCAACTCAAGTCCCTCTTCAACCCGCCGAAGACGACTCGTAAGGCGGAGTGGAGCGACCCGAAGCTTGAGGAACCAACATTCAACAAGCCGAAGGACCTCGGCTCGGTGCTGCTCAATCTCCTCGCGGGATACAACACCGCGAGCAAGGAGAAGGTGGTGCGCCGCTACGATCAGGAGGTAAAGGGGCAGACCGTCGTCAAGCCCATGCAGGGATGGAACGCCGGCCCGAGCGACGGCGCGGTCGTCAAGCCTCTCGTGGACTCGATGATCGGCGTCTCAATCAGCTCAGGGATCAACCCCCGGTACGGGAAGATCAGCCCATACTGGATGGCGGCGAGCGTAATAGATGAGGCCATCAGGAACAACGTCGCCGTCGGGGGGCGCAGGATCGCCCTCCTCGACAACTTCACGTGGGGCAGCCCCGAGTACAAGGATAGGATCGGCAGCCTCGTCGAAGCCTGCAAGGCGTGCTACGACTTTGGTATCGCATACGGGACGCCATTCATCTCGGGCAAGGACAGCCTCTACAACGAGTCACCACTTGGCCCAATCGTGCCGACGTTGCTAATCACCGCTCTCGGCATCGTGCCGAGCGTCGAAGGCGTAATCACGATGGATCTGAAGGCCGCCGGCAACAGGCTATACCTCGTCGGGGAGACCGCTCCCGAGTTGGGCGGCTCCGAGTACTACCATATGCTCGGATACCTCGGCGCATCTGTGCCAAGGCTCGACGCTGCGAAGACATCAACCGCGTACAGGCGCCTGACGGCGGCGATTGACGCTGGCTACGTTAGGGCGTGCCACGACCTTTCAGAGGGCGGGTTAGCCGTCTCCCTCGCCGAGATGGCGTTCACGGGTGGCCTCGGACTCGACGTAGACCTCACAAAGGTGCCGGTCACAGCCGAGATGAGGGATGACCTACTGCTCTTCAGCGAGTCGAATGGGCGCCTCCTCGTCGAGGTGTCCGAGGAGAACGCGAGTGCATTCGAGGAGTTGATGAGGGGCTCAGCAGTGGCGTGTATCGGCTCAGTCGTGAAGGAGCCCCGGATCAGTGTGACTAAGAAGGGTAAGACGGTGATCGAGTTGGAGAACGAGGAGACGATTATGGCGTGGAAGACGCCCCTGGAGGCTCGGCGATGAAGCGCGAGGACATAAGGGTCCTGCTCATGCGGGCACCCGGCACAAACTGCGACCTAGAGACGGTGCGCGCCTTCAGGGACCTCGGCGTCCAAGCCGAGCTACGCCACACACAGGACGTCTTCAAGACCAAGAACCTGCTCGACTACAACGTCCTCGTCTTCCCCGGTGGCTTCAGCTACGGAGACTACGTCCGTAGCGGGGCCATCTGGGCGAAGGAATGCGAGTACAGGCTGGGGCCGGAGCTTGAGCGGTTCGTGGACGAGGGGCGTCCCGTCCTCGGCGTCTGCAACGGGTTCCAGCAGCTCGTGGAGCTAGGCTTCCTCCCCGGCTTCGAGGGGAAGTCGAAGTACCCGCAGGCAGCTCTCGCGAACAGCAGCCATGGCTACCAGAACCGGTGGATCAGGATGAAGTATATTGGGCGTGGCAACTGCGGGATGATGGGTTACCTCGATAAGGAACAGGTGATCGCGTGCCCCGTGGCGCACGGTGAGGGGCGCTTCGTCTTCCCCAAGGAGGGGGAGGAGGAGATGCTCAGGAGCTTGTATGACCGCGACATGCTGGTGTGGCGCTACGTGAGGGCGGATGGTGGCTTCGCTGAGGGGGGCTGGCCGGAGAACCCGAACGGTGCCTTCCACGACATCGCCGGCGTCTGCAACCCCGAGGGGACGGTGCTCGGCTTGATGCCCCACCCCGAGAGGGCGTATGATGGTTGGCTGATGCCCGAGTGGACGCGGACGGGGATGAGGCGCTACGGCGACGGGCGCGCCTTCTACGAGAGCATCGTCAGGTACACGGAGAGGCGCTTCTAGCCCACCAACTTACGCCACCACAGGTAACGGTTTTTTTCCCGCCACTCGCGGGGGCTTCTAGCCCGATGCGCGCTTGCGCCTGTATTCTACGAGCTTCTCTTCGAGTTGCTTGTCGGATAGGGCGAGTATCTCGACGGCGAGTAGGGCGGCGTTCTTTGCGCCGTCGATTCCCACGGTGGCCACCGGGACGCCGGTGGGCATCTGGACGATGCTGAGGAGGGCGTCGACGCCGCCGAGCTTGACCTCCTTTGGGACGCCGATGACGGGCTTGATGGTCTGGGCGGCGACGGCTCCGGGGAGGGCGGCCGCGAGACCGGCTATGCAGATAAAGACCTGTGCATCCGTGCCCTCGACGTACTCCGCGAGCGCCTTCGGGTTCCTGTGGGCTGAGAGTGTCCTCTGCTCGTAGGCTACGCCGAACTCCTTGAGGATGCCTGCGGCTGCGTCGCTTAGCTCCTTGTCTGAGTCGCTGCCGACGATGATGGCGACCTTTGGCATGGTTAGAATCCCCCGGGTCAGCTTATGAAAGTAGCCCCCGGCGTGGGAGGAGTTATATGGGGTGAGGGTGCCTCGATCGTCTCGTCGGGTTTCCGTTATGAAGCTCCCCGAGTTCCTCAAGGGAAACGCATTCGTGATGATCGTCTGCGAGTGCATATGGAGGTCGACGGTAGACATCGTTGTGCCATTCGTCAGCCTCTACGTGCTGGAGCTCGGCGGGAACTACCAGACGATTGGGTTCATCATGTCGGGGGCGAGCCTCGCGAGCATGCTCCTATACCCCCTCGGCGGCTACATAGCCGACTACCAGGGACGCATCAAGCTCATCGGCTACATGACCTTCATGTACGCCTTCGCGTTCCTCGTTACGGGGTTGGGGGAGTCGTGGCAGTGGCTCGCGCTGGGCATGTTCCTGCAGAACCTGACCACGTTCTACTGGCCTGCGATACAGGCGTTGATGGCCGACTCCATCCCGCCGGGGCAGAGGGGGCTAGGCTTCGCCACCGTCGAGGCGATACCCGCCGCATTCGGGCTCATTGCGCCACTCGCGGGGGCGTGGCTCATAGGCCTACTCGGTATGAGGACGGCGATGAGGGGCCTATACTTCAGCGCATTCATAATAGCGTCCGCCCTAGCGCTCTTCAGGCTCAGGTTCCTCAAGGAAACCCTAGTCAACCCCAAGAAGCTCGACGCATCCCCGAGGGGCATCGCCAGTCTAGTCGTGGACTCGTACCGCGGGGTATTCACGACGCTATCGGGGATAACGAGGGAGCTGTGGGTTCTCGCCCTTCTCGTGACGGCCCTCGTCTTCTCCGCCTCATTCGCGAGCAGCTTCTGGATAATCCGGGCAACCAAGATCATCGGGCTGAGCCTGCCGGAGTGGGCTACCGTGATCATGGTCTCCGGGGTCGTGGGGGTCATCCTCGGAATACCCGCCGGGAGGCTGATCGATAGGCTGTCTAAGCGGTGGGTCGCGGGGATATGCATCATACTGGGGGCGATTCTCTCCTTCCTGTTCCTCCGGGCGTCCTCCTATTCGGAGGTGCTCGTCTTGGCCCTCGCGGCGGCCGTGGTCGACGCCTTCCTGAATCCCTCACTGAAGAGCCTGTTCGCCGATTTGACGCCTCGTAGCGTGAGGGGGAGGGCGATGGCCCTCGTCGGCGGGGGCGGGTTGAATCTGATGAGGGGCGTCTTCGCCAACAGCATCCTCGCCAAGACCTTCCTCACGATCGGGGCGTTCCTCAGCGGGTACGTCTACGGCTTCGATACCAGCCTACCGTGGCTGATCCTCACCGGCGCGATGCTCGTCATCGGTGTCTGCTTCATCATCTTCGTTAGGGACCCGGCGGAGCCCGAGGTCTAGCCGTGGAGAATACTTATCCCTGAGCCGATAGGAGTCTATCCCGTCATGTCCGAGCTCGGCTCCGTCTTCTTCCCCGTCGGGGTCTTCATCGCCCTCGCCGGCGTCGTCCTCGTGACGAACTCGCCCTTCATGAAGGAGATTCTTGATCCGGTCGAGTTCCTGCAGAAGAACCGCCGGCTCGTCGGGGGCGCGATGGTGGTACTCGGCTTCGCGCTGATGGCGCTGAGCCTTGGCGCGTAGAGATAAATCGGCGACCCATCTCTCTTCTACCATGCACCGCGTCTCCCTCGTCTCGACGCTCCACGATTCAGCCGGGTGGAGCATCGAGCCCCTCAGGGAGCAGGCGTCCCTGCTCGGGGAACTGTATGATCGGCGCGTCGTCGTCGCCACGAAGGGGACGAGCCCCGCGGTTGTCGACGCACTCGAGTCATCGGGCTGGGTGCTCGCCCCACCGAGGAGTAACGTCGGCGTCGAGTTCATCTCGGATTCCCGCAGGAGGGTGCTCAGGGCCGGCCTAGAGGGAGGGGCGGATTACATGCACCTTGTCGACATGGACCGCGTGCTGCATTGGGCGGCTCACTACCCGTCGGAGCTGGGGGAGACCGTGGCGCGGATACCCGACTGCGACTTCACTATAATCGGGCGTACGGCGAGGGCTCTCCAGACTCACCCGAGGAATCAAGTCGAGACCGAGGCGATCGCCAACAAGGTCTTCTCCCTCATCTACGGGAGGGACGTGGACATCACCGCCGCGTCCCGAGGCGTATCTAGGGAAGCGGCCGAGGTCATACTCCGGTACTCCGCCGGCAGGTTCTTCGACTCCGACTCGGAGTGGCCGACCATCCTCCTCTGCAAGTCAGACCTTAAGATAGGCTACATCGAGGCTGAAGGGCTTGAGTGGGAGACGAGGCTGAAGAGGGATGAGATGACGCTCCCCGACGGGAGGCGCGTCGACATAAAGGAGTACTACGAGGCTAACCCCGAGTCATGGGTCTACCGGACGATGCTCGCCCACAGGATCGCGAGGGCGGCGCTGAACACCTACCGGGAGTTTAAAGGCTAACGGGTGGACTCGTAGATGCGCCCCGTCTCCGCCTCGCCGCGTTTTACCCTCTCCCACATCTGCTTGGCGAGGGAGTCGGCCATCGGCGTCGGGTAGCTGTTGGTTATACAGCCTAGGCAGAGCTGGTCCTTCCCTAAACCCGTGCACTTGACGTACTCGTCGATGTCTAGGTAGTTGACGCTGTCAGCCCCGACCTCCTTCGCTATCTCCTCGGGGGTCATCCGGGCTCCTATGAGCTGGGAGTAGGTTGCCATGTCGATGCCGTAGAAGCAGGGCCCGATGATGCGTGGGTATGTTATGAAGAGGTGTATCTCCTTCGCACCCGCCGCCCTGAACCGCTTCACCGTTCCCTTCGTCGTGTCGCCCCTGACTATGCTGTCGTCGACGACTGCGAGGCTCTTCCCCTTGATGAGGGGTTCGAGGATGTTTACCTTCCTGAATATGACGCTGCCCCTGTCCTCGGCGTCTGTTATGAAGGCGCGCTGCGTGACGTACCTGTGCCGCCTCGTGGCGCGCTCCCAGGGTATCCCCGCTGCCTCGTGGAAGCCGTAGGCGGCGTCGTCCGCCGTCTCCGGGAGGCTGACCACTATGTCGCACCTCTTCGCCTTCTCCTCATAGACTCGTGCGAGGGCTCGTCCGAAGTCGACGCGTGCCTG
Organism: Candidatus Bathyarchaeota archaeon; assembly: GCA_026394265.1. The sequence continues at coordinate 44,537 of JAPKYO010000013.1, forward strand.
GTAGACGAACTTGCCGTTGACTCGGCTGTCGGGGCGCATGAAGTAGGCGAACTCGAAGGCGCAGAAGGCGCGCCGGGGACTCGTGGCGAGCTGCCTCTTTATGGTCTCTCCCTCCTCGACCGCCATGAACTCGCCGGGGCGGAACTCGTGGTCCCACTTGATCCCGTTTATGTCAAGGCCGACGCTCTCGGAGCTGAAGGCGTGCACTCCCCCCGACTTGCCGTAGCAGAGGGGCTTGACACCGATGGGGTCCTTGAAGGCGAAGAGTGTGCCGTCGTCGACGAGGCCGGTGACGGCGAAGCTGCCATCGATCCCCGCCATACAGGCGCGCGCCGCCTCCTCGATGCTCCCCGTCCTCTCAAGTGTCTGCAGGATCAGCAGTGCGAGGGCGTGTGTGTCAGAGTAGTTCTGATCGACGCCGACCCGGGCCTGTAGGTCGCGGACGTTTACTATGTTGCCGTTGAAGCTGATGGCGACGCTCCTCTTCTCCCCCTTGACGACTATGGGCATAGCGTCACGTTGCCTGGCTCCTAGGTCGAGGGCACCCGAGGTAGCGTAGCGGACGTTCGCTATCCCGACGGAGCCCTTGAGGGTCTTTACGTTGAATCCGAAGCCCTGGTTTGGCGGGATGAGTCCGAGCTGTGTGTAGCAGTCGATATCCCCGTTCCATGTGGCGAAGCCGTGACTCTGGTGCCCCCTGTGGTTCTGGGCGAGCATCCCCCAGTAGAGCGTGGGGAATACCTCCCCCTCGACCTGGGCGCCGAAGACGCCGCACTTCTCCGATAGATTCACTTGAGTTCCCTCATGACCTGATCGACGTTCTTCAAAGCGTAGTCTCCGAGGCTCTTCTTGCCACTCAGGACCTCGTAGCTGGCGACGCAACGCATGGAGACCTGCTTGACGACTGGCGGGGGTATCTCGGGTGCCGCTCCGTCGCCCATGTATCCGACCTCCCTGAGGTAGGCGCGCAGGAACTCCTTGTCGAGGCAGTGTGCCTCCTGTGGCTTGCCGGGCTCGTAGAACTTCTCGGCCCAGAAGCGGGCGGAGTCGTGGCTCGGCGGCTCATCGATCTGGATCAGTTCCCCGTCTAGGCGGCCGAACTCGAGTTTGAAGTCGGGTATTATGAAGCCGTGGCTCTTGGCGTGGCTCTGGTAGGCGGAGAAGAGCTTGAGGGTGGATTCTTCAAGCTCCACCCACTCGTCCCTTGTGACGAGTTTCTGTGCGATGGCCTCCGTGCCGCTGATCTCCATGTCGTGGCCGGCCTCGGCCTTCGTGGTGGGTGTGAGTATGACCTCTGGGAGCTTGTCCGCCATGGCAAGGCCGTCGGGGAGCTTTACGCCGCTCACGGTCCTCGCGCCGTCCCTGTAGGCGCGCCACGCGGAGCCGTAGAGGTAGGCGCGGCAGACGAACTCGATGTCTATCCTCTCCGCCTTCCGGACGCGCATGGAGCGCCCGTCCTCGACCTTGATGAAGTGGTTGGGTATGACGTTCTTTGTCTTGTTGAACCAGAACTCGGAGAGCCTGTTTATGCTCTCCCCCTTGTGGGGGATGAGGGTCGGGAAGACTACGTCGTAGGCGCTTATCCTGTCCGTGGTGACTATGAGCATCTCCTTTCCGAGGTCGTAGACGTCCCTGACCTTTCCGCGGCGGGGCTCGACTCCCTTTACCGCGTCGCTGTATCTGACGACCTCTACCTTCCCCTTGGCGAGGGGGTCATCGACCATGTGGGCTTCCTTCAACGATCTCACTGCTCCGTGCGGGTAAACGGGTTAATACTGATATCCGAGGTTGCTTGGTATATCAACTTTCTTTTGACATGAACGTGTCAATTAACACGTTTAATGCAACGACTTCGCGGGTCGTCCCCGAGGCATACTTATACCGGCGCCGCCCTAATTCTCAGCGGTTTGGTCTCAAGCAAGCTGAAGAAGCGGTTCGAGGGGCTCGTCTCAGCGGGCGTGAAGCCGTTCGCGGACGCAGGGGTAACTCCCAACATGGTGACGGTCCTCGGCCTCCTCGCCTCGTTCGCCTCGGCTTGGTGCTACTACTACTGGGCATTGTCGCCGCTCCTGTTGCCCGCCGCCGGGGCGTTAATACTCCTCTCCGGGCTCTTCGACGCCGTTGACGGGGTGATAGCGAGAACCACGGGGAAGGTGACCGCCTTCGGCGGCTTCTTCGACTCGGTTTCTGATCGTTATGCTGACGCCTTCGTGTTGGCGGGCGTGACCCTCGGCGGGCTCTGCAACCCGGTAGCCGGATTCGCCGCCCTCATCGGCTCACTGATGGTGAGTTATACGCGTTCCCGGGCCGAGGCGGCTGGCGTGGAGATGGCGGGTGTCGGCCTCGCGGAGAGGGCGGAGAGGATGGTGATACTGGCAGCCGTGACATTCATAGCGGTCTGGTGGCTCGACGCCCTAAACTACGGCGTCATACTTCTCGCTGTCCTCTCCCACCTGACGGTGATACAGAGGGCGCAACACTTCCGCAAGAACTCGAAGTAATTAAGAAACTGAAAGCGGGAAAGTATGGGGTTTAAGCGCTTGGGCCGGGCCTCATCCTGCGACGCTTCGGCACGAACTTTCGCTCTTCCTTCCCACGCACCTTGACCACACCACGGTGCACGGCACAGCTGATGCAGTAGTACTTCGTCACCCTCGTGCGCTGGATGCTGGAGCCCTGATTCTGGAGCTCCTTCAGGAGTCGGGAGTCTACGAGGCTCGTGTACTTCGTCTGCCTCTTAGCCTTATCGCGGGGCACCTGAGCCCCACAGATGCTACACTGCACCAAACCGGAGCTCCCTTTGTTGCCGCCGCTGTGGCCTCCGCTGCTCCTCTTCTTCGTCAAAGATGAAACCTCAGCAGATTAGTGAGGCTCTATATTATAAATCCTACTGGTCGGACTCCATCTTCTCGACGATGGGGGCGAGGGCGGTGAGGATGACCTCGGCGACGCGGCGGTAGCCCGACTGTGTGAGGTGGGCGCCGTCGTCCGAGTACTCCTGCATTAAGTTGCCTTCCTTATCCGCGAGTCTGGGGAAAAGGTCCGCGAGGATCACGCCCTTCTCGGCTGCGTGTGCCCGTATCATGTCGTTCAGGCGCATCATGTTGGGGCTCGTGCGCCGTGTCGGGGTGAGTGTGCAGGCAACGGGCGTCGCCCCGATCTTTATGCTCGACTCGTATAGTTTCGCGAGGTTGCCCATGACCTGCTCCGTGTCCCTCGCCGCGCCGAGGTCGTTTATCCCGCCCCAGACAACCACCACGTCGGGCCTCTCCGGGGCAACCGCCCGCCCGAACCTCCAGAGCATACCGTCCGTGCTGTCCCCATTCACCCCCGCGTTGACGACGAACGCCTGCCTCCGCCCCTTGATCTTCTCCCTGAGGAGTGTCTCAAGCTGGGCGGGGTACGGTACCCTAGGGTCCATGGCGTAGGGGTCGCGCATTCTATACCCGAATGTGAGGCTGTCGCCAAGAGCCACCACGACGAAAAAACCGTCGCCCATCCCATAACGGGTATGGCGCAGGTGGTAAAAGCCCACCGCCGTACCGCTAGTTTAGGGATGCGATGAGCCAGCGAAGCTCCTGTACGTATTTGGTGTCCAACTGGTGCGTCTCGGCGCCTTCGAGCATTAACTCGACGTAGCTCCTAGCCGGCGCGTAGGGGCCAGTGGGTTTCGCGCAGCGGTAGAGGTCGGCGCTGTGCCACCGCCTGTCCTCGCCTAGGACGAGATACGTCTCCCTGACGTAGTGGCCCTGCGGGACGCTCTCGACGACGTCAAGCTCCTCCATCTCCTTCTGGTCAACCTCGTAGAGGACGCCTCGAACGAGTTCACCGGGGGCGTGGACAATGCTGCTGATGCCTCCCTGCCTCTTCTGGCTGAAGAACGGGAAAGCGATCCTGTAGTTTGGTAGCTCCGCCTTCAGCTGGAAGACTGCGGTGGGGCAATACTGGCGGAGGAACTTGGGGGAGAGGTTGGAGCCGTAGGCGAAGTGAAGCATCGTGTGTAGTGCGCCGCTTTGCAATTTGAGCTTAACCCCGACCCGCCACATTTAAAGCGCCACGGGGCGATCTGGCTGGCTAGTTCTAGAGGTGCGGGTCTGGTGGCGGGTTCATTGAGCTTCATGAAGGGCAACGTCCTCACCCTCACCATCTGCAGCATCCTCTGGCGCGTCAGCATCGACATCATCTGGCCCTTCCTCGCCCTCTACATAATGGCGCTCGGCGGCGAGTACGAGACCGTCGGCCAGGTCATGGCGATCGGCAACCTCGCCTCCCTAATCCTCTACCCCCTCGGCGGCTACATAGCCGACTACCAGGGGCGCATCAAGGTCATGGCCTACATGACGTTCGTCTACAGCTTCACCTTCCTCATCTTCGTCTTCACCGACAGCTGGGTCTGGGTGGGGGTCGGCCTGTTCGCCCAGAGCCTCATCACCTTCTACATCCCGGCGATGCAGGCGCTCATGGCGGACTCGCTGCCCCCGGGGAAGAGGGGCATCGGGTTCGCGGCGACGATGGCCATACCGAGCGCCTTCGGCATAGCCTCCCCCATACTGGGCGGCTGGCTCATCGACGTCCTCGGCATAAAACCGGCCGTCAAGGGACTCTACCTCGCCGGCTTCTTCGTCGCCCTTCTCGTCGCTACCCTTCGCCTCAAGTTCCTCAAGGAGACGCTCGACTCGGGTGGGGGCATGAAGATCACGCTCGGCTCCCTCCCCGGCCTCATAATGAAGTCGTACGGCGACGTGATCCGCGTCGTCCGGGAGGCGCCGAGGCGACTCATCGTCCTCAGCCTCCTCATCTCCGGGTGCACGTTCATAGTTAGCCTCGTCTCCCCCTTCTGGATCATCCGCGCCAAGGAGACTATCGGCCTCTCCACCGCGGACTGGGGCGTGATACTGCTCGTCAACGGCGCCGTCAACGTCCTCCTCAGCCTCCCCGCCGGCGGATTCGTCGATAGGTACAGCAAGCACCTCGTCGCCGGCATCTGCCTGATACTCGGCGCGGTACCCGTCTACCTCTTCCTCTACGTCACGAGCTTCTGGCAGGTTCTCGTCATAGGCGTCTTGATAATGCTCCCCAACACCTTCCTCAACCCCAGCTTCCAGGCCATGTTCACCGATATGGTCCCAAAGGAGAAGCGGGGGAGGACGATAGCTGCCCTCGGAGGCGGCGGCGTCTGGCTTATGGGCAGCGCCTGGGGGACGGGCGTCATCGCGATGCTCAGCATGACCGCCGGCAGCCTCCTCAGTGGCTACGTCTACCGATACAACTCGTCACTGCCATGGATGCTGCTCAGCGTGAGCCTCGTGATACTCGGCATCCTCTTCATAACGCAGGTCAAGGAATCCGACAAGGTGGAGGATTAGACGAGGCTGAGGGCGGCGGAGTATGCCCCCGTCTCCGCTTCGATGGCCGTGTCACCCGTACCAATCACGACGGCGTCCCCCTCCGCGAGACTGAACTGATCCTCAAGGCAGCTCGCGAGGGATGGCGTCGGAGACGTCTCCATCCCAGGTATAATCATCGTCCCCTTCCTGAATACTATCGTCGTCGCCCCCCTGGCGCCCGCGAGGAGCGCGGCATCCCGTTGCTCCAACCCGAAGCGGACCCTTGACGCCGCCCCCCTGATGAGCAGGGCGTAGTTGTAGTCTCCAACCGTGTCCTTTGTCGACGGGGCTTCAACGCCCGCGATGATGACGGAGTGTGCCTCCTTGAGGAGCTTCTGCCCCTTCTTCGAGGTGGATATGCCCCTCGTCGAGACGTCGATTAGTCCCTCGCTGATCAGGCGCTTGGTCAGCGTCCGCACGACGCCCTCACCGACGCCGATCCTCGCCCCCAGCGCGGCCCTGCCGATGTCGCCTTCGGATGTTATCTCGAGTGCCCTGAGTATCTGCGCCTCGCCGTAGGATGGGGCTCTGCCTGGGGAGGTCTTCTCCGCGGCGCGTCTCAGGAGGGGCTTGAAGCTCATCTATGAACAGTTGGGGAGTCTTTCGGCTTAAAGCTTGGGTAACCCATATATGGCTGGATGGATAATCCAGCCACTGTGAATACGAAGCAGATCGCCCTGACCGCCGTCATGTCCGCACTCGCAATCGTCGTCGCCTACAGCAGGGGCCTCGCCGTCTCGAGTCTCCCCGGCTTATTCGAGTTCATGACCGTGCTCATCTTCATCTCGGGGTTCTGCTTCGGTGCCCTCGTCGGCGTCAGCGTAGGGGTGATCAGCCTTAGCATCTACATGCTTGTCCCGTACCCCCTCGCCCACCCGGCGGCGTGGCTTTACACGACTTCGCCTGTTTTACTCGTGGTTATGGCAGCCCTCGGCGCATTATTCGGACTCGCGGGCTCCTTCTCGTCCCGTCTCCTAAAGCCCACAAACTGGGGCAGATTCAGCCTAGGGCTCGCGGCGATAGGCTTCGTCCTGACGCTGACCTACGACATCGTCTCAAGCCTCGGCTTCGCCCTAGCCTACCCCGCCTTCACTGACCCTATACAGGCCATATACCTCACCTTCGTCCCCCTCTACTACCCCTGGCCCCCCATCATTCACACAGTCACAAACACAATCATCTTCGCCGTCGTAGCCCCGCCCCTCATCCAGGCGGTGACGCGGCTCCCGGAAATGTTGAATAGCCGCGAGACCCAGCACAAAACGGCTCAGACTTGATCGAATACTACCCCGCCCCAGACATCAAGAAGAGGATGGACGAGATCATCGAACTCCTAAGGTTCGACCACGTCAGGCCGGGGAACGTGTACTGCGTGAGGAGCAGGGGGAGCCAATCGAGGCGGATCATCGCACGCATCCACGGCCTGGGCCGGATATGGCAGCTAGCCATGAGCATCGAGGCAACATACATCATAGAGGTCATCTCCGAGCAGTTCGACCCCCTCAGCCGGGACGGGCAGGATCGTGTCCTCGTCCACGAACTCATGCACATCCCCCACGGGTTCCAGGGCGGCTTTCGCCACCACAAGAACTTCGTCACCCGCGAAAACGTCGACGTCTGGGTCAAGAGGCTGCAGGAGAAGCGCAAGGAGCTTGGCTTCAGAAAGGGTTAAGCGGGGCGTCTCCGCAGCCGTTCTTGGATGTTCCCCAGCCCACAGACCCTCAACGTGGCGAAGCCCTCCACCCTGCGTGAGTTCGTCTCTGGGCTCGGGGCAGACCTCCTCTACGCCTATGAGCGGCGCGTCATAGTCGTCCTCGTGAACGGTGAGAACAGCTGGCCATCCCTATCACTCAAACCCGGGGACAGGGTAACGATCTTCCCCATAGTCACGGGGGGCTAGTCCGTCACCCTGACGACGAGCCTCTCGCCCTGCTTGTTGAAGGCGGCCACGTCCCCCAGGCCATACGGGAAAACCATCAGCATGCTGAACCTCCCATACATGTGGTTTATGTCCTGAGTCGAGAGGTTGAGCGACCCCGAGGGGTGGCTGTGGACCGTGCCGACGATGGAGAAGTCGATTGGGAGCATGTGGATCGGGTAGCTGGCTGAGACACTGTCCGTCGTCGCGAAGGGCGGGAAGAGGTAATCCGTCAACGTTATCGACTCCTTCGTCACCTTCCCCCTCAGCATGAGTATAGCCTCCTTTGGGTGCCTATCGCGGGCGAAGGAGAGCATCTCTTCGAGGAGGCCCTTATCGACCAGAATCTCCATGACTTATGACCCCCACGCCGCCGGTTAAAGGCGATTACCCTAAAAACCCGCGGAACCCCAGATACCCGGTGAGACTTCTGAGCTGCATCGACAAGATACTCAACCGTAGGAGCATCCGACGGTACAAGAAGGAGCCCGTCCCCGACGGCGTCAAGGCGAAGATACTCGAAGCGGGGCGCCTGGCCCCGAGCGCCGCCAACAGGCAGCCCTGGCACTTCGTCGTCTGCGAAGACGCCGCCGCAAAGGAGAAGCTGTCCAAGGGCAGGTGGAGCGGCTTCATCAAGGACTCCTCATTCGCCGTCATCGGCGTCTCCCTCCCATTCGATGACACGAGCAGGAAATTCGGCGTCATAGACACGACCATAGCCCTACAGAACATGGTGCTCGCCGCCGAGGTGCAGGGCGTAGGCAGCTGCTGGGTGGGCGACTTCAAGGAGGAGGACCTGAAGAAGGACTTCGGCATCCCAGAGGAGGCCACCATAGTATGCGTCGTCTCCTTCGGGCTCCCCGACGAGAAACCCGGCACACGCAAGGCGAAGCCACTCACCGAGACGGTCCACAGGGACAAGTGGTGAAATTACATGGAAGCGATTGAAGCCATACTCGGAAGGAGAAGCATAAGGAAGTACACGGGGGAGCCGGTGACCGACGGTGAGCTGAGGCGCCTCCTCGAGGCGGCGATGGCGGCACCCTCCGCCCACAACAGGCAGCCCTGGCACTACGTCGTCATCAGGGACAAGGCCACCCTGCTGGAGATCCCGAAGTTCCACAGCTACTCGAAGATGCTCGAACAGGCAGCCCTGGCCATTGTGGTCTGCGGCGACTCGGAGCTTGATAACGGGACGGGGTTCTGGGTGCAGGACTGCGCCGCCTCGACGCAGAACATCCTCCTCGCCGCGAAGGCCACGGGCCTCGGGGCCGTCTGGCTCGGCGTCCACCCAAACGAGGCGCTGGTCAAGGGGCTCAGGGCACTCCTCAAGCTGCCCGAGAAGATCGTGCCGTTCTGCATAGTCTCCGTCGGCCACCCCTCGGAGGAGAAGCCCCCAGCCAACAGGTACGACGAGAAGCGGATACACCGCGACGAGTGGTAAAAACCTCCATAATCTTCATCCACGAACCCTCTTTCTGCAATTTTTATACGAAAATCTTAAAGATATCATTGATAAATTGCATAACGGTAACTGTCATGAGTCTGAAAAAATTAATCCCTCTAATCATCATCCTTGGGGTAATCCTCGCCGTACCCGCGCAGGTGCAGGCGAGGCCCCGTCAGAATGGATCAGGCATAACGATCGACAACGTGCTCGTGAACGACTACGACGGCGACGGCGTGAAGGACGACGCCCTGATACAGGGAACACTCACCCTAATCTCAGATAAGCAGCAGACGAACCCACGCTGCGTCATAGCCTACTATCTGACGTATGTGCCCGACGGGACGTACGACGGGCCGATGACGTATGGGACGAGCTGGGTCTTCCACAAGACATACACCGGTTTTACGTCCTCCCCCGACGGATCGGATAACGCTTTCGAGTATAACCTCGACAACCTCCCATACCCCGGCTGGTACAGCATCAGCGCCGGTTCGATGGTGAAGGGGCAGGTAGCGATCAGTGAGGCGTTCCTCTTCGACCCACCGGGCGGCGGACCAGGGCCAATAGGCAGGTAGACGGTGAACAATCCTGCCCAGCCGGAGGACATAAAATCGCATGGTTGACGACGCAGATCTAAGCATACTAACGGCGCTCGGCAGGGAGCCGCTCGGGACCGTACAGGACATCGGGCGGAGCACCGGGATGACGTCCGCGACGGTCTCGATCAGGTTGAAGAAGCTCCGCCAGACAGGCGCCCTCTTCTCAGTCTCCGCACAACTCGCCTACGCCACACTCGGCCTCGAACCAGTCGTCACCTTCATCGAGGCACCGTTCAAGTCCCTGTCGAGGCTGGAGATGCTCTTCGACAGGCACCCCTACACACGCTACCGGGTAAGGTGCATCGGCTATTATAACGGCCTCTACGGGCTATTCGCGGTACCCGAGGGCGCGCTCCCAGTGCTACGGGACTTCCTAGACGAGTTAAAGGGGGGCGTAATAACCGACTACCGGCTCGACACCCCGACGAACGGGTGGGCCTACTCCGAGGTCGAGTATAACCTATACGATATGGCAAAGGATCGGTGGGGCTTCGACTGGTCCAAGTGGGAGTCCTCGCTAGAGGGCGTGGACATGTCGGCTCCCCTGCCGAAGCTCCCCGTCTCCATGCTCAGGCGCCTCGACGTGAAGGACCTGAGGATTCTGGAGCAGCTGACCATCGACGCCAGGAGGAAGGGGAAGCGGATCGCCGCGGACATAGGCATCACGCCGTACCACTTCACGAGGAGGATGCAGTTCCTAAACGAAAATAAGGTCCTCGATAGTTACCGCGTCATCGTCGACAAGGGCGTGAGCAGGCTAGTGACCACGTTCATGTTCCTCTGCCACTGCGGCGTCAACGAGACGAAGCGCTTCGCGGCCGCCTTCACCGCCCTCCCATTCCAGTCGACGTTCATACCGACCCACCAGGGCTTCTTCGTCCAGGCATCAATACCACCACTCGACCTCCCCATACTCGGATCCGTCCTGCAGCAACACTGCGACAAGGTCGAGAGCCTCTGGTCAGACTACCGGAGCAGCATGAGGTACTACTTCTGGCCCGGGGCATACAGGGACGGCTTCTGGGACGATTCACACGAATTCATGGTTGACAAGGTACTCGGAGGCACAGACTAGATGCCGGAACTAAAGACGACGCAACTAATGGATCAGGACCTGGACAGCGAGATCAGGGTCCTACACATCGACGACGAGGAAGATCAGCTTCAGTTCACGAAGCAGATACTCGAAAGCCTCGATCGCTACATGAAGGTCGAGTCTGTAAGCAGGTACGAGGACGCGCTTGAGCGGGTGGTCCAGGGGGGGTACGATTGTGTCGTCTCAGACTACCAGATGCCAACCGTCGACGGCGTCGAGTTGGCGCGGCGCATGAAGAGCCTGAGTGACATCCCCTTCATCATATACACGGGGAGGGGGAGCGAGGAGGTCGCGCGCAAGGCGTTCGAGGCGAAGGTGGACGACTACGTCCAGAAGGAGATTGAGCCCGCCCACTACCTCGTCTTGGCGCGGAGGATACGCCACGCCGTGGAGCGCAGCAGGATGAAGGAGCTCTACGGCACCGTGGTAAACGGGAGCAGGGACGCCGTGATCATAGTGGAGGGCTCCCGGATACTCTACGCGAACCAGGCCATGGCGGATCTCGTCCTCTCGAATGACCCCGTACAGCTCAAGGGACTCGACCTTCTCAGGTGGGTCGAGAAGAAGGATCGCCCGGGGATCCGCAAGGCCATAAAGGACGAGGAGGTGAGCGCCAAGATCCACAAGTTCACCCTCGTTGACAACGGTGGTAGGCATAGGCATGTCGAGGCGCAGTGCAACCCCATAGCCTACGGCGGGAAGAAGGCGAACCTCTGTTTCCTGAGGGATCTCTCGGAGAGCGGCGAGTTGAAGCTCCCCCGCGCGTGAGGGGAGTATCAATTCTTAAAAAGAAGCTGCGCCCCTGTGACGGTGGGGGCCCGTGGCCAAGCCAGGATAAGGCGCCTAGTCGGTCGCCGCAACCCGACGCCGACGCGCAAGCCTTCTAAGCCGGAGATCGAGGGTTCAAATCCCTCCGGGCCCGCCACTATAATTTTCCTGAAAACCCTGCATCCAGATATAACGAAGGTTTTTACAAGGCCCTTCCCGAAACTCAAACATGTCCTACCAGGATCTGGCTGATCCGAGCCCGAAGAAGGCTTTTATGCTCTGTAACGAGGCGGTCGCGAGGGCCGTCCTCGAGTGTGACGCCAAGGTGACGGCGTTTTACCCCGGCTCGCCGACGAGTGAGATCCTCGATACTCTCTATCTGCTCTCAGCCGACTACCCCGATCTACGGATGGAGGTCTCGGCGAATGAGAAGGTGGCGCTTGAGACGGTGGCGGGTGCCTCGATGGCGGGGGCGCGGAGCTTCACGAGCATGAAGAGCGTGGGGCTCAACGTGGCGAGTGACACGTTCTACACGCTGGGATACACGGGGGTGAACGCGGGGTGTGTGTTGCTGGTTGCGGATGATCCGCACGCCCACAGCAGCCAGAGTGAGCAGGACGGCCGATTCTTCGCCCCAACGGGCCACGTTCCCATGCTTGAGCCCTCCACGCCGCAGGAGGCATACGACATGGCGAAGTACGCCTTCACCCTCTCCGAGCGGCACAAGATACTCACCCTCATCCGAACCACGACGAGGGTCAACCACCAGTACGCCGCAGTCGAGGTCGGCGAAGTCAAACGCACACCATTCCAGAAGAAGAACTGGAAGGACGTCAAGCGCCCCTACTTCACCCTAAGCGACACCGCTCGGCGCCTCAAGGGCGAGGCACTCGACAAACTGGAGAAGATAGAGGCGGAGTTCAACACGAGCCCATTCAACAGTGTCATCGAGGGCGAGGGGCGTATAGGCATCATCACGAACGGCGTCTCCTACCTCCACACGATGGAGGCGGCTGAGACCCTCGGCGTCAAGCCGCACATCCTCAAGCTGGGAACGACACACCCCCTCCCCCGGAAGCTGATCACGGACTTCGTCACCAAGCTTGACAAGGTTCTGGTCGTCGAGGAGCTTCTGCCCTACCTCGAGCAGCGCATCAAGGCGATCGCCAAGGACGCGGACTGCAGCCTCGAGGTTCTCGGGAAGGAGTCTGGTCACTTCGGCTACGTCGGCGAGTACAACGTGGCGGTGGTCTCCAAGGCGCTCGGCGCCGTCTATGGTGTGAAGTCGCCTGTGGACTACGAGGCGGTGCAGGCGAAGGCGGTGGAGCTGAAGAAGAGCCTCCCGAATCGGTTGCCCGTCTTCTGCGCCGGGTGCCCCCACAGGTCCACCCTCTGGGCGCTCCAGCAGGCGCTCAAGGGAACCGACTTCATCCTGAACAACGACATCGGGTGCTACTCGATGCTGCAGTTGGAGCCATACAGCTTGACGGATATGATGCTCTGTATGGGTGCCGGGCAGGGGATAAGCAGCGGCATGCAGCACGTCGTCAACGACAGGGTCGTCGCCCTCATCGGTGACTCCACCCTCTTCCACGCTGGGCTGCCCGCCCTCGTGAACGCCGTCCACAACGAGCACAACTACACACTCTTCATACTCGACAACAGCGTCACCGCGATGACTGGGCAGCAGCCAAACCCGGGGAGCGACTTCGGGCCGAACAAAGTGACGGAGATAGACATCGAGGCCGTCGTCAGGGGCATAGGCGTCAAGAACATCACGAAGATCGACGCCTTCGACCCGAAGCCGAACGTGGAGACGATGAAGAAGGCCATCCTCGGGGAGGGCGTGAACGTCGTCATAAGTGTGGGGCCCTGCGCCCTATGGAATGACAGGAAGAAGCGGGCGGCGAAGATCCCGATAATCCCCAACAAGGTTGGCAAGGAGACCTGCAAGACGATCTACGCCTGCGTACGCGACTTCTACTGCCCAGCCATACAGCTCGACATGGAGACCCGGCAGACGATGATCCAGCCGGACATCTGCAACGGTTGCATGATCTGCGCCAAGCTCTGCCCGGTTTCCGCGATCAGTTCAACTGGAGGTGCCCAGAAGTGAAGTACAACATTTTGTTAGCCGGGGTCGGCGGTCAGGGTCTTATGCTCCTCAGTCAGGTGATGGGTGACGCATGCACCCGTAGCGGCGTCAAGGTCGTCGTCGGGGCCCAGCACGGCCTCGCGCAGAGGAGTGGCTCGATAAGTGCACATGTGCGCATCGGGGACGCCTACTCCCCCCTCATCCCCTATGGGACGGCTGACGTCATCATCGCCATGGATGCGACTGAGGCGCTGCGTTACGTCGAGTTTCTGAAGCAGGGGGAGATGGTGATTATGAACAGCAGGATCATGCATCCGCCGCTTGAGACCGCGCCCATCGTCAAGAACAGGCAGGAGAAGGGCACGTACATCACCCTTGAGCAGGTGAAGGAGCAGCTCGGCAAGGTCGCGGGGAAGGTGATCGCCTTGGACGCCGAGAAGGTGGCGGCTGAGGCGGGTAACCCGCGGACGGAGAACATTGTCCTCCTCGGGGCCGTCAGCGCCCTCGGGGGTTTCCCCGTCAAGATCGAGCCCCTGAAGGAATCCATCGGGCGCGTAGTTCCAAAGAGTGCAATCGAGGCCAACTTGAAGGCGTTCGACCTGGGCAGGAAGGCTGTCGAGGGCTAGGTCCACCATCGATAAGTGTTATTATCGGCGCGGTTCCCTAGTGACACCGTGCTTTTATGCCGTAGGCTGGTGGTCGTCTTCCTACTTGCCCTAGCACTGACACCGGCGGCCTCGGCGACCCCAAGCAACACGACCATAAAGACCATCCTGATAATCTCACACGCCGACGAGTTCGACGGATACCTCCCCGCCACCCTCTATTACACCGACGACCCCCGATACATCGTCTCAAGCTGGAACTATTGCTTCCAGCCCATGAGGGGGTGGGGTCTCTACTTCGACCTCAAAGAGGGGTGGACGGATGAGCGGTTCACCTCATATCTTGAACTCTTCGAGGGGCGCGGCTTCGGGAACCTACTCTACGTCGATGTCACGGAGTGCGACCAGAGTTACTCTGGGCGGTGGGCGGACAGCATAGTCGAGGCGGGGCCGGCTGGCTGGCTGGACCTGATGTCGTTGAACCCCGAGGGCTCATGGTACAGGTACCTGAGGGATGGGATGGTGGGGATGACGCGAAGGTTCGGGGGCTCGATGAGCGGCTTCGCCATCGACAGGCTCGACAGATGCGGGTCCGCTCAGGAGAGCTTGTGGGCCGCGATGCTGTTGGACGAGGTGAGGGCGTCATCCGCCGTTCCCGGCCTCGTTTATGCCATGAACTCGCTTCAGGACGCCGAGCATCAGGGGTTCCTCGCAGCCCGGGCCGAGTTCGTTGGGAGCGACGGCGTCCCCGTCTCCGAGTTGAGCGAGTGGACGGAGAGGTACATGGCGCTCGCCTCACTCGCAAGGGTCAAGGAGCCTTACATCGTGCCCCTGATCAACGATGCTACCCCCGGGGCCTCCGAAGCCGGCTACAGGCTGGTCTTAAAGCGCGGCGGCTTCACGTTCTTCGACGACCGCCCCCTCTACCTGGGGATGATGGAGCGTATCCTCGCCGGTTGCCCCACGATTCGGGCGCGCAGCGGCTTCTCAGCCTTCTAGCCGATTTCCATTTAAGCCGGGGAGACCCCGAAGTGCCGATGGCCGGCACGAAGAGGAGCGATATACACCCCGGGGACACCGTCGACATCGTCCTCAAGCAGGATCAGGCTACTGGGAAACTCACGCGTGGCGTCGTCAAAGAGATGCTCACGGGGAGTTCGTTCCACCCGCACGGCATCAAGGTACGCCTAGCAGACGGCAAAGTGGGTCGCGTCAAGGTCATACACCCCAAACCCGACGGGAAACCGTAACACCCCAGACGATAATACTTCCATCGCGAATCGCCCTAAAACGACGCCAAACACCGAAAGAAGCCCAAAAACCATCGAAACGTGATGGCGAAGGACCCCCCTCCCCCCCACCCGTGCGCACGCCACAAAACACGATTACCCCATCAACAACGCGACTACGCTGAAGGTTTTAATCCCCCCCACCCCCACTCAACCCAAAGGCGAACCCCTTGAAGGCATACATGGACAACGGCTCAGGCGCACCAGTAGACCCACGCGTCCTACAGGAGATGCTACCCAACCTCACCGAGCACGTCGGCAACCCCAGCAGCTCAGCTTCCACAGCGAGGGCTTCAAGGCACTAAAAGCGATCAACAAGGCGCGTGAGCAGATCGCCGCGCTAATCAACGCCGAGCCAGCCGAGATATTCTTCACAGCCTCCGCCACCGAGGCCACAAACCTCGCCATCATCGGAGGAGCAAACCGCTACAAGAACAAGGGCAATCGCGTCGTCTCCAGCGCCGTCGAGCACATAAGCACAGTCAACATCTGCAAGGAACTCACACGTGGCGGCTGGGAGTACCAGCAGGCACCCGTAGACGCGAACGGCGTCGTACTCCTCGACAAGCTCGACGAACTCGTCACCGACAAGACCGTCATCGTAACCGTCATGGCGGCGAACGGCGAGATAGGCACCATAGAGCCCATCAGGGAAGCGGCAGCCCTCGCCCACAAGAAGGGCGCGTACTTCCACACGGACGCCACCGCCGCCCTAGGCAAGATACCCCTCGACGTCAAAGCCATGGACATCGACATGATGACCCTGAGCAGCAACGACATAAACGGCCCCAAGGGCGTCGGAGCCCTCTACATCAAGAAAACCCTCAGGCTCCGCCCCGTAATCATCGGCGGAGGACAGGAGCAGGGACTACGCAGCGGCACCGAGAACACACCCGGCATCGTCGGCTTCGGAAAGGCAGCCGAACTCGCCAAGGCAGAGATGCCCGAGGAGTCGAAGCGCCTCACCGAGCTACGCGACCGCCTCATCAAGGGCCTCACAACCACAATCCCCGAGGCACACCTAAACGGCCACCCCACGAACCGCACCCCCAACAACGCCAACGTCCGCTTCAGCTACATCGAGGGCGAAGCGCTCACACTCAGCCTCGACGACGTCGGCATCCAGACAAACACGGGCTCAGCATGCGCCGCGAAGACCCTCGAACCCAGCGCCTGCCTGCTCGCCACCGGCCTCAAACCCGAGGACGCCCACGGCAGCCTCGTATTCACCCTCGGCAAAGCCAATAATAAGGACCAGATCGACTACGTAATCGAGCAACTCCCAGCCATCGTCAAGCGGCTGAGGGCGATGTCAAGCATAACCCCAGAGGAGCTGAAGTAACATGTACAGCGACAAGGTCATGGAGCACTTCAAGAACCCACGCAACGTCGGCGAACTCAAGGACGCGGACGGCGTCGGCACCGTCGGCAACCCCGTCTGCGGCGACATGATGACGATGTACATCAAGGTCAAGAATGGCAGGATCGCCGACATCAAGTTCAAGACCTATGGCTGCGGCGCCGCAATCGCCACGAGCAGCATGACCACCGAACTCGCCATGGGCAAGACTGTCGAGGAGGCGGACCAGATCACACGCCAGAGCGTAGCAGACGCACTCGACGGGCTCCCGCCAGTGAAGATGCACTGCAGCAACCTCGCCTCAGACGCCCTCCACGAGGCGATAAAGGACTACAAGAAGAAGCAGGAGGAGAAGAAGAATTGAATGAAAAGGTAGAAAAGTGCCCGATGTGCGGCCTCCCGAAGGAGGAAAACTGCGATCTCATGGCGGGGAAGGCGAAGGACGGCGCCGCCGTCTGCTGCTGCACGAGGCTCCAGAAGAAAAGCGTTAAAAAGCCGTAGCATCGGGAATACAACAGCACCTCCGTTGGAGACCATTTCTTGGACAGGTTGAAGCTCGCGTCGCGCCTATCCGCGGCACTTAACGCACCCCTAATCACGGTGATCACGTTCATACCCCTAATACTCCTCTACGGCGCAGAGAGAGCACCCCTACTCATCGCGATCACAAGTCTATTCGGGTGCGTACTCCCCCTCGCGATGGTCATCGGCCTCATGAGGCTCGACTTCATCCAGGACTTCTACGCCCAGGAGAAGGACACGCGGTTCATCCCCTTCCTCTGGACGACGTTCTTCTACCTCCTAGGCGTACTTAGCCTAATTCTAGTCTCGGCGCCAGCCGCGGTGACCGCCCTCATGGCGTGCTACTTCGTCAACGGTATGGTCCTCATGGTGATCACGCTCAAGTGGAAGATCAGCATACACGCCAGCGGGGTAACCGGCCCATTCACGGCGCTCGTCTACATACTCGGCGGCGTCATGCTCCCCCTCCTCCTCGTGGTCATCCCCGTCGCCTGGGCGAGGGTAGAGCTAAAGGCGCATACAGTCATGCAGGTAGCAGTCGGAGCCATCCTCAGCGGCGTCCTCACATGGTTCCAGATGGGCTTCTACATGCACAGAATATTCATCTAAACACGCCAGTCCCAAACACCCATTCTAAAAACCATAGGGGTGAGGGGGTACACCCATTATCCCATTCCTGAGCCTCTTTCACCGAAAGAAGCCTTAAAACTGCCCCGATGGTACGCCGATCTACGCAAAAGGAGCATCTATTCCCTACAGAGATGCGTGGGCTCTAGGCGGCTATCTTCTCGCCCAAGCTGACCCCGAGGGCGTATGCGCGCTTCGCCTCGTCGCCGCTCGGCTTGAAGACGAAGTCTACGTCACTCTCCACCAGCTGGATTCCAGCAGCCTGCATCTCCGCCTCGACCACCTTCTTCGCCCCACCCGCCCAGCCGTAGCTCCCGAAGGCTGCGCCGATCTTGTTCATCGGCTTCAGCCCCCTCATGTAGGCGAGGAAACCCGCGACCGTGGGGAATACGTGGTTGTTAAGCGTCGGCGACCCGACGACGACCGCCCTCGCGTCGAGTATGTCCGCGATGACGTCGCTGTT
Source organism: Candidatus Bathyarchaeota archaeon (assembly GCA_026394265.1). The sequence continues at coordinate 62,716 of JAPKYO010000013.1, forward strand.
TGGGCTCGCCCCCAGGCAGTGCACCTTAACGTTTACGCCCTTCGACGCGATGCCGTCGGCGATCGCCCGCGCCAGAATCTGGGTGCTCCCCCACATCGTATCATAGACGACGACCGCCTTCCTCTTCGTCTCCCCGACGACCCAGCCCTGGTACGACTTGAGAATCCAGCCCGGGTTCTTGCGCCAGACGACGCCGTGGCTCGGCGCGATCATCTCCACCTGAACACCCTCAAGCGCCTTCAACGCCCTGGACACGCTCCTCCACAGAGGCATCAGTATGTTCGCGTAGTAGATCACAGCCTCCTGCCTCAACTCAGCCTCGTCAACCTCGTCATCGAACCTCCCGCTAGAGGCGAGGTGCTGCCCGAAGGCGTCGTTGCTGAAGAGCAGCTTCTCCTCGGGCACGTAGCTGACCATCGAGTCGGGCCAGTGAGCCATCGGGACGGGCACGAAGGAGAGACTCCTCTTCCCCAGCTTGAGCGTCGGCTTCTTCTCGATTGGCGTGATCTTCAGGTCGCCGCCGTAGTACTTCATCAGGGTGTTTATGCACCGCTCCGTCGCCACGACCTCCGCGTTGGGGCAAGCCTCGATCACCCTCCTGATGCTGCCCGAGTGGTCCGGCTCCGCGTGGTTTGCGACTATGTAGTCGACCTTCTTTGGGTCGATGACCTCGCCTATCCTCGCCACCTGCTCCTCGGCGAACGGCGCCTTGACGAAGTCTATCAGCGCCACCTTCTCGTCGACGACGAGGTACGAGTTGTAGCTTGTCCCCCTGTGGGTGACGTAGCCGTGGAAGCTCCTTGCACTCCAATCCACTGCTCCCACCCAGTGTATGCCCTCCTTGATCTGGACCATCAAAAACGACCTTGAAGGTGTCGAGGGAAGGAACGAATAAAAGGGTTATGAGAGGGGGACGTCGACCTCGAGGAGGTCCTCCGCTATCTGCGTGTGCGGGAAGACGCTACGCGCAGCCTCCAGGAGTGGGCTCGTGTCACCGTATCTGCTGCTGATGTGCGTCAGTATCAGGCGCTTCGCCCCCGCCCTCGACGCGACGCCCGCCGCCTGGCTCGCCGTCGAGTGCCCATCCTCCGCCGCCCTCTCTACCAGCTCTTCGCCGAAGGTCGCCTCGTGGATGAGCAGGTCGGCGCAGGAAGCCAGCCCGACGACGTTGTCGCTCGGCCTCGTGTCCCCCGTGTAGACGATGCTTCTCCCACGCCTCGGCGGATCCGAGACGTCTAGAGACCTCACGATACTGTCCCCGATCTTGATCTCTTCGCCGTCCTGGAGCCTCTTCCATAGGACTCCCTCGGGGACGCCGAGTGCCCGGGCTTTTTCGGGGTGGAACCTCCCGGGCCGTGGGTTCTCACGCAGGGCGTATGACCAGGCTTCGAGTCTGTGCTCCGCCCTGCACGCCTCGACCTTGAAGCCCTTCCCCTCGAATACGAACCCGGGTTCGAGTATCTCGTGCACCGCGACCGGGAACCCGGGCCCCCCGAGTGTGTTCGAGACCCCCTGTAGGAAGGCGTGTAGCCCCCTCGGTCCGAAGACGGTGAGCGGCTCCTCCCGCCTTTGCAGGGTCATCGACTGTAGGAGGCCGGGGACGCCGAGGACGTGGTCGCCGTGCAGGTGGGTGACGAAGATCATCTTCACCCTGCTGAAGCCTATGTGGGCGGCGACCATCTGCCTCTGTGTGCCCTCCCCGCAGTCGAGGAGAACCACGCCGCGCCCAATCTTCACCGCAACAGAGGAGGAGCTCCTCTCCGGCGTCGGCATGCTCCCGCTTGTCCCAAGGAAGACGACCTTCAAAGCATTCAACCGCCGGCGCTATTCTCCCCGCTGTCCCTCGACCCAGTGTATCGCTTCGAGGGCTGCGGCGCAGCCGTTCCCGCAGCTCGTCACGACCTGCCGATATAGCTTGTCCATGAGGTCGCCCGCCACGAAGATGCCCGGCTTACCCGTCTTAACCCCCTCAGTCTTCAGGTAGCCTTCGCCGTCCATGTCAAGTTGTCCCCTGAAGATGGCGGTGTTCGGGTCCCACCCGATCGCGAGCAGGACTCCGTCTGTGTCGACTAGCCTGCTAGCCCCAGTCTTCAGGTCCCTCAGGATGACCTGCTTCACCCGCTTGTCCCCGAGTATCTCGGTGACCTCGGTGTTGTATAGGATCTTTATCTTGGGATCGTTCTCCGCCTTATCCATGAGGCACCTGCAGGCGCGTGCCTCTTCCCTGTGGTGGACGATGGTGACTTCGGAGGCGAATCTGGCGAGGTCTATCGCCTCCTGTATGGCTGAGTCTCCGCCACCGACGACGATTGCTTTCCTGTCCTCGTAGAGGACGGCGTCGCATGTGGCGCAGACGAAGACGCCCCGCCCCATCAGGCGGTCCTCACCGGGGACGCCTAGCTTCTTGTGTGTCATCCCCGTCGCCACTATCACGGACTTCGCCTCAAGCAGCTTATCCCCCATAGAAACCCTGTAGGGTGTCGTTGAGAAGTCGACCCCCGTGGCGTCCCCGTCGAGGAACTCGGCGCCGAACCTCTCCGCGTGCGCCTTGAACTTGTCGGCAAGCTCCGGGCCGGTGATGCCCTCCGGGAAGCCGGGGTAGTTGTCAACCTGATAGGTGAAGGCGATCTGGCCGCCGACCATCGGCCCGGTGACCACCAGTGTCTTGAGTTTGGCGCGCGCCGTGTAGAGTGCCGCCGTCAAACCTGCGGGTCCCGCGCCGAGGACGATCACGTCATACATACACTTACCTCAGGCGCAGCCCTTCAGGAGGTTATTGATCGTGCCCTCGAGGTCCGTCAGGGTCTCCAATCCGACGATCTCCCCGACCTCGACGCCCCTGCAGTAGACCTTGAAGGTGGGTGTGCCTATGACCCCCTTATCTATGGCGAAGCGGCGGTTCTCCCTGTTCTCGAGGACGTTCAGGCGTACCAGCTTCGCCTTCCCCGCGAGTTTTTCGGGCAGTTCGTGGACGGTGGGCTCGATCTTCTTGCATGTGGGGCAGTTCTGGTGCCAGAACTCGACGACGACGGGCCCTTCTCCCTTCATAACCGAGTCCCAGTCGGAGTTTTGGATATCAATCAAGGACAATGCCTGTCACTGGTTGAAAAATTGGGCGGGGCCGGATTTAACCCGTTCCCCGTCTACGCCTCGGCGAAGTTCAGGGCGCCGTCGGTTATCGTCAACTCGTAGAGCTGGTTCGGGTACGGCTTGAGCCTGAAGCTCTCAAGCTCCTCCCCCGTCATGATCAGTGTGAGCTTCATCTGCTCGTAGTCCCGGCTTCCGCCGGGGATGACGTTCTGGAAGCTCTTGGTGACCTGTACGATCATCTGGCTGATCTCCTCGGGGACGTCGGGGTTGCTCATCATCATCACCGGTGGGCGCTGGCGGACCTCGACGAAGTCGATCTGGAAGCACTCCCGGCCCTCCTGGTCCTTGGTGGACCTGACGGACTGGACCTTGATCCGGAGCTTGGAGCTTATCATGGGTTTCGCTGTGATGTGCGCCGTTGCTGTATAAAGGGGTTGAGGGCTTACTCAAGCTCTTTGAGCTTGTCCGCGATGAGCCCCGCGACGGAGACCCTGCTGAACGGGGTCTCGATGGTGTTAGTGGCGATGATGGGGTCGGCGCCCGCATTCCTGATCTTCTCCTCCGCGCCCGGCATGTAGAGGACGTGTGTGCACGCTGCGGCGACCCTCTCCGCGCCCTGCGCGACGAGTGCCTCGACCGCCTTCGCCATGGTTCCGCCGCTGCTTATCATGTCGTCGAAGACGACGGCTCTGCGCCCCGAGATGTTAAGGTCCTTGACCGCCATCGTGATCTCGCCCGTCTTGCGGTCTCGGGTCTTCTCGAAGAAGTTGTAGCCTCCGCCGAGTACCTTTGAGGCTGCTTCGGCGATGTAGATGGCGCCCTTGTCCGGGGAGAGGCTGTACGCTTTATCGAAGCCCTGCTTTTTGAGGTACTCGGCGAGTAGGGGGACGGCGGAGACGTTGTGGAACTTTACACCGTGTTTCGCCTCGACGCTCCGGGTTGAAGCCTCGTTGTGGATGTTGACTGTGACGAGGTCGGTGACGCCTGAGCACTCTAGTAGGCTGAATATGACGTCGAGGCTCAGCGCCTCTAGCTCGGTGAACCGCTTGTCCTGGCGGGCGTAGGCGAGGTAGGGTACGACCACGACTATTCCTTTGGCGCCGAAGTCTTTTGCGGTCCTCGCCATGAGGAGGAGCTGCATGAGCCTCGTGTCAGGGTTTGGGGCCGTGGTCTGGACGATCACGACCTTCTCGCCAGCCACGGGTTTGGCGAGCTTAATATAACTCTCCCCGTCGGGGAAGATGCGGTGCTCGACGGCTTGCGGCTCTACGCCGAGGGCTTCCGCTATCCTCCAGCCGAGTCCGAGGGAAGAGGGACCGGGTATGACGATCATACGGGGGAGGATAGTCGCATCTGATACATAAGCGGAGCTACTGGAACAGTGTGAAGATGAACAGGAGACCCGCGGCGACCGCGGCAGCCGCCCAGACCCTCTTATCCCACTTGAATATCTTCATACCGTCGAACATGCCGAAGGGGATGAGGTTGAAGAGGGCGAGGAAGGCGTTTATCTCGATGCCGTAGTAGGCGAGGAACCCGAGGATGCTGTCGGGGGACGCCAGGTAGACGGCGAGGTAGATGACCGCCTGAGCGATGTTCGTCGCCGGGCCGGCTATGGATATCTTGCCGTACTCGTTCCAGTTCAGGAGCCCCGCTATCATCACCGCCCCGGGGGCGACGATCATAAGCGGTAGGACCGAGGTCTGCAGGAGCACGAATGATAGGAAGGTGAAGAGCAGCCCCGTCGTGCTCAATCTGAACTCCGCCCACATCCCGAGGCGCTGCGCCGCGAACTTGTGCGCAAGCTCGTGCAGTATGAAGGCGAGGGCGAGCACAGACACGATTCCTACCACGAAGAAGGGCTCGACTGTGAAGTAGCTCCAGACCTTGAAGAAGGGGAGGATCATTATGACGAGCAGCCCGATGGCGAGGTCCCGTAGCTCCCTCTTGCTGAACCAGTAGGGGCGTATGACGCGGCTGGTAGAGTAGTTGCCCTGGAAGTCTCCAGTCGAGGAGAAGGTGCCGACGTGTACGGTGTTCGGCTTGGTTTGGTCGTACTTCCCGGCGCAGTCGTGGAACTCGGGTAGTCTGTGCTGCTCGCAGAAGTAGCCGCCGCAGTAGTTGCAGCGGAAGGGCATGTAGGTCTCTACGCCGCACTTGTCACACTTGACCAATGGGCTCCCTCCGAATTAGCTTGAGGCCAGAATATTAAGGGTTAGTATAAGTGGTTTGGCTGAAAAAGGGGACCCTTTAGGAGGAGGCTTGCCTTATGGCTGCGACTATCTTCTCCTTGCTCGGGAGGAGTTCCCTCTCCAGCTTCGCGTTGAAGGGAAGGGGGATGTTCGGCGTGGCGACGCGGATCGGCGGCGCCTCGAGGCTCTTGAGCGCCTTCTCCGCTGCGAGGGCGACGACCTCTCCGCTGAAGCCGTAGCGGAGGTAGTCCTCGTCTACGACGACTAGGCGCCCAGTCTTCTTGACGGAGCCGATGATGGCCTCCTCGTCGAGGGGGACGAGTGTGCGTGGGTCGATGACCTCGACGCTGATCTTGCCCTTGAGTTCGTCTGCTGCCTTCATGGCTTCCTGCACCATGAGGCTGGTGGCGACGACTGTGACGTCCTCGCCCTCGCGGACGAGGTTTGCGACGCCGAGTGGGACCTCGTATGGCTCCTTGGGGACCTGTCCCTTGGTGGGGTAGAGGAGGCGGTGTTCCATGAATATCTTGGGGTTGGGGTCCCTGATGCTGGCGATGAGGAGGCCCTTGGCGTCGTATGGGTTGCTTGGGACTACGACTTTGAGGCCGGGCATGTGGGCGAAGAGGCCGTGTAGGCTCTCGCTGTGTGTGGCGCCGCTGCTTGTGCCGGCGCCGTTGAGGACGCGCAGGGTCATGGGGACGCTGACGGCTCCGCCTGTCATGTATGTTGTCTTGGCGAATTGGTTGAGTATCTGGTCCATGGCGACGAGGCCGAAGTCGACGAGCATGAGCTCGACGACGGGGCGGTAGCCGGCTATGGCGGCGCCTACGCCTGCGCCGATGAAGGCGGTCTCGGTGATTGGGGCGTCGCGGACGCGTTCGCGCCCGAACCGTTCCTTGAGCCCCTTCGTCGCCTCCCGCCACTGGCTTGAGACGTTTTCGCCGAAGACGATGACCTTGGGGTCTCGCTCCATCTCGGAGAGGTGGGCCTCGTTGAGGGCTTGACCGAAGGTGATCTCGCGTGCGGGCATTTTAGTCGGCCTCCTTGAAGACGCAGGTGTACGCCTGGTCTGGGGTGGGTTCGGGGCTCTTGAGGGCGAAGTCGATCGCCTTCTGGACGTTTGCCGCCTCCTCCGCCCTGATCTGCTCGTCGAGCTTCCGGGGTATCTTCTGCTTGAGCTGGTCGATGGGGTCCCATTGGCGCTCCTTCTCGCTTGATTCTAGGCGTCCCTCGAGGTTTCCTTCGAGCTGGTGGACCTTGAACTCGAGTAGTGTTGGCCCCTTCCCGGCGCGTGCGCGCCTGATGGCTTTGCCCGCGGCTTTGTAGACGGCTTCGGCGTCCCATCCGGTGACTGTGTAGCCGGGCATCCCGTAGTTCTTGGCGCGTTGGCTGACGTTGTCGATGCTGAGTTGGGGGTAGTCTATCTCGTGTCCGAGCATGCGCTGGACCTCGGGGCTGCTGTTTTCGCAGACGAAGACGAGGGGTAGGTTCCAGCAGGCGGCGAGGTTGAGGGTCTCCTGTACTCCGCCTTGGTTGCTTCCGCCTTCGCCGAAGTAGGAGACGGCGATGTTTCTTTTGGCGTTGAGTTGGTCGGCTAGGGCGTATCCGGCGGTTGTGGGGACGCTTCCTCCGACGACGCCGTTTGCGCCGATGGCGCCTACGCTTGGGTCGAATGTGTGGTATGGGCCGGCTTTTCCATGGTTGAATCCGGTTTGTTTGCCCATGAGTTCGGCCATGAGTTTGGGGAGGCCGCAGCCTTTGGCGATGAGGTGTCCGAGGGCGCGATGTGTGCTTCCGATCTGGTCGCCCTTGCGGAGGTGGGCGGAGACGCCGGCGGCGACCGCTTCTTGTCCCGTGTAGAGGCCGAAGCGTGCGGGTATCTTGCCCTCCTTGGTGAGTCTGCGGACCGCGTTCTCGAAGGTCCTTATGCGGACCATTGTGCGGTAGATATCCGTCGTCTTTGCGTCGTTTAGGCTCATGGCTTGTTCTGGTGTTGTGTGGGGGTTTTTGGATTTAGAGTTAACTGGTGACGTGGTGCGTTGTGTGCTTATTGTCTCGTTTTGGGCCACATTGATCGGCTGACTGGCAGAGATTCGGCCCCCTTTTCTGGTTTGGAGTCGTTTTCCGGCTCGACTCCGCTACTCCCCTCCCCTTTTTTCAGGCGTGCAACTATGTAGCGAATATGCGCTCCTTTTGCTGAGATCCGATTACGAACGGGGCGATTTTGTAGTGTATTTCTCCGATCAGAGCCATTTTTCTTGATATTCGGTTGATCTCAATTTTTTCACGGGGCATCGGGACTCGGACGATCATGGGGAAGGGTTTATTCTGGTTGGCTGGTGGTGTTCCTGTATGTCCTCGGGTGTCAGCGGGCTCAGGGCGAGATTGCTTGAACGGCTTACCCCCGAGGAGGTTGAGACCCTCGGAGCGAGGGACGCCCTCTCGATTGAGCACGCGGATAAGCTCCGGGAGAACGTCCTCGGGCTCCTGCACGTGCCCCTCGGGGTCGTCGACGGGCTGACGCTGAACGGGCGCGGGTTCATAGTGCCGCTCGCGGTGGAGGAGAGGGGCGTCGTCGAGATGGTGCGCCGCGGCGCGGGGCTCGCCGGCTTCACGGCGGAGAGCAGTGAGCAGATAATGATGGGGCAGATTCAGGTCGTCGGCGTCGGGGACGTGGGGGCGGGAATCCGCCGCGTCCTCACCGAGAGGGGAAACCTGCTCGTCGAGATGAACACGGTCTCAACGACGCGCAGGGCGGTCGACCTCACGGCGCGCAGGCTCGACACAGAGGCGGGCCCGATGCTCATCGTCGAGGTGCGCGTGGACGTGAAGGACTCGATGGGGGCAAACGTCGTGAACTCGATGTGTGAGTTGATCAGGCCCGCGGTCGAGGGGCTGACGGGGGGCAGGGTGAACATGGCGATCCTCACGAACCTCTCCACGGGGAGGATGGTTAGGGTCAATACCCGTGTCCCGGCGGGGCGGCTCAGTGGTGAGGTGGTCGAAGGGATCGTTAAGGCTTCGGCGTTCGCCGATGCGGACCCGTACCGCGCCGTCACCCACAACAAGGGCATAATGAACGGCGTCTCCGCCGTGCTCCTCGCCACCGGCAACGACACACGGGCGGTCGAGGCGGGTGCACACGCCTACGCGTCGTTGAGTGGGTCGTACAAGCCGCTCTCCAGATGGACGCGGAGCAGCAACGGCGGCCTCGCGGGTGAACTTGAGATGCCGCTCAGCGTCGGCACCGTGGGTGGCGTCGTCAACACGCACCCGGTCGCGAAGATCAACCTCAAGCTCCTCGGCGTCGGCGGCGCGGCGGAGCTGGGGCAGGTCGCCGCCAGCGTTGGCCTCGCGTCAAACCTGGGTGCCCTCTACACACTTGTCTCCGAGGGCGTGAAAAGCATACAGTAGCCGAAAGACGACTACTTCTTCTTGATGACTATTGTCGTCTCGTCGCCCTCCTTCTTTATGGAGACGACGGTGTGTCCGAGGCGCTCAGTCAAGCGGCGTAGGTCCTCGAAGGCGGCGGGGTCGTCGGCGTGTACCTCAAGCGTCTGGCCCGAGGCGAGTTCGTCGAGCGCCATGCGCGTCCTGAAGACGGGTTCGGGGCAGAATAGTCCGGTGCAGTCCAGTACCTTATCAGCCATTCTATTCTTCCTCCTTCCTCGCCCTCGGTGGCTGGGTCATGGGGATCACGTCCTCCCGCACATATTGAAGGTATTGCCCCTGATCGACGGTGTTGAAGATGGTGACCGAGCCGTCGCGGACGAGGCCGACGGTGTAGCCGAACTTCTTGCTCTTCGCCAACACGTACCAGGGGTCACCGATGCTGTCGTACTCCTTGAAGAGCTTGGTGTCGACGAGGTCGGGGCCGTAGAGGCTGAGCTTGTTTATGTTTGGGATGTTCATGTTCTCGAAGAAGATGACCTTGGTGCCCTCCTTGTTGGCGATGTGGAACTTCTTCATTGTCTCGGGGAGGATGCGCGCCTCGACTATGACTCCCATCTCGCCGAAGGCGATCTCGCTGAGCCTGTTGGCGATCCTGTTTGCGATTGCCTTCTTGTCGACGACGACTAGGTAGGTGCGGTTCTGGTGCTCGCTCATGCTGAAGAGCACCTCCTTGGTCGCGGCTGCTGGGAGGACTTTGCCGCGGTGGTAGTTGTAGACGATGTGGTCGTAGCTGTATAGGCCGGTGAGGACGCCCTCAGTTACTGAGACGTTGGCGACCTCGGTGAGGAGTGTGAGTTTGAAGTCGCCCTCGGCGTACTCCTCCTCGACCTTATGCCCCTCGAGGGCTGCGGCGATGTCTGCGAGCTTCTTGTACTCTGTGGATACGAAGACCTTCCCAGCCGTCGGCATCTGTTACACCTAAAGCAAGGGGAAGACTGGGCGCAATTTAAGGGTAATGAGAATGGCTGTGGGCTCATGGCAGGCCCTTGAAGAGCCTGTCCATGCCCCGGCGGTACTCCTCGAAGGCCGCCCTGCCCCGCGCCGTCACCCTGAGCATCGTGTGGGGCTTCCGGTCCACGTAGTCCTTCACCACCTCGATGTAGCCCGCCCCCTCCAGCTTTGCCATGTGGCTGGAGAGGTTCCCGAAGGTCAGCCCCGTCTGCCGCATCAGGAAGAGAAAGTCCGCCGAGTCCACAACGTAGAGGTGGGCTATGATCATCAACCTGGCGGGCTCGTGGATCACCCTGTCGATCCCGTCGACGGGAGGCTCAGCCATCTTGACCGTCGACCGCCTGCACCGGGTACTTTCCTATGAACCTGTGGCGGAGGTAGCCCCCGTAGCCTAGGAAAACTGCGCCCAGCGCCAAGAGGTGGACTCCGAAGGGGAGCCCAGAGTACTGGGCGCTGCCAATCAGCACCAGGGCGAGGGCGGAGTAGGCGTAGAGCCTCGGGATGTTTGCCACACGCGCGTAGACGGCGCCGACGACGGCGACGCTAGCCCCAAAGATGAGTCCCCAGTAGTTGGCGATGATGTAGTAGTAGAATGGTTTGGATGCACTCGTGGCCCCCCACCATAGGGCGAGGCCGACGGCGATGGCGGCCCCCACCAGGCCCGTCACAAGTATCCTGAGCAGGCCGCCCTCACCCCGCGGCGAGAAGCGGACCAAGCCTATCCTCGGTATCGTGTACTCCCTCTTCAGCCACCAGTAGGGGGGTATGACGACGGCGATCCAGATCACGCTCATGGATGAGTCGTCGGTGAACGCCGAGAAGCCCCAGATGAGCCCCAGCAAGCCGATCATTATGTCTATTATGCCGTCCTCGTGGAAGGAGGACATCGCTTTCCTCTGAAGCTCCTTGAGGTCGATGTTTCCGCTCATGTCTCATCCCTAATTACAGAGAACTTTGTGAAACATATATACTTTGTGCTACAAAGTAGATGTTGTTTGGCCCGTTTACTTCAAATGAATTATCCATTAAAAGTGTAACTACGGAGAAATTATAGCCTTCACGGCGTCGAGGTTCACCCTCGCCTCAACGGGCGAAGCCTCAATCCACGAGCCCCAGAGCGACTCAAGCTTCCCGCAGGGGTAACCGCTGCATTTTCCGCAGTTCGCTAGACCCTTACCCTTCGCGCACGCCCTCACCGGACACCTAGCACAGAAGGCGTGCAGCCTCCCGCTATGGCAGCCGTCGCACCAGATATCCTCCGGCTTATAGTCGCCCTCCTCCGGGTTGGACCAGACCCTAGCGATCTCGGCCGCGGAGGCGCAGTCCCTCTTCCTCGTGGCAACATACGCCCTGCATTTCCCGCAATCCAGCCCACAGCAGGCAACCACCTCAGTCATCGTTCATCGATCTCCTCCCGCCGCTCGAAGCCGTAAGCCTGGCGGCGTCACCTGACCGCCTCGCGTACAGCCTCATGTAGGGTATTATGCGCTCAATGATCTTGTTCTCCCCCTTCTTCAGGTGCTCCTGGAACGTCGTCCTCTTCACCCTCTCCCTCTTGGCTATCTCCTGTATGTCCGCCTCGCGTGGTAGCCTGTAGTAGCCGTGGCCGTAGGCGCGTATCATGGCGTCCATCTGCTTCCCAGTCAGCGTGGAGAAGACCGAGTCCGCCTCGAGAATGCTCCCCGCGAGGGAGCCGCGCACCTCCGATTTCTCCAGCACCTCGACGCTCCATCCCCGCTCCTCGAGCCTGCGGACGACCTCGGCGAAGTCCTCGTGCCTGAAGAGTATGAGGCGGTAGTACTCCCAGCCCCCATGCATCACCTCGGGGGAGACCATGAGCACTGGGAGGTCCTCGACGTTCATGCTGACGCTGTTATCTGGGGTGCAGAAGCACGTCGACTCTATGAGGTGGATGCCTCCACCCTCGGACTCGCCTACGACATTCGCCATCTTCCCCACCTCGGCGAGGACCGCGCCGTAGTCCGACAGTTCCTCTACCTCGACCTCGAGCACCTCGTTCACCCTGTTGCACCACGTGTAGACGCGCATCGACGGGTGCCTCTCGCTGAGCTCTAAGAGTGCGCCCCTGTGCCTCGCCCTGAATAGGACCTCGAAGGATGTCATGTGACAGACTTGGGGCGGTGTGTTGATAGGATTTGCGCCGTCACCTGACGCCCCTCAGAAGCGGAATAGTTAAAAGCATCTTACGTTAGAAATATATTACGTTAGAAATACATTACATGGAGTTGGGAAGATGGACGAAAGAACAAGAAACGCGTTGATAGTCTTCATATGCCTCGGCGTCGGAGCCGCGGCGGGTTATATAGTGGGCGCGACAACCACTGGTCTGCTTATCGGGTTCCTTCTTGGCCTAGCCCTCACAGGTGGGTCACGCGGGATGGGGAAGTGGACTAAGGCACAGCGCCGCGTAGTTGTCGCCATAGCATTAACCGCGATGGTCGTCGTCGGCGTCTCATACTGGTGGCTCACGGGCGACTACATTTCAGGCCTTGGTTCTTCTATAGCCTTGAGTTTCGTAGTCGTGCTCAAGATGGAGAAGCTCTTCGACGAGAGGGTCGGCGCACTCTTCGCAAAGGCGGGGAGAGATGGCTTCATAGCGATGAACTTGGCGCTTGCGGTGGTCCTCTTCGCAGTTAGGTTTGCGAGTGGTAGGGATCCAATGCTTCTCGGCATCTCGCCAGTAACGTGGTTCCTATCGAGCGCATGTGCAAGCTGGTTTGTTTTCCTCGTGAGTGTGACATACCACGCCTACGTCAAGGGGGAGTAGCGGCTGAAGACAAGGCTCAAGGAGGCGCGAGAGCAGGCGGGGCTCACGCAGGAGGACCTCGCCGCCGCCGTCGACGCCACGCGGCAGACCATACTCTTCCTGGAGAAGGAGAAGTATAACCCGAGCCTACGCCTAGCGTGGCGCATATCAAAGGTGCTGGAGAAACCCCTTGAGGAACTATTCGACTTCGAGGACGAGGACTGGAAGCCCTCTACTTGAGGACCTCGCCGAAGACCCTGAGCTGGTTGCCACCGAGTATCTTCTTTATGTCCTCCTCGGAGTACTTGCGGCGCACCAGCTCGCGGGTGATGTTGGGCATCTTGGATGCGTCCTCGAGCCCCACGGGGGGCGTGCCGATGCCATCGAAGTCAGAGCCCAGCCCAACGTGGTCCGGCCCCACCTTCTTAACGATGTAGTCGATGTGGTCTACGAGCTTCTCGACGGTTGCGCCGTCCTTGGCGACGAAGTCGGGGGCGAAGTTCATCCCCGCCAACCCGCCGTGGTCCGCAAGGGCCTGAAGCATGTCGTCGGTGAGGTTCCGGCGGTGGTCGCAGACTACGCGGCTGTTGCTGTGGCTCGCTATGAATGGGCCCTTCTTTACCTCGGCGACGTCCCAGAAGCATGTGTCGCTTATGTGGCTGGTGTCGAGGACGATGCCGAGGCGATCCATCTCCTCTATGGCCTGGACGCCGAGGTCTGTGAGCTTGCTGTCGGCGCGTGATGCGGAGAGGCCGTCTGCGAAGGGCGTGCGCCAGTTCCACGTGAAGCTGAGCATCCTGACGCCGAGCCTGTAGAAGTCGCGGAGGACGCCGAGTTCTCCCATTAGGGGCTCAGCGCCCTCGATGGAGAGTAGGCCGCTGCACATGCCCCCCTCTTTCGCAGCGAGTATCCCCCCCACGGAGACCACAGGCACTATGCCCTCCTTGTTCTCCCCCATCTCCCTGTAGAAGATGTCTGTCATCTGCATCGCCGTGAGGAGCGCGTCGTGCTGCCCCTCGCGGCGCCCCGTGTACATGGCGAAGGTCTGGCAGTCCACGCCCCCCTCCTTCATGCGTGGTAGGTCTAGGTGACCCTTATCGCTCCGCTCCCCCAGCCTCCTCGCCGCCGGCTGCCCGTATTGCCCGGGCATGAACTGCATCAAGGTATCGCAGTGGGTGTCAACGACGACGGCCTCCCCGTGGATGCGCATCGCCTCCTCCTCCATCCTCTTAGAGAGCTTGACCATCACAATCCCCTCAACCATCCCAGCAGGCGTGTAAAAGGTTTAAGGATACCCCGAAGACGGCGTTTTCATATCATGTTTGGTTCGACTGGGCTGATTTGGTCCTCTTGGGATTCCAAGTTTTTATTATCGCTACATGACTCATAACTCGCCATAACTGGGGGTATGCGATTACGTTGGATCAAGTTCTATTGGTTACTGCTGTTTTGGTGAATTTTGTTTCCTTGGTTTGTTTTGGGCTCGATAAGCTGTGGGCTATCAGGGGTGGGGCGAGGATCCCCGAGTCTAGGCTGTTGTCACTCGCGTTTCTGGGGCCGTTCGGTGCCTTAATGGGGATGCTGTTGTTCAGGCATAAGACTCGTAAACCCCGTTTTCTGCTTGTGCCCCTTTTTGTGTTGTTTCAGATTGCATTGGTGTTATCTTTTCACTTAATCTGAGGACGGGCGCGCCGTGTTCTCGTGCAAATCGCCAGCTTCGGTGGTGCATTGTCTAAAAGGTTTAAGGGCGACCCTTTACCTTCACTTTCATCCACCCCGCCGGAAAAAGGCGGGGTAGGTTTAAAAATAGAGGACTGTTAGAGACAGGAGTTCAGAGGCGCCCCGGATGCTCATCAAGGAAGTAATAATCAAGAACTTCATGTCATACGAGTACGCACGCATCCCACTCAGGGACGGCGTAAACGTCGTATGCGGACCAAACGGCGCCGGGAAGAGCAGCTTCCTCCTCGCCATCTGCGTCGCCCTCGGCGACACCTACACGGAGAGGAGCAAGAAGCTCAGCGACCTCATACGCTGGGAGCAGGACCAGGCCGAGGTCAGCCTCATACTCGACAACAGCCCACGCGAGAACGGCAGGCGCCCAGTCCCCACCTTCAACGTGGACGAGGTCCGCCTCGCCCGCAACATCCGCCGCGACGGCAAATACACATTCGAACTAAACCAGCGCACAGTATCCAAGGCCGAGGTCGTCGACCTCCTAGAGGGATTCGGCTTCGACCCCGACAACATGCTCATCATCATGCACCAGAACATGCCCGGCCGCTTCGCTGAGCTCAGCCCACAGGAGCGCCTCGTCATGCTCGAAGAAGCCGTCGGCTTCAACACCTTCCGCCGAGACGTCGTCGAAGCCAAGCAACGCCTCGGAGGCATACTCAGCGAAGAGCAGAGCCTAAACCAGCTCCTAGACCGCGCACGCGAGACACTCGCCTACTGGCGCGAACAGAACGAGCGCCTGCAGGAGAAGAAGAAGCTCCAGACGCGCATGAACTTCCTCCAACGCGAGATGGCGTGGAGCCGCGTCATACAACTCGAAGGAAACGTAAAGGAACTCGAACAGGAACTCGACCAGGCCGACGCCGACCTCTACGGCGCAGAGGAGGAGATGAACAGATTCGGCAAGGCCGTCGTCGACAGCGACGAGGCCCTGAAGATGCTCCGCGGCCAGTGGATGGAGTTCATAGAGCGCCGCGTCGATGCCGAGAGGGCACTCGGCGTGAGCGAATACAGCATAAACTCCGCCAAGGACCGCATACAGAGCATAAACAAGATGCTCGGCAGCAGCGGCGAGCAACGGAAGAAGCTCGAAGTCACCGCACAGACCCTCAGGGGGCACTTCAAGAAGGGCCCCACAAAGCTCGACGACTACTTCACACTCATAGATGAATTGGAGAAGACGCAGACCGAGACCTTCGACGGGTGGAGCGGCGAACTCATCACCCAGAGGAGCGAGGCAGAGGCCAGGATCAAGCAGGTCAGCAGGCAGCTCAGCGACGCCGAGGCCGCCGTGAGCCGAGTCACAGAGGACATGGAGGTCCTACGCGTCAGGATAGACGCCGCCACCGACCAGCACGTCGAGGGCAGGATACAACTCGCACTACTAAAGGACAAGCGCGGCCGCCTCAAGCGCCGCATCGAGGAGCTGAAGGCGGAGATCGACCGCGCCAACACGGAGCGCAGGGACGCCGAGGCCGAGGCACAGATCAAGGGACCACGCGTCGAGACGGGCCGCACAAGCGACGACGTGCTCAGCGAGATCAGGAAGACCTCGGGCATACTCGTGGGCCTCGCCGAGGTCCCAGAGGACGCCGAGGAGATGTACGACTCCTACGCCAAGACCTACAAGGAGATACAGGAGAAGGTCGTGCAGGTCCAGGAGGACCGCCGCCACGTGATGGTGGAGATCGAGGAGAGGACACGCAAGTGGGGCGACGTCATCCACAACCTCTTGGATGAGGTGAACGCTCGCTACCAGAGCCTCCTCAGCAAGCTTCAGGCGCGCGGCGAGGTGCGCCTCATCAATCCCTCGGACATCGAGGAGGCGGGGCTGGAGATATTCGTCAGCTTCAAGGGCGGGCAGCTATCGCGCCTCGACCCCTACACGCACAGCGGAGGCGAGAGAAGCACCACAGTCATGGCGTTCCTACTCGCCCTGCAGCAGAACGTCCTAAGCCCCTTCCGCGCGGTGGACGAGTTCGACCTGCACATGGACCCCAAGAACAAGGAGGTCGTAAGCGAGTTCATCGTCTCAACCATGGAGGGCACGAAGGACCAGTACATGGCGATCACCCCCAGCCAGGTCACCTTCAAGGGGAAAGACGTCCACATCATCATGGTCCACAAGACCGAGGACACGAGCGACGTCAAGCTGGTGCAAGAATGAGCGGCAGGAAGAGGGACGAACTCGACGGCGTCATAAGCCTCTGCCGCGCCGTACAGGCGGGGAGCGTTGAGCCCTTCGCCGTCGACATCGACTACATGCTAGAAGTCATACGCCGCTACTACCCCGAGACACATAGCCTGCAGGACTTCTGCACAGACGCCGCCGCCATTAAGGGGCTGAGTGAGGTGCTGCAGAGCCAGAACGACTGGATACAGCACCAGAGCACCACGCTATACAAGGACCCGTTCCTGCTCAACCAGCAGATTCTGCGCATGGACATCTCGGCGATTGCCGATAGCTTCCTGAGGAGCTGGCACCCGATGGTGCAGATGGAGCAGCTATCCGCGAAGACGCTCGCGGGGAGCCTCGGCTACTGGGGGGACCTCATCCCCCTCGCGGAGAGGTGGAAGGAGTCAAATGTCGAGATGGTCGACGCGGGCATGGCAACGATGGACGAGGCGCGCGCCCTCGGTTATCTGCCCGAGGAGGGCTTCGCAGACATAATGGAGTCCTTCTGGCGCGAGCTTGAGGGACGCGTCGGCAAGGGCGGCCGCATCGCATACTGGGACTGGATAGGCGCCGACACCTACGAGGAGACCATAAAGCGCAGCTACCTCACAGTCTTCCTAGTCAGCTACGGCTACGCCAATATAAAAGTGGACAAGTTCGAGGAGACCGTTGAGATAATTCACAACGTCGAGCCCCTCCCAGACCCGGGGCAGGCAAAGATCAGCATACCCACGCTGGTCGACTACGAGGAGTGGAAAATTTGGCGAAAAGAGTAAGATCAGAGGCCGGCTACGCCCGGAAGATCAAGGACGCGGTACACCTGCTATTCTTCCAGCACCACAGACTACCCGGCGTAAGGGGCTGGGAGCTAAAACAGGAGCTAGGCCCCGACTGGGAGAACGTGCTAGAGGTGCTAGACAAGCAGATCCAGCCGATGGACCTGCAGGTTACGCGAGTGCTTGATGACCCGAACATCATCGATCCCGATCAGGCGCAGCTAGCCGATGCCCGATTCTACATAACGATGAGGAGCGGCATCGACCAGAAGGCCGCCAAGACCATCGGGTGGCGCGTGGACGACATCGCTGGCCTAGCCGTCGCCATAGCCTACATAATCTCGAAGCAGGGCAAGGCGCCGAGGACCGACGTTGAGAAGCTTCTACAGGAGAAGCTCCCCGGGTGGCGCGTAAAGATGAGCATCGACCGCTACATCCAGCAGGGCTACCTGGGCGAGGACGAGAAGGGCGTACTCTACATGGATTGGAGGAGCCGCGCCGAGGTCGACCAGAAGCAGCTAGTAGACCTGATCGTGAGCTTCGGTAAGAAGACCGACGCCGAGGCCCCCAAGCCAGAGGCGGACGAGGAAGAGGAAGACTAGCCTACTTCCAGCAGTACTTTGTGTCGCAGTAAGCGTCCCCCTTCATGAGGGACTTCGTCCTCTTCAGGCTCACCCTCCCGCAGTAGGCGGGGGTGGTGTCGAAGTCGGGCTTGCAGCACATTATATCTCCCAGGTCCTCAGCGCCCATCTCCCTGAAGACCCTGGCGAGGATGCACTCCGTCGTCCTGAACTCTATCTCCCCCTCGTTGTCGACGGGGTAGGTGATGGTGAAGAGGTTCTTGGCGAACTGATTCTCGTGCAGCCCCTTCATTATCTTCTTGAATTCGGCGAATGTCTGGATGGGTTTCTGGTCCTCCATCTGCCCGGCGATCATTGCTAGGTCTCCCTCGACGCGGCTCATGTAGAGCAACTCATGTGCCTTCTCCTTGCCGAGTTCTCTCTCCATCACCCTCGCCAGCTTCACCGTCGCCTCGAACGCCTCCCTCATCAGCGTCGCGTAGCTAACTTTGGCATCCCTGTCAAACTTGTGAACCGTCATCAAGGCCGAATCCCACTCAATGATGTGCCGGAATTTACAACCCTTTCTATAAAGAAAACGATGAAAAAACGGAGATTAAAAAAAGAGGCTCGGGTCACATGAACATGAGCCAGTAGAGGTTCAAGGCGAACGTCGCCACGAGCAGCACGATGGACGCTCTCTTGTTCCAGTCCCAGATGTCCTTACCGTTGAGCGGCGGCACCGGGATGCTGTCGAAGAAGGCGGACAGCAGGCACATTCCCAGCCCGATGTTACCGATCTCCGATATCCCCTTCACGCTCATGTAGTAGAAGCCCCCTGCGAAGAGGAGCACGAGCAGGACCCCGGAGACAGCCATCAGCCCCCCTATACGGTCGCCCGCCTCCCCCTCACTCTGCGCGCTCTTGCTTGGCGACGAGAACGGCGTCTTGAATACAAACGCGGAGACGACGAACATCAGGAACCCGGGGGGCCATATGCGGTACTCCGTCCACGCCCCCTTGCTCCTCGCGAAGATCGTGAGGAGGTAGTTCTTCAGGAACTCGATCAGTATGCTCGTGGCCAAGACGACGGGGATGGCGACCAGCATCTCCGCGAGCGTCGCCGCGCTGGAGTAGGTGAAGGCGATGGTCAGCGTCGTCAACGCTATCCCGTAGGCGATCAGCTCGACCTTCGTTAGCTTGAACGCCGACCCCTTCCCCGCCTCGAGGGCGATGTCGTGCTTGGATGAGATGTAGTTCTCTATCCACATCTGAATGCCGCTCGGCAGCATACCACCGAGTTTCTCCGCGATCGCGCTCAACTGCGCGCGCAGTAAGTTTCCAACCACGTAGATGAGGGTCACCAAGCCGAATGCCTCGACGGCCTTCTCGGGCGAGGGTGCCCAGAAGCTAGTCTGGCGGATAGCCGCCTGCTGCTCCGTCGGCGGGCTCAGCGCCACGTTCGTCGGGATGCTTCCAGTGACTACGAGTTTTCCACCCGAGGCGTACATCTGGCTTATCTGAACCTGGTAGAGGTGGGAGACATCCTGCGCGAAGTATTCGAGCACGCCCGCGTAGCTGTTCGCCTGGTCAGCCGGTATGGTCACCCTGCCAATCTGAAGCGCAGACATACCCATCTGGGCATAGCCCTGAATCGTGAGGGTCCCCTTCATGTAGATGGCGGGGTTCGTCTGCACGTAGCTGAGGTAGGGCCGTATCTGGCTCCGCGTCCCCTCGGGGAGCCCGATGGCGTCTGCGTAGCCCGACCACCTGTCGACCCGGAGCACACCCGACAACTCGATCGTGTTATCCGCATTGATCTTGACCTGCACGTCCTCGATCGGGTAGTACTTCCAACGCGAGGCGTGGTCGTTGATCAGGGCTGTCACCTCCTCCGAGGTCAGCTGGACGCTGATCTGTCTGGAACCCGACTCGGAGAGTGACGCGGCCCCCACAGCCGTCGCGGGCAGCGTCGAGTAGGCGACGCCTAGCTTGCTGTTGACAGACGACAAGGCCGTCGCCGTTGGCTTCACCCCGATGTCCCGGGGGGAGTTCGCCCCCATGAGGTCGGATACCCCGGGCACAAACCCGAAGTAGCCGAGGACGAGAACGACGATGAGAACCGAAATCACTAAACCCGTTAAAAGCCTCTTCAGCAGGGCCATAGAAAAACTATGTCTTGCCTCAAGCATATAGACAATTCGCACAAACATATTTTTTCTAAAGAAAAGAAAATCCCCCGTTCACCGATGAGTCCTCCGAGGTCAACGGAACCCACCTTGCCCTAAACACGGCATTCGACCCATCGCAAAAGGGGGGTAAGCCAAATATCCCGGGAAAAGGCGTCTTCAGCCGAAAAAAGCCGTAAAAAGGCTCCGATGACACGCCGATCTACGCAAAAGGAGCATCTATTCCCTACAGCGGCGCACATCTTTACGACGATGCCCCGAGGACGGGGCTTCCCCCGGGAAGAGTGGCTGGAGGAGTTGACGGTTCACGACGCCATCGACGTCCACCTCATGAGGCGCGTGGGAGGGGCGTCGGCTTCGACACCCTCCGCCTCCTAGACGGGCGGCGCAGCGTGGCCCGCGCCTGAGCGCTGGGCTTGTCGTCGAGGGTCCACTGGTGAAGCGTAGCATTCTCCGCCTCGATGACCGGCGCCTCAACGGGGAGCATCCTCTCGTCCCCGCGGACGAAGTAGTCATCTAGGGCGACGCGATCCGCCTCAACCCTCCTGTAGCCCTCCGCCCTGAGCAGCATCTCCAAGACCCTCAGCCCCTCCTCGGGGGCCTCCTCACTCACAGCCACCCAGGGCGACAGCCTCCAAGGGACCTCGGCGCAGAACAGCCCCATCCCCTCCGGTATCATGTGCAGATCGATGAGGGTGTCCCCAGCCGTCGCGTAGATGTAGACGCTCCTCTCATGAATCGTGTAACATCTCGTCAAACATTCATCACCAACACAAGCGCCGTGGCGGGTGGGAGCAGCAGCAGGATGAGAGCGGCCGCGGCGAGCAGCCCCCTCAGCGGAAGGTTGACCTCCGGTACCCCGAACCGGGGGCTCAACCTGCTGAGCCTACCCCCTAGCGTGAGCCACCTCAACAGCCCCCTGAGCCTCACGCTGAGGAACCGATCCGTCACGCTCCCCGTCTTCAGCGTCCTGATCCAGCCCCCCTCCTCCCTCTCCAGGAGTCCCCGCAGGGCGGCGTAGCCCTGGTAGGGGGCGAGGATGTACGTGAGGGCGACGAGGCCGAACGCCCCCGAGTAGTCGGCGCGCAGGTCCCCCTCGAGCCAGAGTCCCTCCAGACACATGAGGGGGGCCGCGAGCAGGTTACTCACAAGCAGGCTCCAGCCAAACGCCGGCAGCCAGAACCACGGGTACCTGTGGTTGACCTCCGCCATCAGCCAGAACGCGGAGCCGGCTAGGAGCATTATGCTCTGCAGGTAATAGGGGGCGAAGTATAGGAACTCCAGCTTCTCCGCCGCCGTCAGCTTCGCGGAGCGAAGTACGCCCACGAAGTTCTTCCTGACCGCATGCGTGTGCCCCTCCGCCCACCTCATCCTCTGCCTCGCCAGCGCCCGAATCGTCGTCGGCATCTCAGCCGGCGCCTGAATCAGGGGCGTGTATGAGACCCTGTACCCCTCCCTGTAGAGGCGGATGGTGAGCTCCCAGTCCTCGGTTATGCTCTTCCCCCACTTCAGCCTCCTCAAGACGTCGGCGCGGAGCATGAAGACGCTCCCACTGATCATCTTCATCGCCCCCAGCCTCTCCTCGGCGACCCGCTCGACCATGTAGCTACCGGAGAACTCCGCCCTGATGCCCCTCGTCACCCAGTTTTCAGACTTATTCAGGTAGTGGAGCTGGTACCCCTGCACAGCCGCGACGGGCTTACGAGGGCTCGCAGCCGGCTGCAGGTCGGGCAGGAAGTCGGTCCCGAACCTAGTCGGGTCATCTTCCCTGAATTTCTTGATGAACCTCCTCACCGTGTCCGGCGGGGGTATGAAGTCGGCGTCGAAGACGACGACGAACTCCGCCCTGGGGTCCATGAACCTGAGCGCCTCGCTGAGAGCGCCACCCTTGAAGCCGCTCCGGTCACAGCGATGAATGAACTTGACGACCGGCGGGCACTTCCTCCACCCAGGATCCTTTAGAACCTGTATCGTGTCGTCCCTTGAGTCATCCGCCACGAGAACCTCCAGGTTAGGATAATCCTGGGCGAGACACGCCTGAATAACCCTCCGGGCAACATTCGCCTCGTTATAGAAGGGCAGGTGAATGGAGACCAGCGGCATATCCCTCCAGTCCTCCTTTCCCTCCCCCCTCCCCTCCTCTACCCCCTGCTTCTTCCCCCCAAAAGTCGCCAACGCGATAAGAATAGATGCATAATACTTCACAGCATAAACAAAGAAGAGGAGACCACAAGCCAACGCAGCGAAAGACGACAGCAGACCGATGGTCGATCCCACCCATTCCCCTCCTATACTACCGTGAAACCGGCAACCTAACATTTAGGTTTTATTAACATAAAACTTTAACTATTGAGCCACCGAATTTTAGCCCGTAAAGCCCCAAAATTGGGTGCCCTAACCCACTTTGACTGATCTAAACCGACTGGGGAGCCGATCCCTTTTTGAATAAGAGGCGTGGTCAATAGTAGGCGTAGGTCTGAGACCCCTAAGCGGTGTATTTGCTGATGTCTGGTAATGACCTCAAGCTCGACCAACTTGAGACTACGACTTCCGAGCTCCGCAGGAAGAGGAGCGAATTATTCGAACATGTCAATCGCTGGCGCGATGAACGCGACAGGATAAACGAGTCTGCCCGTAAGATGCGGGAAGAGGCTATAAAACACAAAGAAGAACGCGACAAGATCAACGCCCAAGTCGCCGAAGTAAAGAACAAGCTACAGCCCCTCTACGATCAACTCGACGAGAAGCGGAAAAAACTCGCCGGCATCGAGCAACAGGTCCAGCAGGGCTACAGGGAGCTTCCCAAGAAGAAGCGCGTCGAACGTGACCTGAACACCGTCGAGTGGGAGGTCATGACGACCCCTACACGCGACCTCCTCGACAGGGAGAGGGAACTCGAACTCGTCGAACGCGCAAACTCACTCCGCCGCAGGCTAAGCACATTCAAGAAGCCACCGAAGCGCACCGAGGCGACCATGGAGGCAACCGCCGAGGCAAAGGCCACGGAGATGAACATCCGCCAGATACGCGACGAGATGAACACCCTCCGCGAGGAGAGCCAGAAACACCACGAGGCCATGCTCATACTCCACAGAAAGGCCGACGATGAGAGGGAGAAGGCAAACCAGGCGCACGCCAAGTTCGTCGAGTACCTCGGAGAAGTCAAGAAGGTCGAGCAGGAACTCGACGGAATGAGCACGCAGGTCCGCGGCATCAGGGACGGCCTCCGCTCAGAGGACATAAAGGTCGAGCGGGACAAGATGGCCAAGGTCAACGCACGCGTCGACGCCCTCCGCCAGGAAGCACAGCGCAAGATGGCCGCAGGCGAGAAGCTCAGCTTCGACGACCTCCAGTTCATCTACGGCGGCAAGGCAGACGACGATGACGAGGAAGAGGCGCCACAGAAGGCTGCTTCGAAGCAGCCCCGCGCACTCTAACCCCCTTTAATCGGTCAGTCCCTATTTTAGGCCGGCCAACTCGGCCATTCTGACATATTTCTCCTCATGGGAGATCTCCCCTATCTTGTCCCTCAGTCTCTCGGCTTCGTCCTCGGTGAACGGCTTGAGGTGGCCTTCGTAGATGGGGTGGCCCTTCGGGAACAGCGACAGGTGTTGCCCCCTGATCTGGTGTATCTGCTTCCTTGCGCGGCCGAAGAAGTGGAGGTGCATCTTCGGCCCCTCGGGGTCGTCCAGCCCCCAGTTGGCGAGGTCTTCGTAGTTCACCCTCTCCACGCCGAGCACCTGGTACATCGCCTTCCCAGCCATCATGGATACACGCGTGAAGTCTATCGCCTCCCCGAGAGTCATGTCTGACCTGTCCGTGATACTCTCCTTCTTCACCATGATGAGGTGGCCGCCGTCCTCCCTGCAGTTCAGGGGGTGATCCGGGCTCAAGACGATGAAGTATTCATCCTCGTAGACGACGATGTTCATTTTCTCCCCTCTACAAATTGTGGGCTCAACGGGTGATATCTTTTTTCAATACTCGGCTCATTGAGCCTAGGTTTTATCTGCTTAATCGCAGCTCCTTTTCTAGGTCACGGTTTTGGTGGACAAACGCTGCTGGGATGTAATAGTCAAGGGCCTTAGTGAGGAGAAGGTCGGCTACGTGTTCGGTCTCCCCGGGCACCCCGACGCCCTCTACGATTCGCTCTACGACTCCGACGTCGAGCCCGTTCTCGTTCGCCACGAGGCGTCTGGGGCATTCATGGCGTACGCCTACGGCAAGATGAAGCGAAGCCCGGGCGTCTGCTTCGCGAGCCCCGGCCCCGGCGTCTCCAACCTCGTGCCGGGTGTGCTTGAGGCGTGGAGCGGATGCGTGCCGATGATAGCCCTCGGCGGCTCTGCGGCGCTCAGCCACGAGGGCGAGGGCGCGTTCCAGGAGGCGCCACAGATGGAGGTATTCCGGGGGATAACGAAGTGGGGCTTCAGGATACCCCGGGCGGATCGCGCATCGTGGGCGACGCGGCGCGTCTTCACGCTATCCGTCAACGGCAAACCCGGCCCCGTCTACCTAGAGGTACCCTTCGACGTCGGGCAGGAGAAGACGAAGGAGGTCAACTACACGCCCTCGGTCCCCTTCACGAGGATGAGACCCGACGCTGACGCTGTCAAGCGCGCCGCCGAACTGCTCCTCGCGGCCAAGAGACCGATCATAGTCGCCGGCGGGGGCGCCCTCTACAGCGGCTGCTCAGCCGAACTCGTCAAGCTAGTGGCGCAGTTGGGCGTCTCCGTCCTCACGACTCCGAGCGGGAGGGGCATCATCCCCGAGGACCACCCTCTATACCTCGGGCAGGTAGGGCTATACAGGACAAAGCTCGGAAGGGACGCGTACCAGTCGGCGGACCTCATCATCTCCCTCGGTAGCAGGAACGAGGAGTTTCAGACCGCCGCGTGGAGCTACTACCCCCCGGGGGCGGCGTTCATACAGATCGACATCGACCCCTCCGAGCTTGGGCGCAACTTCCAGCCGACCGTCCCCATAGTCAGCGACGCGAAGCTCTTCCTACAGGACCTCAACACGTACATCGGGGGCAGGGTGAAGAAGACGCCCCTCCCGAAGATGCCGCGCGTCAAAGCCGTATTGGACGCGAAGGCCGCCTACATGGCGGAGGTCAACGCGGAGTGCGAGGACTCCTCCAAGCCGATAAAGACGAAG
>JAPKYO010000045.1 GCA_026394265.1 Candidatus Bathyarchaeota archaeon
CGCCGAGGAGATACGGAAGGATGGACCCGACGCCGTGGACCACCGCTGCGTCGAGATGCTCAAGAGAGGACCAGACGGCCTCATCGCCGTAGACGGCATCAGAAGCCTAGCCGAGGTCGACGCCTTCAAGGACGACTTTGACGTCGTACTCATCGCCCTCTGGGCCAGCCCCCTAAGTAGGTACAAGAGACTCACACGCAGGGGGCGCAGCGACGACCCCAAGACCTGGGAGGAGTTCAAGGAGCGTGAGCGCCGCGAACTCGGCTTCGGAATCGGCGACGCCATAGCCTCAAGCGACTACATGATCAAGAACGACGACGGCATCGACACCCTAAAACCCGCCTTCGAAGAGATCATGGGACTGATAAAGAATGGCTGACGTCAAAGTAACCGTCAAGGCCCACCTCAACCCGACGGAGAGCGAGGAAAAGCTCACGAAGGCCATAACCAACTTCTTCGGAGAGGTACAGCCGAGGCGCAGCAAGGAGCACGGCGTCACCTACCTCATCGTCGAGGCAGAGGGCATCTTCTCACTCAGCCAACTCAGGCAGCGCATCGCCAGCGACAGGATCAGGGACGCCACCCGAGCGATGCTCGGCCGCTGGGCAGCGAAGAACGAAAAAGTCGCATTCCACCTGAACAGGCAAGCCGCCTACGCGAACCACGTAAGCATCTACCACGCGAGCAAGTCCCCACTCGGCCCCATAGAGGTCGAGATAGAGGGACCACCTGAGCAGATAATCGAGTTCCTCACGGGGAAGGCATCCGCCTAGCCGCGGCTGATAGGTAAACCCCAGCGGCTAAGACCAGGACACCGATGAGCGCGAGAGGCAAGCCGTACTGAGACAGACCCATCTGCGCCGGCTCGGGTGTGCTTATTATCGCTACGTCGGCGTAGCCGCTGCTCTCCCAGGTCCCCCCGTAGACATAATCCACCACCTCGATCCGCTCCACAAACTTCACCCACTTGTACCCCCACCACCCCGGAACCACGAACCTAAACGGCGCCCCCGTCGACTTGTCAAGCGGCGCCCCGTCAGCCCTCGTCGCTATGATGACACTCGGATCCATCGCATACTCTAGCCGCAGGCCACTCGAGTAGCCATCCGATGCCCTCACGATGACGTAGACCGCGCCGCTCTTTACCCCCGCTTTGTCGAGAAGCGACGCCAAGGGGACGCCTGTCCAGTCATATGTGTACACATCATACCCGTTTATCCCCGGGTTATCAGGCGGCCAACCAACACACCTACAGGTGGCCCTCTCAGTCGTCCCCTGAAAAGCCTCGAGATCACTAACGGTGAGGTTATAGGGGTTATCGACTAGCCCCGTTACCGTCAGCGTGGGTTCAGTCTGGGCGTACACCGTGATCGATGCGACGGTGGCAGCACACACGATGACGCAGAGGAGAGTAATGCGGAGTTTACTCAAGATTCTCAAATCTCCCCAGTGAACCGGGGGATAATAAGTTGAGCATCGATTCAACGAAGCAGCTTCAGCCAAACAAGGCGGGAAAACGAAAAACTAGGCGGAAAAGAATTACTGCTTGACTTCGAAGACCTCAACCCGCTTCTCATAACCCGGAGCGGCCAAGGTCGTGCTGTTCGAGATCGCCTGCTGCATACAGTTATCGATGCAGAGGAAGCAGAAGAGACACCTGAATGGCTGATACTCGACCTTCTTCTCCTCGGGTAGGACCTTGATAGCCATGCTCGGGCAGACACGCTCACAATCCTGACACTGGTCACACCTGTTCATGTCCCACGTGAGCGCCCCACGCGTCGCCGGGAGGGGCTCAGGCTTCACGAACGGGTAGTTGACAGTCGCCGGCTTGCTCACGAGGTTCTTGAGTATCTCCTTTAGCATCTCGGGCATCCTAGTTCTCCTCCTTCTTCACCTGCACGTACCGCTCCGTGCAGCTGATGCACGGGTCGATGCTGTGCACGATGACTGGGATGTCGGGCAGCTCATGACCGATGAGCATCGAGACCAGAGAGGGGATGTTTGCCCCGGTCGGCGTCCTGATCTTGACGCGGCTCAGCTTGTTTGTGCCGTTGCCCTCCACGTAGTAGAAGAGCTCGCCGCGTGGCTGCTCGGTCCTCACGATCGCCGTGCCGTCGGGGAACTTTTCGTTCTTATTCAGTATGGGGCCCTGAGGCATCTGGTCGAGAGCCTTGTTTATCAGCTTGATGCTCTGGAAGACCTCGTCGAATCGGACGAGTGTCCTCGCGTAGCTGTCACCGTTTTCGTAGACCACGGGTTTGAAGTCGAGCGCCTTGTAGGTCGGATCGAGGGACCTCATGTCCTGTGGTATACCGCTTCCCCTTATGACGGGGCCGACGGCGCCCATGAAGTTCGCATGGTTCTTCGGGAGCACACCCTTGCCCTCGGTGAGTTGCCTGAAGGACTTGTCCTTGTAGAAGACGGGCTCAAGGACGCCTATCTTGGCGCGGACCAACTCGAGGTCCTTCCTATACTCCTTCGCGAGGGAGGCGTCGATGTCCTTCCTCGCGCCACCGATGGCGTTCGTGGAGATATGGATCCTGTGGCCATTCGTCTTCTCATTAAGGGTCAGGATAAGCTCCCTGTCGCGCCAGATCTGCATGAATAGGCTCTCGAAGCCTATCGCGTCGGCGAAGAGACCCAACCAGAGTAGGTGGCTCTGGAGGCGACTCAGCTCCTGCCAGATTACTCGCAAATACTTCGCGCGCTCAGGCACCTCGGTGTCCGTCAGCTTCTCTATCGACATGCAATAGGTCATGCCGTGTATGTAGTTGCAGATGCCGCAGACCCTCTCACAGAGGTAGATGTTGCGCTTGTAGTCGTTCAACTCGGCTGCGTGCTCTATCCCGCGATGCACATAGCCGAGCTGCGGTACGACGTCGACTATCTTCTCCTCGTCTAGGGTGAATCTCAGCTGGATGGGCTCGGGGAGCACCGGGTGCTGTGGCCCGAATGGGAAGACTGTGTATTCTTTCTGGATCGCTGCTGTGTTGTGGTTACTCATTCCAGTCGCACCTCCAACATCTCGTGGCTTCACGAAGCGCCTCTGCGGAGTTGTATCCTAGCTCAACCTCATCGAGATTCTTAACTCGTTCCTCGGAGGATAGCTCCCTGACCTGAACCGTCTCTTGGAATCGGATCTCGTCTATGTTGGGGGTCCTGCCGACGAACTCGTCGAGGTCTACACTCGGCTCTGGCCAGCCTTCGCCTCCGAAGTTTCTGTCGATTACGGAGGCTGCCTTGCGGCCGTCGCGTAGTGCTTCGATCACGGACTTTGGACCGAAGACGCAGTCTCCGCCCGCGTAGACGTTCTTTACGTTTGTCTCGTAGTTGTCGTTGACAACGATTGTGCCGCGTCTGGATACCTCGACGCCGAAGTCCTTGGGTATCACGACGGACTGGCCGATTCCCTTGATGATTGTGTCGACGACGACGGTGAAGTCGCTGCCGACAACGGGGACGGGGCGGCGGCGTCCGGACTCGTCGGGCTCGCCTAGCTCCATGTGCTGGAGTACCATCTTGAGCGGCTCGCCGGGTATGATCTTGACGGGCGCGGTGAGGTATTCGAAGTTGACTCCCTCCTGGAGAGCGCCGTGGATCTCTAGGGGTGACGCGGGCATCTCGCGCTCGGTGCGCCTATAGTATAGTGTGACGTTTGCTGCACCGAGCCTCCTCGCGACGCGCGCAGCGTCGATGCTGCTGTTACCTCCGCCTACTACGGCTACGCGTTGGCCCACGTTGGTGAGTTTATTCCTCATGTTGACATCCGTGAGGAGTTCGCGGAAGTCGATGACGCCCTTCGCGTCTTCGCCTTCGACTCCGAGCTTGTAGCTGTCTGTTGCACCGATGGAGACATAGACGGCGTCGAAGTCCTTGAGGATGGGTTTGAGGTTCTTGACCTCTTTGCCCTTCTCGAAGTTGACGCCTGCCTCCTCGAAGCGGGCGATTATCTCTTCCTCCATGATGGTCTTGGGGAGCCTATACTTGGGTATGCCCCAGAGCATGGCGCCGCCGCACCTGTCGTTCTTCTCGAAGACGGTCACTTCGTGGCCCATCATGCCGAGGTAAAACGCGCAGGAGACGCCGGAGGGTCCCCCGCCTACCACCGCGATCTTCTTCCCGGTTGGCTTGGCCCTCGAAACGTCCCGCTTGAGTCGACCACTGGAGTCGGCGGTGTACCGCTTGAGGAGACGAATCTGGATAGGGTTCTCGTTCTTTTCCTGCCTGCACCCCTCTTGACAGGGCGCGAAGCAGACCCTGCCGAGGATCGCTGGTAGAGGTGCCTGCTCGATAACTGTGCTGTAACCAGCCTTCGGGTTCCCCTCGACTATCTGTCGAATGTACTTGGGGGCGTTCACGTTCGCGGGGCACTCCTCGCGACACCGACCCCAGAACCGCTTTATGAAGGGAACCGGCCCGACCGTTGGCTTGATGAGAGTATCCTGCTCAGCCGTCTCGACGTGAAGGAATTTTCCTCCAAAGTCCACGTTTAAGCCGGATATCTTTACATCAAAGTGGTCTTGGAGTTCGTTCTCCGCAATGAAGGCGACGGGATAGATGGTTGTGATGCTCTGCACTGGCTCACTTTTCGGATATTTTAAGTGAAGGTTGATAACGGACAAACCTTTTTCGAAGTGATAGATTAACTCGACTTCGTTGTCGGAGTCAAGCGCCGTGATCGTTAAGAAGCGAGCGTCAGACCCCTTTAGTTCGTTGAGTCTATAGAATAGATCATTCTTGTCAACGAGATCGTCAATTGCGCCTTTTGGGCCTGTTGATACTTCTTGTGTGGTCATCTTACTCACCCTTTTTCTCCTTCTGCTCTAGTTGCTCGCTCTTCTCGGCGAGCTTCTGGAGGGCGAGGACTACTCCGTCAACTATCTGCTCCGGTCGAACGGCGCAGCCGGGAACGTAGACATCCACCGGGACGACCTTGTCGACGCCGCCAAGTGTGTTTGGACAGTTGTGGAATATCGCACCCGAACACGCGCATTCGCCGATCGCCATGACGAGCTTCGGCTCGGGCATCTGATCGTAGAGGTTCTTCAGAACGGTCTTGTTACGGTAGTTAGCCGGACCAGTGATGAGGAGGATGTCCGCCTGCTTAGGGTCACCGATGTTGACTATACCGAACCTCTCGGCGTCGAACTTCGGCGTAAGTGCGGCGAGTATCTCGATGTCGCAGCCGTTACAGCTACCGTTATCGAAGTGAAGGACCCAAGGAGACTTGAGCCTAGCTTTTGTCATCAACTTCATATTAAATCACCTTGAAGACGACGATGACGATCAGGTTCACCAGTATCATGAGGAACCCGAAGGTCCAAGACGTCTTGAGCATGTCCTTCCAGTCTAGGCGAGGATAGAGGTTATCGATCAATATCGCTATAAAGAATAGGACGAATGCAATTGCCGCCCCGATTATGAAATTCTGAGCCCAGAAGAGGGCGATAAGGCTCAGGGTGAAGTAGACCTTGAGCCAGTGACCCATTTCGACCAAAGCTAACGTGTATCCACTGAATTCAGTGTAGACACCACGGACGAGCGATTGGTGGGCGTGACTTGAGCCTGATATGTCGAATGGGGACTTTTTCATGTCGATGACTAGAACGATGATCTGTACCGCGAGAGCCGCCGGGAGGATGAACAGAAGCGGAGCCGGGTAGGCGAATATGCTGGAGATCTGGAAGCTTCCAGTTACTAAGTGCACGCCAATGGCGGTAAGAACCATTATTGGCTCGATCGAGAGCATTGCGAGCAACTCACGTTTTCCGCCGAGGTTACTATATGGCGACTTAGTGCTGTAAGCAGCAATTGCTAGGCAGACATCAGCGATTACGACTGTATAGAGGATAAACAACAGGTCCTCCTGTAGCGCGATCAACGCAATGCCGGTGACGGTGAAGGCGAGATAGGCGAAGGCAAGCGTGGGTTGTATGAAGTTAGTGATGAACGGTTCCTTACCCCAGAGCTTGATCAAGTCGTAAAATGGCTGGAGAAGCGGCGGACCCATTCTGCTCTGCATGCGAGCGGTTAGTTTTCTATCGATTCCCGTCAATAAGCCTGCTACGATAGGTGCGGAGAGCACATAAACGACGCGCAACACGATGTCAAAATCTAGTGCCATCTTACAACACCACCAGCGCAAATGTCAGCGCAATCAAACCTATGCTTGCAATAACTGCCCAACGCTCCCACCGAGAGGAGTTAATAGTCGGGTCGAAGAACATGCCCGCCATCGTTGAGTCAACGACAGTATCAGCAGTAGTCCTGAAAGCAATCGGGTTGTCTTCAACATTTTCACCCGATAAATAGGCAGGCTGAAGCTGACTCTTCTTTGACCTGCTGATTATTAAGCCAAAAGCAATAACAGCTCCTATCGTAATCCAAAGCTGCCAGATAAGGAAACCACCAAGCTGAGCGACAAATACTGCAGGGTCAGGTGGAACTAACCAGGTAAACTGTTTGATCATCGTGGGAACGACAAAGTTTCCTATGACAAAACCTGAACCAATACTTGCCGCGATATCCAAAACTAGTAGAACAATGAGGGTGAACTTGTAAGTGAATGATAGAGTTTCCTCTGAAGCTAGAGATTTTCCGGCTGGGGCCATGATGAAGTTACCAAGCCACTTAGCCCAGAATAGCATGCTAGCTGAACTTCCCACCAAGAGCATGACTATCATAGCGAGTGCTGGAAGCAGAGGTGCATTAGCCACTACACCCACTGCAGCCCATTTACCCAACAATACACCGAATATCGGTAGGAACATGCTTACAATGCCTATTATCATCACAGTCGTAGTGAATGGTAACCTAGCTAGCAATCCTTGCCAATCAGCTATGTTCCGGCTGTGAAGCTTGTTCTCAATTATCCCAGCAGCCATAAACAACAACCCCTTCGACATCGAATGGAAGATAAGCAAGATTATAGCGGCCGAGTATGATAGCGGGGTTGCCATGCTTGCACAGAAAATCATGAGACCCAAGTTACCGATCGTTGAGTAGGCCAGTATAGACTTCGAGACCCTCTGGTTTAGGGCCATCACAGACGTATACATGAATGTGAATATTCCAACAGCAGCGATTCCATAACTAAGATTTGTACCAACTAATCTGGGAGCGATCCTTAGAACTAAGTATACTCCAGATATGACCATCGTACTGGAATGAAGCAGAGCTGACACGGGAGTAGGGGCAACCATAGCTCCGAGGAGCCAGTTATGGAAGGGTAGTTGAGCAGACTTACTAAACGCCGCAACTGCCAAAAGCGCAAAAATTAACAAGACCGCAGTAGTGGGAGGCGCAACCAGTAGTGCCTGAAGGGTAGGAGTTCCCAAGTATTGGTAGCTTAGCCAGAGTGCGCCCATGAATGCTGCACCACCTACAATACCCATCCAGAGAGCACGCTGTGCGTTCGCTTCAGCGACCTCAGAACCATCATACCTGATGAGTTCGTAACAGCACAGGGTAGTGATTTCCCAGAAGAACGCGAGCCAGGTCAAATCATTGCTATAGACAAGACCATTCATCGCGCCTAGGAGGAGTAGCATAAATAAGAAGAACTTCGGTATATTCGCCTTCTGAACGAACCTGTCACGCCCTGTCAGAGACTCCATATGTTTGGAGTGCTCATCCATATAGGGTAAGGCATAGACACAGACGATTGAACCAATCACTCCGACAATTATTGATATTGTAATTGAGAGTTGATCCGCAATCATGGTAGGGGTAATGGCTTCATTATAGTGCCAGTATTCAAAATATGCAAGTGGAACAATGTAAGTCAGAGTCAAAGCGATGATGGGGAGGTTTGACTTCTGCCACCCAATGTAGAGGAAGTAGATAAGCAAGGCAAAGTCTATAATTAGGACGAGGTCGTCGATGAACATACTCGTCTCAAGTATAAAGCCACCATTTTGATACAGTAGAATCGTCGAACCGATCAAAGCTACGGCAGTAATGCTCACTATCGCCTTGATGACGGTCTTGTTCTTGAACAAGTAACAAAGTGCCCCCGCAACGACGGGGAGACCTACCAATAACGCTACAAGCATCTCGCTGTCCATGAGATCAACCCACGATCCAGATTGATTTTGAAGCTGGTATTTGAGGACAGGTAGGGATTTTTAATATGTGCCCCATTCTCGCAGATGGGAAGTAAGGGCGGATAAATACACCTACCCTACCTGTACATACCATCTCCTAGGCATTCTGGAGAATGGATTTAAAGTTATCGTCAAACATTTAAAACAAGTATATAATAAGTAAAAAGAATTTGCTCAAATTATAAGAATAAAACAAGACAAATGATTTCTTTCGTCAAATAACCCGAACAAGTCATTCTACATATTTGATAAAACAGACTGAATATTCTTAAAACTTCGTAAGGATTTAATAATCAAAATAAGTATTGTAAATACTGAATATACATAGCGGATTATATGGATAGCAATATATACTGGATGGCTGGAGTCTATGGGAGGCGTAAAAATTGGATAAGTATATTGAAAGCATCTACAAGGGCCTCGTTGAGAAGGACCCCCTCCAGAAGGAGTTCCACCAGGCCGCCTACGAAGTCTTGGCGACCATCGAGCCAGCGATCAAGAAGTTCCCCAAGTACCAGGAGAACGCCATCCTTGAGCGCTTGGTCGAGCCCGAAAGAATCATACAGTTCCGCGTCCCGTGGAAGGACAAGGACGGCAAGATCCAGATCAACCGCGGCTACCGTGTACAGTATAACTCAGCCATCGGCCCATACAAGGGCGGCTTCAGGTTCCACCCCACAGTCAACCTAGGCGTCATGAAGTTCCTCGGATTCGAGCAGACCTTCAAAAACAGCCTAACCACCCTACCCATGGGCGGCTCCAAGGGAGGCTCCGACTTCGACCCTAAGGGCAAGACGGATGCAGAGGTAGAGGCATTCTGTACAAGCTTCATGAGTGAGATCTACAGGCACATCGGCCAGTTCGTAGACGTCCCCGCGGGTGACATCGGTGTCGGTGGGCGAGAGATCGGCTACCTGTATGGTGCCTATCGCAAGATCACCAACATGCACGGCACTTGCGTACTAACGGGCAAGGGCCTGACCTTCGGCGGAAGCCTCGCGAGGACAGAGGCAACCGGCTACGGTGCAGTCTACTTCAGCGAGGAGATGATGAAGACCAAGAAGGAGTCCCTAAAGGGCAAGGTCGCGGTCGTTTCCGGCTCCGGAAACGTAGCACAGTACGCGGTCCAGAAGCTCATCCAGCTCGGCGCGAAGCCAGTGACCATGAGCGACTCCGACGGCTACATCTACGACCCCGCAGGCATCGACGAGAAGAAGCTCGCGTTCATCCTCGAGCTCAAGAACGTCAAGAGGGGCCGCATCAGCGAGTACGCCGAGAAGTTCAAGGGCGTCACATACGAGGCCAAGAAGACTCCATGGGGAGTCAAGGGCGAACTCGCATACCCCTGCGCAACTCAGAACGAGCTGAACGACAAGGACGCTAAGAAGCTCATCGACAACGGCTGCAAGGCAGTCACCGAGGGCGCAAACATGCCATGCACCCTAGAGGCCATCAAGGTCCTCCAGGACGCTGGTGTGCTATACGCACCAGGCAAGGCGAGCAACGCAGGCGGCGTAGCCACGAGTGGCCTCGAGATGGTCCAGAACAGCCAGCGCTACTTCTGGAGCTTCGAGGAAGTTGATCAGAAGCTACACGGCATCATGATCAACATCCACAAGAACGCATACGACACCGCCAAGCTCTTCGGCAAACCCGGAGACTATGTCATGGGCGCAAACATCGCAGGCTTCCTCAAGGTCGCCGACGCGATGATCGCCCAGGGCATCTACGCTTAAACTCATCTTTTTCTTTTTTTCACATTTTTAATCTAACAATCATTCTTCACGCAAGTCTTTTCCCTTCAATTCGAGTCATCAGTTGAAGCTAGTGAGGTAATTACAACATGTACAGGTTTTTATAGTATTGACCCTAAGTACAGTGATCCCTTCATGTATGGTATAGTTCGGAAGGAGCAACTGACACCAAACATCAAGCTCTTCGATGTCACCGCGCCGGGGGTGGCCGCCAAGTCCAAGCCGGGGCAGTTCGTCATCCTACGAGTCCACGAGAGGGGGGAGAGGTTCCCCATAACCATCGCCGACGCAGACCCCGAGAAGGGAACTGTCACAATCATCTTCGCCGAGGTGGGAAAATCATCGACCCAGCTCGGTAAACTTGACGAGGGAGACTCCATACTCAACTTCTCCGGCCCACTAGGTAATGCTACAAAGATCCAACATTATGGGGATATTCTCTGCGTCGGCGGAGGGGTGATGGCGGGCGCCCTCCTATACCAGTTAAAGGCCCTGAAGAAGGCGGGGAACAGGATCACCACCATCATCGGTGCGAGGAGCAAAGAGCACCTCATCCTCGTCGAGGAACTGAAAAAGTATAGTGATGAACTCCACGTCGCCACCGACGATGGCTCCGAGGGCGAGGAGGGAATAGCCTTCTTGGACAAAATTCTGGGGGAGAAAAAATTCACTCACGCGATAACCATCGGCCCGACGAGCATGCAGATGGTCGTTTCAGAGATGACCAAACCGTATGGCATACCCACGACTGTAAACCTCTTCCCCATCATGGTCGATGGGACTGGCATGTGTGGCGCCTGCCGAGTAACAGTCGGGGATGAGACAAGGTTCGCCTGTGTCCACGGCCCCGACTTCGACGGACACAAGGTAAACTACGACGAATTGATCAGCAGAATGAGGTTCTACAACCCAAACGAGAAGATCGCCATGGTTCTATTCGATGGAGGATGATGGAGATGGCGCACAGGAACCCACAAACGGAGATGCCAAAGCAGACAATTGAGAAGAGGATACACAACTTCGAGGAAGTCGCCCTGGGATTCAACGAGGAGCTAGCCCTTGGGGAGGCGGCGAGATGCCTCAACTGCCCCAAACCACAGTGTAAGAAGGGGTGCCCCGTCGAAGTACCCATCCCGGAGTTCATCCAACTCGTCAAGGAGCACAAGTTCGGGGACGCGGCGAAGAAGCTCAAGGAGAAGAACGCGCTCCCAGCCGTCTGCGGTAGGGTATGCCCGCAGGAGGAGCAGTGCCAGAAATTCTGTGTCCTAGGAGTCAGAGGCGACCCAGTCGGGATAGGCCGCTTGGAGAGATATGCCTCCGACTGGGAGCGACTGAACACCAAGTTAGAGGCAAAGAAGATCGAAGAAACGGGGGGTAAGATAGCCGTTGTTGGCTCTGGACCCGCGGGTTTAACCGTGGCGGCGGACCTCGCAAAGCTCGGACACAAGGTAACAATCTTCGAGTCCCTTCACACGGCTGGAGGCGTCCTGATGTATGGGATCCCACAATTCAGGCTCCCCAAGGAGATCGTGCAGACCGAGGTCGAATACGTCAAGAGCCTGGGCGTTGAAGTCCGCCTCGATTCAACCGTTGGCCTCCTCGCCACCGTCCAAGAACTGATGCAAGGGGGCTACGACGCGGTCTTCATAGGCTCAGGCGCCGGGCTCCCCAACTTCCTCAGTGTCCCCGGGGAGAACCTGAAGGGGATATACTCCGCTAACGAGTTCCTCATCCGCACGAACCTCATGAAGGCGTACAAGTTCCCGGAGTACGACACGCCAATAAGGGTGGGTAAGAGGGTCGGCGTAGTTGGGGCTGGGAACGTAGCCATGGACTCCGCCAGATGCGCCCTCCGCCTCGGGGCGGAGAGGGTCTACATAATCTACCGCCGGAGCAGGGATGAGATGCCCGCTAGGGCGGAGGAGGCCGAGAACGCCGAGGAGGAGGGAATCGAGTTCATGCTACTAACGAACCCCATCAGATTCATAGGGAATGACCGAGGCTTCCTCGAAAAGGTTGAGTGCGTCAAGCAACGCCTCAGCGAGCCCGACCAATCGGGTAGACGCCGCCCCGAGCCAATCGAGGGCAGCAACTTCACCCTGGAGATCGATACCGCGGTCATAGCCATCGGCCAATCCCCCAACCCCATCATTCAGCAGACAACCGAGGGACTTCAGACGACCCGCCACGGCACAATCGTCGTCAACGAGGAGACGATGCAGACGGCCATACCCGGCGTCTACGCGGGGGGAGACGTCGTAAGCGGCGCTGCCACGGTCATCAGCGCCATGGGAGCCGGGAAGAAAGCAGCAAAGGCTATACATGAACACATAACCGAGAAGAAAGCGAAGCCAACATAGACCAGATTTTCCCCTGATTCGGGTATTTTTAACGGCTGATAACGTTAAATATTTAGTCTCTTTATTAGTATTGATCATCATGGAAAAGGCTCTGATTCTGCTCAAGGTCGAGTGCCTAGGGGAGGACTGTATAGAGGAGGTTCTGAACAGGGTCAAGCAGAGGTCGGAGGTAAAGGAGGCGGGTATGACGTTCGGCGAGTACGATGTCTACCTCATCGCCGAAGTCTCCAAGTCCCTCGAGATGACCAAGCTTGTCATGGAACTCAGGGGCTACCCATCTGTAGTCTCGACGACGACTCTTCTAATAGTCGGCTAGAACCGAAAGCCCTATTTTAATAACCAACCGCCTTTTTTGGGTGTAGATGCCTTTTAATAATATTTCAACTGGTCGCCCAGGTATTTTTCGCAAACCTCACATACCCGCGGTGAAGGTAATTCGTCCAAAAAGGATATCATTTCTTCGACTTGCACCCGGTCAAGCCGGATTTCTAACAGGTTCGCAGGTAAAGTATCATATTTTCTTAGACTCCACTCCAAGACCCGCTTTCCCTCGACGTCTCTTCTTATTTCACAAACAATCGATATGCTTCGCCTCGGAATGTAGATGAAATGCTTCTCGGGGACTGGCATGACGTTCGTCATATAGTCGACATAGTTTTCGGCGGGGTACGCTTCGAAGCCTGCCTCGAATCTTGCGTAATATGCGACCTCAGTCATACCTTTGTTACCAGAACACAAGCGAATCAGTTTTTACAGTAATTAGTCGGTTTTGGAAGAGTTTGGTTAGGCCGGTTTGATGACGTTACAGGTTATCGTGGATTTGATGCCTTCGGTCTCACGGATCTTCGTGACGGTCGCCCTCATTTCGTTGAGTGTATCGACCTTGATCGTGGCGAACATATCGTAGGGTCCGTAGAGAAGGTGAGCCATTGAAACGCCCGGTATCTTGCGTATCTTCTCCATTGTCTCAGACTTGAATGAGGGTGCTAGTACCACAAGGATCAGAGCCTGCTCCATGGTAATCATAGATTAATTAGCCAACACGCGATTTAAATTTATCCAACTAGAGGTAAAGGGTAACTGTTCCAACGTTTGTCCAAGATTTACAGGATTTTATAGATATGATAAGAAATTTTTCAACATATAATCGATTGTGTCGTTTTCTCACACAGGGTGTAAGCATTTATATTATTTACTGTAATTATTCTAATGATCTATATGCAGAGGGCGTTGCTCTTAGTTAAGTCAAAGTCGCAAACGGATACGAATCTGTTCAACAAGATCAAGATTTACCCCGGGGTCGTAGAGGCGAACATGATCTACGGGCCCTATGACATCTACACTCTATGTCAGGACCCATCGACGATGGGGATAAAGAAGATGGTCATGGACATCAGGAATCTCCCCGGCG
The DNA here is from genome assembly GCA_026394265.1 of Candidatus Bathyarchaeota archaeon. The sequence goes on from JAPKYO010000045.1 coordinate 13,634, forward strand.
TCGTCTCGACGATGACCTGCCTCATATCCGATTAGTTTTTTAAAACTAGTCCAGAGGGATCGCCTCTGGTTTTGGCTTCGATGTCTCGTTCATTTTCTTGATTCGTTCGGTGAAGTCGTTGAACATGGTGATGAGCCACGTGGGCATGCAGGCGCTTGTGAAGATCGTTTCGAGGCGCTCGCTCCCGATTCCGAGGACGTCTAGGGTCTTCTTCATTATGTCTACGCGGTCTATGGCCTCGAGGTTGCCTGTGAGGTAGTTGCACTGTGTGGGTAGGCAGCCGCTTATGATCACGCCGTCGGCGCCGTTTTTGAAGGCGGCGAGGACGTGCAACGCGTCTATGCGCCCGCTGCAGGGGACCCTGATTATGCGGATGTTGTCGGGGTACTCCATTCCCATGTTGCCGGCGGCGTCCGCGGCGGCGTAGCTGCACCATTGGCAGGCGAAGGCGATGATGACGGGCTCGTCCTTCTTCTCCTCGCTCAGCCACTTGGGGGTGAGCATCGCCTTGATCTTGGGGACCAGCTGGTCGTCCTTGTAGTGGCGCAGCTGCATGGCTGAGACGGGGCAGACGGCGCTGCATATCCCGCAGCCCTCACATGCGGCCTCTATCACCTTCGGTTCACCGAAGGCGCTCCACTCTATGGCGCCGAAGGGGCAGATGCTCGCGCATGCGCCGCACCCGACGCATTTCTCCTCATTCACCCCAGCCGTCGCGAGGTCTATCTCCATCTCCCCACGCATGAGCATCGAGGCGACGCGCCCCGTGGCTCCCAGCGCCTGCGTGATGCTCTCCTGAATATCCTTGGGACCGTGTGCGGTGCCGGCTATGAAGATGCCCTCAACGGCCGTGTCGAGTGGCTCCAGCTTCGGACCACGCTCCGCGAAGAACCCATCCGCCGAGACTGGGATGCCGAGCTTCTGGGCTAACTCGAAGGCACCCTGGGATGGCTCCAAGCCTGTGGAGAGAACGAGCAGATCCACGTATAGTGGAACCACCTCGCCGAACTCGTTCTCAACGTCGATGTGGATGGAGCCGTCGGGCATCGTCGTGACGTCCTCGACCTCACCCCTCAGGAGGCGGACGCCCAGATTTTGGGCACGGTAGTAGTAGTCCTCGTAGTGCTTACCCGTGAGGCGGATGTCCTTGTGGATTATGGCGAGACCCGCCTCGGGGTACCTCTCCATGATCTCCGTCGCGTGCTTCACGGCGATGCTGCAGCATATTTTACTACAGTACTCGTGTGTCTTGGGGTCGCGTGAGCCGACGCACTGGATCATGGCTATGCGTTTCGGTTCCTGACCGTCCCCTGGGCGGATCACGCGCCCCTTTGTAGGTCCTGACTGGTCCAGCATCCTCGCAAGCTGCAGCTGGGTGACGACGTTCGGGTTCTCGCCGAAGCCGTACATCCCCTTGGGGTCGTAAGTCTCGAAGCCAGTTGCGACGACTATGGCGCCGACGTCGACGGTCATCTCCCTGGGCTGCTCGCCGAGGTCTATCGCCTTCACCGGGCAAGCATCGACGCACTTTCCGCACCTAGTGCAGGTGCCCGGATCTATGGCGTAGACCCGGGGTAGTGCCTGGTCACTGAGGATATAGATTGCTTTCCTCTTGTCCCAGCCGAAGTTGAACTCGTTGGGGGCCTCGACCGGGCAGGCCTCCGAGCACTTCCCGCAGCCCATGCAGAGCTCCGGGTTGACGAAGCGGGGGTTGACGCCTATCGTCGCCTTGTAGTTGCCGATGTGGCCTGTCAGCTTCTTGAGTTCTGCTGAGGTCAGTATGTTCACGTGTTCGTGGTGGACGATTGTGTTCCTGTAGAAGCAGCGGCGGTGGAGGTCGTCTCCGCAGGGGGAGACGCATGTCCCGCAGTCGTCGCTTGGGAAGACCGAGCCGAGCTGTAGGACCTTTCCACCGAGGAAGGGCGTCTTCTCGACGAGGAAGACCTCCATCCCGAGGTCGCCGATCCTCTTGGACGCCTCGACGCCGGCTACACCTCCGCCGAGAACGAGCACAGACTTCTGTACGGGTATCCTCTTCTTCTCGATGGGTTCGAGGGTCTTGGCTCTCTCCACGGCGGCCTTGACTATGAACTTCGCCTTCTCGGTCGCCTTGAGTATCTGCCCCGGGTAGAGGAAGGCGCAATGCTCCCTGATGTTCGCGATCTCCAAGAGGTACTTGTTGAGCCTGACGCGCTCCATCATCCTCTGGAAGGTCGGCTCGTGGAGCCAGGGGGAGCAACCGGCGACCACGACGCGGTTGATGCCGTTAGCCTTTATTGCTTCGCTTATCGACTTTACGCCGGCGTCGCTGCAGGCGAAGTCGCTCTCTTCGGTGTAGACGACGCCCGGTAGCTTCGAGGCGTACTCCTTGAGGCTCGTCGTGTCGACGGACTTGGCGACGTTTAGCCCGCATCTGCAGACGAAGACGCCCACCCTTGGTTCCTCTTTGTTGTTGCTCATTTCTTCGCCTCCTCGATCTGCTTGACCAGCCCATCCAATTCTGTGAGGAACTGTTCGAGCATCGAGCCGCAGCTCTTCAGGACCCTGACTGGCATGCCCGCCTCCCCGTAGAGGTTCTCCAAGAATCTGAGCTGTCCCTCGGCGTGGTCGACGCCCTTCTCGAAGTGGCAGCGATCCTTTACGCAGCCGATGAGCATGACGCCGTCTGCGCCGTGGTCTAGGGCGCCGACTATGTGGCGGAGGCTTATGGTGCTCATGCAGGGGACGTAGATGGGTATGAATGATGGGCTGTACCTCGCCCCAGCCACCCCCGCGATGTCGAGGAGCCTGTAGCCGCAGTCGTTGCAGGCGAATCCTATGATCCTCGTCGATCCTTTGCCGCCATCGAGGGCGGCCTTCACCTGAGCGTCCACGAGGTCGAAGCCGAAATTCGGGTTGTCGAGGGCCCGCGTGGGGCAACTGGATATGCATAGACCACAGCTCTGGCAGAGGGTCTCGTCTATTCGGACTGGTCCCTCATGGGGCATGGTGATGGCCTGATATGGGCACACGGTTGGGCAGATGCCGCAGCGGCCGCATCTAGCCTCGTCGACCTTTGGGGTCAGTATCGGTTTGTTTGCGTCGACCTCCTTCATCAGGTGGAGACCCGCCATCGCCGCGGCGGCGTTCGCCTGAGCAACCGACTCGGGGATGTCCTTGGGGGAGTGGCACGCCCCCGCGAGGTAGATCCCCGGCCGCTTCGTCATCGTGCTCGCGACCTTCGTGTCCACCTCCTTGAAGAAGCCGTCTTGTCCGAGTTCGAGGCCGAGCTTCTCGGCGAGGTCGAGTGTCCCCCTGCTGGGGACCATGCCGGTGCTTAGGACGACTAGGTCGCTGGGAGTCGAGGTCTTCTGCCCTTTCCCGTCGGTATACTCGACGACGAGGCCCCCGCCCTCCGCCTCCTTGACGGCGTCGAGGTTCCCGTGGACGAAGTTTATGCCGACGGTCTTTACGCGGTTGTAGAACTCCTCGTAGTACTTGCCGCCGGCGCGTATGTCCTTGTACAGGATGGTGATGTCGATGTCGGCGCCCTGGTGGAGCTTTATCTCCTCGGCGTGCTTCATCGCAGCCATGCAGCAGTATCGGCTGCACCACGGGTTGATCTCCGGGTCCCTGCTGCCGGCGCACTGGATCATGACTATCTTCTTTGGCTTCTGCCCGTCGCTTGGCTTCGTGAGGATGCCCGCGGTTGGGCCCTCACCGTCGAGGTAACGGGCGAGCTGGAACTGGTCGATGACATCCTTGTTATGCGCCCCGTACTTAGGGTGCTTTCTTGCGTCCCAGTTGTCGACGCCCGTGGCGATTATTATTGAGCCGACATAGAGATCCTTGAACGTCTCCTCATCCTTGAAGTTTATAGCCTGGTTGGGGCAGACGCGTTCACAGAGTCGGCAGCTTCCCTTAGTCAAATATAGGCAGGCTTCAGGGTCGATTAGGTGCTTCCTCGGGATCGCGTTGGGGTTGGGGAGGTAGACGGCCTTCCGCTTGTTTATCCCCCCGTTTATCTGGTCAGGGACGCTCACGGGGCACCTCTCCGTGCACTGCCCGCAGGCGACGCACTTCTCGGCGTCTACGTATCGGGGCTTCCTCCTCACGTGTACGCGGTACCCGACCGGCATCCTGATGACCGCCTCAACCTCGCTGTTGTCGAGGACCTCGATGCTCTGCTCGTTTCCGACGTCCATCATTTTGGGACCGCCGATGCATATGGCGCAGCTATCCTCGGGGAACGTCTTGCCCAGCAGGGGCATCATGCCGCCTATGGTGGGTTCACGCTCGACGAGGTGAACCATGACGCCGAGCTTGGCGAGGTCGAGGGAGGCCTGTATTCCCGCGACGCCCCCGCCTATGACGAGCACCTCATTGAAGCGCTGCACCACCTTCCTTTCGAGCGGCGTACTGAGCCTCGCCTTCTCGACGGCGACGCGGACTAGGCTCTTCGCCTTCTCCGTGGCGTCCGCCCTGTCGTGGACTAGGGCGCATTGCTCACGCACGTTCGTTATGACGAGCTGATTCGGGTCAAGTCCAGCCCCCTCCATGGCCCTCTGCAGGGGCTTCTCGAGCCTCACCCTCGAACCCGTCACCGCGACTACGCTACGGACATCCTTCCCCCCGTTCTGCTTGACCTCAGTTAGCTTATCGAGCATGATCTTCTGGTTTAGGAGCGGGGTCTGGTAGGTCCCGTAGACGCCGTCGATCTTCGCCGCGTACTTCTCGAGGGCGTCGACGTCCAGCCTCTCCTTCAGGGTCTCCCCGAAGGTCTCGAAGATGACTATGGCGCTCATTGGGGCTCCCTCCTGTTCGAGTATTTCTCGCCGTCCACGGTCAGGTCTACGTCGACCATGTGGACGCTGCAGCTCAGGCAGGGGTCGTATGCGCGCACGATCTTCTCGATCCCCCACATGGCGTCCTGCCTAGTCTCCTTCTTCTCGAAGGCTCCGGCGTGTGCCTCCGCCCAGCGCCTGAGGTTGTTCTCGATGCTCTTGTGGTTGAAGGTCGTCGGGGCCACTATGTTGGCGGCCTTTATGATCCCCTTCTCATCTATCTCGTAACTGTGGAAGAGTAGCCCACGTGGGGCCTCGACGAAGGCGTAGCCCGCGCCGGCCCTTGCCTTGACGGGTTCACGCGTCCTCTCAGTCAAAATGACGTCGTTTCCGAGGCCGCTTAGGACCTCATCGACGGAGGCGACGAGTTCGACGGTCCGGGCGAGGTTGTAGGCGGCCGTGTCGTCGGTTGGGCGCTTGAATATCTTCTCGTATCTCTTGAGGTACTCGGCTGCTGTGCCCCACTGCATCCGGTCTATCACGTTGATCCTCGCCAGGGGTCCCACCCTCATCAGGCCGCCGATGGGGCCCATGTCCTTCAGGTACTGTATCTTGGTGAAGCTGTGGCCGCTCGTGGTCTCCTCAAGGCGTTTATAGTAGTCTTGGGCGGGGAACTGGAGGAGCTGGACGCCCTCGCCGTTCTTGACCCTTATCTCGCCGTCGTATAGCTCGTATCCGCCGTCCTTGGTGACCAGCCCCATGTAGGGAGTCTCGACGCTCATGTACTCGGTGGGGTCGTCTGCCCGCTTCTCGTATATGGCGAAGAATGCGTCGGCGATCTTCTTCACGTTCGTGAGTGCTATGCGCCCCTCCCTGAGGAGCTTGTACCTCGCCTCGCCGGTGAGTCCCTTGGTCTGCCCCCCGGGGACGCTCGTCACAACGTGAACTAGTCGGCCGCCGATCTCGGTTACGACCCTATTCCCGTATTCGTGGAGCTGGAGGGCCGCGGTGGCTAGTTCGGGGTTGGCGTCCGCGACGCCGATGACGTTGCGGTTCTGTATTGGGATGAGGTCGGGGAGGGCTAGGAAGGCGAGGTGGAGTGCGTGGCTCGTTATGAAGCTGGCGGCGTTGAGGGTGCGGCGAAGAAGCGTCGCGACCTCGGGCACCTGAACACCCCACGCGTCTTCCACGGCCTTCACCGAGACGAGGTGATGGTTGACGTAGCAGATGCCGCAGATACGCTCGCTTATCCTCGGGGCATCCTCAGCCTGCTTGTTCGTGAGGAGGTACTCGAAGAACCTAGGGCCGACGGCAACGCTGAACTGCAGATCCTTCAGGGCGCCGCCCTCGACCTCTATCTTGACCTTCCCGGTCCCTTCGAGCCGGGTCAGGGGGTTGATTGTTATCGTCTCCGTCACTTCTTGCCGCCTCCGTTGAGAACCTTCGCGAGCCTACTGCTCGGATACGTGTACCTGTAGAGCGTGCCGGCGTACTGCGGGAGGCTGAAGTTCTCGTTCGCCTCACGCGTAAGGCTGGTCAGGGCGTCTAGCATAGTGAGGCCCTGGTCGCTGTTGCCGGCTGTTGGGCCTCGGCATCCGTCGCACGGCATCCCGGCCTTCGGACAGGGGGCGCCGCAGCCACCCATCGTGGCGGGGCCCATACAGAGGAAGCCCTGCTCAAGCAGACACCTCTCATGGTCGTCGACCTCCTCGTATATCCTCTTGAGCTTCTTGCTGTACTCCCCAATGCGCTCGCGGGGGCACATTTCACAAACGTCGGTCTTGCACAGTTCGGGCGTCCCTCCACTCAGGAGGGCGGTGAGTATGGTGGCTATGTCCCCCGTCTCGGGTGGGCATCCGGGGATCTTGAAGTCGACCTTGACGTAGTCCCCGATGGCCTGCTGCTTCGGGAGGAGGCGGTCCAGTGTGGGCATCTCGGCGGGGACCGTTCCCTTCTGGGAGTAGATCTTCTGGAGGAGCTCTTCTCCATGCTGGAGGTTGGCGAGGCCCGGGACGCCGCCGAAGCAGGCGCATGAGCCGATTGCGATCAGCACGCCGGAGTGTTCCCGGATCTTCTTCGCCAACTCGACCTCGTGCTCGGTCCTCACCCCGCCCTCGATTATCGCGACGTCGATCTTCTGGGGGATCTCCTTCGCGTCCATCAGCGTGGGCGCGTAGACCAACTCGTTTGCCTTGAGGATGCCGAGGAGTGCCTCGTGGAGCCCCACCGCGGCTATCTGGCACCCGGTGTCACCCGAGAGCCCTAGGAGCAAAATCTTCGCCATGTCAAAACCCGCCCGGCCCACGCCTTGACCCAAGTTGCGGCAATAGGAATCAGTATGTATTCTAATGACTGCATATATTGTTTATGTTGGTATAGAGAATAATAGCTATAGGTAAAAATTCCCGGAGAAAAAAGGGGATGAAAAGTAAATACTGGTTTGAGGGAAGTAAATAGTCGCTAAAAGAAGTAAAGTTGTGTGGAGGTTAGGAGTCTAGAAGAACTCCTTCCCATCCTTGGAGACGAGGCGGTTATAGTAGGCGGTGACGTCGTCCTGGATGTCCTTTATCTCGTCCTCGGTGATGTGGCGGAACCTGCCCTGCATCTTGAGGACATCCTTCACCGGCTTGAGATCCTTCGGCTTGTACGTGATGCGGAACTTTTCGCCGTCGATGACCTCGTAGAGGGGCCACATGCCGCTAAGGACCATCTCCTTGGCTATCTTCACCGCTACCTGTGGCTCGAACCTCCAGCCCGTCGGGCAGGGGGCTGAGATCTGGATGAAGCGGAAGCCCTTGAGGTTCTTGGCGTACTCGAGCTTGCCGATGAAGTCCTCGGGGTAGGCGATGCTCGCGGTTGCCATGTATGGGACCCTGTGGAGGGCGACCATGGCGGCGACGTTCTTCCTGCGCTCCTTCTTGCCTCGGCTGAACTCGCCGACGGGCGTCGTCGTCGTCTCCGCGTACTTCGTGGTGGCGCTGCTGCGCTGGCCACCCGTGTTCATGTAGGCTTCGTTGTCGTAGCAGACCCAGAGTACGTTCTCGTTGCGCTCAGCTGCGCCCGAGAGGCCCTGGAAACCGATGTCGGTTGTGCCTCCGTCGCCCACGATCGTGGTGACGATGGCGTCCTCGCGGTTCATCCTCTTGAATGCGTGGGCGAGGCCGGTCGACATTGCTCCTGCGCCCTCGAAGACCTCGCCGTAGATGCTCGGCTGGTCGAGGTTGCCGAAGGCTGGGCCACAGCAGGCGACCTCCTGGCGGACCATCTTGTCCTTCAGGACCTTTGCGACGATCCTCGCTACCGAGGCGCCGGTGCAGCCCTGGCATGACTGGTTCGCTGGCTGTATGTACTCTTTCTCGTCTAGCTTCACGAGTGGAACTGGTTTGCTCATTTCATATTCCTCCTTAGACCCACTCCACTGGGGAGACCTTCGCGCCGCCTGCGGCCTTGAGGGTCTTCTCGCCTATCTTCATGATGTCCTGTACGCGGACCTCCTTGCCGTTGAGTCCCGCGTAGAACTGGAGCGTCTTGGGCTTCTCCTCGATCTCGTACATGGCGTTCCTGATCTCGCCGAAGGTCCAGCCTCCGGAGCCGATGCTTATGTTGCGGTCGATGATGCCCATGGCCTTCACTTTGGGGCCGATGCGCTGGAACTCCTCGGCTGGGAACGGCTTGAAGGTCTTGAGCCTCACGAGGCCGACCTTCTTGCCCTCCGCCTGTAGCTTGTCGATTGCGACGCGCGCCGTGCTCGCGATCGTGCCGGCTGCGACTATGACTGCGTCAACGTTCTTCGTCTTGTACTCCTCGATGAGGCCGTTTCCGTAGCCGCGGCCGAACATCTTCTTGAAGTCGGCGTTGACCTCCTTGATGACCTTCTTGGCGTTCTCCATCGCCTGCTGGTCCTCGGCGAAGGTGGTCTGCACGTCCCGGCCGACGCTCCACTGCTTCATCTGGAACTCCCGGCTCTCCTTGCCCTGGTCGGGAAGGAGGGGGATAGTCGTCTTGTACGGCGGGAGGAAGGCGTCTACCTTTGCCTCGTCTGGGATGTCGACGGGTTCGTCGGTGTAGCTGAGTATGTAGCCGTCGCCGGCGAAGATTATTGGGAGGCGGACGCGCTCGTCCTCGGCCACCTTATAGGCCATTAGGCCGGTGTCGAGGATCTCCTGTCCGCTCTCGCACTCCATCATCATCCAGCCGGTCTCGCGCTCCGCCATCATGTCGGTCTGGTCGGGGTCCATACCCTTGATGCCCCTGTGCATGAGAGCCATGACGAGGGGAACCCGGTTGTTACGGGTGGCGAGCATCGGGTGGTGCATGTAGAGGAGTCCTGGTCCTGCTGTTGCCGTGAAGGCGCGTACTCCGGCGGCTCCCGCGGTGAACGCGGATGCCTGAGCGGTTAGTTCGCCCTCCGTCGTGACGTACTCTGCGTCGATCTCCCCGTTGGCTACCATGTCTGCGATGTATTGGACGATGGTGGTCTGGGGGGTGATGGGGAAGGCGGAGATGAACTTCGCCCTGGCGAGTCTGACCGCGTGGGCGACCGCCTTGTTACCGACCATAACCTCGAATCTTTGTGGCATACCTCATTCTCCTCCTTAGATGGTCTCCTGGACCCAGTTGATTGCCTTGGTCGGGCACTCCTCCATACAGATGCCACAGCCCTTGCAGTGCTGGTAGTTGACGACAGCCTTGTTGTTCTTCATGCCGATGGCGACCTCTGGGCAGAGGATGAAGCAGCGGCGACAGCCGACGCACTTTGCATCGTTGAAGACGGGGCGGTAGAGCCTCCAGCTGGAGACGTCGCGGTCGCCGGCCTTGCGTGCGCGGCCCTGGACCTTGACCTCATCCATCTTGACCTTGGAGACGTCGACGGCGGGTAAGGCCGCCTCGTAGGCTTTCTGCATCGCCTTGATGTTCATCTCGCCGATGCGTCCGCTCCACTGGTGGTGTGCGGCCTCCTCGAGGCTGCTGAGCTTGACCATGCCGGTGACCTTGGCGAATGCGCCGAGGATGGCGGTGTTGGTGATGGGTCTGCCGATGGTCTCCATCGCGACCTTCGTCGCGTCAACCGTGGCTACCTTGAATGGGCCGCCGATGCCAGTCTCGAGTCCACTGTGTGGGTGGTTTACGAGGACGAGTCCGCCCTTCTTTAGTCCCTGTGTCACTGGGACGGTTTTTGCGAGGAGGGGGTCGAGTACGACGACCATGTCCGGTTCGTGGACGAGGTCGCGCTCGTAGATCCTTCCTTCGCCGACTCTGAGGAACGATTGGACCGGTGCTCCGCGTCTCTCCGTGCCGTACATGGGGATGCCCATAGTGAACTTCCCCTCGTAGTACAGTGCGGTGGAGAGAAGCCTTACGCCGGTGACGGCGCCCTGGCCGCCCCTTCCGTGGAACCTGATCTCCATCATCGTGGTAATCTCCCTTTGATGAATCCGTTTACATCTCCTATCGGAGGATATAACGGTTCTGGATGCATTAAATGATGCAAAAACGATGATAATTGCAGTAATTACGGCGAAATGGGGTTACGGGTGTGTGATTCGTGGAAAACTGTGAGGGCATCCATCGTTTACCCGTCACGTGACTACTGCAATTATTTGAGCACCCCCGATAATGGTCACTTGATCTTATGTTGGAGAGCCGCGTGGTGAAGGAGAAGGCGAGGAGCATAGGCTTCGCCCTAGTTGGGGTAATTGGTCTCGATCAGTTGAGACGCCTTCCGACGGGGGACGTCGGAGGTGTTCACACTCTCGTCCAAGCCGAGGAGGAACTGCCCACGGTCAAGTCCGCCGTAGTCGTCGGATACCATATCTGGGACCCGATATTCAACGTTCATACCCTCGATCCACGGTGGAGGGGGATAGGGCTGCATGGATCCGAAGAGAGGTTTGAGTTTCACCAGCTCTACACCGAGGTTGTGGGCAGGAAGGCTTGGCAGCTCGCGGGGTGGCTGCGCGGAGAGGGGTTCGACGCGGTCCCGGCCTCTGGGTTGCCGCTGAAGCGCGCCGCCGCCCAGGCTGGTCTGGGGATGCAGGGCAAGAACACGGTGGTCATAACAAGGGAGTATGGTCCGAAGGTCAGGCTCGGCGCCGTGCTGACCTCGGCTGAGCTTGAGCCAGATGCGCCGTTTCAGGGAGACCTGTGCGGGGACTGTACTCTCTGTGTCCGGGCCTGCCCGACGAAGGCTCTCAAGCCTCATGAGATCACGATAAAGAGGTGCATGGTTTACGCCTTGGAGAGTCCGGAGTCGACGGATGTGGACGTGGATGTAAGGGAGATGGCGGAGAGGTTGATCCTGCGGCCCACGGCGGGAAGCTTCGTCGAGTGTACGCGGTGCCTCGACGTCTGCCCAGTTGGGAGAAGCACGCGGTCCCCGGCTCAGGCTTAAATGGCTGATTGCGCCGATTATTCAGCGACCCTTTATGAAACTCGTTGTATATGGTCCGCACAAGAGGCTCGGCGCCCTGCTCGAGGATGGCTCGGTCGTCGACCTCAACCACGCATACGCGGCTCTACTTGAGGGCAAGGATGAGCCACGCGCATGTGCAAAGGCCGACGTCGAGGTGCCTTCGTGTCTCCTAGCCTTCATCGAGGAGGGCGACGCGGGGCTCAAGGCGGCGGCGAAGGCTGTAGCCTACGCTAAGAAGGCGAAGGTCGCGGCGAATGGTGAGAAGCTCATCTACAAGGCTGGCGAGGTGAAGCTTCACGCGCCTCTTCCGAGTGCGGCGTCGAGGATCGCCATGGCTGGCGCGAACTTCTACGACCACAGCGCGGACGTCTCCAAGATGTTTGGGCGCCCCAGTTCGGTGGAGGAGATCAAGAAGCAGGTCAAGGAAGGGACATACAACGCCTGGGGCTTCTGGAAGCAGGCTCGCAACGTCGTCGACCCCGATGGGTCTACCCCGTACCCGGCTCGGACGCAGCGCCTCGACTACGAGGTCGAGGTGGGCGCGGTGCTCGGTAAGGGCGGTAAGGATATCCAAGAGGGTGAGGGCGAGGGCTACATCTACGGCTACACCATCGTGAATGACCTGAGCATCCGCGACGGCGGCAGGATGGGTGGGCCCGACGGATTCTTCTTCGCCAAGAACTTCGACAACTGCGCCCCGATGGGCCCATGCATAGTGACCAAGGACGAGATCGGGGACGTCTATAAGCTCAAGCTCAAGCAGACCGTGAACGGCAAGGTCCGGCAGAATGGCTCGATGGAGAGCATGATCAGGAGTTACCCGTGGTGGATCGCCTGGATCAGCAGGGACATGTGCCTATACCCCGGTGACGTGGTCTGTGGCGGCACCTGCTCGGGGACTGCGCTCGACACCAGCCCGGTCGTGGAGGGTAAGACGAAGCCCGATAACTTCCTCAAGGTGGGCGACGTCGTCGAGGCGGAGGTCCCCGGCATCGGTAAGCTTCGCACGACCATCGTGGCGAAGTAACCCCTTTTATTCACCTAGCGGCCATTTTCCATGAGTTGTCCCTTGTAGCTGTGGACATTGGCGCCACAAACATCCGTGTGGCGGTAGGCGACGGGAAGAGCCTCATAGCTAAGCGCGTCGAGGCGACCGACAGGCTGAACGGCGCCGAGGGCGTCCCGAGGCAGATCGCGAAGATGATCAGGAACCTCGGCGTTGAGCCCGCCGCGATAGGCGTCGGCTCGATCGGTCCCCTCGACACAAAGAAGGGGGCGATAGGGGCGACGCCGAACTTCGCCTTCAAGCATATTCCGATCGTGGCCCCACTCGGGGTGGAGTTCGGCGTCCCTGTTCAGATAATGAATGACTGTAACGCCGGCGTGATCGGGGAGCACCTCTACGGCGCGGGTAGGGGGCTTGACAACATCTTCTACGTGACCCTGAGCACAGGGCTGGGGGGCGGGGCAATAGTGGACGGTAACCCGCTGAACGGTAAGGATGGGAACGCCCCCGAGATAGGACACCTCACCCTCGACCCCGACTCCGAGCTCGTCTGCGGCTGCGGGTGTCGCGGGCACTGGGAGGGGTACTGCAGCGGCGCAAACATACCCAACTTCGCGAGGATACTCCTGAGGAACAGGGACCTAGAGGGCGGTCTCCTCCTGAAGATGGTCGAGGGTGACTTGGGCAAGCTCACGTCGGAGATGATCTTCGACGCGGCGAAGAAGAGGGACGGGGACGCGCTCTACGTCGTCGATGAGGTTGGTAAGGTGAACGCAGTCGGTTTCGCCAATATTGTGAACGCCTTCGACCCGGAGCTTATCACCATCGGGGGCTCGGTTGCGCTGAACAACCCGGATCTTGTCGTTGAACCCATCAGGAAGGGGATAGATAAGCACCTGATCAATCGGAAGCCGGAGATCAGGTTGACGCCCCTCGGGGCGGATGTGGTTCTCTTCGGTGGGCTCGCGATAGCCGGGAGACTCGCTAAGGGCGTAAAGTAACGGGCTAGGGCATCTGTTTGACGATCAGTATACCGTCGACGTCGTTCTTGTACTGTATGAGGTTCCCCTGGTAGAAGTAGAGGGTTATCTCGTAGTTTGGCTCCCTCGCCACGACGCACTCGTAGCTCTTTGAGCCGATGTTGACGAACTGGTGGGCGGTATCGACGCCGAACTCGATCGTCTTCACGGCCGCTCCCTGTGGGACGAGGACGTTGACACTATACTTCTTACCGGCTTCTGCGCTGAAGCTCTTCATCAGCAGCTCCCAGTGGGCGGCGTCGTTGTTGTCGATTATGACCGTGTTCGAGGGGAGTGTTACGGCTACGGTCTGGTTTTTCCCCTGTGAGGTTGTCAGGACGCCGGCTGTTGCGCCGAGGAAGACGCACTCGACGCGTGACTTTGCGCCGGCTATGTCCGTGTCGACGGTGTACTCGACGTGTTTTGTTTCCCCGAGGAACCTGTGGGTCGTGTTGAGGCTTAACTGGGAGCCCTGGTAGGTTGCGTCTATGGTCGTGGTGAGGGTGTAGAGTGTTTGGGAGTTGCCCGTCTGCGGGGTCAGTGTGTATGTGTAGGTTCCGATGAGTGCCCCGTCCTTGTAGTAGCCGAATCGCTGTGGGGTATCCGTGAGCAGGGACGTGAAGGTGCCGGGGGCGTAGTCGATGAAGGGGTTCGCGAAGTTGGTGTAGAGTTCCACGGCGATTGCACCTACGAGGATGATTGCGCCGAGGACGATGATGTCGCGGTTGTTCAATGGGGGTCTAGTAATGGGGTCTTTGGGGGGTTAAAGGGGTTTGGGGCTACTTGGAGAGCTTCGCCGCTGTGCTCTGGAGGCTTTTGAGAGTCGCCTCAACCGCCCCCTTCTTCTTCTCAAGGTCGGCGCGCTGCTTCTTCGCGGCGACGGCGTGTTCCTTGAGCATCCGCTTCACCTCCTTGGGGCTCGGGCTTCCGAGGCTGACCCTGCGCTCTAGGCTCTGCTTGGGGTCTGTCGCCTTGTCGACGAGGACTTGGGTGACCTTTACCTTCTTCTTGTAGAGCTTGGCTGCGCTCTCCTCGACGTCCTTTGGGGTGAGCTTGTCGAGCGTTGAGCCCCGGCTTATGGTGAGGTTTGTGAGGTCGGCGGCGATCTTGTAGGCTTCACGGAAGCTGAGGTTGGCCTCGTTTGCTAGGGTCTCGGCGACTTCGACGGCCATAGCGAAGTTGCCCTGTAGGGGCTTGGCTAGCCTCTCGGGCTTTATCTTCATGGTTGCGACTGCGCCCGCCATTATCTCTAGGCATATCTGCGTGTTGTAGACGGTGCGCCAGAGGGTGAGTTTGGTCTCCTGTAGGTCCTGTACGTAGCCTGATGCGAGTCCCTTCTCCATTGTGAGCAGTGATACGAGGTCTCCGTATGCTTCTCCGGTCTTGCCTCGTAGTAGCTCGATTGTGCTTGGGTTTTTCTTCTGGGGCATTATGCTGCTGCTTGAGGCGTATTCGTCGGCGAGTTCTATGTAGCCGAATTCGACGGTGCTCCATTCGAGTATGTCGGCGGAGAGTCTGCTTAGGTCGCCCATGGTTATGGCGCAGACGGAGGCGGTCTCTACGGCCCAGTCTCGGCTGCTTGTGGCGTCGATGGCGTTCTCGTGTATGGAATCGAAGCCGAGGAGCTCCGTGGTTCTTTTGCGGTTGATGTTGATGCTGGTGCCGCCGACTGGTCCGGCGCCGAGGGGGTTCGTGTTGACCCTGGCGTAGAGTTCTGCGAGGCGCTGCTGGTCGCGTAGGAGTATGTCGGCGTGTGCGCTGAGATATGCGCCCATGGTGCCGACCTGGGCGTGTTGCCCATGTGTGTAGAGTATCATGGGGGTGTCGGCGTGCTCCGCGGCGCGCTTCTGTAGGGCGTCGACGAGGTTTAGGGTCGCCTCGCCGAGGGCGATGATGTCCTCGCGTAGCCTGAGTTTGATGTCGGTGACGACCTGGTCGTTTCGGCTACGCCCGGTGTGTATCATTCCGCCGGCTTCGATTCCGATCTGCTTGATGACTGTGGTTTCGATGTACTCGTGTACGTCCTCGTATTCGGCGCCTATGGTGACTTCGCCGGCGCGCCACTTCTGGCGGATCCCGTCGAGGGCGGTGAGTATGAGTTTGATCTCCTTGGCGGGGATGATGCCCTGTTCGTGGAGCATTATGTCGTGTGCTGTTGTGCAGTTTAGGTCGTCTTCGAAGATGCGTAGGTCTTCGTTGGCGCTTGTGTGGAACTCGGCGGTCTTCTTGTCGAATTCTTTTGCTATTCGTGATCGGAATAGGCTTCCCTGGGTGACGGGTTTGGACATTGGCTACCCCTTCTTGTGTACCGTTTATATCCGTTGCGACGCGTGTGTTGCGTTTCGGGGCTCCTTTGTCGCGGGTGTGTCACGGGTGTGGCGGCTTATCGTGTGCTACCCATGATAAGAGAAAAATATTTTGTAGCGAATATGTGCTCCTTTTGCTGAGATCCGATCATGAACGGGACGGTTTTCAAGCGTGTTTTCCTGAAGGGGGCCATCTTTTGGTTTATTTGGGAAACTCGATTTTTTCATCGTCTATCGTTGTAGGGAATAGGTGCTTCTTTTGCGTAGATCGGCGTGTGAACGGGGCGATTTCAGGGATTATTTAGTGGAAAGGAGCTTGGAAATAGGTTATTGAGGGTACCCCCTCTCCCCTATGGTTTTTAGTCTGTGTAGAATGTGGCTTCGTTGATCATCAGAAAAGCTAGACCAATGCCTTGACACGGGTGATGAAACGGGTTAAGAGCTCGCCGCTGATCCTCGAAGAATCCTGGGGGTTCAGTGACGCGACGGTGTAGACCCTCCCCTCGTAAACTACGTACCGGGTATAATCCCCGCCGAGGCAGTAGATAGCCCGCGGCCCCGGGTTCTGCCCATAGTTGAGTGTGAGGAAGAAGATGCACTCATCCCCGGGCCGGATGATCGGGTTCCCGTACTCCCCGAATAGCTGACAAACAAGTATGGACGTTTGGTTGGCATCTTCAGGTTCCTTCAGGTAAGAGTATACTTGGACTTCGAACACCGAGCCTTCGATCCTAAGCCCCGCGGATGGTTCCGCCCTCTGGACAACTTTTCCGTAGACTATGGCGTCACAGAAATCCGTGAGGCCGGGGAGGTCGTATGGGTGGACCCACTCTATGAACATGACCACGTTTTCCATCTTGAACCTCTCCGCGTATGATGCCCTGAGCTGGGACGCGTCGGCGTCGCGTGGCTTTGCGTTCAGCGCCGAGGTGATGGTTATGGCGAGGAGCAGTACGGCGATGACGTGGCTTAGTCGGCGGAGCATCATTACGTTAACTGACATGTTTAAGATAATAAGCAATGCGAGGGATAGATGCTCGATTCTATATGGGCAACAGGATTCGTAAAGCTTTAATACTTTACAGTTAACTTTCATGTGATCATTATTGTTATCCTCGGCCTACCTGACGACGCGGCAGCTTGAGATATGGGACCTGAACAGGCGCGGCGAGTCACGCGCCGAGATCGGTGAACGGTTCGGCTTCACCCGCCAGGCTGTCTACGACGCCCTCAAGGTGTCCATGGGCAAGGTGGAGAGCGCCCTCAGCCACGCCGCCGAGGCAAGCTCCATCGAGGTCATCCGAATAGACGCGAAGAACGGCATCCTGCTGGGGAGGACGCCCATCGACTCCAACAAGGTGATAATCACCTTCTCGAAGAAACATGGCGTCCAGACGTGGCACTTCGAGGAGCCCGACTGCGACAAGTGCAGCTACACTAGGCGCTGCACGGAGAGGCTCATCGACGAGGCGGAGGAGAGAGTGATTGAGTTAGGGGCCGAGCAGAGGAGGCTCCCCCCATCGAAGCTCGCCCACATCATCTTCTCGAACCTACTACCGGAGCTGAGAAAATGACCCTCATCGACGTTGCACGACGCTATCTTGGCTGGTGTCCCAGATTCGACTCCAAACTAGTCAGATCGACACCCAATCCATTCTCACAGCTCTCAATCACCGGCAAGGCAGCGTTTGCCGCCCTGCTGCTTTTTACCGGTTTAGGGAGTGTAGCTTGGACTTTAATCAGGGTGACAATATGGGCGAGGCAAAAATTCTATCTAGGCGCCTTTGGTTACCCTGTTGCCCCATGGCTATTTGATTTCTTCACAGGAACCCTACTAGTGATCCTAACAATCGACTTCTTGACAAAAGGGATCTATACCAAGAGGCATAAACTAGAACTTATAGGCTATATTGCGACCAGTGTATCGTTTACCGCGTATTGGCTTTTACTTGAGATTGGAGTCGTTCTCCTCAACTATTCCGGCGCAACCATTCAGATCTATCAGGATCTCAGAAGTCTTGTTTACATCGTATTAGGGGTCTACGTTGCGTACAAACTCTGGCGTGATCGAAAGTTCCTAGTAAAGAACACGTTCTTGTTCCTCACCATATTTTTCATCGGCGAATTATTAGTAATGACTGATAACGCAATTAACTCATGGGAAATAAACTACTCATCATTACCGCTTGATGTTTTCAGAATGATATCCGTTTCATATTGGGTTATTTACGGCGTCGCAGCTCTATTCTCTTTGAAGACATATCTCAAACTAAGAAAAGTATCTCAGTTTGAATTATCCCCACCTCTCTATCTACGGGGCATTATCCTTCTCTACGGTGCTTCTATGCTTGTTCAACTGCTTTATGGGGTCGCTCTATCTGGTCCAATTACGGATATGGAAAATTACGGCGGCATCGTGGGCTTCACGATTATGATGGCGATAAGTTTCGTTAACTCACTCGCCTTTATTTTTGCATCATTTCACCCAATTAAATTCAATGTCGGTGAGCCGGTCCCTCACATTGATAACCCGGAGAGAGGGCTATGACGCTCCAAGAAAACGTGAGGAAGTTACTCGCGCACACACTCGAATAAGGTGAAAAAAATGACACTCAGAGACCGAGTCGAAGCCATTCTCGGATGGTGCCCGCGACTCAATCTTCCACAGATTCAGTTCACGCCATTCACAGAGCTCCCGACCGGGGGCAAGATCGCCGTAGTCGTGATACTGCTCGGGTGGGGCCTCTCCTCGGCGATAGAGGGCATCAGGCTACTGCTCCTAAACATACCGGGACGCCTGGACATGTTGTATTCACCGCCGATAGCGAAGGCGTTCTTCACTGAAATTCTCTACTTCCCTACGGGCTTGGCGATAATCGTGCTCGTGGCAGATTACCTGGCAACCGGGAGGGTGCAAAGGAGGCACAAGATAGAGCTGCTGATCGCCGTCTTGTTCGGCTCCCTCCTGCGCACGTCGCGCGTACTCTTCGACCTCGTATCGTGGCTGCAGAGGGGACCGACCCTAAGCCGGCTGGCCATCTGGGCGAGCTGGCCGCCGAGCGCCATAGACTCTATAGTCCAGGGGAGTAGCATCATCATCCTCGGCGCACTCTGCATCTACATCGCCCACCGAGTGCTCACAGACAAGGAGCTGACGACGAAGTGGACATTCGCCCTACTCTCCGCCTACTACCTCTGGTACGCCTTCGAGATTCTATATGTCCAGATTCGGGACGGCATGCCAATACTGGCATTTCCACCGATCGATGTGCTTACCTACACAATGGAATTCGTGGTTAACGCCCTCGTCGGCCTCTTTATGCTCGGACTCTCGTTGAAGCTGAGACGCGGAGGCGGATTTGAGGTCTCTATACCGTTGTACCTCAAGTGTGTGTTGCTGGTCTTCGGAGTTGTGGGCATCCTAAACAATGCAGACGGTCTCCTATCACCAATGACGACGAACTGGGATCGCCCCTGGTTGCTGCTCGTGGGCATCTTCACCAGACTCGCCATCGCAGCTGTGGCGCTTACCTCTCTCAGGATTTCGGTCGTTGAGGATAGGAGCAATGGGGTGACGAGGGCCACTGAGTAGAAATGGGATATTGCTGTCTGTGGCGGCGCTTTTATTTCTGGGCTTACTGACTGTTCCCCCGATTCTGACCTATCAGTCCGCGCCGACGGAGGCGGTTAGGTTGGTTGTTGCCAATAATCGTTCCCAGAATTTTACCATGGCGGGGATGAAGGTGGATTGTGTGGGACTTGGCTGGGATACTCGATCTAATTGTCCAGCTTGGATGGTTAACGTCACTGGGCACATTACCCGTAGTGACGCCACGGAGTTTGATCTCGTCGCCTTATTCTACGTCAACGTGTTTACTGGGAAGGTTGGAGACGTGGAATCGTCAGGATATTAAACTATCAAACAAACCAAGAGATCAGAGGCCACAAACGCCCTCATAAGGAACGCGAAAAATAGAAAGAAGAATTAATTCCCGACGTTGTGCTTGTCGTAGAGCTTCTTCAGCTTCGCGTCGAGCTCCTTTGCGCGCTCTTCGTGCTCGGAGGGCTTGATCTCGGGGCAGTCGTAGCCGACGACCTCGCGCATCTTCTTGACGTTCTCCTCGCAGAAGACGACGGTACCGTCTGCCTTGACCTTCTCGATGCCGTCGATCTTGGCGCCGTCCTCGTTGATCTTCACCGCCTCCTTGAGCGTGATTCCGGGGTGGATGGGCTTCGCGCCATCGTAGCCGAGGATGCACGGGTAACCGCCGGGTAGCCCGTTGGGGGCCGGGAGGCACTGTATCACCTCACCCGTGTTGTAGTAGATGGCGAGGGTGATCTTCAGGAAGCTGCTCGCCGTCTTCATCTGGTCGACGAGCGGCCCTGGGAAGCTCGGCATGTTGGCGTAGCCGTACTTGTCGTAGAGCTTCGCGACGGTCTTGACGGGGTACTCCTTGCTCACGTCGTCGCCAGCGGCGATGATCCTGTACCAGCTCGGGCCATCCATCTTCGCCGTGTAGAATGTGCCGTGGTGGCCAACCGCGAGCACCTGAACGTCCCTCACCGGGACCTTCCTCTCGGAGGCCACGATCTTCCTGAGCCTGCTCGCCCCGAGGTCCATGTTGCCGCCCCCGCAGACCGGAGGCAAATTCAGCTTACCCAGGATCACGTTCGTCAAGTCCGGGTAGGCGCCGTTCACCACCTTCGTCTCTATGCCGCTCTTCTTCACCGCCTGCATCAGCTTGTGTGTGAGGGTGAAGTGGAAGGGAATCCACGGCCCGATGGGGCTTATCTTCTTGTAGACCTCCCCAGGGAGGAGGCGCGTCACCCACCAAGCCCCCAGACTGGCGAGGCTGCAGACCACAGATGGCTTCTCCTCCTTGAGAAGCTCCGCCGTCCCGTCCACGTCGAAGAGGTTGATCTTGCGGAAGCTGAGGTCGGGGTATAGGCCGAAGTTGTGGGCGACGTGCAGGCACTCGTCCACCTCGTACCTGCCCTTCGCCTCGTTGTAGTCAGCGCCGACCACCTGTATCTTGTCGGTCATGCTGGCTATCTGGTACATCATGTCGTGGGCGACGCTGCCCGCGGAGCCGATCAGTAGAATCTTACCCATCAAACCGTGTCGCGTATTCCTCCGCCATCTGCGTATAAACGATTAACGGGGCTTCGACCACAAGAATCGGATGAAAGCCATATAACCCGTGGCGCGGGCTTCGAGGTGATTCGAGTTGGAGTACGTCTACGCCCCCGGCTGCGCCCTCACCATATACAAGCCCCACCTATCCGAGAAGATGCACCAAGTCCTGAACGAGCACCTCGGGGAGATGGCGCGCCTCGACACCTGCTGCAGGAACCACCCCGAACTACCCAAGGGCACCATCGTCATCAACACCTGCCCCGGCTGCGACAGACGCTACAGAAACAACTACACCGACTCGACGACGAAGTCCGTCTGGGAGGTCATCGCGGAGGGCGACTGGTTCCCCTTCCCAGACTACCACGGCGCGAGGATGAGCATTCACGACGCCTGCCCCACGCGGGATCAGATCAGGGTTCACAAGGCGATGAGAACACTGCTCAAGAGGATGAACATCGAGGTCGTCGAGCCGGCGAAGACGGGGACATCCGCCACGTGCTGCGGCGACAGCCTCTACCCCGCCCTCCCCGTCTCGGAGGTCAACGACGCCATGAGGAGACGCGCCGCCGAGATGCCTGTCGAGGACGTCGTCGTCTACTGTGTCTCATGCGTCAAATCCATGTTCATAGGCGGGAAGAAGCCCCGGTACATGGTTGACCTACTCTTCGGCGAGGAGACGGTGCCCCAGACCACGGACACGGTCGAGTGGCATATTCAGGTGGACGAGTTCACCCGAACCCACTAAGGGCTACT
This sequence comes from Candidatus Bathyarchaeota archaeon, assembly GCA_026394265.1. The sequence continues at coordinate 35,030 of JAPKYO010000045.1, forward strand.
TCATGCGCTCGTTCTGGTAGACGCCGCTGTACCCCTTCTCCACTTCGTCGGTCGAGAAGAAGACGAGCTGGGCGACGCGGGCGTCCTGCTTGAGGCGTATCCCGCTCGGGTTGTGGACGACGAGCAGGCTGCTGCTCCTCCCCTGGTAGCCGGGGTCCCACACCGCCGTCTCCACCGCCGCCGCGTTGCGTAGGACCGTGCTCCTGCTCCGCGCGAGGGCGACCACGTTCAGCGGCATCTTCACAGCCTCGTTGTAGACAATCATGTAGCACCCCTGCGGAAGCGTGTACCAGCCCCCGGCGTCTGGCTTCAACTGCCTCGTCGGCGCAAGCTTCCGCTCCCTGTTGTCGAAGTCAATCGCCCCCGCCCCCCAGTAGGCGTGCACCTCCTTCAGGCTCAGGTCGAAGCCCGCGGGCTGGAGTTGCTTGTCGAGGTCGACGTAGCCGGTGATGAGTTGCTGGGTCTCTATGAGTTGCCGGATCGCCTTGGAGTTGAGCATCTACCGATCAGCGCAGCATACTATGGATATGAAATTAAAAAGATGACCGGGCGAACAAGAGTCTAATACTGTGCCTAAGGCAGGAACGAGGAGAAAGACTTCTAAAAACGTCTCAGAGAGCCTTCAGCATCTCCCCGACGCTCACTATCCTGATCCCCTGATACTCCCTCAAACCTAGGAGATGCCCGTCCCCTGTAACTATGTAATCGGCTCCACCCGCCAACGCCGTGGCGAGGACCACATCATCATCGGGATCCTCCGAGATAACTTCGGGGATCTCCTCAACTTCCGATACAATGAACCGCTTCACCAATATGCCGAGAAATTCATCGACCCGACTCCGAGTGAGTCCGAACTTGCTCCTCGATAGAACATCCTCCAACTCGGCGAGCATCTGCCTCGACGAGACCGGCTCATGCTCTCGAAACAGCCGGATTAGCAGCCGCCTCGGTTTCCCGTGGCCGATGAGGGCCGAGATCAGGACATTCGTGTCGAGGACGACGCGCATATCCTGCCCGCCCTAAGCCTCTCGGTTCTCTCGCCTGTAAGCCTGGATCTCAGCCAGAATCTCCCGCTCTGTCGGCCGCCTCGCGTCCTTGCGGGTCTCATCGATTTCCGCTAGGAACTCCTTGAGGTCCTCTACGAGGGGAGGTATCTCAAGTTTCGCCATCACTATCTTGTCCCCCTTCCGGTATAGGACCAGCTTCGTCTTCGGAGTTATTTGTAGGTCCTCTCGTAGCTGCTGGGGTATGACTATCTGGCCCTTTGTTCCCACGACGGCGATCTCCGGTTCCTCACCCATTTCTCGTCAGTATAACTTTCATACTACCGCGATAAATAGGTTTCCAATCCACCGCGGTTGGGTGAACAGTGGTCAAAACAGAGAAAAAAACCATTTCAAAGAAGTGACTCGAGGTACAGAGATTCAAAAAAACTCGACTTAAACACTAATAAACTCTCGGGCGGATGAGCAGGGTATCCCGCACTCCTTTGACGCCCTCTTCAGACTCTTGTCCTCGGTAACCAGCGTAGCCTCAAGTCGAATGGCTGCCGTGAGGTAGCTTGAGTCGTAATAGCTGAGGTTGTAATGGTCCGCGTTCTCCAGCACGTTGAGGCACTCCGCCAATTCAGTCTGGGGCTCGACCCTCAGTCGTAGCAGCGTTTCGTGGTACGCGGTGAGTAGAAGCCGGGCCTCATCCCCCGTCAGCTTCTTGAAGAGGTGCAGGTCCTTCCAGACCGCGTTCCCCAGCTCGTAGGCGGAGATGGCCGTCGTTGAGACGCTCGTCTCAATATCGTCTACGGGGACCTTTCCCGCCCGCGTAAGTAGTATTATGCTGTTCGCGTCGAGAAGAAACTTCAACGCTCGTCCCTGCCGGACCTGATCAACGCCACGAGGTGGTCCTCCGGGATCTTCCGGAGTATCTTGGACGCCTCCTTGAGGATTGCCTGATACTCCTCCTCGTCCAGCCGATGGACCTCCCGTGCGATGGCGTCGTTTATGAGCCTGTTTATGTTTACGCCGTGTTTTCTGAGCTTCTCCCTGTGCTCGACGGGTATCTTGGCGGTTATCGTCGCCTGCTCGCCCATAGTATTACCTGTTGATTATTACTCAACGGGTATTAATAATCGAATCGGTTCAGGTAGTTGCGCTCAGGCTTGCTTCGCCCTGCGGTACGCCCCCCCCCCGCAGCAGGGCGATCTGCCCGGCGTGGTAGACGAGTTCACCGACGAGCATGTTGATCCCCTCGACCTGGTGAACTCGATGAGAACCATCAAATCAGACTAGCTACAGCTCACCGAGATACGACGATTTCGGGGAGGAGGCCCCGGGGGCCGAGCCTACATTTATCTCTCAACCCCGCCACTAGAACACCCATTGAAGGCACTTAACAGAGAACTCGCCATCCTGTTCTCCATAAACGTCGCCATAGGGTTGACGAGCCAGCTCGTGCAGCCGCTCTTCCCCCTTTACCTGAAGGAGATCGGCGCCACCGACATCGAGAACGCCCTAGTCATCAGCGTGGGCAACCTCACCGCCACGCTGCTCATGCTGCCGAGCGGCGCACTGATGAACAGGTACGGGAAGAAGGTCTTCCTCGTGCTCGCCTCGATCCTCTCGGGGGTCTCCGTCCTGCTCATGGCGTTCACGAGCAACTGGACGATCGTCATCCCCCTGAACATGCTTCTCAACGCCTCAATGTGCCTCTTCGTGCCTTCTAGGATGGCGTTGATCGCGGAGAACGCGACGCCGACGAACAGGGCGTCGCTCTTCGGGGTCATGAACCTCGCGTGGCCCATCGGCGGCGTGGTCGGGCCGCTTCTGGGTGGTTACCTTGCGGAGAGTGTGGGGTGGGGGAGCGTCTTCATCATCGCGGGAGCCGTGAGCCTCATCGCGATCTACCCCGCCTTGAAGGTGAAGGATGCGGATAGGGTGCCGGAGCCATCGGCTGGGGCGCGCGAAGGGGGGGCGTCGATCCGTGACAAGAAGTACCTCGTCCCCCTCACGACCCTGTTCGGGCTTCAGACCCTTGTGACGACCAGCATGGCGGGGATCAACATGATCCTGCCAATCTACCTGAGGGACAGGTTCGGCCTCAGCTACGCCCTCATCGGCGCCTTCTTCACGGCATCCAACGTCCTGCTCCTCTTCACGCAGCTCGGCGGGGGCTACATCGCCGACCGGCATGGGCGCAGGAAGCTCCTCCTCGTATGCGCGGCGCTTGCCCCCGTCGCCATCGCGTCGTGGGTCCTCTTCGACAACTGGGTCGCCCTGCTCGCGGTGTACTCGATCGCCTTCGGCCTCTGGAGCCTCACGTGGCCCCCGATACTAGCCATACTCACCGACCTGCTACCGGCCCGGCTCAGGGGCACCGGCTTCGGATTGAACATGACTGGTTCGAGGCTGGGGTTCACGCTGGGGCCCATCGTGGCGAGTATGCTCTACCTTGTGCCCGGGTCGTCGATCCCATTCATCGCGGCGGCGGTTATCTACGCCCTCGCCTTCCCCCTCACTTACCTCCTGAAGGATGAGGCTAAGACTGAGAAGCCATCCATCGCTTGAGTGTGAAAATCCCTATAAATTGTGGCGGGCCCGGTGGGATTCGAACCCACGACCATCAACTCCGCAGGCTGATGTCATATCCTGGCTAGACCACGGACCCAGCACCCAAACAGACCTGTTTCTCCTAGATAAGCTCTACCCAGAGACTTATAGACGGGTCCATCGGGCTCATATCCATGGCCTCCGGCGGGGACAGGGCGGGGCTCCTAAGGGTCCTCTACGTCACCATCTTCCTAACCGCCACGGGGCTAGGCACCGCCTCATTCATGCTCCCCGTCTACGCCACGAGCCTCGGCGCAAACTACGTTGACCTCGGCCTCATGGGAGCATTCAGAAACGTCGTCTACACCATCATGACGCTGACCGTCGGCTACCTGCTCGACCGCTTCGAGAGGATACGCATCTACGTCGGCTTCATGATCGTCGGCGTCGCCGTCGTCGCCCTCTTCGGCTTGATGACGCAGGTCGCCCTGCTCATAGCTTGGAGCAGCCTGCTCGGCCTAGTCTCCGCGGCCTTCTGGGTCACCGCCAGCACCCTGACCGCCAACATCTCGCCCCCGGAGAGGCTCAGCCAGTCGATGGGCAGGTACAACCTGAGCTGGATACTCGGCTTCGTCGTCGGGCCAACCGCGGGCGGATACATATCAGGCGCCTACGGTTACCAGATCCTCTTCCTCTGCCTGGCAGCGGTGATTCTGGCGAGCATCTTCGTGATCCTGTGGAAGATCAGGCCGGCCATCACGCTCCGCAACAAGAGTGAGTCGAGTGGCTTCAGCCTAGCCCCGCTCAGGAGGCAGGGCCTCGCCTACCTCACACTTATCCCCTTTACGTGTATCCTCGGCATCTACATGGCGATCATGCCGGGGTACCTCAAGCTCGTCGGCCTCGCCCCGGCGCTTGTGGGGCTCCTCCTGACCATGACGAACGGTGTCCGCGGCGTCGGCTTCTTCAACGCGGAGAGGTTCATAAAGTGGGGGACGCGCAGGTCGGTCTCCCTCGCCTCCCTCCTCCTCTTCGGGGGGATGCTCATTTTGTCCTACGCCTCCTCGACGCTTGAGTACGCGCTCCCACTCGTCCTCTACGGCGCCGCCGCGGGGATAATGACGCCCTTCATGCTCGACTACATCGCCAAGAGGTGCAACAAGGAGAGCCTCGGCGCCGCTATGGGACTGCACGAGGGCGTCTACGGCGTAGGCATGTGCCTCGGCCCCATGGTCGGGGGAACAATAGCGGAGCTCTGGGGCCCACCACTCCTCTACAGGCTGCTCGCGGTGCTCGCGTTGACGATGCTCCCGCTCGCCTACATGCTCTCAAGAAACGGCGAGCAGGATACCGGCGCTGCTTGAACTCCCTGTGCCGTCGGACTACCGCCCTTATCCGCCCGGTCAAGACGCCGTACTCGCTCGGGTTATTGATCTTCTTGACGTAGTCATCAACGCCGCTCTCGAGGCACCCGTCACGCATCTCATCGTTTGCCCGCCCCGTGTAGAGGATGCACGGGGTGTCCCTGGCGTTCTTGATCGCCTTTACGAGGCGTGGCCATTCACCTCTGGCATCGAGTAGTCCGCGACGACAATGAAGGGGAACTTCAGGATCTTCTTCATGGTCTTGCTCGGGTCCGCCAGGATCTCAACCCTGAGGTTGGGGTCGAAGTGGTTTATGATGAACGTTATCAGGCTGAGCTGCATTGGTTCATCGTCTATCAGGAGCGCGCGCTCGGCGTAATGGGCCAACCCAGCTATCTTGAAGAGCTTCTCCGTTTTATTATATAGTACGCTCAGGTTGCATAGATTAGTGTGGAATCGGAGCCGTTTTTGGGTTCCTGTGGATGAAAGGATCCGTATTTTTGTGTATTGAGGGGCGCCCCCCCCTTCCCTATGTATCCCTCGGGGGTGTTGCGTTGGGGCGTTAAACTTTGGTGTTTTCGGTTTCCTGGGGCTGGTTTTTGATTGAGTAGAGTCAAATCGATAGGGGGCGCCGGATCTCGAAAGTCTCGCGTTGAATGTCCCGTAAATGTTATAGCTGGCTTGGCTTGTATCAGGCTCTGCTCTTGGAGGCTGTTCTGTGAGGGTCGTGCTTCTCGGTCCCCCGGGCTCCGGTAAGGGGACGTGTGCTAAGATCATCGGTGAGGTCTATGGTGTCCCGGTCATCACGACGGGGGATATGCTGAGGGCAGCTGTGGCGAGGGCGACGCCGCTGGGCGTGACGGCGAAGGGCTACATGGACAGGGGCGAGCTGGTGCCCGACGACCTCGTGAACGACCTCGTCGCTGAGAGGCTTAGGGAGCCCGACGCGGGCGACGGATTCATACTCGACGGCTACCCGAGGAGCCCGAAGCAGGCGGAGGCGCTCGACAGGATACTCAAGGTGTCTGGGAAGAGGCTCGACCACGTCCTGCACGTCAACCTCGAAGACGAGGTTATCATCGATAGGCTGAGCGCGAGGAGGAGTTGCCCGAGGTGTGGGGCGATCTTCAACCTCGTGAACAAGCCGCCGAGGGCGAACGGCAAATGCGACTCATGCGCCACGACGCTCATCCAGAGGGACGACGACAAGCCCGAGGTCATCAGGCGCAGACTGGAGGTCTACAGGGAGAAGACCCGCCCCCTCCTCGACTTCTACGAGAAGAAGGGCGAGATCAAGACCATCAGGGGCGACATCGACCTCAAGGCCCTCCCCGCCGCCCTGAAGCGTGTTCTAGGCCACCGCTAACCTTCACCGCCACTATAACTGAAAAAAAATTCCTCAAATTCAACTAGTAGATCAAATGAATTTTATTAATGTCCTAAGCTAAAATTAGCGCTAGTTGATAAGATACATTCGATTTATTCACTGGATTGTACAGGATCAAGCGTGGGCAAGATGAAGAAAAAACTCGTGGAAGAGCCAAAAAAGGATGCGTTGTCTCTTCTCAGGGAGCCTAGGGTGGGGGGACGGCCAATTACCATAAAGGAGTTGAAAAAATTCCGAAACGAGCTTGCAAAGGAACTCGAAGAGAGATAGAGGAAAAAATCACTACTTAGGGATAGTTTACACCGTATTTTTCTTGGCTCACGATCTCGTTTAATGCCTTTCTCTTCCCCATGGCGAGGCTTAGCGCCCTAGTCAGGTCCATCTTTTCCCGGGGGTAGCCGATGGGGAGCAGGGCGATGACCCTGAGGTGGTCGGGGATGCCGAGGAGCTTCTTGACGTCCGCCTCGTCGAAGCTTCCGACCCAGCATGTACCGAGGCCCTCCCCGGTTGCGACTAGGACCATGCTCTGGACCGCTATCGCGGTATCCACGGCGCACCACTTGGACGCCTTCTCGTCTCCGCAGGCGACGATCACGGTGGGTGCCTCGTGGACGAATTTGGCGAAGAGGCCCTTGGATAGTGCCTTCTTCTTCTCGGGGTCGGTGACGAGTATGAAGTGCCAGGGTTGGCGGTTGTTGGCTGATGTGGAGATCCTTGCGGCCTCAAGCACCTTGTTGAGAGTCTCCTTTGGGATGGGGGTGGGCTCGTATGCGCGCACGGACTTGCGGCTCTGCACCGCCTCGTAGACTTCCATACAGGCACCCCTAGGTCTTGTACCCTATCTTCCGGAGGAAGTCCTTGCGCCACTTGATGCCGGCCTCGTCCTCGACGCCCTTCGGCTTGGCGCCGTCGATGACGCCCATTATGCCGCGCCCCTGCTCGGTCTCCGCGACTATCACTTGGAGGGGGTTGGCGGTGGCGGCGTAGATGCCGCAGACCTCGGGGACGGCCTTGAGCTGGGTCAAGACGTTGATGGGGTACGCGCCCTTGAGGAAGACTATGAAGCTGTGTCCGCAGCCTATTGCCTGCGCCGCCTCGGCGGCCTTCTTCCTGAGCTCGGGGTCGTTCCCGTCGTGGCGGACCAGACACTCGCCGCTCGACTCGCAGAAGGCGAGGCCGAACTTGATCCCCGCCGCCGAGGATGCCAGCGCCTCGTAGACGTCCTCGACCGTCTTTATGAAGTGGCTCTGCCCGAGGATGAGGTTGCAGTCCTTGGGCGCCTCCACGTTTACTATCTTGAACTCCATGGCTGATCCTCCGTTTAGGGGGCTTAAAACTTGAGTCCCCTCGCAGGATATATGAGGTTGGTACGGGAGCATTCAAGCATGGTCGATGAGCGCCGCCCCAACGAGCCCGACAGAAAAGTGCCGGACTGGGTCAGGGCGACGTTCTGGGGGGACCACCCCGACAGCCTTGCGCCCTATGTGCCCACCCCCCTGAACATCGTCCGTGAGATGCTCACACTCGCCGGCGCCGGCCCCGGGGACATCGTCTACGACCTAGGCTGCGGCGACGGGCGCGTCCTCTTCACCGCCGTCGAGGAGTTCAAAGTCGCCAGGGCGGTTGGATACGACCTCGACCGGGAAATGGTTGAGGCGGTTGAGAAGAAGATAAGGGACAAGGGCATGGTCGGGCGCATATCGGTCATACAGGCCAACTTCATGGAGACCGACCTGACCGAGGCCACGGTAGTCACCCTCTACCTCACGACCAGCGGCAACGCGAAGTTGAGGCCGAAGCTGGAGGCGGACCTCAAACAGGGGGCGCGTGTCGTGAGCCACGACTTCCCCGTCCAGAGCTGGGTCACTGACCAGCCCGACAATACCCCCCACACCATGGGGAGCCACAAGATGTTCCTCTACCGCATCCCCGAGGCCTACACCAAGGAGGCCAAGACGCCCCAAACCGACGAGGATGAGAACAGGTGGAGGCGAGTGCGCGACATGTTCACCCGCGTAGAAAAGGGATAAAAAAATTCTACTTGACGGCGCCGAGGGCCATGGCGATGAGCGCCATCCTCACGTAGACGCCGTGCTTCACCTGCTTGAAGTACCACGCGTTCGGCATCGAGTCCACATCCGTCGTGATCTCGTTCACGCGTGGCAACGGATGCATGAGGACGAGGTCCTTCTTCCCCTTCTTCACCATCGCGGGATCGATGACGTAGGCGTTCTTCAGCTCCTCGTACTTCGCCGGGTCCGTGAAGCGCTCCTTCTGGATGCGCGTGTCGTAGAGGACGTCGAGCTTGGGGATGACCTTGGCGAGGTCGGTGCCCTCGTTGACCTTCATCGTGAGGTCCTTCCTGATGTCCTCCTTCATCGACAGCTCCTTGGGGGCGATGAGGTAGAGTTCGACGTCGAAGTGGTTTAGCGCGAGGGCGAGGCTGTGGGTGGTGCGCCCGTATAGTAGGTCGCCGCAGAGCCCGATCTTCAGCCCATCGATCTTCCCCTTCGCGTACTTCATCGTGTGCAGGTCGAGTAGAGCCTGAGTCGGGTGCTCACCGGAGCCCGCCCCGCCGTTCAGGATCGGTATGCTGGCCGCCGCAGCTGCCCGCGCAGCCGAGTCGATCTCCGGGTGGCGCATCGCGATGATGTCCGCGTAGCACTCCACCGTTTTAATAGTGTCCTCAAGCGTCTCCCCCTTCTTCACGCTGCTCGCGCTCGGGTCACTGAAGCCCGTGACGCCACCGCCGAGGCGGAGCATCGCAGTCTCGAAGCTAAGCCTAGTGCGTGTGCTGGGCTCCCAGAATAGCGCCGCAAGCACCTTGCCAGCGCAGAGTGCGCTGGGCTTCTCCGCCACCTTTACCATCTCGGTGGCCTCGTCGAGGATGAAGTCAATCTCCTTGCGGCCGTAGTCCCGCATGGAGAGTACGTCCTTGCCCTTGAAGTCTGATGCCTTAACCAAAGTCATCACTACGGCTTCTCTGGTGGGTTTCTCTGCTTAAAAGCGTGAGGGGCTCAGAACTCGGGGTAGAGGTTGATCCGCTTTAGTAGATCGATGACTGTCTGAGACATCTGGTACTTCCTGAAGTCGCGTGGGTGGACCCAGAGGGCGTCGAGGGCGTCGTCGTGGTGGTGCATCTCCCCCGAGACGGGCTCGGCGAGGTAGTCGATGATGACGAAGTGGTACTTGACCCGCCCCGCCTCGTCCCTGACTATCTTGTCGACGACGCCGAGGTCCTCAAGTATCTCGACTTCGAGCCCCGTCTCCTCCTCCGCCTCCCTGACGGCGGCCTCAGCCGCCTTCTCCCCGATCTCGACCATCCCCCCGGGGATGGACCAGAGACCCCGGTCGGGCTCGGACGCCCGCTTTATCATGAGGTACTCCCCACCCTTGCGAATCAGTATTCCCACGCCCACCATGGGGCGCTCCGGGTAGAGGCGACCGGGACTCAACGATCACACCGAGAAAGAGGCGGCGACGCCCCTGTTTAAGGATTCACCGGATTACTTCCTGACCTCGATGACGAACTGCTTAGTGTTGCTCGATCTGTGCTCATCGTCACCCATGAATTTCACGTAGATCTCCGCTGCGTCGTCTAAGAAGTCGACCTTCTTGGCGACCCACTCGAGGCTGTATTTGCCCTCGGCGTCGGTTATGCCTTCGACCAGGAGATCGTCCTTTCCGATATCCCTATCGTAGAGGTGGACTGATGCATCGGCGAGTGGTTTCCCGGTGGCCGTCTGGGTCAGCCGCCCCTTAAACGTCAACTTCTCCCCCACCTTGACATTTGTCGGCGGCTGTTCGAGGGTCACCGTCGTCGCCGTCGGGCCCATCCGTATCCCCGGCCTCCTCTTCAGGATTATCTGGCTCAACACGAGGCTGTTCGGTATCAGTATGTCCTTCGAGCCGTCCTCGGCCTCCATGATCAGGTGCATCAGCTTGATCTCCTTGACTGTGCCCGTGTTCCCGGACATCGTCACGACGTCCCCGAATGTGAAGGGGCGTGTGATGAGGACGAATAGCCCGGCGATTGTGTTGGCGAGAAAGGTCTGTGTGGCGAAGCCCACAACGAGCCCCCCGAAGCTACCCAGCGTCAACGCCGCGGCGGGGTCGACGCTGAACACCGAAGCCAACACGGCTACGAGTACGCCAAAGCCCACTATTCGGGCGACGTTCTGAACAGTCGCCGCCGAGGAGTGGTCCGCGAAGCCACGCATATAGGCATACACTATGTTGCCCACCTCGCCCACGATGAAGTAGCCTAGGACGAGGATTATCGCGGCGTTGAAGTACCGGAGGTAGGGGCTGGCGAAGAGTAGGAAGGCGGAGTAGGGCTGGAGGAACCCGGGCAGCTGATCGACGTCCGTCCACTGGAACAGGATCTCGACGGCGGTCAGGCACGCGCTGAGTAGCACGAACAGGATTAGGATCTTGAGGAGGCTTCTGCCGTAGTCGACGTGTCTGTGTTTCGGTGGGGGGACTGCGTCCATGTATCCCGGTGGGGGTGTGTTTTATTAAAAATTATCGAGCCACGGCGGCCACTTCGGCCTCAGTGAGGGCCATGTGGACGAATCTGCTCATCGGCGAGCTTAGACTCGACGCCGGGTAGACCTCCGCGAGCACCTTGACCCAGATGGGGAACTTGCACTTGAGTGCGGTTCCCTTTACTATCGCCTCCCCGGGGGGGAGGTCACCTATGAGTTGGGTGAACTCGTTCCCCATTATCTCGGCGAGGCGCTGCTTGTCGAGGTCCTCCAGGCCATGGCAGATTATGTTGTTGGCGCACTGTGTGACGACGGTCTTCTCCACCGTGGCGAGGCGTTGCGTCACCGCCCAGAGGCCGACGCCGTTACGCCCGCCGTTCGTCGCGATCTCCTTTATGACTCCGAGGAGCTTCCCCCGGCTCTCCTTCTCACCGATCTCGAAGACCCCATGCTGGGGCGCGTAGTACATCGCCTCCTCCAGCACAACTATACAGCCGAACTTCCTGTTCTCCAGGGCCTCCCCGAAGATTTTCCGGAGAACCTGAGCCACGACGAGGTGCTTCTGCTCCCACGTATCCTTCCCGTCGCTCAGGTCCATGATGACGATCTTGCGCTCCTTAAGGAGCTGGACTGGGTCGAGAACGGTTGCCTCTCCCTCGGGGATTAGGCGACTCGTGTTTATCGCGTTCTCCACCTGTGCCCGGTAGAGTTCCCACTCATCGGCCTTCTTGTTGAACCCGAGGTTCTCGGGGCTCACAATGGCGATGGCCCGGCGCAGATTCGCCTTCATGACCGTGGCCCCCTGCGCGTAGAGGACCTTGAGCGCCTGCGTGAGTATCTTTGCGTTCCACCATGTCTTCTGCCAACCGAACTCTGCGACGTAGTCGTCCCACGGGATGTCGCCGGGCTGGAAGAAGCTGCTCCAGGGCACCTTGAGGACGGCGCCCGCCCCGAGGCGGTC
>JAPKYO010000064.1 GCA_026394265.1 Candidatus Bathyarchaeota archaeon
TTTGATTATGCGAACTTAATCCATAATTTATATTCGCATTAATATTGAATCAATAAAACTAAATAAGATATTAAAATGGCATAAACTCATACCTCTTAATAATCTATATTTTATGTCCATTTTACTTATATTCGTTTTAGACGGTATTCTGGTTGCTTATGCTGGCGATAGTGATCGCCTGACATATTGAGAAGTCGAAAATCACTAAAAAAAGGAGAAATGAAAGAAATGATGATGAAGAGTAGGAAGGCTATAAGCCCCGTCATAGCGACGGTCATACTAGTTGCTGTTGCCATCACGATTGCTGTCGCCGTCTCGTACTGGATGAGCGGCATAACGAGCTCGTACACAAAGTTCGAGAAGGTCGAAATACAGTCAGCTCAATGTGTAAAAGGTGCTACGTTTTGGACTATAACGCTCAGTCTTAAGAACTCCGGGACCTCTGCTGCAACTCTCAATAATGTCTACGTTAACGATATAATGTCTGTGGCTGGAACCGGAGCAACCTTAACGCTAACTTCGAATGCTACTTCTACAGCCCCGTTCACACTTAATAGTGGTGCTAGCAAGACTATTGCAGTTAATGTTGGCCTTACTTGGGCGGGAAGTGGTAGTGCACTAACCTCTGGTACTGCTGTTAACATTAAAATTCACAGCGCTGGCGGTATGGACTACATCAAGCTCATGGAGCTTGTGTAAAACCGACTTACCCCTTTTTCATTTTTTTTAATTTCAGCAGGTGAAACTCAGGTTTGCGTCTCCTCGGTAGAAAGGAAAACGCCGAAATCGAAGACACCGGCATTCGAGTAGACCAAGCTGAACCCACCTACCTCGTAGTCGAAGAATACTTCGTCGAAGAACCCTACTCGATGGTTAAGGTCGTCAAATCAAGCGACCTCGGCGAGGGACTATACTATTACACCGTAGACATCGCCCTCGATGAGGACGAAGACGAGACCTATCGACGGATGGTGAAGATCCTAAGCAAGGAGCTTGAGCCCCCCGTCGAAGAGGGCGTCGACCCCAAGGCCTACGTCTTCCAGGAGGCGGAGCGCATCGCTGAGAGGTACTCCCGTTCTCTCGGGCAGTTCACCAGCGAGTCTTGGGGAAAGATATTCCACAGCGTCGTCAGGGACCTCGCCGGATACGGCGCCCTGCACACCCTGATGAGCGACCCCAACATAGAGGACATAAGCTGCAACGGCGTCAACGCCCCCATATTCATCTGGCACAGGAAGTTCGAGAGCATCCCCACAAACATCCGCTTCACCAGCGAGGATATCCTCAACGACTTCATAATCAAGCTCGCCCACAAGTCGGGGAAACACATCAGCTCCGCCCAGCCACTACTGGACGGAATGCTCCCCGAGAAGCACAGGCTCGCCGCCACCTTCATGAACGAGGTCTCGACGAAGGGGAGCACCTTCTGCATAAGAAAGTTCAGGGCCGACCCCTACAGCATCGTAGACCTCATACAGATGGGCAGCCTAAACGAGAAGATAGCCGCCTACTTCTGGATGATCCTCGAGAACAAGCAGAGTTTCATGATCCTCGGCGGCACAGGCGCGGGGAAGACGAGCATCCTCAACTCGACCCTGAGCCTTATGTCGGGAAACGACAAAATAATCACCGTCGAGGAGGTCCCCGAGCTGAGCCCCCCCGTCTCGAACTGGACCCAGTTCAACACTCGCCAAAGCTTCCAGTTCAGTAGCGCCGAGGGCCCCAAGGGCATCACCCTCTTCGACTTAGTCAAGGTCTGCCTAAGATACAGGCCCGACTACATAGTCGTCGGCGAGGTCCGAGGCGAGGAGGCCTACACACTCTTCCAAGCCCTTGCCACCGGACACGGCGGGCTGTGCACTATGCACGCCGACAGCCTCGACAGGGCGGTAAAGAGGCTCACATCCGAGCCCATGAACGTCGCCCCCGTCTACATCCCCCTGATGAACAGCGCCGTCCATATACAGAAAGTCGAACTACCCAAGAAAAAACAGGGACTAAGCTTCGGCCGCAGGGTTCGCGACATCTGGGAGATCGAGGACTTCGAGAAGTACCGCGAGGTCGAGACCTGGGACCCGCTCACCGATACCTTCGTGACAAGGTTCGAGAACAGCATCCTTCTCAAGCGGATCGCCGACCTGAAGGGTCTCACGATGGATGAGATCCTCATCGAGCTCGCGATGAGAGAGCTCTACCTCCGAGAGATCGTAAATAGCGGCGTAAGGAACCAGCACCAGGTCACATCGAAGATCCTGGGATACAAGCTCAATCAAAGGAAGAACGATTCCAGGGACGCCCCGAGTGAGAAGCCGAAGGCAGAGTTAAACACCCTAGAAAAGGTGGACGTCGCCGAGCCTAAACTCAGCAATGTTGATCCTCCCAGGATCAGTGCAGCCGACGATCCAACGACCGAAGTGATTGTTGCCACGGTGCAGGAGTCGGTCGGACAGAAGAAGGAGCCAAGCGAGGAGAGCGAAGCCGATGCGGTCGTCCCCGTCGATCGGGCTCCCCTGAAGCTCCGCAGGCGCGGCTTCGAATTACCCTACATAAGCAGGATAAAAGGTGAATAGGATGAACACTCGCGACATATGCTACCAGAACTTTGCTTGGCTGGGTGAGAGGTTAAGCCATGTCTTCAAGGGGGTCGAGAACGATCTCGACGCCGCAGCCATGAAGGTGCACCCCGATGTCTACCTCAGCGTCGTCGGCGCGGGCGCGATGGCGACGCTGATCGTTCCGATTCTGTTGATACTCGTCTGGCTACTGGGTCTTTGGCCCGACGTGCCGATGCTCCCCATGAACGGCCTCGTGATAATACCTGCCTCCCTCCTGCTGCCGCTTGTCGTAGTCGTCTTCGGAATCATCGGACCGAAGACGGGTGCGGAAAACCGCATAGCGGGGCTGAAGACGGAGATACCCTATGCCTCGATGTACATCAGCGTCATGGCCAGCGGCGGGCTCTCCCCCTACGAGAGCCTCCTCAGGCTGAGGGGGTTCACTCTCCTCCCACAGATGCAGCAGGAGGTGGCCAGGATAGAGACAATCGCCCTATCGACCGGTGTGGACCCCGTAACGGCCATAGAGAGAGCCACAAAGCAGGTGAACATCCCCGAGTACAACGAGCTGCTCCTAGGCTACGCATCTAGTCTGAGGACCGGCGGGGACACCCTCCACTACCTGCACAACCAGACGAAGAACATGTTCCTCGGCCTCGGCTCACGGATGAAGGCGATGGGGGATAACATGGGGATGCTCATGGAGACCTACACGATCATCGGAATCCTCGGCGTCCTCGGCATCTTCCTGATGTTCGTCATCGGGCTGAGTCTACCGATGGCCGGCGTGAATATCTCACCCTCGCAGTTCTTCTTATTCTCCTTCGTCGGTATGCCGTTTCTAGCTTTCCTGTTCATCTACGCGGCGGACGGTGGTCAGATAAGCTACCCCATATCGAATTTCAAGACCTATCTGGTGTTCCTAGGCTTCCTGCCTATAGGGGCCTTCGCCGCGACGCAGTTCGTCCTACCATTCTTCGATAAGAGCTTCATAATCGTTCCACAAATGCCCGAGATGATAGTGTGGCTTCGGATCACTTTCGGCTTCGCCGAGGGAACCGAGGCCCCGATTGGGTTTGGGATCGCCTTGATCTTGATGTGTCTACCGGGGGCTGTCATGGATTACCTGCTCGTTGAGCGTGATAAGAGCATTCAGAGTGGGGTGGTGCAGTTCCTCCGCGACCTCGTGGAGACGAGGAAAAGTGGCCTCAGCCCCGAGAGGTGCATAGACGCCTTGTCTGGGAGGAACTACAAGGGCTTCACCCCTTACCTCAAGATGATCAACTTGAAGCTGAACTGGGGCTACCCGATTCGACAGATTTACGGAGAGTTCCAGGGGAGGGTGCACAACTGGCTCGCCCTGATGAACGTGTATCTCTTCATCGACACCCTCGACGTGGGGGGAGGAAGCGTCGAGAGCCTCGAGTCGCTCGCGAGCTTCGCCGAGACGTCGAAGAGGCTGGAGGAAGAGAAGAGGGCGCTGCTGATGCCGTTATCCATCGTGCCCTACATCGGGATCGCGCTGCTCGTCGGCTCGACCGTGATGTTTCTCTCCTTCTTCGCAGGAGCAAACATGGGGGTCTCCATTGCCGCTGCGATGTTGTACAAGACCCTTCTTACGCCGCTGTGCTTGCACGCCTTCACACTGGGTCTGGTCACCGGGAAGTTGACTGCGGGGCGCGTCTCAGCGGGTTTCAAGCACTCGATAGTACTCGTCCTAGTCTCGATCGGCGGCATCTGGGCGGTGGCGTACATGGGAAACGGAGGCATGAACCTATGAGACGACTAAAGAATAGACGAGGCTTTTCTGAAGTCATATCCTCGGTGATACTGACCGCTGTCGTCTTAACAGTGGGCGCCGCGGTATGGTCGTACGCACAGTCAGCGACAACAGTAATAGCTGACAACTACGTCAAAGGGACCCTCAGCCTCAAGCAGGAGATCATAGAGCGTTTCACGGTTGAGCGGGTCTTCTACGAACCGGGCGTTTTACACATTTGGATATTCAACTATGGATCCGTCGACTCTCAACTCGACATCTATGTCACGCCTTCGGTGGGGACCATCCCGCCGATCCTGAATCACGCAATCGGGTCTAGCAATCTGGAATGCGTCGACATAGCAACGACCCTGTCAGCCGGCACCACGCTTTCCATCAAGGTTCACAGTGTGAGGGATAACAATGTCTATTACGCGTACACGGTATCGTAGGAAGCGGAAGGGAATCTCCACCGTGATGGGGACCCTTGTCTTCGTAGGGATACTATTCACCTCTGTAATTCCGATGTATCTGGTCATGAACCAGGCAGATGTGATATTGGATCAGAGTAAATTGACTATAAAACATACCGATGATGAAAGGGCAAACGAGTTTGCCAATGTGTATGTTTTCCCCACTGATCCACAAAGTTCTACAAGCGTTAACATACAGATCTTCAACAAGTGTGAAATGCCGATAAACATCATTAGGATCTGGCTGAACAACACATACTATGTCACTAATCTTTCGATCCCGCCGATGGAAAACAAAATTCAAATAATCACTGTAAACGCTAAAAATGGAAACTCCTACGATTCGCGGGTGACAACCCAGAGGGGGAACGTCTACGCCGCGTTGAATGGTATCCTATCCTATGGACCTAATGGATGGATCGGCGAGTCTTTTGGAATAAACATCGTTATGCCGGCTCGTGAAGCGTGGATGAACAGCGAGAAGTGGGACGGACCCTACGATAACTTTAACGTCACGATCTGGCGAGTGGTAGGCGGCGTCCGCCAGCAGCCACCAGAGTATCTCAGCTCGTATATGACGCGGGCCGTGAGTGCTTCGGAGCAGTTCTTCTCCCTCTCAGAGCAGGGAACCTATCACGTCAAGGCGCAGGTACACCTTAGCAAGAAAGCGACCAGACCAGCACATTGGCACACCATAATAGATGGAGATTATGTGATTGAGTGGCCGGGTGGGGATCCAATCATACAGGTGACTCTGTATGCGCAAGACCCTAGTCTTCCGGGTTGTCAGACCCCCCTCTGCCCGATATGTATCGCATATAATGGAGGTTGATGTGAGAAATGAGAGAAAGACGGCGTATAGATCCCTTTCGAATTAGTAAAGCACTCCTAATTATGCTCGTAGTGAGTATAACGTTAGGTCAAGTGACTGTTGTTAAGTCAATTTCCACGATTCAAACAATTGGTCCGTGGACCCTGTCTAAGCCATGGAACCCGTTAAAGATCGCGAATAACACGATCCCAATAGGGGAAACCATGGATGTATCCGCCGTACTAGAGGTTGGGAAGAAGTATCACATCTTCCTCGTCGGGGATTGGGTGAACCCAGACAATCCACAAACTGACTATGATGTAATCGTCCGATCACCGTATGACTCCCTGACCTTCACAGAGGCGACAGGCCTCCCAGAGCAGGTATCAAATGATCCGTCGGGGCAGTTCTACCTACCCCAACAATCCGGACCATATCACTTCCTAATACACAACGACCTGGAGGACTCACACGGCGCCCAGTCCGCCATTTTCATGATCATTGAACACGTGGACACTGACAAGAGGTACTCAGCTGAGCTTCAGGGTAGATTGGTCCCGGGGGATAGCCCGAAGCAGCTATTCGCGGCTGGGTACGAGTTCACCACCTCGGCAGCTAACTTCACGGTCTCCGTGGACACGCCTGATGAAATCGACATGTTCGAGGCAAGGGTGTACCCCATGGCTAATCTGCAGGGCGATGGTTACGATTTAAAGGGCCAACCGACGCCACAAGGTGCTTATCTCAACAACACATACGCAGGCGACTATGGCGGCTACAACACGACCTTCGGGGGCTACAGAAACTCCCTCTTCTCCGCCAGCTGTAAGTCCATGGGCGACAAGATGGAGATACAGATGAGTATGGCGGGTGGTTCAACGAACTCGACCAGCCCATCAAATTCCACCTCCCCAAGCAGCCCCGTGACATATTTCCTAGTGCTAATCGCCGAATATTCGAAGTTCGATCATACCACCCAGGTCCCCTTCTACATCAAGACCGACTCCACGGCACCGACCCCCGTTCTATACAAACCACTCGGCTTGGTCTACGCAGACGAAGCACCCAAGATCTACGCCAACATCACTTCAACGAGATCGATACTGAAGGCGTGGGCGAACCTCACCATCAACGGGATTCAATTAGACCAATCAATCAACCTCGCCAAGGTTGGGAGAGGCTACGAGTGCGACCTGCCGGTCTTCAAAGCCAAGGATCAGGTCAACTACTCCATATGTGCAGAGGACGAGATCGGGAATATCGGCAAGTTCGACTCGTCCTTCAACGTGAAGAACCGGACGACGACTCAATGCAGCGTCGCGGACGCCGATGTCTTAGGTGGTTCATCTATAGAGCTCTTTGGGCAAACAACTATAGCCAACACCGACGTAACGCTGAACTTCACGTGCAGCGACTACAAGGACGCCGTCACCGTGAAAAGCGATAAATCGGGTGGATTCATGTACAGTTTCACTCCGAAACTACCGGGTCACTGGTCGGTTGTCGCCACTTACAAAGGTGACGCGGTAAATTATCCCTCAAACAGCACATCAGCGGACTTCAATATGACCCCCCAACCCACGAAGGTCACCTGTTCCCCATCTTCAAGCGAAGTAAAGATTAATCAACCATTGAAGCTAGTTGGAGCTGCAACCCCGGCGATCGCAGGGTTGGCCGTCAATGTCATCATGTCTTCCTCAGCTGGGGCGAAGAATCAGACTGTCATAACAAAGGATGACGGTTCGTTCTCGCTTGAGGTACCCTTAGAGGAAGGAGACTGGGAGGTTGTCGCTCAGATCACAGGAAACTGGAGGTACGCCTCGTCGAGCAGCATGATAATCTCGGCGACGGTTGTGCCGCTGAGCTTCATCGATAAGGCGGTCGCCACGCTCTCCCTCATGGCCAGCCCGCCGTACCTCTACATACTCGTGTTCGCCTCGGGGATAGTCGTTGCCTTGGTGGTGCGGTGGAAGAGCGCATCAATTGCGGCGAAGGTCCCCGAGCCCATACGGGGTCTCCTTATAAAGTTCGGCGGATCCAAGGGTGGGAAGAAGAGAGAGAACACCACGGGCAGGCAAAAATACAAGAGGCAGAGCGAAGACTCCTAATCCCCCGTCTCTCCCTGAGAATTCAAATCGTTGAATAGAGAGCCGGTCACTATTGGTACGACTCTCTTGACTTCTAGGTCACGTTTTCTTCCCTGGTACAGGGCGGCGAGGGCTACCCTTGGCGATCTCATCAATGACCTAAGTGATGTCGACGTTATGGAATACGTCTCCGACGACAGGCTTCTCACAATTCCACTATCGATAGGGGATAGGGAGAAGCGGCCCCTCCCCGTCCTCGAGGTCGAGGAGAATGGAGAGCTGCTGAGTGTATCCATCGTGTACCGGGAAGCCGAGAATCTGAGACACCTCCGGAACTTGCTCCACTCCAGCCAGACTGAGGCGCAGAGCTCCTTCAACGCCGCGATGAGGCTACTCCCGGTCCCCTTTGAGACTCGACTGTCGAAGCGGAGCTTCAAGGAGGCGGGCTTTGTTCTGCAAAAGAAGTATGTGGCCAGTCGAGTGGATGCCGCTATGCTTTCGCGTCTCATCGACGAGGCGGAGGTCATCAGGTCCGGTGGTAGGCGGACATCGAGTGGTCGGAGTATCTACGAGACCCCCGCCACCCCTGTGCTGCAGGTGTTGTATGCCCAGATTAAACCCGATGAGGGTGAGCTGAGAAAAACACTGCTTGAAATGAGGTCGGTGATGGCTCTTCTTTCGGCCGTTAAGACCCAGAGGGAGATCATACACTCACGCATCTCAAAGCCAGTCGATCAGGCTAACCAGGCTAGCCAGTACAGTGATTTCATCAAGTTGGTCAACAAGGCGCGTGAACTTTATGTCATCTCCGCAGAGGAGAGGCGTGGATTGGATAAGAAGTGGCGCGAGGTCCCCGAGGAGAGGGTGGCCATAGAAGAGGATCTGAGGAGAAGAATCGGGCCTACTTGAGGGTCTTCGCGAATTCCTTGCCCCACGTCTTGCACTCGGCAAGGGTCTCCTTCTGCTTTGTCTTTATCTCGAAGTCGACCTTGACGCAGACCTTTGGGGCTACCTTGTAGCCTAGGGCTTCGACGTAGCCTTTGAGGCGGTCCTCCATGACCCACGCGCCGTCGTAGCCGTAGCTGCCGAAGACTGCGGCCTTCTTGCCCTTCATCTTCATCTTGCCGAGTTTGACGTAGCTCTCGATGTGGCTGAGGAAGTCCTTCATGTCGTTCGTCACGTCGGCATATCTTGTTGGGCTGCCGAATGCGACGCCGTCGTTCTCCTCTAGGAGGGTGAGGGGGAATGGTTCACCGATCTTCTTGACGGTGACCTCCGCCCCTGCTTCCTTGGCGCCCTCCGCGATAGCGGTGGCCATCTTCTCGGTGTTCCCTGTCTTACTGTCGTAGACGATGAGTACTTTCATTGTGTTCACTTTTACCCAGCGGTTGTTTCAACTCTTCCCAACGGATTATATATAGGTTGCCGGGTGGCTGGGGTGATTGTATGGAGATAGGGGAGATCCGGTGTAAGAGCATCCTCGGTAGGAGCGGCATCGGCGGGATGGACTACGCCGTCAACCCCTACCTCGGGTGCGGCCATGCCTGCGCCTACTGCTACGCCCGCTTCATGAGGCGGATGGGCCACCCCGGAGAGGCCTGGGGGAGCTTCGTCGACGTCAAGGTGAACGCCGTCGAGAGGCTCCGCGAGGAGGCGGCGAAGAAGCCACGTGGGCGGGTGTTGCTGAGCAGTGTTACCGATGCTTACCAGCCCATCGAGGCGAAGTATAGGCTGACCCGGGGCTGTCTCGAGGTCCTGCTCGAGCACGGTTACCGCGTCGACGTCCTAACGAAGAACGATCTTGTCCTCAGAGACTTGGATCTGCTTAGGCGTTTCGATGAGGTGGAGGTCGGGTTCACAATAACGGCCCTGGATGACGCTGTAAGGATGGCCTTCGAGCCCGGAGCATCATCGATACAGGCGCGGCTGGACGCGTTGAAGCGGTTCAGCGACGAGGG
>JAPKYO010000029.1 GCA_026394265.1 Candidatus Bathyarchaeota archaeon
GGGGCAACAAACTGGCCGGGTGTGAAGCTCTCCACGCCACCGATCCTGGCGAGGACCTCACCCCGTTTGTTCAGGATGCTCACCCTGTGGGTCAACTCGGCTACGTAGACGCGACCGCGTTTGTCGAAGTAGATGTCGCAGGGCCGGAGGAGGTTGCCCCACTCCTCTATGTACTCGCCCTCTAGGGTAAATATCTGGACGCGATTGTTCTGGCGGTCCGCCACGTAGACCTTCTTGCCGTCGACCCAGACGCCGTGTGGGAGGTTGAACTGCCCCGGGCCGGTGCCGGGCTCCCCCCAGCTCTGGATGAGTTCCCCCTCGGCGGTGAAGCGGTGGACGCTGCTGTTGGCGTAGCCGTCGCTTACGTATAGGTCGCCGTTTGGGGCCTGGGCGAGGTCGGTGGGCTTGTTGAAGGGTTTGCCGAGTGGCGCGGGTTTGTGCTCGGTGCCGAGGGTGAAGATGAGTTCGCCGTCCCTCGCGAACTTGCGTACAGTGTGGTCGGCGCTGTCGACGCAGTAGAAGTTGTCCTCGGCGTCGATGTAGGCGCCGTGGGCGTTTGAGAAGATGCCCTCGCCCCAGCTCTCTATGAAATCGCCCTCCCTGCTGAAGACTATGATGGGGTGTGCGCCCCGGCAGAGGATGAGGACACGGTCCTTGGAGTCGACGGCGACGCCGGCGACCTGCGTGTAGGCCCAGCCCGCGGGGAGCTTGCCCCAGCCCTCGACGACCTCGTACTCCAAACCTTGCTTAATCATGCGGCTAACCTTGTGGGAACGATGTGCTTTTGAGTACTTAGTAATACCGGGGGCGGCAAGCCTTTTATATAATTACATATTCAATTGTATCGATGCATATGTCTGTTGAGGATCGTAAAAAAGCCTCGTGCAACTGCTCGGGAAACGACGACCACCCTGATGTGACTGGGGAGACAAGTTGCGGATGCATGCAGGACAAGCCAGACACCGGTCGAAAAGGGGGGCTAAACGTCGTGAAGGCCCCGAGGATCTACCGCGATCGGCGCCCCGTACGCGGGGAGGTTGTCACGATCATAGATGTGTCGTTCAAAAGCTCCGGCATAGACCTCGTTGAGTCGTGGAGCCGCGCCGTCCCGAGGGGGGACATACACGAGATAATGATCTGGAACCCCGCAGAGGGGGGAGATGACGCGGCGGCGGTCGCCTTCATCGAGATCACACAGGGCGGCAACATCATCAACGGCGACGAAGTGAGGGTCGACGGCGAGCCCATAGGCAACCTCGCCGGCTTCGACTACAACCACATGCCGAACCACATGAACGTGGTCGTCGAGACCAAGAGCCTCGAACTGCCGCTCAAGCTCGGGAGCGTGTTCGAGTTCACGCCCAACCCGATGCTGCCCATCCTCGACGAGGACTGCTGCTGAGACCCGATTAGAAGACGCTCAGTTTAAGCCCCCGTCAACTGGGTGGGGCCATGCAATTATTAACCACGGGTAACTCTTAGTAACTTGATAAACTTGGCCGTCGTCCCCGAGGAGCATAAGAAGGTGAAGAAGCCGAAGAAGTACATGGAGAAGAGGATATTGAAGAGGGGTCTCCCAAAGAACGTGGAGCGTAGATAGCTGCGTTCGTTCTAGCGCTTACGCCCCCGCTGTGATGTAACGTCGGCAAACTGATGGGGGGTTGAACGGACACCCCGCTTATCGAGTTTGGGCTAGTCGGCTTTCGTCTTCGGCTCCTTGACGAGGAGTGTGAAGACTATGAAGGCGGCGAGGCCGGAGGCGGCGGCGAGGTGGAATGGCGCCTCGGGGCTGATGTTGTCATACATGACCCCGCCGAGGCTGCTGCCGGGGAGGCTTAGGAGCCCCGCCATGGTGCCTATGAGGCCCATGACCATGCCGCGCTGGTTTGCTGGGACCATGTCGGCGACGAGGGCGAGCCAGGCGGAGCCTCCCTCTATTCCGGTGATGGCGCCTCCGAAGCCCTCGCTGACTCCGCCGAGGAAGCGTGCGCCCATGAGGCCCATGAAGCCTCCGGCGATGGTGAAGCCGAAGAACTGGAGTGGGAGGAGGCCGAGGCTGGCCATGATGCCGGGTTTGCGCCCTATGCGGTCGCTGATTATGCTGCCGGGTATCGTGAGCAGAGTTGAGACGAGGCCGACCATCATGGTGACTATGCCCCACTCGGTGTTGGTGAGGTGGAGCTGCTCCGTGGCGTAGATTACCATGAAGTTGTTTACTAGGCGGAAGGCGAAGGCGCTGAAGGCGGCGACGAGTATGAGGTACCAGATGCTGCGGGGGACCTTCCTCATGTTCTTGAGGGCGTCGAGGGGGCTGTGGCGTTCCGCGCCGACTATCTTCATCGGGTCGTAGGTGTCTTCGAGGTACCTCCACCTTATGATGACGTTGAGCACGGCCACTATGAGGGTGCAGGCTATGGCGACGCGTACGCCGGGGATGATGCCGAGCCAGTCCATGACGACGCCGCCTATGAATGCGGAGAAGATCTGGGGGAGCCACGTCATCATCCTGAAGGCGCCGTAGCCGAGGCCGCGGTTCTCCTTGCTGACACTCTCCGCTATGAGGGCGTATATGGCGGGGATCATCATGTTGGATGCCTGTGTGAAGAGGAGGCCGACGACGACCCACTCCCAGCTACCGGTGAGGAGGTAGATGACTGGGCTGACGCTCCTGCAGAGGGAGCCGAGCACTATCACCTTCTTGCGCCCGAGGCGGTCCGTCAGGTAGCCGCCGGGTAGCTGGAAGATGAGCTGGAAGAACATCTCCGCCATGAAGATGAGGCCGACGAGTGTGACGGAGGCGCCGAGGTTCTGTATGTAGAGGCTCCAGTAGGGCCACCAGAGGCTGGCGGTGAGCATGAAGAGGCTCTGGGTCAGCGTGATGATCATTAGGTTGCGGTTGCTGAACGCCTGCTTGATGGAGGAGAAGATGGCGGTCATTTAGGGTCAGGGCCGTTGCCTATCGGTGCCCGTTCCCCTGTATAATATCGTTTCCCCGAGGGGGGCTATGGGTTGTCGAGGCGGCAGCGGAGCATAGCCTTGCTGAAGACGGCGTCCGACTCGCAGGCGTCGCAGCGGATGCATGTGGCCTCCTCCTGCCCAGCCTTCATCTTGTTGATGAGGTCGGGCTCCCTGATGAGGGGGCGGCTCATGCTGATCATGTCGGCTATCCCCCTGTCGACGACCGCCTGCATGGCTGCCTTGGTTCGGAATCCGTTGACGAGTGCAAGTGGCTTCGGCTTCGAAGTCGCCCGAATCTTCTCGCAGTGTCCCGCGAAGCTGGGCTCGCAGAGGGCAGGGTCGGTGTGCCTCGCCCTCTCGAGGTACTTGTCCTCGCGGCCTATGCCTCCGCCGCTGACCTCTATCATGTCGATGCCTATACTCGCCAAGGCGTGGGCGACTAGGGCAGATTCGTCGACGGTGAAGCCGTCTTGGCTGAAGTCGTCGCAGTTCATCTTCATCGAGATGACGGCGTCGGTGCCGAGGCGGCCGCGTACGTCCAGGTAGACCTCTTTTAGGAGCCTCATCCGGTTCTTGAGGTCGCCGCCCCACTCGTCTGTTCGTGTGTTGGCGTGTTTGCTCAGGAACTCGCTGATGAGGTAGCCGTGGGCGGCGTGTAGCTGGACGCCGTCGAAGCCTGCCTTTATGGCGCGCTCTGAGGCTGCGCCGAACTTTTCCACGAGGTCCCATATCTCTTTGGTCGTCATGGCGCGCGCCTCCCACCCCTTGCCCTTGTAGTCGCTTGGGCCCATGCGCTCGCCGGCGCTCGCCTGGTAGCCGCCGAAGTTGATCTGGGCGAGGATGGCGCCGCCGTTTCGGTGGACCGCGTCTGTGAGCTCCTTGAGCTTGGGGACGACGGAGTCGTCGTGTATGCCCGCCATGCCGTTGTGGGCCTTCCCTCGGGGGTCGATGTAGAGGTGGCCCTTGATTATGAGGCCGACGCCCCCCTCAGCGAGCTGCTCGTAGTACCTGATCATCTCGTCGCGGACTATTCCGTGTTCGTCGCTCCACGCGGAGGTGGTGGCGCTCCTGATGAAGCGGTTCCTGATCTCCAGTTCCCCTATCCGGTAGGGTTTGAAGAGGTCGACCATGGGGGAGGCTGACGCGTCGCCGTTTTTGAAGGCATCGGCGCGGCGCCTTGATCGAGGCTACCGCGTATTCCAGGTCGTCGCCCTCGTGTTGGGGTAGTATGTTCCCGCTAGGAGGCTCGTGCTTGGCGCCGTAGTGCCTGGCGCGTAGTACCAGATGTCGTAGGGGGGCGGCGCCCGGTCGCCGTACTCGTTTAGTCTGCACCACCCGGTGGCGCCGTAGTGGCTCCCGCAGACGCTGGGGAGGACGGCAGCCACTCTGGTGGCGTTGTCCGACCCTGTCTCCAGTATCGACTTTGCGAGGACCCAGGCCGCGTCGTTCAGGTACGCCCGGTAGATGCCGAAGGCTTCGCCCGTAGCCGCAACGTACCTCGCCTCAAGGTCGGTGTACTTTGTAGAGTTGGGTTTCTGAGACAGGAGGCTGAAGAGCTTGAGGTGGTTCGCCTCTAGTGGCGAGTCCCTGAGTATGCCGGCGGACCGCGCCGTGCCGTCGCCTCCGAACCACACTAGGTTGTAGAGTATCTCGCATTGGCTGACCTGCTTGAGTATCTGCGGCGCCTCGTCGAAGGCGAGCAGGAGGACGCCGACCCTGCTCGTGTCGCCTCCCATGCGGGCTATGGCCGCCTCGCCGCGCGTCCGGGCCTCCTGTAGGGCGGGGCAGAAGTCGGTCGTCTCAGCCGGGTACCGGACCACCTGGCTCACGTTGCCGCCCTTCTCCGTGAAGAGGGGAGTCAGCAGGTTGACTACGCCGTCACCCCACGAGTCGCCGCGCTGGATGATCACGAGCTCCCTTATCCCGTAGCTCCAGATGGCGTCGGCGAGCGCAGGCGGGAGGGCCGTGTCGGCGGTGCACATCCGGTAGAACCTGTCGTTGGCGATTGCGAGGCTGGGGCTAGTAGCGCTCGGGCTCACCATAAGCATCTTGAACGAGTTGACGTAGCTCAGGCTAGAGCAGCCCTGCGACGACCAACCCGACCCGATGAATATTTTCACATTTTCGCTGCGCAGCTGCTGGACGAGTTCAAGGTGTGTATTCGCTTGCCCCTTGGCGTCCATTATCATGAACTCGAAGCTGACGCCGGAGCCCAGGCTAGAGGCGTATGCGTTGAGGTCCGGCTGGATGACCTTCTCTATGAAGAGCTTTGTCGAGGTGTAGGTCGCGGTATCCTGCGCTATGTAGCCGATCTTCACAGTCCTCCCCGCTATGCTCGACGCCGCCTTCCTCAGCACCTCGTTTTCACTTGTTACATTCGCGTTGGTCTCCGTCAGCCTATGCACCTCCTCGGTCAGCCGTTGAATCTCCGGGCTCGACTGCTGCTGCGAGCCGGCGTAGCCACTCTGATACCCGAAATACGCGCCTCCCGCGAGCGACGCAGCCACGAGCATTACCGCAACTGCCACGATCAGCGATTTGGACCAGATCAGCAATGTCTAGTAACCCAACCCATTCCCTGTTTCCGCCCTCAACCCACGAGGTTTTAACCCTTTTTGAAAAGAAAATTTTACAAATCACCTCCCCGAGGGATCTCAGTCACCAATCTTTTCACTTCAGAGCCAACGTAATATCACGAGGTACGCTCCCGTGGCCGACGAAACCAGACGCCGCAAAATCATCAAGGCACTCAACCACGACTTCAGGAAGAGGGTCCTTGAAAGCGTGGCCAAGGGCAGCATAACCTACACGGATTTACTCAGGTTAACCGGGGTCGAGTCTGGTTACCTCGCCTATCACCTCAAGAACATGGGTGATTTACTTGAGAAGGGCAAGGAGGGATACACTTTAACCCCGCTCGGCTTGGAGGCGTACTCCCTGCTTTATGGACGCTTGGAAACTCCTAGACGCCCCATTACCTTACCGAGAGTTGCCGCAGCTACCCTCCTCGCCATCATCTTGATTTCAACCCTCAATCTCGCCTACACGATCAGCGTAACTAAATCAGCTAATGAGAGAAGGGAGTCGAACCGGTTGACCCTCCGGAATCATACCGTCGAGATGATGGAGGCCATAGTCAACGCCTTCGAATACGTTGATGTTCCGCGTTCCCTCTGGACGGATATTCTAATACATTCGACGCTTCTGCAGAAGGATCTTGAGGTTATGCGGGCTGAAAATGACCCGTTGACCCCAACGCAGCTGATCCCGAGTGTTAACGAGTTAATCAGTGAAGCTGCACGTACGCTCAGCAGTTCAGACTCGGCGTACCTCGCGTTGAGCAGAGAAAACCGGCAGCTCCTTAGAGATATCTACGATGACCTGTTCGCCCTTAAAAAAAGTCTTGTTTAAACTTCTTTATGAAGTATCTGCAGTTATTGAGTCCCCCCGTCGGTTCGGTGGATAGTTGGGCTTTTAGCCACAATCGAGGATATCTAATCAGGTGTTTCTGATGGTTCCGAAGCTAAAGGATGGGGAGCAGCGTGTCTACTTCAAGGCGGGTGGGGAGTGGTGCTACATCTGGACCCCAAAGGGGTTCAAGGCAAAGGGAAAGACACCGGTGCTGATGCACCACCACGGCGCGGGCGGCTACGTGCGCGAGGGGACGGCGGATTGGCCGGACACGGAGTCCAAGGCCACGTTTCTGCGGGCGATCATGGAGAACGGGATAGTCGTCGCGGGCAGTAACGGCTGCGGTGATCACTGGGGGAATCCCTGCGCCGTCGCGGCGAACGCGGCACTTCTCAAGGAACTCGACGCCACCCCGGGGCTCGACATGTCGAGGCTCGGGCTGATGGGTGGGGGGCTCGGCGGGACGCTCGTGTGGAACTCTGTCCTGGGCCCCCTCGCGGGGCGGGCGAAGCTCGCCGCGGTCCTGCAGGCCGTCGCAAACCTCGACGCCACGATCAAGGAGAAGAAGTTCAGGGACGTCACCCTCAAGGCGTACGGCTTCACCCCGGAGACGCCGGATGCGGAGGCCTACAAGGTTATCAAGCCCAGCGACCCCATGCCCAAACTCAAGGTGATGAAGAAGGGGACGAAGCTGCCCAAGGTGGCAATATTCCACGGGTCGAAGGACCACAACATACCCGCGGAGACGAACGCGATCCCCCTCGCCGAGGAGTTGAGGAGGGCCGGCGGGGAGGTCGAGTTGAACGTCTTCCCCGGTGTGGAGCACAACGTCTACGCCATGGGGAAGGAGATGGAGGAGAGGCTACGCGCCTTCTTCTCAGCCCTTTAACCGGTCACCGTACTTCTTCTCCAGCTTCTCCACCTTCGGCGCTATGACGAAGCGAGAGTATGCGGCGTTCCGGTTCCTCTCGTAGTACTTGAGGTGGTACTCCTCTGCGGGGTAGAATGCCTTGAAGGGCTCAAGCCCTGTGACTATGGGGGCGTTGTACGCCTTCTTCTCCGTCAGCTCCCTGATGTATGCCTCGGCCTCCCTCCGCTGCTCCTCCGTGTGGTAGAAGATTACCGATCTGTACTGTGTGCCGATGTCTGCGCCCTGCTGGTTGAGGGTCGTGGGGTCGTGTGTGGCGAAGAATATCTCGAGGATCTGGCGGAAGGTTACGGCGGCGGGGTCGTATGTGATCTGTGTGACCTCGGCGTGGCCCGTCGTGCCTGTTGATACCTGCTCGTATGTGGGGTTGGGTGCCCTGCCGCCGCTGTATCCGGGGAACGCGCTGGTGACGCCCTTGAGCCTAGCGAAGACGGCCTCGGTGCACCAGAAGCAGCCCCCGCCGAGTGTGACCGTCTCCTCCCTTCCGCTCATGGTTTCCAGCGGGGAACCGGCTTAATTATAGTTACCCAGCACCATGCACCTGGGAACTCTTTCTCTAGGATTCCTTGCCGAGTATCTTCCTCGCGCCCTGCTGATGTGTCTCCCACTTGGAGAGCCCCTCATCCAGCACGCGACGACCCGCGTCGGTCAACTCGTACACCACCCTCGCTCTGCCCGAGGCGACCCCCTTCGTGCTGGTTATGAGCTTTTCCTTCTCCAACTCGCGGAGGACGGGGTAAATGGTCCCCGACGTGATGGTGCAGCAGCCCCCGGAGCGGTCGCTGATCTCCTTCAGGACACCGTAGCCGTGCAACGGCCCCCTGCCCAGGACGGAGAGGACGAGCAGCTTCGCCGAGCCCACGATGAAGGATCTGTCCCAGTAACCGGATATGGTCGAGTCGCCCCCGTTCATCTCTGCCTTTTGGGTGATAAGAATCTGCCCCCGGCGGCCTAGAGGGCTATCGCGTTGAAGACGTACCCCGTGGCTATCGCGCCGATGATCATCATGGCGACGAAGAGCAGGAGGTATTTCCTCTTGAACATGCCCGAGAGCATGATTAGCTCTGGGGGGCTTATCGCGGTGGCGGTGATCATGAAGGCGATGACCGCGCCGTTGCTCACGCCCTTGGCGCTCAGGCTGAGGACTATTGGGATTATGGGGATGATGCTGACGTAGAGAGGGACGCCGATGAGGGCGGCGATCGGGACCGCGAGTATGCTTGACCCGCCCATGTATGTGGCGAGGAGGTCCTGCGGGACGAAGCCGTAGATGATGGCGCCTATGCTGCAGCCGAAGAGGATGAAGGGGATCATTCGCTTGAAGAATGTGAGTGAGTATACGGCGGCGCGCTTCGCCTTCTGGGGGAACCCGTCCACGGGTGCCTTCTCTGGCTGACTGAGTGCGGGTTTGGGCTCCGCCTCACAGCCGCAGCCCGGCGCCTCAGCGTCGGGTTGCTCGGCGTTACATCCGCATGAGGCTTGGCCCTCCTCCGGTTCCTGTTTTTCGGCTCCACACGCGCAGCCGGCGGGTTCCTCCTCCGCATCATCGCTCTTCGCCTCGGGCTTGAGCCCCTTGATGAAGTCGTCCTTGATCTGGTCCTGCCAGTTCAGCTTCTGTAGGAGGAGGCCGCTTAGGATCGCTAGGATGGCGCCGGTGGCGACGAAGGCGACGGCGAATGGCCAGCCGAACATCGGCCCGAGGACGAGCAACCCAACCTCGACGGGGTAGGGGGAGGCGAAGAGGAACGCCGTGAGGACGCTGATCGGTATCCCCGCGGCCAGCATGCCGGCAAGGAGGGGAATGGTCGAGCAGCTGCAGAATGGGGTGACGAACCCGAGCGCCGTGGCGGCGAGCATGCCCGTGACGCCCTTCTTCCCGCCGAGCTTCTCCCGTATGAGGGAGGGCTTGATGTACTCGAGGGCGAGGCCCGCGAGGAACGTCACGGCTAGGAAGAGGGGGATTATCTCTATGAGGACGTTGGCGAAGAACGTCAACGTGTTTAGCAGTGCGGCTTCCATGTCTATCTTCCAACGACACAATATATTGGTTTCCAATATATTAGTATACAACATAAGATGATTAGGTACAGCAACGAAAACGGCCATAAACTCCTAAAAAATATTGGATAAAAACAAGTTCTACCTAATATTTTTAAGTAGAGGCGGTAATCCTCCAAAGTGAGGGCGATATGCGTGGATGCGACCGACCTGAAGATCATAGACATGCTCAAGGCGAACGCCAGGATATCCTTCTCCGACATCTCGAGGGAGATAGGACTCTCAACCCCGACCATCCGGGAAAGGATCCTGAATCTGGAGGGAGACGGGGTGATAAAGGGCTACATACCACTGCTCGACAACTCGCGGTTGGGATTGAACACGACCGCGTTCATCGGTGTCACGCTCGACCACCCGCAGTGCTGCCGCGAGGACGTCGTAAAGGCAATAGCTAGAATGCCGGAGGTCGTTGAGGCCCACTTCACGGATGGGGACGAGGACATGATCCTCAAGGTGGTCTGCAAGGACACGACGGCTCTGCTTCGATTACTCTCGGAGCTCACCGCGTCCGAGGGCGTGGCGAGGACGCGCAGCGTGATCTCTCTCTCAAACGAGATAGAGAGGACCTGACCTAAGTTTTTGAAGGCCGACCCCGTCTCCCACGGGTGCTCGGCTAATAATTTAACGAATATCATTAAATAAATTAAATATTTAAGTAATCACAGTTATATTTCCTCAGTTTATTAGTTAATATGCGGATCCTTAATGAGTGATAAGAAGGGTTGCGGCTGCTCCGGGAAAAAGGGCGGCAAGAAGAACGAGCCAGCGGCTGGAAACGGTAACTGCTGCTGATTCGACCATATTCACTTTTTTTTCTGATTGATGGCTGTTAGCCGCGGCGCTTCTTCGCCTGCGGTGTGAGGTAGTAGTCGGGGAGGAAGTTGGGTTCCTGGTCGACTCCGCCGAAGGGGATGGGGGAGGGGAGTAGGTGCTTGGTCTTCTCGAAGCCCTCGATGACCGCGGGCAGGGACGCGTAGGGGATTGTTATGGATAGTTCCTGGTCTTGGACGATGCTTGAGACGCGTTCGCCGCGGCAGGGGAAGCCGACCGCCGGCTTGCCCGTGGCGTATGCCTGCGCCATGCCTTCGACGCAGACGCCGTACTTGGCGCACGTGGTTATGGTGAAGCGTGGCTCCTCGGCGTAGACGTAGCCCTGGATGAGCTTGAGCATCTGGAGGGGGGTGCCGTAGACTATGACTTGGTCGGGTTCAAGCTCCATCTTGTCGAGGGGGGCGAAGGCGATTGCCTTGACCTCGCCGAAGGGGATGCGTGGTAGGGTCTGGAACATGGCCTCGCATAGCTCGGGGGTCTTCCTGACGCCGTCCTTCTTCGCGATCTCGCCGTGCTCCATATCATCATCGAAGGGGTATGCGCCGGTGACGAGTGCGCCGATGTTGCAGACCTGATCATCTGGCGTGGCGACGACTTTTCTGAGGTGGTGGCGTGCCTGCCCGATGAATTGGCAGACGTTCAGAGGCGCCTTGGGACGGTAGTAGCCCTTGTCGGCGAGTTCCCACTCTGCGTCGTCGCTCCACTCGCGGAGATACTTGACGGCCACGGGGGGCGTCTGCAGGCAAAGTGTCCCCATGAGCCAGTCGCTCTGCTGCTTGCGGTCCATCTTGCTTTGGTTCGACGCCCCTTAATTTAACGATTTACAGTGGAGAATCCTATTCCGGATGAGAAACGGGGGGAGGTTTCTCTACCTCTTAATGTAGACGTAGATTAAGAGGAGCGCCTCCACCACTATGTTCCCCGCGGCGAATAGCAGGTATGAGCCCAGGTTGATGGAGACGAGGTAGAGTATCAGGAGGGCCATGAGGGCCCAGACGAAGGCGAACTCCCTTATCACCTTCGGGGCGTCGGTCTTCGTAGACGCCGGCCTCTTCCTGTAGTAGTATATCGCGGAGCTCACGACGATGAGGAACATGATGCCGGTGGTGATCGTCGCGGCCCACCACGAGAACAGCTCTTCGTATGGCAGCATCATGAATCACCAGTTATACCCGCAGACCTTGTAGAAGAAGACCTTCCCCGCGTCCACGAGGAGGAGGTAGGTCGCAACCATCAGGATCAGCAGCAGCCAGTAGCTCGGAGGCAGTGGGGTGAAGCCCAGGAATTCGCCGAGCGGCGTGAAGGGGATGGCTACGCCGATGGCGAGGACGCTGAGGGTGAGTATTGTTAACCACTTGCCGGGCCGGCTCTTGTAGAACGGCGTCTTCCGAGTTCTGATGACGAAGATGACCAGTATCTCTGTGGCGAATGACTCGACGAACCAGCCGCTCTGGAAGAGGGCGGGGGAGGCGGCGAAGATGAAGAGCATTATCCCGTATGTGAGGAAGTCGTAGAGGCTGCTGAAGGGGCCGAAGAAGAGGGTGTACTTCCTGACGAAGTTCATGTCCCACTTCTTCGGTTTCATGACGTACTCGTCGTCCACGTTGTCCGTGGGGAGGGTCATGTTGGCGGTGTCGTAGAGGAGGTTCATGAAGAGTATCTGCATGGGTAGCATGGGGAGGAATGGGAGGAAGACGCTCGCCGCGGCGGCGCTGAACATGTTGCCGAAGTTGCTGCTCGTCCCCATGAGTATGTATTTGAGGGTGTTATCGAAGATCTTCCTGCCCTCTATGATGCCGTTAGCGAGAACCATCAGATCCTTGTCGAGGAGGACTATGTCTGCAGCCTCCTTTGCGACGTCGACGCCGGATTCCACGCTTATCCCGACGTCGGCCTCGTAGAGGCTGGGGGCGTCGTTCACGCCATCGCCGAGGTAGCCGACGACCTTGCCGTTTGCCTTTAGGGCCTTGATGATTGAGAGCTTCTGGTCGGGGGTTACCCTTGCGAAGACGGTGGTCTCGTTGACGGCGGCGCTGAGCTCCTCGGGCGTCATGGCCATAAGCTCAGAGCCCGTGACGATCCTCTTGCACTGGATCTCTATGTCCTCGCAGATCTTCTTGGCTACAAGTTCGTTGTCGCCTGTGAGTATCTTTACGTCGACGCCCATCTCCTTGAGGCGGGCTAGGGCCCTGTTCGCGTCCTCCTTGGGGGGGTCGGTGAAGACGAGAAAGCCGAGCAGCGTGAGGTCAATCTCGTCAGCGGGCGTGTAGTTTTGTCTCTTATCTATCTCCCTGTAGGCTATGGCGAGGACGCGGTACCCGGCTCCCGAGTAGCGGGCGAGCTTCTCCTTGATCTCTCCCTTGACCCGCTCGAAGGGAAGCTTGTCCCCGTTCATCTCAGCTACTGTACACCTGTCAGTGAATGACTCGGGGGCGCCCTTGGTGATCAGTAGGGTCCTTCCGTCGTTCTCCACGACGACTGACATTAGCCTACGCTTGTAGTCGAAGGGGACGTCGTCTATCCGCCTGTAGGGCTTAGCAAGCTCGTTTTTACCCGCCTTGAGGGCGTAGTCCCAGATGGCGACGTCCATGGGGTTGCCGATTATCTTGTCGTTAAGGATGGCGGCGTTGCAGAGCATCCCGTAGGTCAGGATCCTGTCGTCCTCCACGTCCCTGAGGGATGGGTACTCCCTGAGGATTATCTTCCCCTCTGTGAGCGTCCCGGTCTTGTCCGTGCAGAGGACGTCCATCGTGCCGAAGTCCTCGATGGAGACGAGGCGCTTGACTATGACCTGCTTCTCGGCCATCCTCGCCGCGCCCTGGCTTAGGCAGATGGTGACTATGGCGGGCATCAGCTCCGGGACGAGCCCGATGGCGATCGCGAGGCTGAAGAGGAGGGCGTCTATCATGGGCTTCCCGACGAGTATGTTGAGGGCGAATATGCCGACGGCGAGGACCACCGTGAAGGTGAGTATCATGTTGCCGTAGCTCGTGAGGCCCTTCTGGAAGTCGGTGGGCGGGTGCGGCCTTGTGAGACTCCAGGAGATTGCCCCGAACTGGGTGTTCTTCCCGGTCTTCGTCACGACACACTTCCCGCTCCCGTGGCTCACGACGGTGCCCATGAAGAGGTGGTTCGTGATCTGCTGTGGGATGGGGTGATCCAGATTCAGCGAGGTCGAGGTCTTGTCGACGGGGAACGACTCC
This sequence comes from Candidatus Bathyarchaeota archaeon, assembly GCA_026394265.1. Next base: position 13,390 of record JAPKYO010000029.1, read on the forward strand.
CCGGTGAGGGTGGCCTCGTCTATCTGTATGTCCTTCGCCTCGATGAGGCGCATGTCGGCGGGCACGACGTCCCCGATGTAGACGCTGACGATGTCGCCGGGGACGAGTTCCCTGGCGCTCAGGTCGTAGGTCTTCCCGCCCCTCGTCACGAGGGCCTTAAGCGAGACCCTCTCCGTCAGGGCCGCGACGATCTTCTCCGCCTTGTACTCGTTGTAGAACCCGAGCACGGCGCTGAGGAAGATCATCGAGACGATGGCTATCGACTGCTCGAACTCGCCGAAGAAGTAGGCGACGACCGAGGAGGCGAGCAGGATGAGGTAGATTGGGTTCATGAACTGTCGGATGAGTATCTGCAGCCGGCTTAGCTTCTCCCGAGGGAGTTCGTTGTAGCCGTGCTCCTCGAGGCGGCGATGTGCCTCGTCTTCCGGTAGCCCCGCCGTTGTGGTCTTGAATTCCTGTAGCGTCTCGGCTTCGCTTAGGTTCCAGAATCTGTCCTCGGTGGTTGTTTGTTCCTTCACCCTGCTATTCACCTCCCTTTTTACTAGAATGAGGGGGGCACCGGCATCCTATTTAGGGGTTGTTATCATTTTTTCGTTGATATTTTTCCAAATTATATAATATTATCTATTAATTAAATTAGAATTAATTAAAATTTTTTATACATTTTTTAACTAAGCCTCCGCGCCTCGTACCCCACTAAAGGCTTAAACACCATGAGGGAGTTATCACGTCTCACGCACGTGGAGTTGAACGTGATGGGGTATCGTTTTATCGCCTCCCCTAGGGAGGGGTGAAGAATGGGGTATTGCTTTATTAGTTGAGCAACCTCAACAAGGGACTTTATCAGGATTAAACCTGAAATCAGGAACGGGACCCGCTTCGGGTCGATTGGGGGCTCCGCCGCTTGGCTGAGCTTGTGCCGCCTACGCTCCTCGACGTCGTCGCGGCGCGTGGACGCATCCGACCCTACCTCAACAGGACGCCGCTGACCTACTACCACGGGCTTTCGAGCCTGCTTGGGTGCGAGGTCTGGGTTAAGCATGAGAACCATCAGCCGATCGGCGCCTTCAAGGTCCGTGGCGGCATCAACCTGCTCTCTCGGATGAGCGTAGGGGATCGCGCCATGGGGGTGATAACGGCGTCGACGGGGAACCACGGGCAGAGCATCGCCTACGCGTCGCGCCTCTTCGGGGCGAAGGCGACGGTCTGCGTCCAGAAGGGTGCGAACCCGGATAAGGTGGCGGCGATGCGCGCCTTAGGCGCCGACATCGTCGAGGGGCAGGGCGACTTCGACGCCGCCCGGCTTCTCGCCGTGGATCTGGCGAAGGAGAGGGGGCTACGCTACGTCCACACCGCCAACGAGCCCGACTTAATCGCCGGCGTGGGCACCCTCGCCCTCGAGATGGTGGAGGACCAGCCCGGCCTCGACGTCGTCATCGTCGCGGCGGGCGCGGGGACGCTGAGCAGCGGCGTCGCCACCGTCTACAAGGCAGTCAGCCCCCGGACACGCGTCGTCGCCGTGCAGACCGAGGCCGCGCCCAGCCTCTCGAAGAGCTGGAGGAGCGGCGTCGTGGAGTGCAGCGACTCCGCGAACACCATGGCGGACGGCCTCGCCGTGAGGCAGAGCTTCGAGTTGCCCGTCAAGATAGTCCACAGGCTCGTCGACGAGTTCGAGCTGGTCTCCGAGGAGGAGCTGAAGGCAGCCATCCGTCTCTACGTAGAGAAGGCGCACACGATCGCGGAGGGCGCGGGTGCCGCGCCGCTCGCCGCGGCGGTGAAGATGAGGGATAGACTAGCGGGTAAACGGGTAGGGCTGGTGCTGAGCGGGGGGAACCTGACGGCCTCCATGCTCAGGGAGATACTCGCCTAGCTTGGGAGACTTACTTCTGTTTCCTGAAGTAGGCTACCCAGGCGGGGAGGATGTCGAAGAGGCCGGCCATGACTTTCTTCGTGGCCTCGAACCAGGCGGTGGCGGTGCCGTCGTATGCCTCCCCTCCACTCTTGTCGACGAGGTCGGAGACGCCGCGGAGGATGAGTACCTTGGTGTTGTTGCGTGCGCAGACCCATGCGGTTGGGGCGGACTCGTAGTCGTTCACCATGCCGTTGAACTTCTCCCTTAGTCGGGGGATGTCCTCGGGGATGAGGTCCCTATCGCCGCTCAGGATGTGGACCCGCTTGACCGGCGTCGGCGGCTTCTTGACCCAGCCGAGGTCGATCTCGGTCGTGAACTTCTTTATGCCCTCGTCTGGTGGCCCGATGAGGCTGACGAAGTCGTAGACTATCGCCTTCTCGACGAGAACGGTGTCGAACCTGTTGACCTGGCCCTTGAAGCCGCCGCAGGTGCCGAAGTTGATTACGAGGTCGGGGTGCCACTTCTCGATGACGTACTCGGTGCTGGCTGCGGCGTGCTCCTTCCCCCAGCCGCCGTGGTAGACTATGACCTCCTCGCCCGCGATGGGTGTGGTGAACCACTCGCCGAGGGGTGAGGACTTTATCTCCACCCCGGGGAAGAGGGGGGTCGTCGCTCTCCACTCGCCGTCCGCTGAGACTATTACGACTATTCGGCCCATGCCAATTCTGGAGAGGATGAGCCCCTTGGAGGGATAAGGGTTAGCTCCCCGACGCCGCGATCTTTTCTCTGATCTTCTCTGCGGTCTCCCCTAGGTCGGCTTTCCCGCCGGGGCCGAGGCTCTGGATTATGCCTCCCCTGTCCCCGCGGCGGCGCGGTAGTATGTGGATGTGGACGTGAGGCACCTCCTGTCCGCTGCCCGGGCCGTTGTTGACGCCGATGGTCGTGGCGTCCGCGCCGACGGCGTCCCTGATGGGGGCTAGGAGCCTGTGCAGCGCCGAGAACAGCGCACGCGCCTGCTCGGGAGATAGGTCCTCGACTCTTGAGACGTGTGCCTTGGGGACGAGCATGGTGTGGCCGGGGGCGGCTGGGCGTATGTCGAGGAAGGCGAGGCAGTCATCGTCCTCGTAGACCTTGTGCGCGGGGATGCGGCCTTCGACTATTGAGCAGATCAGGCAGGGCGACACGATCCCTGATCCGTTGAAAGTGTTTATTGGTCTTGCCCAGGGCTACGCCGGTTTGCCCCTTCTCAGGCGGTTCATCTTCTCCACGATGGCATGATAGGCGTGCGTCGGGTCGTCTATTCCCTGCACCATGGCCTCGAAGGGGCAGTAGATCCTGCCGTCCACGGTCTTGATGTGCTCCGTCTCCTCCCCGAAGGCAACTTTGACGCCCGCGTGTTCCAGCAGTTCGCGTCCTCCCCTGCTTATGACGCCGGCGTGGACCTCGGCGGCGCCGCTGTAGAGTATGAGGAGGGCGGCGGCGCGGCCGACGATCTTGTCGACCATTGTCGTGCCCTTTAGGCGGGTGCCGAGGGCGTCGATGGCCTCGAGGTGTGGGCGCACCCCCTTGCTGGCGCTCTGGAAGATGACGGAGTCTCCGTCGTAGACCATGAGGCTGAGCCCCGAATCGTCGAGCCGGGAGATGTACTCGTCCAAGGCGTTCACGGCTATATCTTCAGGATCGCTATTTTAGTCTGCTTGACGCCTCGGCAGGTGGAGAGTTGCTCGGCGAGCGTCTTTATCCGAGGTGTCTGTCCGCGCACTGCGACAATCTCCAGGCAGTTATCGTGGTCGAGGTGGACGTGTGTGGTCGTTGTTATCTCGTGGTGGTAGTCGTGTTGTATGTTTGTGAGTTCCTCGGTGACGCCGCTCCTGTGGTGGTCGTAGATCATGGTTATGGCGCCGACGACCTCGCCGCCCTCTCCCTGCCAGAGGCGGTCTACTATGAAGTTCCTCATGGCGGCGACTATGGCGGTGGAGCGGTTGTAACCGATCTTCTTGATGGTGGTGTCGAATTCCTGGAGGAGGGCGGGGTCGACGGAGGCGCTGAACCGCGTGACCTTCTGCCGCGCGTCACCTTGGCTATTCTCGTGCTCTCTGTTGAGTGAGGCCATCCATGATCTGAGGGGTATTACGTCCGTCAAGTAATAATCTTACTTTCCTTGAGTGGAGCCGTTGAGACATCCGCGTTTCAGAGAGTGTCAGTGACTACCTGATGGGTAGTAGTCTGACCTTCTTCTCCTGGACGACCACTATCTTTCCCTCGAGGGGTATTCTTCGTTTTACTAGGTCTAGTATTCGTTTAGCTACCTCTTCAGGGGTCTTGTTTATTCGGAGTAGTATTAGCCCGGGTGCCTTGAGGCCGTTTCTTACGATTATTTCGCCGAAGTCTTTGTCGAATGTGATTATGACGCGTTTCTCCCGGTTGGCGATTTTTACGACTTCCTTGTCGGTTGCGCCGGGTTTTGTGTCTCTTACCCCGATTATGTCTATGTCTTGTTGTTTGAGGATTTGGATGGTTTTGGGGGAGATGTTTTCGTCTGCGAGGAGGCGTGTCATGGGTAGGGGTACACCTCCTCTTGTTGGAGGAGGCTGTGTGCGTACCTTATGGCGGCGTTTACGTCATCGGGTGTGAGTTGGGGGTAGGCGTCGGTTATCTGTGGGGTGGTCCAGCCCTCGGCGAGGAGCTCGAGGATGAATTCGACGGATATCCGGGTGCCCTTGATTATGGGTTTGCCCCTTAGGGTGTCGGGGTCGACGGTTATCCGGTCTCGCCAAGTGTCTGCCGTGGTTGTCCCCGTTGATCCTTCTGTGGGGGTGTATTTAGGTGGTTTGTCTTGGTCTGGGTCTGGCGGGGGGCTAGTAGGATGTTTTGCCGCGTGGGGTGTATCTGCGGCGGCTGGGTGCGGAGCGGTTGCGGTCGGTGCCGGGCTCGGCTGGTCGGCGCCGGTTTTGGTGGTTTTTGTAGCAGGTTGGGCAGTAGATGGGTTGGCCGGGTGGGGGGGTGAATGCGGGGAGGAATGGTTTGCCGCATTTGGCGCACTGTGCGGCGGCGGGGGCCTCGCTGGGGGTGATGTCGAGTTGGAGGGGGGTGATGTTTGTCTTGGTCATTGCCATGATCTGTTTGAGGTCCTTGAGTTCGTCGGGTGCTACGAGGCTTATGGCTGTGCCTTCGGCTTCCATGCGTGCTGTTCTGCCGATTCTGTGGAAGTAGTTGGAGGGGTCTTCGGGGATGTTGTGGTTTATGATGTGGGTTACGTCGTGTATGTCGAGGCCGCGTGCTGCGACGTCTGTTGCTACGAGTATGCGTAGTTTTCCTGCGCGGAATTGCTCGGTGACGGAGTCTCTTTGTGGCTGTGTTAGGCCGCCGTGTAGGGGTTTGGCGTCGTAGCGGCGGTCTTTTAGCATCTTGGCGAGGCGTTGTGCGCCGCGTTGCGTGCGGGCGAAGACTATGGCGCGTTCGACTTTTTGTGTTTCGAGTATGGTTGTTAGTGCCTGGAATTTGTCGCGTGGGGCGATTTCGAGGTAGAATTGTTTGATCTGGGTGACGGCGATTTCGTCGCGGCTGACGAGGAGTTTGAGGGGGTGGTGCATGAATTCTTTGCTGAGTTGGGTGGCGTTGTTGTCTATTGTGGCGCTGAATAGGCTCATCTGTTTGTCCTTGGGGGTGTTGCTGAGGATGCGTTTTATGTCGGGGATGAAGCCCATGTCGAGCATTCTGTCGGCTTCGTCGAGGACGACGACTGTGATGTTGCGTAGGGTTAGTGTGCCTTGTTGTAGGTGGTCGAGGATTCTGCCGGGGGTGCCGACGACTATCTGTGCGCCCATCTTTAGGGCGCGTGTCTGGCGCTGTATGGGTTCTCCGCCGTAGATGGCGGTGATCTTTATGCCGCGGTGTGCGGCGAGGGCGCTGAGGTGGTCGGCGATCTGGACGGCGAGTTCGCGGGTGGGGGCGAGTACGAGGCCCTGCACGGTCTTGAGGTAGGGGTCTACGCGCTCTATCATGGGTATGCCGAAGGCGGCGGTTTTGCCGGTTCCGGTTTGGGCTTGTCCTAGGACGTCTCTGCCGTCGAGGAGGGGTCCCATGGCTTCTGCTTGGATGGGTGTGGGGGTCTCCCAGCCCATGTCGGCTATTGCCTGCATGACTGGTGGGCTGAGGTGTAGTTGGTCGAAGCTTGTTATCTGCATGTTTTGGTCTCCTTGGTCACTGGAATTCGGCTTGTAGTTGTCGTCGTGGCCTCTGGGGCTTCGAGCCAAAACATGCGGGATTCTCTTGTGACTGGGAGATGGGTCAGGTTGCGGGTTAAAAGGGTTTAGTTTTCCGTGCAGGTCGGGCTACGGGGGGACGGTGGGGAGGCCTATGGTCATGCAGCTGGAGTCGAGGGAAGCCATGAAGGCTCCGACGGTGGTGACGGTGAGGGCAGTCCACTTGTAGTCCATGTGGGGTCATGCGTTTGCTGTTCCGTCGTGTGGCGCGTGGGTCGCGGCGCGTCGCCGCGGCGGACATAGAAAACAAATGCCGTACACACCCCATTTATCACCTTCCCCCCCTCGGCGCGTGGCCCGGGGAAACAAATTGAGCCACTTTCAGTCTTCTATCAGTATAATTGTGAGAAAAAAGTTTACTTATTTGATGCCTTACTGAATATGATATAATCTTTAAGGAGACAGGATATGTCGAGTATTAGCGAAAATAAATATTTTTTTGAGAATTGCTCAAAACTTGATTATACTATTGAAAAGGGTTTAATTACTGATAAAATCGAAAATCCTAGTCAACAAATTTTAGTTGATTTTGCTAAAGAAAAACTAGATGCCGACGCTGTTTTTTTCTATACATCAGCAACCAATCATATTTCTCCATTAATTTATTTTAAAAAATTAGATTATCAAGATCCAAAAAAAATTGCTGAATTACATAAAATATTTTGGAATATGGGCCAAGGCCCCTTTTTATTTATAGTTTTACCAGAAAAAATTATAATTTATAGTTCCTATATTCCCCCACACCTAACAGAAGGGAAATTAGATCCCGATGCAGGTTTCTTAACTGAAATTAATATATTATCTGAATTTGAATCCAAAATACAAGAATATAATAGAATTGAATTACTCTCAGGTAGATATTGGGAAAAAAATGAGAGAAAATTTGATAAAAATAAGCGCGTTTTTGAAATGTTATTAAAGAATTTAAGATATATGAGAGATAAATTAAAGGAAGATGGACTACCGTTAAAATATGTTCATTCTCTTTTAATACGATCAATTTTTATAAAATATTTAGAAGATAGAAAAGATAAAGATAATAACAATGTATTCCCAGAACAATTTTTTAGTAAGTTTTTAATAAATGCACACTCATTTAATGATTTATTAAATGATAAAAGTGCTACATATTCATTCTTTTCTTATTTGGAAAATAAATTTGGTGGAGATACATTAAAGATAGATAAAGATGAAATAAATAACGTGGATATTAAACATTTAAAATTATTAAAGAAATTATTAAAAGGAGAAGAACATATGCAGGAAAAACAAATGGTATTATGGCCATTATATTCATTCGATGTAATACCAATTGAATTATTAAGCGAAATTTATCAAAATTTTTTCCATAATGAAAATACGGATAAAAATAAAGATGGTACATATTTTACACCTAAACATTTGGTAAATTTCTTAAACGATGAAATTTTACCATGGAATGGTGAAGAAACAACATTACAAATATTAGATCCAGCTTGTGGTTCAGGAATTTTTTTAGTTGATTGTTATAGAAGACTTATTTATCGATGGTCAAAAAAGAACAAACGTAATCCGGATATTAATGAATTAACAACTTTATTAAAGAATAATATTTTTGGCGTAGATAAGAATGGGCAAGCGATTCAAATTGCAGCTTTAAGTTTGTATCTTACAATATGTGATTACTTAAAACCAAGATACATTTGGGAACAAGTAAAATTTGAACCTTTGATTGGTTCAAATTTATTCCCACTAGATTATTTTGACCCATCTCTATTTCACGATTTAAAGTTTGATATAATAATTGGAAACCCTCCTTGGCAAAGCGAATTAAGCGAACCTGCAAAAAGATATGTTAAAAGGCATAAGTTAATAATTGGAGACAACCAAATTTGTCAAGCATTTCTATGGAAAATTGCACGAGATTCATGTAAAACAACTAGTAAAGTATGTCTACTAGTCGCTTCTAAATCACTGTTATTCAATAAAAGTAAACAGAATCTCGAATTTAGAAAATCGTTCTTTAAAACCTATACAATTAAAAAAATTTTTAATTTTTCTCTTTTAAGAAAAACATTGTTTTCAGAATCAGTTGCGCCTGCAACAGCTATAATATTTAATACAAATAAATATACAGAAGATGATAAAATTTTTTATTGTACGATAAAACCAACATATACAACACAAGATAATTTTTCATTTCATATAGATATGCAAGATATAAACAATATTTCTTATAATAATGCACTGTCTGACGAAAATATTTGGAAAATTATGATGTGGGGCAGTCCACGAGATTATGAATTAGTTAAAAAATTAGGTTCATTAGAAACAATAAAACAATTGATTAAGAAATATCGATGGATTAATGGTATTGGGTATAAGCTTGGAACAGGTAAAAAACATATAGATTATAATTTGAAAAATTATAAGTATCTAGACGTATCTGATATGAATAGATATATTATTAATGAAGATAATTTGAAATATAATGAATTAATTCAATTTCATAGAAGTGCTAAAAATAAGAGATTAATATTTAAGGGACCATTATTACTTATTAAAGGGAGCCCAGATACAGGTATAGGTCTTATTTCAGCTGTTGTAAAAAATGATATTTTATATAAATGCACAATATTAGGCATTCATGCTCCAAGTGAAGACATAAATAAATTAGTTAGTTGTTGTTTAATTATTAACTCAAATATTGCATTATATTATATGTTTATTACAAGTAGAAAATGGTTGGTGGAACGGGATGCATTTCAAATTGGGGATTTATTAAATATTCCTATACCTGATAATTTTGAAGAACTTGATTTGAAATATGATGATTTAATTAATATAGTTAGTAATATAAAGCTTAGAGATGAATATAACCAAAAAATATTCGCGAGTTATAAATTAACAGAAAATGATACGATTTTAATTAACGATGCTATTAATTGTAATTTAGATGTTTTTTGGAAAAAGAGAAAATCGTTAGCATTAAAACCAGTGTCAGATAAACAAATAATATCAGATTATGCTGATAGGTTATGTACTACACTTAATAATTCATTTATTAGCTCTAAATATAAATTTTATAATAAAATATATTATGATATTAATAGTGCATATCTATTAATTAAAATTATTTTATTAGATAGTGAAATAGATACAACAAATAGTGATAATAAAATATTAGAAGAATTAAATAAAATAGATAAAATGTTAATAAATAGTAGTCATTCAAGTTTATATGTCAGAAAAATAGTAAAATCATATATTGATAATACTATATATATAGCAAAACCAAACCAATTAAGATTTTGGACAAAATCTTCAGCATTAAATGATGCCGATGGAATATATTTCGACATTATGTCTTTAAAAGAGGAATAATAATGAGCCTTCAATTAAGTAAACCCAAAACGTTTACTAAATTATTAAAAGAAGATGGCATTAAAACAATATTATTAATTATATATAACGCATACACAGAATTACTTAAAGAGAATATAATTAATAAAAATATGAGTGAAGTTGAAATAAATGAAGAGTTATATCTTAGAGTTCAGGAACTATTCTATAAAAGCAGTTTAGCATTCTTAATTTATCCCTTACCTGAAAAACTTATGAAAAAACAAACCAAAACAAGCGGACGTTTTCCAGCAATTGATATTTGCTTTCGTGATAAATTTGATAAACAATCTTTTTTTGGAATAGAGTGTAAAATCCTTGAAAATAATACATCTTCATCCAAACAATATATAGAAGAAGGCGTTAAAAGATATTTATCTGGTAAATATTATGGAAAAATCGACGAATCTTCAATGGTAGGATATATTAAAGAGGGAAATATTAATCAAATAATAGAAAATATAAAAATAGAAATTAATTTACTCGGACCAATTCAACCGCTTACACAATCATATAATTTTAAAGATTTTAATTATCATTATTATTCTATGCATAAAGTGGCATATCTAACATCAGATTATTTGATTCATCATTTATTTTTTTCTTTTTAATTTTTTATATGGAAATTATCAGGTAGTCTTCGAATAATGTCACCAATCGCCAAAATAAAACGCGCCGAATACAAAAAGAAGTCCTGAACCACATAAACCACGACGACGACATACTCCTCAGCTACAACAAGAAAGGCGAACTCGTCTCCCTAGAGATCTGGCAGGCATCCAAGAGGGGACTTACCGCCGCACTCATGGGCGTCGCCAAACGCGACAAAACCCTCCTCAACGCCCTCGTCGAGCACTACAACGGCAAACAGCCTGCCGCCCCAGAGATCGAGGCAAAATAAACCTCCGCCGCCCTACGCCACGGGAGAACATGGGAAAAGACACCGATCCCAAAAAGGAGCGAAAATAATCAAAATCGCGACGGCGGCGGAGGCACCACCCCCCACCCCTACGTGCACGCCCGCGGGGACACGAGAAAAAAATCCCTTATCGTGCGTAGCAGGTCACAAGGGCTAGGTGTACTTGCCACGCGCCGTGATGGGCCAGACCGCCGCCACAATTCCCTGAGAAACCTTCATAACGCCCCGAATCGACAACCATCACGCCCATGGACACCGCCACCGAACTCCAGCAGATACGCCAAGAACTCGACGAACTACGCCACCTATACAAGAAACTAGCAGAACGCCTAATCCCCGAAGACGAAGCCACCCCCGAAGAGGAGAAGGCACTACAAGCCACCCCCAAGACCTACCTCACAGAAGAACAGACCCTAAACCTCCTAGACGCCAAGCCGAGGAGGCAGACAAAACGTACACAGTCCGCCTAAACAGCAGAGCCGAGAAGACCATACGTAGGGCCAACCAGAGACTAAAGACACAGCTAAGGGAACTCATCCTCACCCTCAAGGAGGAGCCCATCCCCAGCCACACCCACGACACGGCCAAACTCAAGGGACACCAAGACACCTACCGCATCAGAATCGGCGACACCCGCATCGTCTACCAGATCGACTGGAAGAACAAGACAATCAACATAGAACACATAGGCCACGCCGAAGCGCCTACAACGGCGATGCTTAACACAACCCACCCACCCCGACTCTTATAAAAAGGGCATAAACAGACACAGCCCAGAAAGTAAAACAACGGGAATAAACGCCGCCGATGCCGAGGAACCAGTAAGGAGGAGCGGGAGATGGAACCTATTATAAAGTACTGGCCCGACGTCGACATCCTCACCATAAAGATCAAGGGGGGACAAATCCACGACGAGAACCTCCTCGACAACGACATCGTCCTCAGCTACAACAAGAAGAACGAGCTGATACGCATCGAGATATGGCGGGCATCGGCTAGGGGACTCGCGGCGGCGCTAATCGAGGCCGCGAAGAGCAACCCGACACTCCTCGGCGCCCTCGTCGAGAATCAGGGTGGCAAACAGGACGCCCCCGAGATAGAGGCGAAGTAAAACAGCCATCTTGGAAACCTTCATAACGCCACGAACTGAAACCCTATCGACGGCCATGCCCACAGAGGAACTCGAGGAGAAAAACCCTAGGGGCGAAGCGGTGACGCCAAGCCAAATCAGCGTATTCACATATACCCTCGAAAACCTCCTAGGCCCGCTAAACGATGTAGAAAAGAAGTACGCCCCAAAGACGCTCTATATCGCCGGTAGGCTACCGATCCCACTCCCCGGGCCGAGGCTGTCCGTAATTGGATCGCGAGGAGCATCGACCCAAGGAATAGAGTCCACAAAGAGGATCGTTAAAAGCCTCGTAGAGAACGGAGCGATCGTCGTCAGCGGTCTTGCGAGGGGAATCGACACAGCAGCTCATCGCGCCGCAATCGAGGAGGGGGGAGACACGATCGCTGTTCTCGGAACGCCCCTAGACAAGACGTACCCAAAGGAAAACCTCCAGTTGCAAGAACTTATCATGCGGGAACACATGGCGATCTCCCAGTTCCCATCCGGCCACCCGACCCAACAACGCGACTTCGTGATCCGAAACAGAACGATGGCACTGATATCAAACGGCTCAATAATAGTCGAGGCGGGCGACTCGAGCGGCTCCCTTCATCAGGGATGGGAGGCGCTGAGGCTGGGGAGACCACTATTCATCTGGAAAGACATAGCGAGAAACCCTTTCCTAACCTGGCCCCAGAAGATGCTGAGCTACGGCGCAGTCGAGCTTCACGACCCCGAGGAGATATTTGACCACGTGCCGACGTACGAAGGCGTTCTGAATCTGGCTCTGTGACGCCCAACCATGAAGCTCTCCAGCCTCGAGTATGGTTCACTACTGGCATACTGCCCCAGAGGCGATTCCGAGGAGATACAGAGATCAAAAAACATAATGTACGCCATAAAAAACGACAAACACGTCGACAAACCGCCCATCCTGATGTCACAGTGGATCGCGAAAACGATGGGGAAAAACAGGGCAAGCCTCCCCTTCGAGCCATATTTTCAACCCGACACGATCCTGGTCCCCGTACCAAAGAGTTCGCTTATGCGACCCGATACGTTATGGGTCCCACAGCGAATCGCAGAAGCCCTGGTGGGCCAGGGGCTAGGCAGCGAGGTGGCCCCATGCCTCGTGAGGAGCAGACCTGTCATCAAGTCCGCCACAAGCCACCCGAGCCTGAGACCGACGCCGGAAGCCCACTACGAGTCGCTGGCAGTCCAGCGAAGACTCTCAGAGCCGAGGAACATCCTGCTCATAGACGACATCATCACCCGCGGGTCCACACTCATGGGCTCCGCGAACCGACTAGCTGACGCCTACCCCCAAGCGAACATCAGGGCCTTCGCAGCCATGAGAACCATAAGCAGTCCAGCGGACTTCAAGAACTTCTACGACCCATGCATCGGCACAATAGAGCTCAGGCAGTCGGGCGACACGCTGAGAAGACCCTAAAACAGTCGAAAAACACACGAGTGGAACACCACGGGTAACCCCAGACATACTCTGCCACGCGCCGTGATTGACCAGACCACCGCCGCCATCCGCCGCAAACGGAGCCAGAAAAATACCCCAAAACCAGAAACAAGCCCGAAACGCCGGAAACGCGACGGCGGAGGAGGAGGAAACGGGAAACCCCATGCACGCGCCCTACTGGTACTTTCCGCGCGCCGTGATGGGCCACACCGCCGCAACGCGCCCGCCCTTCACCACCAGCATCTCCTCGTGCTGGTTCACGCAGGTGCAGCAGTGGCTCGGGGTCAGCTCCAGCTTGTCCCCCCACCTGACCCTCTTCCTCTCCGGGTCGCCCTCCTTGAAGCGTAGCGTGCAGTGCTCCTCGCTCAGCCCCGCCCTCTCGAAGTGAATCGGCTCCCCGTCCAGCCTCGCCAGCACCGCCGGCTTCGCATCCGGGTCCCCCCCACTCAACACCTTCAACCCCGCATCCAGTACGACCCTGTCCCCGAAGTTGTCGCTGATCACCTGCGACAGCACCGAGAGGCTGCTCTTGAAGAACACGTTGTTGTTGCTGCTCCACCCATACCCCGAGCCCTCCGGGCCCGCCCCGAAGACGAAGCTCCCCGGCTCAATCTCCGTGATCCCCGGGTACGACCCCGTCACCTCGTAAGTGTCCGTCGACCCCGCCGACACAATCTCCACCGGTATCCCCGCGGCGCGTATCGCCTCCGCCGTGCCGACGGTGAGCTTGTCCCTCTCCAGCGCCAGCTCCCGGGGAACCGGGTTCTCGTACCCGTATATCCCCCTGAACACCAGCCCCTTCTTCTTGGCAATGTGCTTCGCCAGCGCCACCGTCGCCTTCCCCGGCTCCGTCCCGCAGCGCCCGTGGCTCATCTCGATCACCACGTGCTGCTTCACCCTCCACCGCAGCGCCGCCTCGTCCAGCATATCCACCTCACGCGCATCATCAACACTCGTGAGCACCTTCCCCTCACCCATCGCCACGTTGTACCCGACCAGCCTCTCCACCTTCCCCGGGTCCGCCAGCTCCTGACTCACAAGGATGTTCCTCTCCCCGTACAGGATGCCGCTGTTCAGAAGCGCCTCCGCCTCACTCAGCTTCTGAGTCATCACACCGATCGCCCCCGCCGCGATCAACCTGTTACAGATCGCCGCAGCCTTGAACGTCTTCGCGTGAGGACGCACACCCACCCCCGCCTTCCCCGCGAACGTGAACATCTTCTCCACGTTCCACTCAAACTTATCCAGATCCAGCAACAGAGCCGGAGTCGGAACCTCACCCACAGACCTACCAACAAGCGACATAAGAGATCAAACACACCCAAAGAGATGTAAAACCATCGCCCCAAACCCGTTACCTTCAAAAAAACATATATACACCAACCCAAAAACAAACAACCAACATGATTGAAGACAAACTAAAACAAAAAATCGCAGAACTAAAAACAACAAGAAGAAACCATAAGAATCGAGCGCCAAAGACTCGAATCCCGCCTATTCGAGATAACAGCCAAGAAGATAAAGAAGCAGAAACAGGCCACCCCCCAGGCCGACTAGCCGAGTGGATTTTAAGCACCACGCGCAAAACAACACCCATGCCCACCGACGAGGAGACCCTCCAAAACATCATCAACCAAGCCACAGACGAACTCCAAGCACGCGAAAAAGCACGAGACGAAGCCCTCGCCAGAGCCCGAAAAGCCCGCCAACTAAGCAAACAAGCCATACTCCTCGACCACAACAACCAACCAGACAAGGCGCAGGCAAACCTCGCCGAGGCACGCCGACTACTCGACGAAACCCAGCCACACATAGACGCACACCCAGAACTCGACCAATACGAAGAAGTCGAAGCCGCCCACGAAGAACACGCCGAAGCAACAATCCTCCACACACTCCTCCAAACCGACACCTACCCCACCCCAGAG
>JAPKYO010000063.1 GCA_026394265.1 Candidatus Bathyarchaeota archaeon
CGCCTGTATTATCTCCCTCTCTGAAGCGTGTATCTCAGCCCTCTCTAAAGCCGCCTCGATAAGCTCCGGTGAGGGTGGGCTTGGGAGGAAGATGTCGACGTCGCTCGTCGGCTTCACGTCGCCTCTAGCGAGGCTCCCGTAGGCGAGGCAGTCGATGTGGGCGGCGGCCAGGGGGCGCATGAGGGCGGAGGCCTCGCCCCGTAGCGACCTCAGCAGGGCCCACCTACGCTCCCCGTAGCTCACTTCGATGTGATCCGACAAGACCAACTCAACCACTTATAGGGAGCGGTCTCCTTATATCTACAGCATCGACGTGAAAATGGAGGCTGAAAGATTGGACTCCCTCACAACGCTGGCGGTCATAATCGGCGTCTGGTTCGCATTCTACGCCGCGGTCAAGCTCTTCAAGGTGCAGCGGGACGACCTAGAGGTCAGCCCACTCTACGCCCTATACAAGTCGACTCGGCTTAACGGCTTCATCAGCCGCCTCGCCTCCTGGCACCCCAAGGTGTGGCGCGTCCTCGGCAACGCGGGCGTCGTCGCCTCCGTCGGGCAGGCCGCCTTCGCCTCATACCTCCTGCTTAACAACCTCCTGAAGTTCTTCTTCAAGCCCGAGACGGCGACCCCGGTGCAGCCCCTCATACCAGGCGTGACCATAAGCGGGTCGAGCCTCCCATGGTTCATGCTCGCCGCGGGCGTCGTCATACTCACACACGAACTGAGCCACGGCATCCAGTGCGTAATCGAGGGAGTCAGGGTAAAGTCGGCTGCGGTGATGGTGGCGGTGATAACCTTCGGCGGCGCAGTCGAGCCCGACGAGGAGGACATGAACAAGTCTTCCCTGCTGAGCAGGATGAGGATATTCGCCTCCGGCAGCATAGTCAACCTCATCACGGGGCTTCTCATCATACCGATCATGATCTTGTTCAACGGCGTGATGCCCGATGCCCTCGGCCTCTTCTTCAGCTGGCTCTACTTCGTCTCCATAAACCTCGCCATAATGAACATGCTCCCCATAGGCCCCCTCGACGGCGGTCAGATGTGGAGGGCGGTCACCGAGAAGCTGCCGACGGGCAAGCTCCTTCAGAACGTGGCGACCTACGCCTTCCTCGCCATCATAGTCGGGAACATATTCTTCAGTTTCAACTTATTCGGGCTTGTGCCGATCTAGGCGACTTAGTGGGTCGCGACCAGGGGCGGGTCCCCCTTTGTTCCCCGCGTCTTCGGCTCGGGTATACGCCACTGCATAAGGGCGAGCGCCACGACGCAGAAGATCGCCGCCAGATAGAAGATGAAGTTGTAGCCGTAGGCGTCGATGAGGAAGCCGCTGAAGAGCGAGCCGATCGTCGAACTCTGCTGCGTGATGGAGGACTGGAGGCCGAGGCCGAAGCCCCTCATCTCCGGGCTCAGGAGGTCCGCCATCAGCGTGTTCATGGCGGTCAGCATGACTGCCCAGGTGATCCCGTCGAAGGCGCGGAGTATGACCATCCCGAGGAAGTCTGTGACGAAGGTGTAGCCGACCATCGTCACGATCGACATGGCGAGGCCGAGGACTATGGCGTTCTTCCTTCCCGACCTGTCGATCAGCATACCCGCGAGTGGTGAGAAGGCTATTATGCATAGGGCGCGGGCCGCGTAGATATAGCTCGTAAGTGAGAGATCCATCTTGACCACGTCCTTAAGGTAGAGGCTTAGGAATGGGTCGAACATCGTGTACCCGGTCCTGTAGATGAGGACGGCGACGAGGAAGACGCCCACGACAATGCCGAGGCCCTTCACGGATTTTATGAAGCCGGGGATGTCGATCTTGAAGCGCTTCGCGTTCGGGTCGATGACGGTTCTCCTCTCCTTTGGCAGGGTTTCGCGGACGAAGAGTATCATGACTATGGCGCTGACGGCGACGAAACCTCCCGAGAAGAGGAAGTAGAAGGTGTAGTTGTTACCCGAGATGAGTAGGGGCGCGATGAGTGGGCCGATCAGCGAGCCGATTCCGCCGGAGACGCTGTACAGGCTCATGGCCTTCCCCCTCTCCCGGGTCGGGAAGATGTCGGCGGCC
>JAPKYO010000057.1 GCA_026394265.1 Candidatus Bathyarchaeota archaeon
CACTGCAAGCAGGAGATCGTCGACACGATCTGCGACCAGGCTGGAAAACTCATACACGGCTGCATACACGTCGTCAACTACGAGCCATACGTCAAGCTCGCCGAGGCGATGGTGAAGGTCACCCCAGGCAAGGGCAAGAAGAGGGCGATGTTCTTGAACAGCGGAAGCGAAGCCGTCGAGAACGCCATAAAACTCGTCCGCCAGGGCACCAAGAGGCCGAACATCCTCAGCTTCGAGAACAGCTTCCACGGCCGCACATACATGGCCATGACGCTGACGGGGAAGTGGGACCCATACAAGGTGGGTCTCGGCCCATTCGTCCCCGGCGTCTACTTCACACCATATGCCTACTGCTACAGGTGCCCGTTCCACTGCGAGTACCCGAGCTGTGGCTATGCATGCATCGAACACATCGAGCATAGTATCTTCAAGACCCAGGTCGATCCCTCGACCGTCGGCGCGATAATCGCCGAGCCGGTACAGGGCGAGGGAGGCTTCATCGCACCCCCACCCGAGTACTTCAAGGAGCTGAAGAAGGTCGCCGATGCGCATGGCATCAAGATGATAATCGACGAGGTCCAAACGGGCTTCGGGCGCACGGGTAAGATGTGGGCCATCGAGCACTACGGCATCGAGCCCGACATCATGACGATGGCGAAGGCCATCGCCTCCGGGCTACCCCTGAGCTGCGTCGTCGCGAAGGACGAGTTGATGAAGGACACCTACCCCGGCAGCTTGGGCGGCACATACGGCGGCAACCCCATCGCCTGCGCCACCGGCCTAAAGGTGCTTGAGATAATCAAGCGCGAGAAGATCGTCGAAAAGTCAGCCGCTATGGGCAAGGTCCTGCGCGGCAGGCTTGACGAGTTGAAGGACAAGTACGAGATCATCGGCGACGTCCGCGGCCTCGGCCCAATGCTCGCCATGGAGTTCGTCACGGACAAAAAGTCCAAGACCCCCAACCCCGACGCGAGCAGCAAGGTCATAAAGGGCTGCCTAAGCAGCGGGCTGATGATCCTCAAGGCAGGGCTATACAACAACTGCGTACGCCTCCACCCACCGCTCACAATCGAGGAGGACATACTCAACTCGGGTATGGACATCCTCGAAAAGGCGGTCAAGAAGGCCTCATAGCCCCCCTCTTTCCCTTTTAATACCCCGACACCGTTTTTATCAAACGTGAAGCTCGGCTTTCACGTCTCAATATCCGGTTCGATTGATCAATCCTTCGATAGGGCCCAGCTTCTCGGGTGCACGGCGTTCCAGATATTCACTCGGAACCCGAGGACGTGGAAGTCAAAGCAACTGGACCCCATCGAAGTCAAGGCTTTCCGTAGCAAGCACAGGTCGTCGAAGATTGGACCCGTTTTCTCCCACATGCCCTACCTACCCAATCTCGCCAGCCCAGACGAAACCATTTACAAGAAATCCGTAGACGCCCTCATCGTGGAGACCCAGAGGTGCAGCGAGCTGGGCATCCGATACATGGTGACCCACATCGGCAGCCACGTGGGCACGGGGGCTAAAAACGGGCAGGCGAGACTCATCCAGGCGTTCGGGAGAGCCGTCGACGAGGGCGGCCCGATGATCCTGCTGGAGAACGCCTCTGGCTCCGGGAGCCACATGGGGTCGAGATTCGGGGACATATCCGACCTCATCAACGAACTAGGAAGCACGCGGGTGGGGTTCTGCCTCGACACCTGCCACGCCTTCGCCGCCGGCTACGACCTAACAACGAAGAACGGACTAGACCAGACCCTACGCGAACTAAGAAATACCATAGGTTTCAGCAGGCTAAGGCTCGTTCACCTCAACGACTCCGTCGGCGGCCTCGGCTCGGGGATAGACCATCACGATCACATCGGCCTGGGAAATATCGGGAAGGAAGGGTTTCGCCAGATACTCACGAGCCAGCTAGCGAAGAGGCCGATGATAATGGAGACGCCCGTGGATGATAGGCGCAGCGACGCCGAGAACATGGAGAAGGTACGGGAACTCGCCGGAGTCAGAACGAGATGAGCGTCATCTGCCGGGGGTCTGGTTCCCCTTTGCTGAGTATTACGCGCAGCGCAGTCGAGGCGCAGTCGATAAGCTCACGATCAGACAGGTAGGGGTACATTCTCCTCCCCGCCCTGATTATCGGGTCGATGGTCTCGATGTTCCTCCTCTTCGACGCCGCCTCCTCACGCGTCGTCTGAACGAGGCGCTCGACCATCGCTCGCTTAGTACCAACCTGCGCCACTGTGTATCAGCCTTGGAAATAAGGCAATTTCTGAGTATATAAATATAATGGCCTTATACCGAAATTACTTTGGTATCATTTTCACTCACTTTTACTAGGGTTTATGGGTGCTTTTATTGAGCGTTATTTATTACCTTATATGAGAAAATAGGCTATAATATCGCCTCATTAGTAACTGGGTAAACAGGTAACTCGGTGACATTTTTATCGGTCGGGTTGGTTTCATTATATCGCCTCCCAATCACGGGATAAGCTTAAAATTAATCCTCCCTGTGCTTATGTTTGTTCGCCCCGGTGGCTTAGCCTGGCCAAAGCGTTTGCTTGGTAAGCAAAAGATCGCGGGTCCAAATCCCGCCCGGGGCTCCACCATAACATAAATACCCTCGGACACCCATCCGTGTCAGCCTTGACCTCGATGACCATTAGGGGCGTTATCTTCGACCTCGACGCTACCCTCGTCGATCTCGGCGAACACGTGAGATGGAGGGAGGCACAGGCCGAGGTAGTCGAGGCATACCGCGCATGCGGGTGCAGCGACGACGACTTCGCCAAGTGTTCCACCAAGGGGCTGTTCAACCTGATGCACGAGATGGACACCCGGCTGGCAGCCACGAAGCCCGCCGAGGAGATGAAGAGGATACGCGAGGGCATCTGGGACGTCCTCGACGACTACGAGATAGAGGGAGTCGAGAAGTGCGGCTTCATGCCCGGCACATTGGAGACCCTTGACTGGCTAAAGTCTAAGGGGATCAAGATGGGCGTATGCACATCTAACTCCGGCAAGGTAGCGGAACAGGTCCTGGCAAAGCTGGGTGTCTCGGAATACTTCGACTCGGTCATTGGCAGGACCGTGGGCCTCCTGATGAAGCCCAACCCGGACCAAGTATTGGCATGCTTCGAGAAGATGGGGGTTGACCCCCGTGACGGCGTCATGATCGGCGACAGCCACAACGACGTCTTGGCTGGGAAGGCGGCCGGCGCAAGGGCGATCGCGATACCCGTCTACTTTACCCGAAAGGAAGCGATGGATGCCGCGAAGCCCGACGCGGTCGTAAAGTCGATGAGTGAACTGCCCGAGGCACTCATCTCGCTCAGATGACGTTGAAAAATAGGCCGAACATGTAGAGTATTATCACGACGCCGGCGCCTATGGCGAGCCCCTTGATCGCCTTCTTGACATCGATCCAGAATGAGAGCATCGCGCCAGTAACGAAGCCGGCGATCTGAACATCGTTAGCAAGTATCCCCCCACTCGCCCAAGCGACGCTAGCCAACTCTATCGAGGCCATGAGCACACCGACCAGCACGGCTGGGAGCGGCACGACGAATAGCGACGTGCGCTTGAAGGGTGAGAGCAGAAACAGGGTCGCGAGCACGCCGAAGACCGCCCCCGAGGCCCCGACGAAGACCTCGGTGGACGCCGGGTTGAGGATCACGTGTTCGAGTCCCGCGATGACGCCGGAGGCGAGGAAGACTATGCCGAACCTCGCGGAGCCTATCTCCCTCTCCATGATGGTCCCAACGCCCCAGAGGGCGAAGCAGTTGAGGATGAGGTGCACCCAGTCCGAGTGTATGAACATGTAGGTGACGATGCTGACCACACGCATCCCGTGGGTGAAGTAGCTCGCACGTAGGGCGTACTCGTCGAAGAGGACGCTCGTGGCCGAGGTGATCGTGGCTTGGAACATTACGATGACCGAGACAACGATGATCATGTATGTCAGGAACGGCCTGCCCTCTTGCGACTTCACGGGTGAACGATGAGCACGCTACCCCTTTAAGCGATTCGGGGCGGCGGGGCTCATGGAAAAGTTGTGTTACTCAAGAAAACTGGTATGAGAGCCCGCCGCGACGCCTCTCCCCAACTTAGATTAATCCTCTCGCCTTCCCGTGAAAGGCTTCTTCGTCTTTCGAATGGTCTTCAAAGCATCTAGAAGTTTATCGTCCCGCTTCTCGGATTCGGTAAGCACTCTGTAACCTCTCTTTTCATCTTTCATCTTCATCGATTGTAACGCTCCACTAATCTACTACGGGATGGTGGTTTAAGAACTCGTTTTCTTGTCTGAAATGAACATATTTTTACACTACTGTTATGGCTTACAATAACGGCGAGGGCTGAAGGACACTTGACTGAGCATAATGTTTCGCCCAACATCATCGGTAAGGGCACGTGGTATGACAAGGCCGCATCTGAGCTGATAGAGCGCGAGAAGAGGCTCGGCAGGAGCTTGAAGCTCATCAGGACGGAGAGCGGCCTCGGCGCCTCGGGCTTCCCGCACATAGGGAGCCTCGGTGACGCCTTGCGTAACTACGCCGTCGCCCTCGGCTGCAGGGTACAGGGCTACGACGCGGAGCTCATAGCCTTCAGCGACGACAAGGATGGTCTCAGGAAGGTGCCCGTTGGGATGCCGAAGGAGCTTGAGAAATGGCTCGGCTACTCCGTCAGCACCATACCCGACCCCGAAGGCGACTGCCACAAGAGCTTCGGCGCCCACATGACGAGCCAGCTGCTCGCCGCCCTCGACACCGCGGGCGCAGACTACCACTTCATGAGCGGCTTCGAATGCTACAAGCAGGGCGTCCTCGATGAGGAGATACTCGCCATCATGAACAACCACGAGAAGGTGGGGAAGATAATCGAGGACGAGATTGGGCAGGAGAAGTACACGGAGGAGCTCCCATACTTCGTCGTCTGTGAGAAGTGCGGGCGCATCTACACGACGCACGCCACAAAGTACCACCCCGAGTCACACAGCATCGAGTACGAGTGCAACGGCATGGAGGTCCGCGGCAACTGGCTTGAGGGCTGCGGCCACAAGGGCGAGGTTGATATCCTCTCCGGCAACGGCAAGCTCAGCTGGAAGGTGGAGTTCGCCGCCCGTTGGAGGGCGCTCGACATACGCTTCGAGGCATACGGCAAGGACATCGCGGACAGCGTCAGGGTCAACGACCGGATATGCCGCGAGATACTCGGCTGGGAGCCACCCATGCACGTCCAGTACGAGATGTTCACAGACCGCGGCGGCAAGAAGATCAGCAAATCCGCGGGCAACGTCTTCACCCCACAGGTCTGGTATCGCTACGGCTCGCCCCAGTCGTTGAACCTCCTAATCTTCAAGCGCTTCGTCGGCACCAAGAACGGGAGCGTCGAGGACATACCCACGCACATGGATGAGCTGGATGATGTGGAGGATGCCTTCTTTGGGAAGGTGAAGATGCAGGACGAGATGGAGAAGGCGCAGGCTTCGGGTCTCTACGAGTATTGCTGGATGCTGAAGCCGCCGAAGGAGATAGAGGTGCACGTCCCCTACAACCTTGTCCTGAAGCTCGCCCGCCTCGCCCCCAAGGGCTCGGAGACGGAATTCATCACCTCCAAGCTCAGGGAGTACGGGTACCTCGACAAGACGGTGAACGGGCTCGAGAAGAGGATCAGGTACGCCCTTAACTGGGTAGAGGACTTTGCGGAGGAGCTTCCGGAGGTCAACCTCACGGAGCAGGAGGCAACAATAATCGGGGCGGTTATAGCCGAGCTCAGGAAGGCGAATACGCCGGAGGAGTATCAGGGCGTCGCCTTCAACGCGGCCAAGGCGAACAACTGGAAGCCCCGGGACGTCTTCCCCGTCGTTTACCGGGTTCTTCTCGGTAAGACGCAGGGACCCAGGCTGGGGCCATACATATCGTTGATCGGAAAAGATGGCGTTATCTCCGAGCTGGAGAACGCCGTTAAAAAGAGGGACTAGTTGCCGTAGGGTTTGCCTGCGCTTCCCCAGTTGTACTTCTCGATGTCGTAGAAGACGACGCTGACGGCCTCGGGTTTGCACCCTACTGCCTCGCACATCGCCTTCGTGAGGAGCTCCATGGTCTTGGCCTTTGTGGCCTTGTCCCTACCGGCGTACCATTTGACTTCTATCCACGGCATAATTCTTCACCGTGAATACAGGTGTCCCCCGTGCTGTTATGAAGGTTGCGAGCGGCGGGCTCCAAACTCAAGATCCTCATCACTGGTTCAGAAGGGCAAAGTCATCATCGCCCGCCTACCTACTCGGGGGCGGGTGGGGCGATAAACGTTTGCCGGGTCTGGCTGGAAGGTTTTTTATCCGGTTCACCCGGTTCATGAGCCATGGATCGCCCAGACAAGGACAGGTACTTTCTCGACATCGCACTCAGCGTCGCCGCCCGCTCCACGTGTACCCGGCGGAAGTTCGGCGCCGTGCTGGTCAAGGACAGCACGATTGTTGGCACGGGCTACAACGGGACAGCGAGGGGCGTCGTCAACTGCTACGAGGTCGGCTGCATCAAGGACGAGATGGAGTCTCCTCAGGGCGCGGCTTACGACTACTGCCCAGCCGTCCACGCAGAGGAGAACGCCATAATCAACAGCAGCCGCTCCGACAGGATCGGTGCCACCCTCTACATCGCGGGACGGGACCGGGACGGGAAGCTCACCATGGCGGTCCCCTGCCAACGCTGCCGCCGCAAGATAATGAACAGCCAGATCAAGGACGTCATCATCATGAGCAACGAGGGCAACTCCCACCACTTCGACGTCTCCACCTACGCCGAGGAGGACAGCAGGTGGTACATGGACGTCTTGAAGAAGGTGAAGACGAACACCTAGCCGGTTCTGATAGTAAACTAGTTAAATTTATAAACTGAGCCAATCAACGCAGAACCGGAGAAAGATACATGAGTCAAGAGAAAAAGGTCAAAGATCTCGAGGTCGAGGTCGCCGGTCTCATCGACAAGATCGACGGCATCGAGGAGAAGCTCGAGGAAATAATGGAGCGCCTCAGCGAGATCGAAGAGAAGCTGGAGAACCTCTAAACCCCATCCCATTTAGACGCCGGGAGACTTGTAAAAAGTTAAAAGACAGTCCCGTTGCCGATAGCCATGAGACTGGGATGGCATTCGGCGAGCATACATCTAAGTCGATCATCGGGACGAAGTCCCGCGAACTTATCGGGAAGAAGATTGTACTCTGCGTGACGGGGAGCGTCGCCGCGATCAGGAGCCCGGACATCGCCCGGGAGCTGATGCGCCTCGGCGCAGACGTCTACGTGGTCATGTCGAAGATGGCGGAGCACGTCGTCCACCCTGATATGCTCCACTGGGCTACGGGCAACCCCGTCGTCACCGAGCTGACGGGGGACATAGAGCACGTCCAGTACGGGGGGGAGCACAGGGAGCACGCAGATCTCATACTCGTCGCGCCGTCCACCGCCAACACGATCGGTAAGGTCGCGGCGGGCATCGACGACACCCCGGTGACGACTCTGCTGACGACAGCCATCGGCGCGGGCATCCCAGTGATAATCGCCCCAGCCATGCACGCGAGCATGTACAAGCACCCCATAGTCAACGAGAACATCCGCAAACTCCAGGCCATAGGGATAGAGGTGCTGATGCCCAGATTCGAGGAGGGGAAGGCGAAGATCCCCGGGACCGAGGACATCGTGGCAGCCGTTGTGAAGAAGCTGACCAAGCCCCGGGACCTCAAGGGGAAGCGCATCCTCATCACGGCAGGCCCTACGCGTGCCTACATCGACGCGTTCCGCTACATCACCAACCCGAGCTCGGGGAAGATGGGTAACGCCATCGCTGAAGACGCCCTTGAGCGGGGCGCAGAGGTCACGATGGTATACGGCCCAGCCACAGCCTCCCCGCCGCCAAACGCGAACGTCATCAAGATAGAGACGACCGAGGAGATGCTCAACGCCGTCGTCGGCGAGCTCAAGGGGAAGAAGTACGACGCCGCCATACTCTCCGCCGCGGCATCCGACTGGGGGCCCGCCGACAGGAAGATGGAGAAGACCCCCTCAAACCAGGGCGAGTGGACCCTCAAACTCAAGGCGCTCCCAAAGATAATCGCAGAGGTCAAGAAGGCGGACCCCAAGGTCTTCCTCGTCGGATTCAAGGCCGAGTACAACATCACCGAGGAGGAGCTGATCGACAGGAGCCACAAGAGGCTCAAGGAGATGAAGATGAACCTCATCGTCGCCAACGATGTCTCCAAGGAGAACCGCGGCTTCAACGTCGACACGAACGAGGTCTACATCATCGACCCCAAGCGCAAGGTGCTTCACATAGCACTCACGTCGAAGAGGGAGATAGCAGGGAAGCTCCTCGACGCCGTCCGTGACCAACTAAAGGCTTAAGCTGGCACACTTTTCCCTCAGATCGATGCGCCTTGACAGACTCTTTCAGATTCTCCTACATCGAGACCGAGAGCGACCTCGAACAGTATGCTGCACTGCTACGACTAGCGTTCCCCGGTGAAGGCGTGGATGTTTTCGGGAAGCACCTCTATGTCAACCACCCCGATATGACATCTCGCAACTTCTTCGCGCTCTGGGACGGCGACCTCATGGTGGCTACGTTGAACCTTATCCCCATGACTTGGAGCCTCGGAGGCATCACCCTTAAAGTGGCTGAGATGGGGGTCGTCGGCACGCACCCAGAATACCGACACAGGGGGCTTCAGAGGCAGCTCAATGTGGAGTTCGATAGACGCGTCGGGGAAGGGGGGTACCACCTCGCGGCGATAGAGGGGATACCCTACTTCTACAGGCAGTTCGGCTACGAGTACTCGGTGCCGCTCGACGAGTGGGCGGCGATCCCCCTCGACAAATTACCGACCGGCGACGTGTCCGGCATCTCCCCCCTCAAGCCCAATGAGATATCACGCGCTATGAGCCTCCTCGAAGCCACCCAGAGAAAGCATCTGGTGCACTGCATCCGTAGCCGGGAGGAGTGGGAGACTCAGGAAAAGTCCGGGATCGTTGGGGAGCACCCGAGCAAGACCTACGCCGTGAGGAACAAGGGTAAGATCATCGCCTACTTCAGGGCCAGCGTAGAGGACAAGACGGTCCTCCTGCACGAGATAACCGAGACGGACAAAGCTACATCTGTGATAGTCGCGGCGTTCCTGCGCCGACTCGGGGAAGAAAACGGGGCATCCGAGCTCGTCTCGCGAGAGAGCTACGTCGAGCCATTCGACGAGTACCTGTTCTCCCTCGGTACATCTAAGAGGCGCCCCTATGGCTGGCAGATGAAGGTCGTCGACCCCTACAGGGTCCTCGAAAGAATCGCTCCCTTATTCGAGGAACGGATCAGGAACTCACCCCTCAAGGGATATTCAGGCACTGTCCCATTGAACCTCTACGGCGTCACCGTCACGCTGACCTTCCAGAACGGAGCTGTTACGGGCGTGGAGCAGAGCCCGAGTGAGCAGAAGGGGGACATCCTCGTGAACCCCCGCGTTTTCCCGAAGATGCTGCTCGGATACCGAAGCTTAGACGAGCTGGAGGCGGAGTACCCCGACGTCCGAATCAAGCCCGAGTACAGGCCGATAATCGATATACTCTTCCCAAAGGGTAGCAGCCACATCCACACCACTTACTAGACAACCCTAAATCCCCTGACGATTCGTCTACGAGTTGACCCCAGGAGGGTTGATGAGATGAGCGTGAAGAGGCAGATAACATGGGACTACCGGATACCCCTAGTGACGAACAAGTACATCCTGCTAGACTCGGCGAAGGCGCTCGGCATCGCCGGCGGCTTCCTGCTCGTCCTCCTGCTCCTCATGTCGGGCGGAGAGTACCTTGATCAGGTGTTTGTGCTGGCCGGCGGGGTCACCGGCTTCATGGT
This sequence comes from Candidatus Bathyarchaeota archaeon, assembly GCA_026394265.1. The sequence continues at coordinate 9,893 of JAPKYO010000057.1, forward strand.
GGTGCTCTACGTACTCGTGATGATCGTCATCTTTGGTAACGGCTACAACGCGACCTTCACCGTCGGCGACGACGGCATCAGCTACGACTCGGGCAAGAAGGAGAGCGGGCTGAGCAAGGGTGCGGTAGCGGTGAGCGCGCTGACGGGCTCTTGGAAGAGCCTCGGCCCAGCCTTACTCGGCGCCTCCCAGCTCAGCGGCGAGTTCCACTGGAACCACATAAATAGTGTACACGTCGACGAGGGGCGCCGCGTGATAACCATCATAGACGACTGGCACGTCCAGCTCAGGATCTACTGCACACCCGAGACATACGCCACGTGCCTCGCGATAGTCGAGGACCACATCTCGAAGAAGAACATCCGCCGGGACTAGTCCTCGTACTCCCAGCTGAACTCGCCGAAAAGTGTGTACTTCTTCTCCTTCGACAGATACGTCGGCCCGTATGCGAAGGTTATCACAGCGACTAAGACCCAGATTAACCCTGCGGAGATCAGCGTCGGTAGGGTACCTACCGTTAGGGGGAGCGTGGGCAGCAACCCAAGGGTGGTGTTGCTGGCTGCGTGGAAGAGCCCGACTATCAGCAGGCTCCCCCCCGTGTTGTTGTATAGCCAAGTAATCAGGACGGAGAGCCCGACCATCTGTGCGAGGAAGAGGGGGAAGGATAGAGACTGATGTATGTTGCCGGGCACGAACCAGAGGGGGATGTACCAAAGCCCCCAGACGAGGCCGATAACGAGCCCCGACACGAGGGCGACTGCGTCCCTCTGAATCCGAGGTAGGGCGAAGCCCCTCCACCCAAGTTCCTCACCCAGCATCCCGAAGACGAGGGCGTAGCCGAAGTTGACGAGGATCAGAGTCCACTGCGAAGGATCAACTCCACCTGCGCCCCCGAGGTAACCCCCCGCGAACATCGCAGGCACGACGAAGAGCACCGCACCGAACAGGGCGAAGACGAGGAACAGCGGGTTCACCCTCCACGCCACCATCTTCGAGAGCATCCCCCTGATCCCCTCCCAACCCTTGAACAGGTAGACCAGCGCCAACCCAACAACCGAGGGGCCAAACCCACCCAACACAACGTACAGCTCCCTCGACTCCGGAATCGAGACCGCCGCCCCCCAGAAATACCAGCTAAAAACGAACGTGAACGCGAAGAAAGAGATCACTTGATGCCCGCCCAGGAAATCCCTGAGACCACCCATCTCAAAACAAAAACAACCCACACACACTTAAGCACAAATGGTGCCCACGCGCCGAAAAACTACGCCGAACATTAAAAAACAGCCAAAGAAAACCCAGAAAATCCCCCCCAGTTAACACGCCCACTATAACACGCCGCGGAGAAAACAGGGGGGAGGGGGGTACCACACACAAGCAGATCCCGCATCCCATTCGCCGAAACAAACCCGAAAACGGCCCCGTTTCCGATCCGATCTCGTCAAAATAGGGAGTCACTATTTAAAGAATCTCGGAAAAACGCGAGCATTCCAACGTGGATGCTTTTTAAGACACGCACCATAACAGCTACGTAACCGATGCCCGAAGAAGTCAGACCCAGGGACGCCCTCAAAGGCCGAGCCATAATCTGCATGATGAAAACAAACGTCCACGACCACAGGGTATACCGCGTAAGACTAGACGAGCTAAAAGCGCTCGTCCAAGCACTCGGATTAGAGGTCATCGGCGAAGTCATCCAGACGAGATACCGCCCCTTCGAAAAATACTGCATCGGAAAGGGAAAAGTCGGCGAGATCAAGAAACAAGCGGAGAAACACGACGTCAAACTCGTCGTCTTCTACAACCTACTCAAAAGCAGCCAGAAACTCAACCTCATACAGGGAACAGGCTGCGATGTCATCGACAGATACGAGCTGACCCTCGAAATATTCGACCAGATGGCGTCGGACAACCTGAGCAAGCTCCAGATCGAATCAGCGAGGCTGGAGAAGCTCGCACCCTTCTACAAGCTCTCCGCAAACCAACACTTCACCCACGATCGCCCCTTCTTCCACAGCGGCGGCGAGTACGGCTTCCGCGGACAACTCAGGGAGATATCGCGACGCCAGTCGGATATCAAGGAAAATATACAGGGTCTAGTAGTCGAGAAGAAACGACAGATAGAGAACCGCAAAAAACTCGGCTACCCCACGATATGCATCGCCGGCTACTACAACGCCGGGAAGACCAGCCTATTCAACGCGCTAACCGGTGAACACAAACCAGTAAGCGACCGCCCATTCACAACACTCAGCAGCAAATACTCGAAACGCTACATCGACCCCGAAACAACCGTCATGTTCATCGACACGATCGGCTTCGTCCTCGACCTCGACCACCGCCTCATCAAGAGCTTCCAGATCAACTTCGAGGACATAAGAAGCGCAGACGTCGTCCTACTACTCTTCGAGATAACCGACCCGCCGCTCACACTGCAGCTCAAACTAGGCGAAGGAATCAACCTGTTACGCGACATCGGCGTCCCAGCGGAGCGCGTCATACTCGTATTCAACAAGGTGGACAAGGCCCCCGCAGACACGGTGAAAAACATCGAGGAAGAACTAAGCCTCGACCACTACGACCTACCCTGGACGACCGTCTCCGCAGACAAGAGAACAAACATAAACGGGTTACTGGACCTGATCGCGTGGAAGATCAAAGAGCTAAAGAACAAGCCTCCACCACCGGAACCCATCATACTGATCCAAGAACCCCCCGTAGAGGACCCCGAAAAGGTAGTGGGCGACCCTGACCCCGAAGACGAAGAAGAGGACGAGAGCTGAAGAAGCAGTATCCCGGGTCCTTTCCTACTCCACCCGAAAATGGACGCCGCGGAGAGAAGACCCATTCAAGACGCTTGTCAGAACCATCCTG
>JAPKYO010000011.1 GCA_026394265.1 Candidatus Bathyarchaeota archaeon
GCCTAGGCACCATACGCCAGGACCTCAATGTCTCCATAATGGGCGGAAGGGTCGTCGAGATCAAGGGAGTACAGGACCTCCCCATGATGCCGACCATCATAGAGTACGAGGCCCTCCGCCAGTGGAACCTCCTCGAGATCAGGGACGAGCTAGTCAAGCGGGGGATCAAGCCATTGGACATCGTCGATAAGCAACTCGACGCCTCCCCCATCTTCAAGGCGACTAAGTCAAAGATACTCAAGAGCGCCCTCAAGGCGGGCGGAGTCGTCAAAGCTGTGAAGCTTCGCGGCTTCGCCGGCCTCACCGGCAGGGAGCTCTGCCCCAACAGGCGCCTGGGCACGGAGATGAGCGACCACGCCAAGTTCCGCGGTGGCGTCAAGGGCATCTTCCACACGGATGAGCTGCCCGGTTACAGCATCACGCAGGCCGAAGTCGATGCGCTACGCGGCCTAGTGGGTGCCTCCGAGGAGGACGCTGTAGTCATCGTCGCCGACGAGGCAGAGAAGGCGAAACGCGCCCTGACCGCGGTCGTGGAGCGGGCGAAGGACGTCTTCAACGGGATACCCTTGGAGACGCGCGCCGCCAACCCCGACGGGACGACGCGATTCACTCGCCCACGCCCCGGCGCAGCGAGAATGTACCCCGAGACAGACGTCAAGGCGATAACCATCACCCCCGATTACCTCGCCAGGCTCAAGGAAAACCTCCCAGAGATGCCCGAAGCCAAACTCAAGCGCTTCCAGAAAGACTACGGCCTAAACGAGAAACTCGCCAAACAGATCGTCGACTCCGAGTACATGAGCCTCTTCGAGGAACTGACACGCGACCACAAGGCGCTGACAACCCTCGCCGCCGTCACCTTGACGGAGGAGCTGAAGAAGCTGCAGAGGGACGGCGTCCCCGTTGAGGCGCTCACAGACGAGGCCATCCGTGGCACGTTCAGCCTCGTCGCCTCGGGTGAGGTCGTGAAGGAGTCCGTCCCCGCCGTACTGACGTGGCTCGCCGGGAACCCCGCGAAGCCGGCGAAGGCAGCCATCACGGCACTAGGTCTCGGCCTACTCTCCGAGGCTCAGCTCGCCTCAATCGTCGAGGCGAAGATCAAGGCGAACACGGAGCTTGTAGCGAAGATGGGTGAGAAGGCGGCGGGCCCCATCATGGGGATGGTGATGGGTGAGGTCAGGGGCAGGGCGAAGGCAGCAGATGTCCAGGCAATGATCTCAGTTAAGCTGAAGGAAGCCACAGCAAAGTAGCCACATCCCCCCTACCTAATATTGGCACATTAGAAATAGTATTATGATGACACAATACATATAATCTCAATATTTTGAGATATTACCCCTATTTATGAAACATACGACGCTTAAACGAGCCAAAAAACAACGATTTTTAATCTCACCACGCATCATTAATAAAAACAAATCAGCCCAACACTTGTTCAATAAGAATTATAAGCTCCATAATACTCCTCTAATATGAGTTGTGAGAACATGAGTCGCCCCCCCTTCCATCTAAAGGTCCGGATAGGGGAAATGGAGGTAGAGTTAGGCGGCGAAAAGGCGGAGGTCCTCTCGGCACTCGACGAGCTTCCAAGCATAGTCGAGAAGGTCTCGGCCTCCTTCCAGGGCGAAGCCATGGCACATAGGCAGCGCCAGAAGAAGCAACAAGAGCGCCCCGAGTCCGAGGCACTCCCCCAGATACCCCGGACCACGCAGTGCAGCGAGGCCGTGACCTCACTCCTCACGAACAACTGGGGGAAGACGCCACGCACCATAGCCGAGCTAAGGGAGGCGATGGAGGCAAACGCGGTATTCTTCCCGAAGACCACACTCTCTGGCGTCCTCGTCTGGCTCGTCAAGAAGGGGACGGTGCGCCGCTACAAGGACAAGAAGAGGGGATACCTATACACGTTGAACCAACCGGAGTCCGAGTAATATGCCGAGGATAACGTTGACCGTTAAGACCCAGTTCGGTGACATACAGGTCTCAGGGGAGAACCCGGAGGAGCTGTTAAGCGGACTAGAGTGGCTGACACAAGATTACGTGGCGCAGCTAAACGAGAAGGTGTCCGGCGTCGTCTCCAAGCAGGCTCTCGACCACCTCAAGGACATCGTCGAGATGAGGCACGATGGGCCGATCCTCGTCTGCAAGGAGCAGATAAGTCACTACGAGGCCATCGGGTTGCTCCTCTACGCCATGAAGGGGTATCAGGCGACCGGGAAGGAGCTGAAGAACTGCCTGAACGAGAGCGGGCGCAAGGTGGTGGTGCCCGCGAGGCTTCACGAGATGGTGAAGAAGGGTACGCTATTCCGCCCCGATGGGAGGGGTAGCATCTACAAGTTGACGGCCAAGGGCGTCAACTGGGTAGAGAAGGAGGTTCTGCCACCGATTCGGGAGAAGCAGACTGCGCTGGCCTAGGGTGCGCTCTCTCGTAGTCCTCATACATGTCTGAGACGGTGACGAGTAGGCTGAGCACTATCTGTTTTGCGTCGCAGGCGTAACTGCCGTCCTTGAAGGGGCTGCGTTGTATCAGGTTCTTCTCCAGCAACTTCGCGACCGCCCTCTCCGTCGCCTTCGGGGTTAGGCTTAGCTCGGTGGAGAGTTCCTTGACCGACATCGTCCTGGCTGTGCCTAGGAGGTGGAAGAGTATCTGGAACTGGCTCGGGGCCTTGCGGAGCTTGAGTAGCGTGTCTGTTCTGTCTCTGAGGTCTGCGAGCTGTTTCTCGGACATTACTAACGGGGGCACTTTCTCCCATGTCCTTTTAAACGATACTTACCCGCCGCGGGGGGAGAGGTGGCCGAAAGTGGGGCTATTTTCTGCCCATATCCCGATAGAGCTTCATTACCAAATCGTAGGGTGTCACGACTGCGACGTAGCCCTCAGGCCTAGCCTCGACAAGCCCCTGCTTCTTAAGCTCCGCTAGGCGCGCCCTGACCGTTGAGCCATTCTCGCCCAGCGCCTCAGCGATCTCCTGCGGCTTTAGCACGCTACCCCTGAATGCGAGGTGGCAGAGGATCTTGTAGGCGGAGGTCTCGGGTTCTATCTGGTCAAGCTTGTCGGCGCTCATTTACTGAAGTACTCCTTGAGCAGCGTGACTAGGATAGGGCCGAGCTTGTACCTGTAGACGCCGCGGCTGATGGGGTCGACTAGTCCCTTGTTCTTGAGGTTGAAGAGGGCGATGTTGACGGCGTTGACGGTGAGCTTGAGCTTCCCCGCGATCTCCTGGCTGGACATGGCCTCGCCGCTCTCGACGAGGCAGAGAAGCACCTGCTGCTGGCTCTCCGCCCGTCTCAGTCCCTCAAGCTCTTCCGCACCAGGCATCCGCGTCACTTCTTAGCAAATATGAATGAGACGAAGTCGGTGAAGGGAATAGCCGACCTGTATGTGCCGTCCTCCTGCTGCTTCGCGTAGCCCTTGTCGAGGAGGCTGCGGAGCGCGGGGCGGACGGTGCCGGGGGCGATGCCCGTCTCCTCACTGATGGCATTCGGGAGGCTCGCGCCCTTGAACGCAAGGTATGTGAGGACCTTGAACTGCGCCGTATCTGGCTTAAGCTCCTGGGTCGCCTTCTCGATGAGTTCCGTCAACTACTTCGCCTTCTTTTCCAGTGCCTCGATCCTGTCCGTCAGGTGGATGACTATCCCCGCGTAGTTCGGCTCGTAGTTGCCGCGGCCGCTCCTCTGCAGGAGCCCGTCCTTGGCTAGCTTGGCGAAGGCGTCCTTCACCGAGTTGTACTTCGCGCCGAGCTTGGCCGCCATCTCCTCGGGGCCGAGGGTCGGGTCTTGGAGGAAGCTGCGGAAAACCTTGTCCTTTAGGCTCAATTCCTCGGACATTTGATTAGAATTGGACCGTACTTCTTATTAACTTTGTTTTTGACCCACCGGAGTCAGATCGCTCGTGAAGTAGATTATTCGAGCGTTATACTTTCTCTATTTATATATAGAATGGCGTTTAGACCAAATTACGCTCCATGTCTTCGATCACTTTATATGTCTAGGAAAAAATGTGTTGTGCAGGGACTGTTCTGGGGGCTATGTGTCGAGTGCTGAGTCTTGAGGAGCGCGCGGGTATCGTCGAGGGGGTGCGGAGGCCGGGGGAGAGTCTCAGCCTCTCAATCAGGGACCTCCTACTGAACGAGATTTCGAGTGATGTCGCGTCGGAGCAGCCCGCCGTGATGGCCCTGGCGGCACGGATCAGGGAGGAGATGAGCCTCTTCCCCATGACGAAGCACGAGGCCTTCAAGAGAGTCGCCGGCGTCGACGCGGGAAGCCAGATACTACCCCTCGCGTCGAAGAGATACGGGGTCGTCAGCGCACTCGCCTACGGCCTCCCCGGGGGCGCTAAATTTTGGATGCGTCCGGAGTCGATGTCGCTCCCGTACGGGGTCGCGGGGAACAGGTTCGAGGGGATGGTGAACGCGAGGAGGGAGGCGAAGCTCTACGAGACCGCCGCCGTCTACCTCGGCGCCCACCCGGAGACGGAGCTCATGCTTGTGGATGGTCCTCTCGCCTTCAGCGATTGGTGGAGGATGGCGGGGTGCCAGAAGGATCAGAAGAGGCTCCTCGACGCGGTCAACGGGCTACTCCGCCTCAGCAGGGAGGCGGGTGTCATCCTCGCGGGTGTGGTGAAGAGGCCGAGCGCGAGGTACCTCCTCTACCACCTCGGCTTGCAAGGGGAGACGCAGCTGCCCGACAGCTTCCTGCTGCTGCACGCTTTGAAGCCGGGGGAGCGGACTGACATCTTCTCCCCGAAGGCGGCGCTGGCGCAGGCGAGTCGATCCGCCAACTTCATGGGTTCACTCGACGTCCCCGTCTACAGCTTCTACGGGAGGATGACGCGTGAGTGGAGCCTCCCTCCGATCAGGGTGGACCTCCCCGCCCACAGCCTCGGGGCGCTCGACGACGTCGCCGACTACTGCTACGGCACGGCGCTCAACAACGGTATACCGCTCCCCATAGTGAAGGCTGATGAGGAGGTCAAGATAAGCCGCCGATTCATGGCGGAGATCTACGGCGAGATACTAAGCAGGGTTAGCAGGCGCACGGGTGAGGTCCGGGGGCTCGCGCCGTACTGGGGTGAGGGCAAATGGATGGGGGCCTGAAGGTAGGGCATACCTACAGCCTGACCGGCGAATACAGCGTCGACCAGATCACCGTACTACTCTTGCGGGGGCGCGAGCTGGCGAAGGGAGACCTCGTCTACGTCAAGCACCCAAAGAATGGGTCACCCGTCGTCTATCAGGTGGTCAAAGTGTACCCACACAAGCGGGTCCGAGAGTACGAGGAGGCGCTCCTCACCGAGGGGCGAGTCATAGACGACGCCGAGGACTCTAGCCTGCACGCCGAGGCGTACCAGTGGGGGTGGATGGACGGCGAAGACAGCCTCAGGCCACTCAGGCACCCCCTCTCCCCAAACACGCAGGTCTTCGCCGCGGAGCGCGACCTAGTCTCCAAGTTCACGAAGCCCAACGGGGAGTGGAAGTTCCTACTCGGAACCGATCCCACCACGGACCTCGACGTCGAGCTGGGCATCTACCCGCTGATCAGGCAGAGCTGCCTCATCTGCGGCGCCGTGGGGACGGGGAAGACGACGACCGCCATCAGCATGGTGGCGCGCGCCGCCAACGCGAATCCCCCCGTCCGCTTCTTCATAGTCGACAAGGACGGCGAGTACAGTAGCCTCACGGACCGCCTCGGGGCGGGCGCCGTCCTCAAGGTGCCCTGGAGCAGCTTCTTCCAGCCCGGGGACATCCCGTGGGACGACTACGTCGCCGAGTTCGGCTGGCAGAAGACGTGGTGGAACGCCAAGATACTCACACAGGCCCTGAAGGTCCTCTACGCGCAGGCAGCCACCGTAACGAAGGCGAACCTCCGCCGCGCCGTCGCCATAGTCAGCCCCGAGAACCTCGGCTTCAACAAGAAGGCCGACGAGTGGGAACTCTACAGGGCGCAGGTGGAGAACGCGATAAACACGAGCCGACTCATCCCCGAGGGCGAGGCCACAGTCCTCGACCCCGTCCAGCTCCTAAAGGAGAGGAAGATTGTGATCATGGACCTGAGCGACGGTAAGGACACGTGGGAGCAGAAGCACCTCGTCGTGGCACAGGTTCTCCGGAAAATCTTCGGGGAGGCCCTTGAGAACAGGAAGTTCGGCTGTATAGTTGTGCTTGAGGAGGCGATGTACTACGCCCCACAGCATGGGGTCTTTGAGATCGGTGAGAAGGAGAGCCGGGGGAAGCTCCTCGGAGTCATAAAGGAGATCGCGA